>JAJDED010000023.1 GCA_029259915.1 Planctomycetota bacterium | reverse complement strand
GGCCTGCATGCGTAAGCTACTCACAATCCTCAATACGATCGTCCGTAACGCAACGCCGTGGCATCCAAAGGCCACTACCGAACAGAGATGAGGAACTCGTAATTCCATGGTTTATTCCTTGACTTTCAACACAGACGCTTCGCTGTTCTTTTCGTGAAATTAAAACAGGGCACCGGAGCTATTGCCCCGATGCCCGTCCGTTGTCACCTAAATCAATATGTCTACCATGCGACGCATCGCGTCGCAGCTGAAAAAAACGCTGCTCGCGGGCTTCTTCGCCCTGAAAGCCTCCTGCTACGAGCAGCGATTATGCGAGGGGTCAGGATTCGGAGGACACGGAACAGGGAATTCGTGGTTCGGCACAGACCGTTAATCCCTGACCCCTGAATCCTCACTCCTGTCCCCTTTCCTAACTACACCCCATACTGGTGGCACAGTTGTAGCAGAGGTAACAGTTCCCGCTGCGTACGGTGATCGAGCCGCAGCTGTCGCAAGCGGGGGCGTCGGCCTGGAAGCCGGCAAATTGTGCGTTGCGGTCGCCGCCGTCCGCAGGGTCAATTTCAAGCCTCGCCCCGGCACGCTCCAACAGTTTTGCGTTCACACCATTGGTATGCCCATTGGTATGACCGTTGCCATTGCTGAGTGCCGTTTGCTGACCGCTGATCGCTGATTGCTGATTGCTGATTGCCATGTCAGTCTCCTTCCCCGATTTCTGCTCTCCGCTCCCTGCTCCTCGATCGCCGCCCCCCGACATCTTGTCGGCGGGCTTGGTCTCAGTCGGCTCATCCTCCCCTGACCCCTGATCTCCGACCTCCGACCTCTCTTTAGTCACCACACCCAACGTGGCTTCCTTGTAGCCGGGCAGGAAGTTGATTCCCAGCCAGCGGAAGATGTAGTCGATGATGCTTTTGGCGATTCGGATGTCCGGGTTCTTGGTGTAGCCTTGGGGCTCGAACCGCATGTGCGAAAACTTGCGGACGTAATCCTCCAGCGGCACGCCGTATTGCAGACTCATCGAAACACTCGTGCCAAAAGCGTCCATCAAACCGCCGATGGTGCTGCCCTCCTTGGCCATTGTGATAAACAACTCGCCGGGACGACCATCTTCGAACAGACCAACGGTGATATAACCCTCGTGGCCGTTGATGCTGAACTTATGGGTGATCGACTGCCGGGTGTCGGGCAGGCGCTCGCGGCGGGGCTTGCCGGCCAACGCAGCCGCCTTGTCCTTGGCCTGATTGGCCTCGGTGGCGGTGTTCAAGGGTTGGCTTTCTTTCGAGCCGTCGCGGTAAATGGCGAGTGCCTTGAGCCCCAGCTTCCAACCGTCGATATACGCCTGGGCGATTTCCTTGGGCGTGGTGTCCCGTGGCATGTTGACAGTCTTGCTGATGGCCCCCGACAAAAACGGCTGGGCGGCCGCCATCATCGTCACGTGCGCTTGCCAAGCGATCGACCGCGTACCATTGCGCGGTGTGAACGCACAGTCGAACACCGGTAGGTGCTCCGGTTGCAGGTCGCTGGCGCCTTCGATCGTGTCTTCGGTATCGATGTAACCCAGAATCGATTCGATCTCCGGCTGGTCGTAGCCCAAATTTTTCAAGGCCAGCGGCACGGTCTGGTTAACCATTTTGAACATCCCACCGCCGGCAAGCTGTTTGTACTTCACCAGTGCAATGTCCGGTTCGATACCCGTGGTGTCGCAATCCATCATGAAACTGATCGTGCCGGTCGGAGCGAGTACCGTCGCCTGGGCATTGCGGAAGCCGTGGACCCGGCCCGCTGCGAGCACTTGGTCCCACGCCTTCCGGGCCGCGGAGACCAGATACTCGGGACACTCGGGCTTGATGTGCTCGATCTCGTCACGATGCATCTGCATGACTCGCAAGAACGGTTCGTGATTCGGTTCATACCTGTCAAATGTGCCAACTGCCTCGGCCAGTTCGCAACTGGTGAGATTGGCCGCCCCGTGCAGCAGAGCGGTGATCGCTCCGCAGGTGCCACGCCCCTTGTCGGAATCGTAAGGCGTGCCGCCCGACATCAGCAAACTGCCGAGGTTCGAGTAGCCCAAACCCAACGGCCGGAAAAGGTGGCTATTGCGGGCGATGTCGCGGGTGGGGTAGCTGGCGTGGTCGATCAAAATTTCCTGGGCAATGAAGAACGTGCGACAGGCGGCCTGGAACCGCTGGGTGTCGAACGTGCCGTCCAACTGACGGAACTTCATCAAATTTATGCTCGCCAAGTTGCAGGCGGTGTCGTCGAGGAACATATATTCCGAACATGGATTACTGGCATTGATCCTGCCACTGTTGGGACACGTGTGCCAGTTGTTGATCGTCGTGTCGTATTGTACGCCAGGGTCGCCGCAGTGCCACGCACAGTCGGCCATACGATCGATCACGTCTTGCGCCGGATAGGTGGGGCCAGGCGTATTGCCGTCGGTCACCCAACGCGTAGTCCAGTCGTCGCCCTTTTCGGCTGCCTGCATAAAGTCGTCGGTCACGCGCACCGAAAGGTTCGCGTTTTGGAACATAATCGAGCTGTAGGCTTCGCCGTTGAAATTCGCTTCGTAGCCGCCTTTTTCGATCAGCACGCGCGCCTTCTGCTCTTCTTTCCATTTGCACTCGATAAATTCCATCACATCGGGATGCCAGACTTTGATCGATTGCATCTTCGCAGCGCGACGCGTCTTGCCGCCCGATTTGACGACTGCGGCAATCTGGTCGTACACCCGCATGAACGACAACGGCCCGCTGGGGTGCCCGCCGCCGGAAAGCTTTTCGCGATGCGAACGCAGCGTGGAAAGATCGGTCCCGGTGCCGCTACCAAACTTGAAAAGCATCGCCTCGCTGCGCGCGAGTTCCATGATGTCTTCCATGTTGTCTTCAACATGCTGAATAAAGCACGCGCTGCCTTGAGGGAATTCGTAGGGATTTTCCGGCTGCGCCACGTCCTGGGTGACCGGGTCCCAGCGCCAATTGCACGGCGCGCCCTTCACGCCATATTGATGATAGAGACCCACGTTGAACCACACCGGCGAGTTGAAAGCGCCGTGCTGATGCAAACAAAGCCACGACAAGTCGCGATAAAAACGCCGACCGTCTTCCGGGCTGGCGAAGTAGCCATCTTCCAATCCCCAATCGGTGATCGTGCGGGCCACGCGGTGGATCAGCTGGCGGACACTGTACTCGCGCTCGTCGCTACCGACTTCGCCGTAGAAGTATTTGCTGCAGATGACGTTGGTAGCCAACTGGCTCCAAAAAGAGGGCACTTCACAATTGGTCTGCTCAAATAGCACCTCGCCTTTTTCGCCCTTGATCGCCGCGCTTCGCGTTTCCCACTGAACCGTGTCGAAGGGGTCGGCCACGTCGGTCGGGCAAAACGTACTATCGTATTTCAGCCGGCCGTGAAAATGCTTGGCACGTTCCGGGATTTCTGTTGTGTGCTCGGTTGCTGTCCGATCAGTCTTCATTCCCAAGTCGACAGTTGCCACCGTAGAACCTCCTGTTTCTAAATAAGAACAAGGGCATCCTTACCTAATGTACATACGTGCAGATAGGTTACAACCTTCTGTCGGTCCGCCTGACCAACCTTCTGCACAAGATTTTGGGGCCTTTTAGACCTTGACTCGTAAAATACGAGGGGATTTTTCACTGTTAAACACTAGATATTGTAGATGATGCCCATCACTCTACTATATCCAGTTGTTCGCGGAGGACGATCATACACACATCGGACCAATCGTCAATCGGATTTTGTGTTTTTCTTAACCTGCTATCATACAACAGGTTGTGTCGATCGTTGAGTGCTAGCAAAGGGGCCGTGGTGAAAGTGTGAAGAGGATTTGACGAGGCTGGACTCGCCGAATGTCGGCACCGCGAACCACGCCACGACTACCGCGTCTCATAGCAGTACGCCAGGCTTTTTACTTGTAAAACTCCGCTCCCAGGACGCAAAGCATGACGACTTATCGCTGGAACACCAACGATGCCGCTCAGGCGTTCGACGCCGCAGCACAGACGATCCACCCGCACTATGTCGAGATCCAAGATCAGATCCTCTCGCAGCTAGAGCAGCGAGGAAATGGCCCATTGCTGGTCGTCGATGCTGGTGGCGGTTCGGGGCGTCTTGTCGAACGCGTGCTGGATCGCCTGGCCGCGACAAGCGGGGTGGTCGTTGACCAATCCGAGCCGTTCCTGGCCTTATCCGCTGAACGTCTCGACCGTTTTGGCCCGAGGGCACAACTCTTCCAACTCCGGCTCCAAGATGATTGGACACCACAGCTCGCCACACAGGCCGATGCCATCGTGAGCATGTCCGCCATCCACCATCTCACCCCAGACGAAAAACGCTCGTTCTATAGCCGCTGTTACAGATACTTGAAACCGGGTGGATTGCTGATTAACGGAGACGAAGTCCGACCGGCAGACGACGATGCCTATTTACAAGAGTTATTGCAGTGGGAAGAGCACAAAACACAACAGATCGCCACAGGCGGAATCCCACCCGCGTTTGCCGAAACGTTACAAAAATGGCGTGGCCGAAACATCGACAATTTTTTGGCGCCCAAGAAAAGCGGCGACGACTGTCACGAGACTGCTGAAACGCAACTCGGCTATTTTCGCGACGCTGGATTTACAAACGCAAAGATACCGTGGCAACGGAAAATGTGGGCCGTGATGTTGGCTGAAAAACCCGAGAGCAGCTCGCCCTAGCCGGAAATCTTGGCAATTTTCACACGCGTGAAAATCGACCGATGCCCCGTCTTACGGCGAGAATTTTTGCGACGTCGAATTTTCTGCACGACGAGTTTTTCGCCCTTTTCGGGACCAAGCACTTCGGCTTCGACGCTGGCGCCTGCCAAGGTGGGCGCGCCGAGCTTAAAATCGCCGTCCCCATCGCTCACCGCCAGCACGCGGTCGAAATTAAGCTTCTCCCCAGCCGGCACATCGCGGAAATCAACCGCCAACTCCTGGCCCTCTTCCACTTTGTATTGACGTCCGCCGTCGGCGATAATTGCGTACATGGCTCGATTTTCCTGCAAAATTCAGTCTGAAGCGTGGAAACTAATTCCCGTCTCTGGCTAGGCCAAAGAGTGCCTGCCGAGCCCCATAAGATAGCCCATCCCAGCCAGCCCGTCGAGGGGCCATCCTACGGCCCAAATGACCAAAAAAAGCCTGGCCTGTATGCGACACGGCTGATTTTTGGCCGTTTCAGTAGCTCGATGAGTAATCGCGTCGACCGCCATCGATCACGAACCAGATGGGAGCAGTTTGTGCACCGAGCTGTCCCAGGTAGCGGCGGTGGCTGAAGCGGCCATTCTCGTCCTTCGCAGGATCGGTTTCCACATCTGCCCAAGCGGTGAAGGGGACTCCCAGGGTCAAGCCAATTTCGTCGAGCGGCAAAACCGCTTCGTAGCGCCGGTGTCCATCAATGGCCGAAGCGCCATGTGCGTTTCGGTAAATCTGCCAATCGCTAATGCCGTATTTTTTCCAGCGTTCGTTGTCGCTGGTGGGCTCCGCTCCCTGCCAGCGCACTTTGGTCTGCCGGATGCCACCCAGTGGCCCATCAGTTCGGCCAACGTGGACTCGTTCATTCACCAACAGCGGCGTGATGTCCAAATGAAAATAGAAACGAAACTGATCGTATCCGCGATCGGTCGTTTCCTCGGGAACGTCGCATGCGAGGTAAAGATGCTCGGCGTCCGCAGCCAGAAACAGCCGGGTGCTCGCGCCGTCTATGCCAATCGGCACGGAGAGCGCGTCATCCCATTCTTGCGAAGAGAAGAAGCCGTCGATGGCAATTTGCGGATTGTCGAGCATCGGAATCTCGGTAGGCGTCACGCCTGGGGGCGCAATCAGCGAATTGGCAATCCGCGCTCGGGCCGCCTTGATTTCGAACTCTTCTGAAAACGACTGATACTGTTTGGGCAGCCCGCTCTTGCTTTTGAACACCAGGTACTCAGGATTCCGAAGCTTCGCGGCGTAGGCTTGCTCGAAATGTTCGTGTGCGGTGAGCGATTCATCAACTCTCGCCGGCGGACCGGGCAGCAGCCGCGGCTCTTCCCAAACTTCGTACGTCGCAAAATGGGCGCTCAAGATACCAATGCAAACCATGATGACGATTGCTGCAATGACGGTCGGATGGGGATTCGCTGGATTCATCAGACACCTTTCAAGAGTTGGATAGCAAGAAGGCCAAGAAACACTTGGTTTTTTGCACCTTGCGCCTTTGAAATCGAATTCAGTCGCCCCGTATGAAACATAGCCCACCATCGGTCGCGATTTACTTCTTGCGAACCATGGAATTGAGGACCCACAGGACAGATTCTCCACCAATCTGAGGGCAATCGAGGTCCTCAATCGTTTCAGTGGGTACAACCGGAAAAAAGAAACGATTCCTCATAATCGTTGGGGGCGGAGACGCATCACGACAAATGTGGCATGTCTTACCAGTCCACACCTCTTGCTGCACAGGCGAAAAGTAGGGTTGAGAAGTGGGATATCCGTTGGGGGTCCCTCAAACCGTGATGATCGGAAACGTTTGTCCGCCTACGGCAATGCAATTGTCTTTGTCACACAATCACCTTGCACCTGTATGCACGCTCCTATGCAACTGAAAAAACGAAATCTCATCGCGAAGCAAGAACCGCGTCAAGGCGTTGCCGCATCGGAGCTGGCTGTGTGTATGCCAGTGATTGTTCTGATAGTGCTGGCCACGATCGAGTCGACGACCATGATTTTCTTGCAGCAGTCGCTGAGCGTCGCAGCCTACGAAGGCGCGCGGGTCTCGCTCGTCACAGGCGCAGCATCAACCAATGTGAAGTATCAATCTGAATTGATTCTTCAAGATCGTGGTGTGAAAAAGGGCACGGTACAGGTTACCCCTGCCAATATCGCGGGTGCAGCGGAGGGGACGTGGATACAAGTCGTGGCCAGCGCTCCATTCACCGACAACTCGCTTATAGGGGGCTGGATGTTTGCCGGCCGAAACCTTTCAGCAACTGTAGAAATGATGAAGGAACGATAACGAATGAACACGCCACGCCGTCCTGGCAAACCACGGCACATTACTTTTCACTTTTCTTAAAAAGTCGTTACCGGTGCGCTGCACCAGACCATTGCAGGGGGATTTACTATGGGTGCCCAAATCAATATGTATTCAACCACCGGGCGAAATTTGCGCCCTGCACTCCGACGCGGTGCCATCATGCCGTTGGTTGCTTTGCTACTGCCAGTGATGATGATATTCGCCAGCCTGATAATCAATCTGTCCTATATGGAGCTCTCTCGCACCGAGTTGCGAATTTCTTCCGACGCGGCAACCCGTGCTGCGGGTCACAAGTACATCTACACGCAAGACGAAGCACTAGCCAGAGCTGCGGCCCGAGAGGCCGGTTTGCGTAACAAAGTAACCGGCAAACCGCTCCAGTATGCCGACAGCGATATCGTAGTTGGCACCTCCATACGCACGAGCCTTGCCAACCGATACACGTTTACTCCCGGTGGGGCGAATCCAAATTCAGTGAAAATCACCAGTGCGCGAACTGCTGGTTCATTGAGCGGACCCGTCGGGATGATCTTTCCAACGTTTGGTGCAATCAACAAATTCGAGCCCGTCCAAAGCGGCATCTCCAGCCAGGTGGAACTCGATGTAGCGCTGGTGCTCGATCGCTCGGGATCCATGGCCTACGGCGATTCGGAAAACTCGGACGCACGCGCATCCAAAGGCTTGGGGCCAGCCATCGCTCCACCGGGATGGTGGTTCGGCGATCCCGCACCCGTCGGATCGCGTTGGTACGATCTGGTTGACGCCGTAAAAGCTTTCACAGATATCTTGGCCAAATCGCCACAGGACGAGCATCTTTCTCTTGTCACTTACAACACCGGTGCCAAGAAAGATGTAAATCTCACAGACAACTATGCACTGATCCCCAAGGCCCTGGACGTCTATACCAAGAGCCTGAAGTCCGGGGGGACTAACATCCGCTCGGGGATCAACGCGGGAATCACTACACTTGCCAGCCCAACTCTGAGCAGACCATGGGCTGCAAAAGTTGTCATCGTTTTGACAGACGGAAGACATAACACCGGTGCAGGACCCGAAGCCGCTGCCACAAAGGCCTTCAAAAACGGCGTGACCGTTTACACGGTTACATTCTCCGCCGACGCCGATCAGAAACGCATGAAAAAAGTTTCTAAAAACGGCGGGGGCAAACATTTTCACGCCGCGAACAAAGCGGCCCTCAAAGCTTCCTTTACCGACATCGCGCGCAGTTTGCCCACGTTGTTAACACAGTAAAGAACGCGAACCTTTCAAACAATAATTACAAATCATCTTTCGGTTTGATCGAGGTGCAAGTTTATGGCACACATTTTCAAAAATACTTCGGAATTACAACCGACTAAACCGTGTCGACGTGGTGCACAGCGCACTGGTGTGACTGCGGTCGAATTCGCGTTGACTTTTCCGCTGCTGTTTATGTTACTAGTCGGATTGATAGAGTTCACTCGACTGCATAACCTTCGTCATGCTGCCGACAATGCCGCGTATGAAGCGGCGCGACACGTAATGGTGCCGGGAGCGAACGTGGCTGAGGCAATTGCCGAAGCTAATAGTTTGCTGGCCCGTGCCGGCGTGACGGGCGGCTCGATCGTTGTTTCGCCATCACCGATCACGGAAACAACAGGCAAAGTGACCGTCCGGGTGAGTGTCCCGCTTGACAAGAATTCCTGGCTGCCGCCCTATTTGACTAACAATCGAATTGTCCTGCGCCAGACAACACTGATGACCGAACGCGTCCCCGTAATTCAAGCCCGGGCCGTACCGGTACCACCGAAGCCCAAGCCAAAACCCAAGCCCAAGCCAAAGCCCAAGCCGGATCCCAAGCCCAAGCCGGATCCCAAGCCGAAGCCGGATCCCAAGCCGAAGCCCAAGCCAAAGCCCAAGCCAAAGCCCAAGCCAAAGCCCAAGCCAAAACCCAAGCCAAAACCCAAGCCAAAACCCAAGCCAAAGCCGAAGCCCAAGCCCAAGCCCAAGCCAAAGCCCAAGCCAAAACCGGGTCCTAAGCCGCCTGCTATCTAGGCACTGGGGCAAAGAAAACTGGCGACGAGCCATCCAAACTTTGGGTGGCTCGTTTTTATTGTTAAGCAAAGCAGGGTTGGAAGCGTCTCTTTTGAACCCAACTTACCGCGAGTCCCAAAACCATCAAAACGATTACGCTCGGTTCGGGAACACTTTGAGAGGCCGCCAGTGGCCCTGGATTTCCTGAGGCCTGTTGCTGCCAGAGAAGAAAATCGGCACCATCAGAATCGCCATCTCCGTCGGCATCGCCTGCGCTTGATGAGCCATAAGCGTTCGACCATGCGCTGAGGTCGTTTCCGTCTACTGTCCCATCGCCATTTAGATCGCCTGCTAAACGCACGAACAGATTATCTAACTGTAGTTGCAGCCCCGCAGTCGGCCCGTCGAAAACGAGTTGCAGCGGCGTCCCAATTAGGCCGAGCAGTGCAGGATTGTTGACTACCACAGTCGCTCGCTGCAGTTGCGTCGCCAAAGTTGCGGGTGCAGGCAGCGAAAGCACGGTTTGTCCGCCAAGCACCACGTCAAGCCCGCCCGAAGTATCGAGAAATTGGTAGTCGAATTCGATGGCAAAGGGGCCGGAAAACGTGTCGACATTCTGGACGATTCCCACCGGCGAGGCGGTTTCCAACTGGACAACCGTTTCTTCGCCAGCCGGGCCAACGTCGACCAACTGCACAGGACCTAGGCCAGTTTTTTCCCAGCGGAAGATTTCACCTGTCAGGTCATTTCCGATCGTGAAATGGCTATTGATCACTTCCCCTGGCCACACCAGGTCAAGTGCAAAGCCAAAACCAAACTCACCGCCAGCCGTGGTGAGGCCACCTCCGGGAATTCCCACAATACCGTGGGCAACATCCACTTGGGCAGAGAGTGTGTAACTACCAGCTGAAAGTTGGCCTGATCCGGCGATGAAATCATCGTCATCTACAGTTGCGGTAGAAGCAGCGAAAATTCGGAATACTTCCGTAGTGTCTGCGCGACGCAATTCGACAAATCCTTCGGTATCAACGCCAAATACCGAAACGTCACCTAGCACTTCATAATTTGTTGGAGAATCCAATGTGAACTGATAAACATAATCCGACACTGCGGAACCAAACGCGCCTCCTTCGTTTACGCCGCCCCCCGTACGACTCAGATCTACCTGCCCTATGCCCAGCGCCTCGGCCGAGATGTGCTGGATAAGCGATTCCTGCTCTGCACTGGACATGGCAGAACCGTTCGCCAAACCGTTGTCGGCAATCACATTTGCAAATGCATCGTCAACAAAAACGCTGAAATCGGGGGCAGTGATTTGTTCTAATGAATCGGGTGGGGTCGAACCCGTAACATTCGCCGAAGCCTCGGCAGTCAATTGACGGAATTGGCTGTCGAGTGTGATACCCGCGATTACGAGCCTGGAAGACAACAATAAAAACAATACCGACGCAGAAATAAGAAATCGACCGGCTCTAGCCAAACGGGACACTTTTGGCTCCTTTATGAAAAGAGAGAACGATTAGCAAATTCAACCGCGGGTGCGGCAGCAAGATCGTTCATCCCTAAGTCTAGTCAACCGAACGTAGGAATCAAGTATTTTGCGGAACCGCTGGAATAGACCTACCTCTTTCAACCACAAACCCTCGTGAGTTTCGCGAGTACGCTGCTAATTCGACTCCGCACCCCTAAATGCGCAGCAGCCGGCATCAACAGAAAAATAAGACGCTACTGCCAAGTTTCATTCAGCGCGCAACTAGCAATAAATTGTTCTAACGGGCGCGTCAAATATCGGCTACTCGGACTTCGCGACCGTTGGCGTCCTCGCACACAATCTTTAAGTGCTCGGGGGAAACATCTTCGCGGCTCATCACTAAGACCTGCAAACTGTGCTCGTCCTCGATACGAGTCAACTCGCGCCGCTTACGATTGTTCAAATAGCTGGCAACATCTTCCTCGACCGACACCGTGATGCGTGTGATTCTGTCTTGCTGGGAACACATAATGATCTTGCGGATGACCTCGATCGCCATACTCTCGGCACTTTTCACCAACCCCGAGCCGCTGCAACCAGGACACTCTTTGTAGACCGACCGCTTCAAGCTGGGTCGAATCCTTTGGCGGGTCATCTCTATTAAACCAAAAGGACTGGTACGCAAGATTTTGGTGCGAGCCCGGTCGCGTCGGACCGCGTCGCGGAGTGTTTTTTCTACCGTGCGGCGATATCGTTCTCGTCGCATGTCGATAAAGTCGTTCACCACAACCCCGCCCAGATCGCGCAACCGCAACTGCCGAGCGATTTCCTTCGCAGCAATTTGGTTGAGCTTGAAGGCAGAGTCTTCCGCCGACCCGTCCGTTCGGAAATTTCCGCTATTCACATCAATCGCCACCAGCGCTTCCGTCTGATCGATAACCAAAGACCCCCCACCGCGCAACGGAACCTGACGTTGATTGATCAGTGCAATTTCATCGTCGAGCTTATATTTGTGAAATAAGGGTTCTTTGCCTTCATAAAGCTGCAAACGGTTCACGTAGCGCGGCATCACGATCTGCAGGAACTCTTTCGCCCGTTCGTAGGCTTCTGGCTCGTCGATAGAAATGGAGTCGACATCCCCGGTGAAGATGTCGCGAATCGTGCGAATGATCATGTCGCTCTCTTCGTAGATATCGACCGGTCCGGTTTCTTTTTTGATGCGTCGGACAATAACTTTCCAAAGCCGCAACAGATAAGCCAAGTCGCGAGAAAGTTCTTTCTTGGTCCGATCTGTGCCTGCCGTGCGAACAATAAAGCCAAGGCCCTTGGGGGGATTCAACTCTCGCAAAATATCGCGTAACCGGCGACGAGCGTCTTCGTCTTCAATTTTGCGCGAAACACCAATCCGGCCCAAAGCTGGCATCAACACTAGGTAGCGGCCGGGGATGCTGATGTACGTAGAAAGTGTCGGACCCTTGGTCCCGATGCCCTCCTTGATCACTTGGACCAACACCTCGTCGCCCCGACGAAAAATATCTTGGATAGGTGGCTTGATTCGTGGCCGAAGCCCAGGCCTTGTTCGCCGCGTGGCAGTTTTGGACGCACCTCCTTGCCGACCTCTCTCGCGAGACTGATCGCCCCTGCCGCCACTTTGCTGCGCACCGTTAGGCGGGTTCATCTTGTCGGGATCAAAGCCGCCCTGGCGGAAGTACTGTGATTCGACGTCGCTGATGTGCAAAAAACCATTGCGCCCAACTCCAAAATCGACAAACGCTGCCTGGATACTCGGCTCGAGATTAACAATCTTCCCTTTGTAGATATTACCAACGTAATTATCCTGACTGCTGCGCTCGATGTAGAGCTCTTCAAGCAGTCCGTCTTCAACGATCGCGATCCGGCATTCCTCCGGCTGGGCGACGTTGATCAACATTTCTTGTTTCATAATTTAACTTTCTCTGAGTCAAAACCTCGGAGAAGTGCGGCTCGCACTTTCCGTGATGAAAATGTGTTCTGTATGGAAACCTGCGGCAATTGATTCCGCATGTTGTGATTGTCTCAAACTGGAAATTCCGGGAATACTTTGCTTAGTTCTTCCTTAAGAAACGCTTTTATTTCTCGTGTCCCATCCAAGGAACAGGCGTAGTCGGCTACACGCTGACAATGTTCGATCGTCACACTTCGGCAAACCCGCTTGATCTCGGGCACCGCAGCCGGAGTCACGCTAAAGCTGCGCAAGCCCATGCCCAGCAGAAGCATTGTGTAAAGGGGATTACCGCTCATTTGACCGCACATACTGATCGGTACGTTGTGCTCGTTGGCCGTGCTAATTGCCATCTTCACAAACCGAAAAACGGCCGGATCGGCCGCGGTATACATACTGGCCACGTCCTTGTTGCCCCGATCCACTGCCAAACAGTACTGGATTAAATCGTTGGTGCCAATGCTGAAGAAATCGACTTCCTCAACAAATCGATCCATCAACATGACGGCCGAAGGAACCTCAACCATCATGCCAACCGGCACATCGCGATTGAATGCAATCCCCGCTTCTTCGAGATCTTCCATGGCATCGGCCAAAACCATTTTGGCCTGACGAAATTCGATCAAGGTACTCACCAGCGGAAACATAATGCGAATGTCGCCCAGCGCACTAGCACGTAAGATCGCGCGAAGCTGCACGCGAAACAGATCGCGATTCCGCAAAGTCAACCGAATGCTGCGCAACCCCAAGACAGGATTCCGTTCGTCCTCGGAATCGGGGAGTGTTCGCATTTTGTCGGCACCCAGATCGAGGGTACGCATCACGATGGGCAATCCTTGCATCGCGTTGGCCACGGAAGCATAAGCTTCGTAATGCGTTTCCTCGGAAGGATCGTCGTCCACTCCCAGATAGAGAAACTCCGTGCGATACAAACCGATGCCGTCGGCGCCGCGCTCCTGGCACTGCTTCACTTCGTGGGGAAACTCGATATTGCCCAGTAATTGGATGCGCTTGCCGTCGGCAGTTTCGGCAGGAAGTTCGCGCAGCGACTCCAGCTTGGTAGCGAGCGTGCGTTGCTCTTCGACTTCATGACGATAGTGGGCTAACGTTTCTTCATCGGGATGAAGAATAATCTGCCCTTGATCCCCGTCGATAATGACCGTATCGCCACCAGAAATATCCGTAAGAAATGAGCCTACACCCACAACCGCCGGGATTCCTAAGCCCTCGGCCACAATTGCCGTATGGCTGACAGGCCCCCCTGCTTCCGTGACCATGCCCAACACGAATCGTGGATTGAGCCGGGCCGTTTCGCTTGGCGTGAGATTGTGAGCCAATACGAGTACCGGCGAAGTGATTTGTGACAGTTCTTCGCGTCGAAGGCCCAACAGATTGCGCAACAAACGTTTTTCGATGTCGAAAATATCGTTTGCCCGTTCGGCCATATACTGCCCTTCGAGCGTTTGAAAAACCTTGGCATAGCGGCGCAAGGCACGGCTCACCGAATATTCGGGGGAGTAGTGCCTCTCGCGGATCATCTCCTCGATTTCTTCGTGCAATCGTTTATCACGAAGCATTTGCAGATGCGCGGAGAAAATGGCCGCATAATCGTCGCCAAGTTGCTCGGCAACGCGCTCGCGATTGTGCTCGACCTCTGCAATCGCAGCGGCGAACGCAAGCTGCAGGCGATCGAGTTCTTCCTCGACGGCATCGCGCGGCAAGAACCGACGGGGGATCCGAAATCCCTCGTTGCCCAGCACGAGTGCTTCGCCGATCGCAATACCTGGCGATACGGCAATGCCTTGGAGGCGTTCCATTGCGGCCTCAATACGGCGCCAGAAACGACTGCCGGCAGGGTCCGCGTCGGGTGCAATGTCCATCAGGGAGCGGCGAAAGCCGTATGTAGCTCACTCAACTTGAGTGGCGCAGGGCTTTTGCTCGTATTCGTGCCTTGGAATGCAAGTCAACGAATTCATCTCCCGAGGGGTACAGTCGCACTAGCGCCGCTGACCTCTCGCCGACCAGCCGATTGACTGGACGCTTACGTGGTTTTGCAGCCAAAGAAAACCGGTTAAACGATACAGGGTTGGTCAAAAAACTGATGCCAACTGTTTTCGCTCAACTAGGACTTTCTTGGCTCATTGTTTCATCGGTGGCAAAGTCGCTTTCGACCAATCGCACGAGCGCTTCGATGGCGTCTTCTGCGTCGACTCCATGGGCCTGAAGGGTCAGTTCCGTACCCTGACTGGCTCCTAAAGTTAACACATGCAAGATGCTCTTAGCGTCGACACGATTGCCTTCGCGAATCACCTCGACATCTGACTCAAATTGCAATGCCAATCGAGCAAACAGTTCCGCAGGACGCGCATGCAGCCCTTGGGGATTGCTGATTGCTACCGTCTTTTTAACGATCGGCGATTGCATAAACTCTTTTCATTGATCGGGGGTGGTATCTGTTTTCTGTCGGACTCCGTTTCGCCAGCAATACTTCCACAAGCAAAACCAAGCCGTTTGGCTCAGACAAATTGGTTGTTGTCGGCCTCTTCAAGCAATTGCCAGACATCCTCGGGAGTCCTACTCTGCTTGAGAAATTTGCAAAAAGTATCGTCACGCAATTGTCGGGAAATGTTTTCCAACGCTCGCAAATGGTCGCCAGGACGATCGGGTGGAGAAATCAATAAAAACAATAAATGTACCTTCTCGCCATCCAGACTATCGAAGTCGACACCATTTTCGCTCACCGCGACGGTGCCAACCAATTCGTCCACGCTGGGATGCTTGGTATGCGGAACGGCCACTCCGCGGCCAATGCCCGTGCTACCAAGTTCCTCTCGTTTGAGAATCGCTTCGACAATACCCTCATGCTGTTCCTCGGAAATCCTTCCCGCTTCGAGCAGGGCCGAGGCCATTGCTCGAATTACTTGCTCTTTATCGTCCACATCAATAGTGGTGCGAATCGCTTCGCGACTCACAAAATCAACAAACTTCATGGCGTGGGTTGCTCTCTTTCGAATCTTGTTTTCTTAGGCGGATAAACGGGCCTTGAGAATTTCTATTTCTGCTGACAAGCAAAAAACCGGCTGCTTCGCCAACTGCAATGTTTCTTCAAAACCGCTGTTACTTATTAATTCGATGATAACTCTTGGTTGTCGCCAGCTCGACACGCTGTACCTGTCCACACGATTATTCCTCAATAATATCCGAGTCCGCGGGACTAAGCTCTTGTCGACGTGCTTGGGGGCTGCGGCTCTTTTGTTGGACGCGCTCCTTGTATTTTCGCAATTGCTGTTCAATCTTCTGCATGGCCGATTCAAACGATTTCAGTAAGTTGTCCGACTTGTCGTGGGCCACAAAGTCGTGCTTATGCTCTGCAGAAACATTGATGTCGACTTGGGGGGCCTGTTCGTCGCTCAAATCGATGACAATCTCGATCGCGGTAATGCGGTCAAAAAAACGTCCCAGCTTCTCAGCCTTGGACTTGAGTTTTGTCTGCGAAGCCTCGCTCAAATGCCCATGTCGGATCGATAGGTCTAGTTGCACCGATGCAAACTCCTTTTGAGTAGTGCTACAAATCGCCCCTATCTCGCGATAAAGGCGCAGAACGTCGAACAAAGCCGGCAGTTTTCGCCGAGACCCTCATTCTAGCGGCTTTGCCCCTGGCCGACAAACCTAGGTGATAACTTCCCTAGAGGGTACTCCGAAAGAACGCCCTTTTGACGCTAATATACAAGCACCGCCCACGGAACACGTGCCTGGCAGGAAGACCCATCGGAGCCATTTCAGAGCGGATCTGACGTTCGGAACGCGTCCCAGCCGCCAGCGGAAGCCGGTGGGGCACAGAGGCACACCTCGATAACTCGGGCGGCACCGGTTGGATTTTGCCTATCGACGGTAGCAGGGAGAAAACGGGGCAGTGCCGGGGTCGGCGCTGCCCGTGGGAAAGGCGTTCCAGGCGCCAGCCACCGGGTCGAAGTAAGCCGCCTTGTACCATTCGTCGACATTGGGCAGCACGTATTTGGTCAGCTTGTTGCGGAACAGATTGTTCGGCTGATAACCGGCATCGCCGGGTGACCAGAGTTGAAAATTGTCACCGCCGTCAAATTTGTAAGCAGGCGAGTGACCCTCGCTCGTGTTGAGCCAGTTCACGAACTTCGCGGCATCGAACCACGAAACACTGGTAACCGGTTTGTCAGATCCACGGTTGTCGTGCGTCAGCCCCAGCCCGCCCAAGGCATTCGCCTTGTCGATCATCTGTTCCGAGATCTCAAACTTACCAATCCGATAATCATAAGGCACCGAACCAGCCGGGTCGGGAAATCCTGACGTGTCGGCGAGATTGCCCGGATCGCCAATCGGCACAAACTCGATGTCAAACGCATTCGCGCCGCTGCCAAAGTTGTCTGCATGAGCAGCAGAGGAAAAGCAGACACACGAAAAGAAAATCAAGGACGAGAGAATTGTTTTCATAAGTTCTCCTACCGGCGAGGTAATTCTAATGTACCGGGGGGGCTGTCAACAAAATTTATTGTAAGCGATTCGAGATAAAAACTGTTGTGTAAAACATCCTCATGGGATATCCAACGAGATTTCTAATGGGATTCGTGGAAAAGCACGCTAAGAACCGATGCTCCCATGAGCGAGGGCGAGTGTACTGGTAGTACACTCGCCACTGTCTTGCTTCTTGCCGCTGCGCGGCACCGGTTGAGGACAACCGGGGCTACCCGATAATCGCCTCACTAAAAACCCGCCGGCAGCAATTCGTTCGATTCGAATCGATCCCAGAGTTTGCGCAGCGCGCGTTTTCTGCGCGCGGAGTCTGCGTCGGGACGGTAGTTGGCCAGATACGATGTGCCGGTGATCTGGTTCAGGTTGTAGATAGCCAGCACGCGGTAATCGAGGCTGTCGTTGTCGAGCCAGCCTAGCAGTTTGAGCATTGCGCCTTGGGAAATCTCGTCGCGTGTTTGGCCAATTTCTTCGGGTCCGTAGCCGCGGACCATTTCCATGAGATCGGCTGCCGCCTGTTCGCCCCGTTGATTGACAAATGCTTCGCGCACCCGTGAGGCGATGTTCGGGCTCAATGCGAGCGCTTCGCGTAGGCTGTCGATGTGTGAATTCCAAGCACGCGCTTGGTCAGGGTCGACCAACGACTTGACGAAGGGCTCGAACTCTCCCACAAAAACGCTCGACTCCGCGGCCAGCGTGCGCACTTCGCGCTTGCGGCCGCGATCGCGTGGATCGTTGAGTTCTAAAAGTCGAATGCCGGCCGCTTCTCCCTCGGGCAACTCCTCAGCCAACGTGTTGCGCGCGCGACGTTCAAGATCGGTAATTGACTCGCGGTCGATCCATTCGGGAAGATCCCCATTCGGCTGGGGCAGCTCGTCAACGCCAGCAGACGTTTGCCAGGTCGAGGGTGCCGAGATCGACTGGCTTTCGCCGGTGGGGCCAGACCATTCGAGATTGCCACTGGTCAAGTACCAGGAAACTTCGATCGGCGCGGTTTCTAACTCGAAGTTCTTCCCCGGCACAAACACACGATGGGCCTCCACCGCCAAGCTGGCCGAGCCACCCAGTTGGATGGTTCGCTGTTCATCCCCAACTTGTAACGATAGCCGACTTCCATTGATTCCGGCATTAACCAACAACCGACCATAAACCAAGTTGAGTGCCAGAGAATTTGTCTGGCTAAACTCGTCCGGCTGAGTGCATTCCAACTTCGTGCCGCCCGACAGATAAACATTCACATCGTCCAAGGCAACCAAGGGACGAAATTTAGGCAACGCCAACAGTCGGTCGCCCGTAAAAATTGAGCTGCGCGGCGGTAGACGAATCCATTTTTCGCTAGCGGCGTCGAACCGCAACAGCACGTCATTGTTGCCCGAATAATTTCCCAACTGAATCGGCCCTTCAGGCACCGTGGGTTCAGGCTGTTCAATGGCAGCATCGTCTGCTCCTTCATCTCTTTTCGCAAGCGATGGGGTCTCTTCCTCGATAACTTCTGGCGGCGAATCTATATCGGCAGGATCCAAATCGGAACCTATCGCCGACAGATCAAGCGTTGGTGGACGCGTATCCAAACTCGCCCGCTCATCCGCACTATCGACTAAGGGCGGCACTTCCGACTGTTCAGCCCCCGCGACTGGAGAGTCGATCTCCGTAGCAAAACCGACTGGAGTTTCAGCGTTGTCCCTGTTTTCAGTGTCCGCGACTTCTGGATTGAAAACTGGCGCGGACGACAAATCGCCTGCCGACGGTACAGTTGAATCCGTGGGTGCGTCGACCGTGATTCCTTCGATCACTAGCTCATCGTTGAACTCTCCCGTTTCGCCCATCGCGACGTTCGCTGGAGGTTCCTGATCGGCAACTGGTGTGAGAACAAATGCACCAACCGCACCAAACATTGCCAACAATACGACAGCAGCTATCCAACGGACTCGCGTTTTGCGCGCACGACTGGCGGCCCGCAGATAGTCGGGCAGATCCGACTCTCCCCGATCGACTCGACGCGCTGCGGAAGATGGTGCGACAACACTTGCCGGCTCGACAGGCAATGGCTCGGACCGTTGCACCGGCTGCTGATGCCCTGGCTCGATACGCAACAGTTTGCCGCTGGCCAACTTTTCTGGGAGTTCGTACATCCGCTGCCGGACGGCTTCGTCAAGCTCCGCCGGTTCGCCCAACACCATCGTCAGCACGTGATGGCATGATGCGACTTCCGCCAAATGGATATCGGCCTCGACCCCCGGCTCGAGACAAATGCGTTCGAACTCAACCACCGATTCCGGAGAAAGTGTATTGTCTAAATACTCGGCAACCGTATTCGCGTCGGCCGTGCTGTCCGAACCCAACACGTCCTCGCCATCCTCGGCCAGCACGGCCGGGGCACCGAGCCGCAGGCGACGGACCGTATCGCGCGAACGATGAATCAACTCGGTGGCAAAATCGCTGGCTTCGATTTTCTTGCTGAGATCCTCGTGATCCGTAGGGTCGAGAATGTCGTCCATAAAAGCCAACAGCGTCCGCAGCGTGAGTCGCATTGCAAATATCTCTCTTTTCGGGTTGAGCCGAACGCGCTAGCGTCGGGTTGTCTCGACAATTCACCCGCGGCTAGCGCCGTCGGCTCATTCATCGGATCACATGAAGAAGTTGCTCCCCCACAAAAAAGGGAAGCCTCCAATAGAAATAGTGGCGATCGGCCAGAGGATTCGTGCAAGAAATTGCAGAATTCTCGGAAAAGGAAGGAAACAGACGGGCGCGAATCCAATCGATTGACCCGTTACAGTCGACAAGCTAGCATGAGGGGGTCTGTTTCATTCTTCCTATTGGCTGAACTACTGCTAAACCCCGCATCGCGAACCCAACTCTGACGGCACTTGTGGCCGTCGGGGGTTCCCGCTGCGGGGTTTTTTCGTTTTTTGGTTTTAGGCACATTGGTTGGTGATAAACAGTTGACATTGGTTCTCGCAAAAAATTGTTGACAGCCCCCCCCCCCGCTACATTAGATTTAACAGAAACTAACGTCTAGCAGAGGTTTGCAATGAACGGTCTGCAGATAGTAACCAGCTTTCTATACGTATTTGCATCTACTGCGGTATTGGCTGGACAAGATGGCCCAGGGGATTTTACTGCGGCAGCCGATGTTCTGAACTTTGATGTTCTCGGTTCTCCTTCTTTTTCGCACGTTTCTCCATTGCTTATCGGAGTCGATTCCTATCGTAGAACTTTCACGATTTATCAGGGCGAACTAGTTGGACAGCGTTGGACGCTGGCGCCCTCTGGGATGGTACGTCGCAGGCATTTCTTTTTTGCGAAAGGAAGTCGGCCATGAATCCCCCCGCCATCCGCGGCCCGCCCAAATCTTGGGGCCATTCTTTTCACGATTCTTTGTAGTTCGTGAGTCTCTTCTGTATTGCTTCAACTATTCCTCATGAAAGGGAACGCTAATGGCTACTTTGACAAAGCTCGCAACTCTGTTTTGTGCCTTCACTCTCTTGATCACTGAATCTGTTTCAGCAGGACATCTCACTGGCTCCTGGTCGACACTATCGTCCATGTCAACGCCACGTCTCTCACCGTTCGTTGCTGCAGTCGATGGCAAGCTTTACGTAGCAGGAGGGAACATTGGCGGAGCCAATCCAACGACAAACGTGTTGGAAAGCTACAATACAGTTACCGACACTTGGACCACGCTTGCTCCCATGCCAAGTGGGCGCTATCAAGGTGGGATCGCAGTTCTGGGCACAAATATCTACACGCTTGGCGGTTGGAATCCGCCAACTAGTTTTATTCCCACATCAACCGTGCAGATCTACGATACGCTAACCAACACGTGGACCATCGGCCCAAGTATGCCGATACTCAGCAGTAGCGGTCCGTCAGGGGTCATTGGCGGCAAGATTTATAAGCACACCGCCGAGCATGGCTTCTCGAGTGCTTCGCGTCAACTGCATGTATTCGATCCAGGCGCCAGCACATGGACTGCGTTGGCGAATCTTCCCAACGATCATGCGGGGGGAGCAGCCGGAGTGAGTGGCGGCAAACTCTACGTCGCCGCAGGCAACGATTTTGGCTTCGGCTCCGCTGGAGGCCCTCACGCACAAGTTCACGCCTACGATCCTGTTACGAACATCTGGTCGACATTGACAACTGGCCCCACGGCCCGGGCTGGCGTAGCAGGCGACATGTTTGGCGACCACCTGTTGGTTGCCGGCGGAGGAACCAACGGGAACGTATTCGAGGCGTATGAAGTAGCCACAGATACGTGGTCGACGCTTCCTCTGCTGCCAACGGCAACCAGTTCGGCAGGCGGAGCCGTGATCGGCAACAAGTTCTATGTCGTCGGAGGTACGACACCTGGGGGAACGCTACTCAACACGCTTCAAGTCTTCACGATTCCCGAACCGGCAACGGCCGTGCTGCTTGGAATTGGCTTCGCGTTCGCCGGGTTGGCGACGAGCCATCGTAGAAGAATGGACCGCTAAATCGTCGAGTAGCGAGCCCCGCGGGGAGGAGAAAGGGGACATTCTAGAATGGTCGGAAAAAGGGGTCGGGGGGCTCTGTAGAAAACCCGCTGTTTCAAATGGACAAATGATCAGAAAGCACATTTCGTATGTCAGGAACTCTCGGGAAACTGTGGCATTGACAACCGAACCGTGTAGATCAAGTAGCACCTTTTCTACAGAGCCGGTCGGGAGTCTTTTTCCAAAAAAACTCCCGACCCTTTTCCGGTCAGCAAGCTGCCCTTTTCGTGCAAGAAACTGCCGAATTAGCAGAAAACGTCGCTCAAACGCGGATTTTCGCTTGGCGGAGGTTCTTCGAGCGGCTTGGAACCCTAATTTTTTTAGCTGCTTTACGAGAAATTTTTCCTGAAGCCAGGGATCTAGAAACCACCGACTTGCAGGGAAATGCCAACAGGGCAAACAGGGAGACACCCAGCTGGAAACCGCCAATCAACATCGGATGCAGTGTCGGTGTGGGGTCGGAACTCGGCATTACGGTCAACACTTGGTTGGGCTCCCAACCATCTGCGGTTCGCACCCAACTTGCATCTGACAAATGAGTAACGACAATCGGACGCTCTCCCTCGACACGTTGCCAATGGTTAATCAGGCAGCTTAGTGTGGCCACGGAGGCAATAATGATAAGCGATCGCAACAACGGGCAATTCTCCGGGTTTGAGAGGACGGCTTGCAAACATCGCAAGCGTCATACCCACCCATCAAACACCCAGCCCTGAAATCGCCTTTTCGCCTATAAAATCCAGTAAAAACAGCTGCCAACTCTTCCCTGAAGCAAAATCAAACATGTCGAAATTTGTCAACAAGTTCACCCTGCGGATGTTGCCTAAAAGCAACGCAAAAGCGTGAGGGAAAATTGCTTGTCGCAGATTGCCTTAGCGCCGACGCGTAAGCGATCTTTGCCAAAAAACGCCGGTAAACTTTTCGTCGCCGAACCAATCGGCGTGTTCGCCCAACTCTATTTTTTTATCGTTAGCGGTTGTGTGACTAACAGTTACGTCACAATTTTCCCCCAATCATTTGGTCGCGCCGCAATTAGTGAGTAGAATTGGGTAGCTTTTCAACTTTTTTGGTTTCGCAATTTTTTGGTCTCACTTTTCTTTTCACTTGGCTGTTTGCCAAAACAAGAATGAAACCGTGTGATGACGCGGGGCAACGGGACAGCGATCCTAGAGATTGCGATCCCGATGTCAAAAAAACAGGTTCGATGGACAATCTTCTCCGAGAACGAATACGTCGCGTGCGCCGCGAGGCAGAAGGCTACCTGGAACTAGGCATGCCCGAGCATGCTCTGCGTTCCCTGCAGTGCCGAGGCAAGTTGATCCATGGCGACGCGCGTGGCTGCTACCTCTTGGGCGAAAGCTTGCGGGCAATCAACCGCTATCGCGAAGCGATCTACCCGCTACGCCGCAGTCTGGAGCTGATTCCCGACGATATCCACACCTGGATGGCGCTCGCCTGGTGTTACAAACGAGTGGGACGGATCGAACGGGCTATCACGTCCCTAGAACGCGCCATCGACATCGAGCCAGGCGAGGCAATTTTGCACTACAACCTGGCCTGCTATTGGAGCCTGGCACACAACCCCCACCAAGCGCTGCGCTACCTTTCCAACGCACTGGACATCGACGGCAACTTTCGCGATTTTGTCAGCGACGAACCCGACTTCGACCCCCTGCGCGGCAACCCGCAGTTTCAAGATCTTACTAGCCTGATGGGTTGAACGGGCTCGGCGCACTTCGGCAGGTAGTCGCCCTTGGCAATTACACAGTTCGGCAGTTTATCACCGCCTGCGTGCTGTGAACGTAATACCCACTTCTTTGACAAACTCAAAATCATTGATGCAACGGACGCCAAACGTATCACATACATCAGGAATCTTGATCTTTTTGGACCCTGCTGGAGTGACCATCTCTTTAGTTACCACAGTAGCTTGCTCCGCCTTTGCGTGAGCGATTACCCATGGATCTGCCATCGAACGGTCCTTTGTCGTATCCACAAGGCGGGGAAATGCCTTCAATACATCGCGGACATGTTGCTGCACGTCTTCCGTAATGTCACGAAACAGGTAGTCTCTCTTCTTGATCCATAACTTGAGTGCGTCGTCAACCTTCTCGATCTCCCGCCTAACTTCGTGCGTGCAAAATACAGTCCCCTTCTGAGCCATATCATCGAGAATGTCCCAATATCTGGGTGCCAAGTCCATCGAGTAGTAGGTATTCCACGCTTGAATCAAGACGTTGGTGTCGAGACAAAATTTGTTTCTCTTCAAGGTGAACCTCCCGCAACGGGAGATTGCTTCATTCCAGCAACCTCGGCCAATTTCGGAAGGTGCCCGACTTTAACATTTAATACGGCACAAGCGTCACGAAGCGACACTGAGCCAGCGTTACAGGCTCCCAAGACGGTTTGTGTAAGACTCCGTCCGTTTGAGTGGAGTCTTTGCACATAGAAAGATGGTCCGCCCTTTGATTCTTTCTGTTTCTTTTTCTCTTCGTCTTTGTGCTTGAGCCAGCGTTTGTGGAAAAAAGTGCGAAGCTGCTCGTAATCAACCGTGCGGATAATTCGTCGATCCAGAAGCCTTCGGGCGACTACTTCACCGCTCACATTGAAGTAGTCAGCTATTATGTCAATCTGTTTAGGAAGAGGGTACGATGCGTCCCGAGAGTCCCATAGTGACGAAAACTGTTTCTCACTCATCAGCGACTGAGCGGCAACCCGGTTACAGAACGCCTCAATAGCAGCATCGCCCACTTTTGCTTGCCTCTTGATGCCTTCCAGATTCGAAAGCCCTGGCTTGTTGATCCACAGATGTGCCAGTTCGTGTACAAGCGTAAACAGACGTGCCGAGTAGCTGTCGTTCGAGTTCACATACACAAATGGAGCAATGTCGTCAGTAAGAGCAGCCCCACGAGCCTCTGTGGAATCAATCTTGCCTTCACGACAGACGTAGACGCCGGAAGCCTCGGCTCGCTCCACCCACAGGTTGAGGGCGTCTCGACTGGTATTACATGCCACTTGGTCATTGATCGCGATCCCAAGCGTGCTTCGGATGCTCTTAGCAACCTGATCGGCAGGCGATATTTCCGATGCTGAACCGGCAAATTCTAGCGGATCATGGCCTTCCGTAAGCAAGAACTCCCGCAGCCACTGCTGACGAACCTGGAGACGACGAACGAGCAACGCCAATTCTGGGCTGTACTCGTGACCGACCGTCTCCGGGAGCGTACGAAAATCCCTTAGGGTGGCGAAATCCTCTGGTGGCTCAGGTAGATAGAAAATGGAGAGCGACCGCTTATAGACCTCCGAAGCTTTACGGGCCTGAGCCATACTCGGCTGAAGGCTACCATCTTCCCAGGCGGAAATCTCTTCCAGCGGACGACCAATCTTGCTAGCTGCCGTTTCTACGTCGAACCGTGCTCTTTCACGAGCCCACTTCATCACGGAGGGCGTGACCAGTGCCTTGATTCTAGCCATGGTCATCTCCGATTCCCGAACGCAATCCGTCTTTATCTAGAACCGCTTGCACTTGCGATCGCTCAACACCGGGGAAATAGACAAGAAATTCATCAATCGAAGCGCCGTCCTTGAGATTCTCAAACAAGGATGCCACCGGCACGCGAGTTCCACGGAAAACCCAAGCACCACTCACTTTTTCAGAGCTGCGCTCAACAGCGTCACAATTTTCCCAATTACCCACGAATCACCTCTCATTTAGAACTCGCCGACCTATATCAATTATATCCGAATGCTAGGGTTGCTGCACATCCACCATTCTGCACGAAATATCGTTGGGGCATTTGACATCTCCATATGCAGCGCCTACATTGGCCAGCGTATTGAACGTGCGTTGGTGGTCGGTCGAACGAATGCTTGTCGGCCGACGCAACAGGGAACTCCGGTGCGAATCCGGGACGGCCCCGCCGCTGTGACCGAGCATGTTCAAGTGTGGCAAGTTTCTTTAGCCATTGCCGAACGTGGGTACTGTTGAAGCGTACTCCCGCGGCGAGAAGGCCTAGCCACGCTTGAGCTCGGGAGTCAGAAGACCTACCAACGC
>JAJDED010000022.1 GCA_029259915.1 Planctomycetota bacterium | reverse complement strand
CGTGGGTTAGCATGAGCGTGTTTTAACACCTCACTCACGGCAGAGCCACAACGAAAGGACTGGTCCAATGACTACCAAGCTACGTTACGTCGGTTTAGATGTCCACAAGGAATCGATCGCGATTGCTGTCGCCGAGCAGGGTGGGTGCTCGCACCCATCTTTAACCGTTGCCCCAATATGCAGCTTTCCTATTCAAAACAGCGCCACTCATCGCCGTACCACTGGTCCGCTGAGCCCCAACCTTGCGTGTATTCGCCAAGCCGAACGTAGCGATGGAAGGATGACCAAGGCCAATCGCAAACTTTCTGGACCAGGCCATGTTTCAGCGGGTTGACGTGCAGGTAGTCAATGCACCGTTTCATGTCGTCTTCATCGCGACACGTATGCTCAAAAAACCTGCGTTGCCATATCCCATGCTCGCCTTTGATTTCTCTGCTGAGTGACTGTGACGTCTCGCACCCGCCATGTTGCAACCAATGGCGCGTGAACAGCGCTTTGATTTGTCGCCATCGTGTGGAAAAGTCGGCATCGCCCGACGGCATCGTCCAAACGGAGTGGAGATGATCGGGGTGCAAGACGATTGCGTCCAAGGTGAATGGCCGATAGCGACGGACGCTCTGAATTGCGTTTCGCAAAGCTTCTCTTGCCAATGGGGTCGTCAGAATCGGACGCCTGTGATGCGTAATCACCGTGAAGAAGAACGTGCCGCCCTGAACGTAATTGCGGCGGTAGTTTGTCATGGCGATGGATGGGAAACGGTAAAGATGGGTGCGAGCACGCCATCCTACAGTTTTACATCAACCAAGAGTACTCTCGACTTGGCGGGTCTACACAACCCGCAGGCGCTCGCTCTCCAAACCGTCTGCAATAAATCCGATCGCCCGGGGGGCCATGTGCTCAAAATATTCCCACGAATGGCCGCCCGCGGTGGTTTCTAAATCGCATTCGTGGGGGATGCCGAGTGAATAGAGTTTCATCCTTAGCCGGTCGGCCGAGTCGTGCCAGCGGACGTCGGCCGGGTCGCAGCAGAAAAATTGGTGTCTTGGCCAATTGAGCGGATGGATGTGCAGCGTGGCGGTATCTTGGCGCGCATCTTCCGCATCGCGGTACATGGCTGAGAGGACCGAGTTGCCCTCCTCGATCTTCTTTTGAAAATCGATCGACGGATACAGGGCGGCTACCACAGGAAACTTGTCGGGGTATATATAAGCCAAGCGAAGCGCACCCTGGCCCCCCATACTCGCGCCCAACAGTGCAATCCGCGGCGGGCGGCAATCCCAATGCTCGGCAAGAAAGGGAAGCACATGTTTCAGTATATACTGCTCACCAGTTATTTCCGGATCGAACCGGACGCTGATGCGGTCGACCCACCAACTGAAATCGCCCTCGGGTT
The DNA here is from genome assembly GCA_029259915.1 of Planctomycetota bacterium. GTDB lineage: Bacteria > Planctomycetota > Planctomycetia > Pirellulales > Lacipirellulaceae > Bythopirellula. Next base: position 100,629 of record JAJDED010000022.1, on the reverse strand, counting down.
CGATGACCCGTAAACCATGAAGTTCCATTTGCTCGACAATTCCCGAGCGATACTTCAGCCGAGCGGCACGCAGACCATGCAGATATAACACCGTAGTGCCATGGGGCGAGGGCTTGGAGGGCTCGTACAAATGACACGTATGCCCAGCTACTTCAACAGCATCCCATTGGCCTAATGTGATCGACACAGATGGTTCTCGCTTACAGTTGACAATTCTCGATGCCGCAAAGTTTATGATAGATGCCCGCGATGCGATAGCACCGGGGTAGTGTGCCACGGGTGGCGCAACAAGGAAACCGTCAGAAATCGCCTTCTTCAGGTACACCCATCGGGCAGTCAGCAGTAAAATGTTCAGCCCGGTTCATGCCACTTCGAGAATGCCACGATGAGTCAGCAGCGACTGATATTACACCTGATTTCCCGTCTCGACGGGTATGGCACTTCCCGTCAGTTGCAGTTGTTGGCGAAGCGGCAGCGCGCCGACGGATATACGGTTTGTATCGCCGCACTCAGGACCTCCTCCGAGATTTGCGACGCATGGAATGCGGAAGGATTGCAGGTGCGGAATCTGGATCGTCGTTGGAAGTTGGATCCTATTGCCGCGTGCCGGCTGGCAAAACTCCTTCGCGACGAACGACCGGTACTCTGCCACGTTTGGGATAGCGAATCGCTGTGCTATTTGGCGGGTGCCCGGTGGGAAATCCGGACGCCTCTGATGGCCTCGTTCGCCCACTTTCCGGAACGGCCTTGGTTCGTTGGTCAGATTGACCGCTTAATCCTGGAAAGCAAATATGCGTGCGAGAATCCCGACGCTTGCGGAATTCCACGCGAGCTCGTGAAGGTGGTCCCCCCGGGGATATCCGTAGTCTCGCCCGATTCGATTTCCCGCGAACAGTTGTTGGCAAGTCTGGCGTTGCCGCAAGACTCGCGCTTGATTGCCATGGCGGGAAAGCTAACCCGCCGCCAGCGAATCGACGAGGCGATTTGGTGTTTTGAGTTGGTGCGGACACTTAACGAGCGTGCCGCTTTGCTAGTTTTTGGCGATGGACCCGAGCGTCACAGGCTCGAGCGATACGCACGTCTGACAAGCGAACCGAAATCTGTGCGATTTCTGGGTTACCGTGCGGATTGGCACACTATGCTCCCCCATGCGGATGTTTTCTGGCACACGGGCGAAGAGCCAGGCATTTCCCGCTCGGTGCTGGAGGCGATGGCTGCCCGAGTGCCTGTGGTCGCGTCTGATACTCCCGGCACCCGTGATTTCATAGAACCCGGGGTCACCGGTTTCTTAGCACCGATTGGCAGCCGAGCAGGCCTGGCACGCCACACATTGCGAGTGCTCGAAGACACAGATCTTGTCAACAAGATCGGTCCCGCAGCCGCGGAACTGGTACTGCGAAAGTTCTCTCCCACGTCGATGACAGGTGCCTACCAAGACATGGTTCGACAGTTACTGTCTCAGGGCAAATAAGGGAAAGGCCCCGAGTGGCAATCGGCTTTGGTGTTCAATAGCCGTTTTCCTGGACTCGACAAACCACTAGAATCACGTCTGTCGCGCAATTCTTGCACGTCGTCAACAGGGAAGAGAGAATCCAATGAAAGACGTTTTGGCCGTAGTCTTGGCTGGAGGGAAAGGATCGCGGCTCGAACCGTTGACGCGCGATCGGGCCAAGCCGGCAGTTCCGTTTGGCGGGATTTATCGAATTGTGGACTTCACGCTGTCCAATTGCCTCAACAGCGGTATCCGAAAAATATTGGTGCTCACGCAATACAAAGCGATGAGTCTCGATCGGCATGTTTCCACCGGTTGGCGACATTTGCTCTGTCGCGAACTGGGCGAATTTATCGACATCCTCCCTCCTCAGCAGCGCATCGACGAGCAGTGGTACCAGGGAACCGCGGATGCCGTGTATCAAAACATCTATACCCTCGAGCAAGAACGGCCAGAGCATGTCGTGATTTTGGCAGGCGATCACATCTACAAAATGGACTACAGCAAAATGATCGCCTTTCACCAAAAGACAAAAGCCGATCTCACGATCGCAGCATTGCGAGTTGGCACCGACGAAGCGCAATCGTTTGGAGTGATGCAGATCGACGATAGCAACCGCATCGTTGGATTCGAGGAGAAACCGGACCAACCGAAAACCATCCCCGGCGACGACGAACATTGCCTGGCCTCCATGGGGATTTATGTTTTCAATGCACCGTTCTTGTTCGATCAGCTTTGTCAGGATGCCACGCTACCCGACAGTGCGCACGACTTTGGACGGAACATTATCCCTTCGATCATCAACACGCATCGACTGATGGCTTTTCCGTTTCAAGACGAAAACAGCAAAGAGGACTCTTACTGGCGCGACGTGGGAACCTTGGACGCATATTATCAAGCGAACATCGAACTTACGGGTGTTGATCCACTGTTGAATCTCTACGACTACCATTGGCCGGTCCGCACCGATCAGCCGAATCTACCGCCGCCGAAATTTGTGTTCGACGAAGACACTGGACGCCGGGGAGAGGCGCACGACAGCATTGTCGCCGCGGGGACGATCATTGCCGGCGGCAAACTAACCGGCAGCATCGTCGGCCCAAAAGTGCGCATCGAAGAACATGCCGAGGTGACCAATTCGATTCTGTTCAAAGGGGTGCATGTCGGCAAAGGCGCCGTCATCCGCAGAGCGATTATCGACAAAAACGTCTACATCCCCGATGGCGCCCAAGTCGGTGTCGATCTAGAAAAAGACCGCCAGCGCGGATTTACTGTGACCGAAAACGGAGTGGTCGTCGTCCCTGTGATTGAAGGGACCGAAGAGCTTTTTGCCCGCGGGTAGATTCCCAAGATGCCTACAGCTCACGCGGCCATGCGCAGCGCGGCCTCTTTACGTACGAAGAGCGAATCGGCCCCGAAACATGTTCCGCGATTCCAACCGCAGCGCACATTGCCCCGATACACGTAGCCAAGTTCAGCCAGGGTGGCGAGAATTTCTTCAAACGTCGGACAATCTTCGCCATAAGGGGTCGGAAAGAAGGTGCTTTCGACGATGATCGCCGCCGACCGTTCGAGCGTCTGTTTGCCTCCGCGGATCACTTCCAGGTCGAACCCTTCGGCATCCAATTTGATGAGCACATCGTTTTTCAATTCGATTCTCTCGGCAAGGTTGTCCAGCGTGTCGACCTCCACTTGGATTTCATCATGAGTTTCCGCGACGGCCCCTTCTGGTTTTAGTAAGGTCGACCAAATCGGATTGTCTCGATTCACATAAAATGTGGACTGCGAGGGTGAACTCGATAAGGCCAGATTCAGAACGCGTACTTTACCAGCTTGGCTTTGAGCCCAAAAATTCAGTTGGTTGCACAGCTCGGGGATAGGTTCCACGCAATAGATGGTTGCTTCAGGGAATCGGCGTCGGTAGTTTCGAGCGCGCCGGCCCTTGTTGGCTCCGATGTCAATGACGGTTTGGATATTGAGTTTCGTGAGCCCCAACAGTTCGTTGCGCGATTCGATGAAATCTACAAGATTCTTCAGCCCCAGCCCTTTGCGTAGGAACTTGAGAGTTGGTTCATATAACACAGAGTCACTCCTTGCGTGTGCGTTTGTTGCGAACGTCGATCGTGCCTTGCCTAACAACTCAACGATCTTTTTTTGTCGACGCCCGGTTTGCGGTTTTTGTTGGCAGAGGCGCCAATTCCATCGATGCGATAATCTGCCTGTCGGCATCGTCGAATTGCTCCACGAGCGATTGATTGATAGTCACCGCGATCGTCATTCGTGGCAGGTTGTCCGAGGCAACCAGATAATATCGCCACTCGACCGGCACGCCCTCGACCTTTCCCAGGGCAATGACTCCCAGGCACGTGTGTCCTTGGGGCGTTGTCCATTGCCGAGAAGTTTTTACTGATTCCAGATGCTCGTCGAGCGATTGGCGCACTTCCCGTTCGAACTGTTCTAGCGTAGTTTGCCGTCCAGCCGAGCGAACTGGCAACGTCGAGATGTTGCAGTGCGCCGTCCAGTCGCCGTTTTGTAGGCAGCGCAACGACAACACATCATGCTCCTCGGCAGTAATGTACCAAGACAAATCGTGCAGGAACCGAAAGCCCAACTTCTTGTCCTCATAAAGGTAATCGCGAGCAAGTGGGCGCGAGGTGTCCCGGGCTCCGGCGATCATGTCGCCGCTGAGGGCATTTTCTTTCGAGGCGGGAGAAATTTTCAGCTTCACTTGCGCAACGATATCCCACCCTGGTACCACTTCGTTAGCGGTGCGATTTTCTTGAATGGCCAGGTTGAATTTCGCGATTCTTTTTTCCTGGAGATGGAACAAATAAGCTCCGCGAAGTTGCATTTCGGTTGGGGCACCATCAATCGTGCCATGCACCGTACCCGCCAGCCGAATCTGCACTTGCTGATGCGACTCGCCGGTAACCACGCTACGCACTTCGCAAACGGCGACGTGGTCCATGCCCAACAAAGCGCCAATAGAGGCGGCATCGTGATCCCAATCGTCGCCCTCGCTCATTTCCCTTCCTGGCAACAACCGATCGATCGCCAACGAATTTCCTGGTAGGTTGATCAAGTCCAATTGGTCGCGCGTGAGGGGATGGTCCATTCCGTTGACCGCTGCGTGACCATCGCGGATTTCGGCGACGATGGCTTTTGCCCCCTCGGGGAGACGTTGCTCTGTACCTTCCTCTTCCACTTTGATCGTGGCCGATTCGTAGTGACGCACGCTGCGCGTCACTTGTTTCGGGTCGGGCGACCATTGGATGAATCGTTCGTGGTAAAGCAACTTGCCCGCCACGCTCACCGGAAGTCTTTGGACTTCAGTTTCTTCCTGCGTGAGCGTCTCGCCACCGACTTCGAGCTCGACCGCAACGGTCGCCGTCGAATCAGGATCACGATTCGCTTTGAGCAGATAGCTCGGTTTTTCTTCCGCTCGGAGAGTATTTGATAGGCATAGAATCCCCATCAAAGCTCCATGGAGAAGGGTTGTTGTGCGCATGGTTGGACCTCGGATGATCAATCGATAAAAATCACCGCATAGATAGCGAATCCAGCCGATTCTCGTAACGCCAAACCATTGGCACCCAGGGTTGCACATCGCTCTAACCGCGAGCCTACGACTCGCTGGACATTTCGGCTGAGAATCAATAAATGACGAAATTCCCTTGCCCAAACACCAACCCCCTCTTTTTGGTGGTATTCTGATTAGGTTGCATGGTCAGGCCAAGATTTCTTTAAAAATATCTAAGTCCATAGATTCAAAAGAGTTAAGACGCTGCACAATATGCTATATTTGCAATAGCTTTACCCCTGAAGTGAACTTTCTATCGACCCAATACGACTAATCTGCGTACAACCTTTAGGCCGCCTGCGGAGCTAGCAGCCTGAAGAGACTTTTCCAGGTCGCCAGCCAGCAAGATTTTGGCCGACGTGACGAATTTGTTTGTAAGAACAATGCTGTCGGGATCGCCCCAAGTGTGGAGTTGAACGGGCTGGCGTGTACTAGCGCCGGTTTCTGCTCCCCCTATAAGAGCGGCTTTTGGCAATTGTTATTCGATACGGACTTAATTCAATACGGACAGAGACGAAAGGGTTGAACAGAGAGCAGCGGACGTGGGCGAACGAGTCGCACGGAACACCACACGCCAACTCATCGACTGTGGACAATCTTTGAGAAGAGGTGGACCATGCATACAGATTATAAAAACCCAATAGTGCAGTGGTTGCGAGACCGCCAGCAACAGCAGGTGTCCCGAGAGACGGCTTTGTCGCAAATCGAGGCTGCCGAGCAACTCATTGCGCGCATCGACTTCGAGGGCAATTATCCCGCGGGGGAAGTTTTGCCCCATATCGCCGGCGAACCGTTGCCCGAGGCCGGCAATCGCAAGATTCCCGGCAGCGATCTGGTTCACGACTTGCGACTGTTTGTCGAAGACCTCTCCGATTCGGCCGATCTCGATGCCGATGCCCTCGGCGAACAGGTCTTTACCGTCGAGCAATTAGCGAAGCAGTTCAATGTTTCGACCAAAACCATCTCCCGTTGGCGGGCGCTGGGATTGGTGAGCCGCCGTTTGGTCTTCGATGGCCGCAAGCGGGTCGGTTTTTTGCGCAGCAGTGTCGATCGTTTCGTCAAAAACAATGCCGAACGCGTTGAGCGTGGCGCAAAGTTTAGCCAATTGTCCGACGAGCAGCGCGACGAATTTATCGATCGCGCACGTCAGATGGCCCACGCCGGTGTTGGTCAAGCTGAGATTGCGCGCCAACTGGCCGAACGAACCGGTCGCAGCGTCGAAACCGTGCGTACCGCGTTGCGCCAGTACGACCTCGAAAACCCCGACGCGGCAATCTTCCCCTCGGGTGGTGGTCCGTTGACCGAGGTGCAAAAGAAAAATATCTTCCGCGCCTATCGCCGAGGAACCGCGGTGGACAAACTTTGCCGCGACTACAACCGCACCAAGACCACCATTTATCGCGTGATCAACGAGATGCGCGCATTGCGCATTGCCGAGTTGCCCCTGGAATTTATGCCCAACCCACGCTTCACGCGCAAAGGGGCCGACAACGCTTGCCTCGGCCCAATGCCCGAAAGCGATCAGTCCACCAGGAAACCTCGCCGGCCGTCGGGACTTCCACCCTACTTGGCCAGCCTATACGAAATTCCGCTGCTGACCAAAGAGCAGGAGCAACACCTGTTTCGCAAGTACAACTACCTGAAGTTCAAGGCGGCGAAACTTCGTGACCAGCTCGACATGGAAAACCCCAAAGCTGCGGTGATGGACGATATCGAGCGACTGGTCGAGCAGATTGTCGACCTGAAAAACCAAATTTCCCGCTGCAATTTGCGATTGGTCGTCTCGATCGCCAAACGGCACGTGTCGCCCGATCAGAACTTCTTCGAGCTGGTAAGCGACGGCAATTTATCGCTGTTACGGGCCGTGGAGAAATTCGATTTCGCCCGTGGCAACAAGTTTAGCACTTACGCCAGTTGGGCGATTATGAAAAACTTCGCCCGCACCATCCCCAACGAATACCGCCAGCGCGATCGCTTTCGGACCAGTCACGACGAACTTTTTTCCGCCACCCAGGAACAACGGGGCAATCCCACCCTGGAGGAAACTGTTCAGCAAGATCGCGAGTCGAAGGTCAAGCGCATCCTGCGCCGGCTCGACGAGCGGGAGCAACAGATCATCATCGGCCGCTTCGGCCTCGACTACTCCCACGAGCCACGCACGCTCAAAGAAGTCGGCGCGGAACTGGGTGTCACCAAAGAGCGGATCCGGCAAATCGAAGCCCGCGCGCTCAACAAGTTGCGACTCGCCGCCCAAGAAGAAAAAATCGCGCTGGACCTGTAGGGCGGAATTCTATCGGCGGCTCATCTTTTTTGGGGTAATTGCCCCAGTCTGTGTGACTATGCGCAAACCGCGCATAAAAAAGGCCGATCTACCCAAAGGTATTCCGGCCGGTCGCTCCGTAGAGCGTTGCCTGCGAATTTTTCTTCTTGTTACGAAAAGACTCGCAGACTGAGATTGGTTACACTGCCCGAATCATAGCCGCTTGCCATTGGATAGTCAAATATATCCTATGCATTGAGAAATTTATCGACATCAATCTGGCCTTCGCGCAGAATGGAGCGGAGTGTACCTTCAGGCATGTCGCCCGGATGATTGGGTACCGTAACCTTTCGACCAGACTCAGTATGGCGCCAAATTTCGTGACTACCCGCAGCTTGCCGATCAAAGGCCCAGCCAAGTCGCCTTAGCTTTTTCACGATGCCCCGGTATTTGAATCCTGAGAGGCGTCCCATGCCGAGAATCCCAATGGAATGGTAAGGTCGAGCGGCTGATTGGCAGCGCTTTGCGAAAGCGCAGGAGGCAACGGATCGCCATGTTCCAAGCACGACTCGGCGATTTTACGGGCCACGTCACGAGCTATCTCGGTAGTTTCGACCACGGTACGCCCCTGGGCTACCAGACCGGGTACGTCAGGGCTCGTGGCAACGTAGCCACCCTCTTTCAGTGGTTCGATGTGCAAACGTATTGAGGATTCATTCACAGGTAGTTTTCCGAGCCATAGAAGAGTATCGCCGTACAGTGTACCATACGACAGAACGTCCGAGAAATCCGAATCTACGCAAAAAAAGACCGCAGGTCGTTATGCGAACTGCGGTAGGTCGCGACCCTAATGGGGGCGCGGTGCCTGCGAATTTTTCGTCTTGTTGCGAAAAAGTGCAGGCTGAGATTGGTTACACTGGGGCCGATTTTCGCTAAAACTAGAGACGCTGTCAACAGTTTCTCTTCTTCAAGCGGAAAATTTACTATGACAAAGCTCGTCCTCGGTCTCGATTTGGGCCCCAATTCTATTGGTTGGGCGCTGGTAAATGACGTTACCGATAATCCAGAGAGCTCAAAACTGGTTGATCTAGGTGTACGAGTTTTTCCCGAGGGAGTCGATGCTTTCGACACCGGTAAGGAAAAGTCTCGCAACGAGGACCGCCGGGTTGCGCGCGGCATGCGTCGGCAGGTGCGCCGGCGTGTTCACCGACGCAAGCAACTGAAAGCGGCTCTGATCGAAGCAAAACTCTGGCCCGCAGGCGACGCCGCACAGGCTGAACTCTACAAACTTGATCCCTACGAGTTGCGAGCTCGCGCGCTTGATGAAAAGCTAGCGCCTCATGAAATCGGCCGTGTGTTGTTACATCTCAATCAAAGGCGAGGTTTTCTTTCCAACCGTAAGAAAGATCGAGGCGACAGCGAAGTCAAAGGGATGCTGGCAGAGATCAATGAAAACGAAAAAGAACGAATAGCAGGAAACTTTGCAACCATCGGTTCTTGGTTGGAAGATAAACTAAGGAAACAGGACCATAGCGACCGGCAAGATAACGACCATATCCGCAATCGGCACTTGGCAAGAAAGCAATATGAGGAAGAGTTCGAGGCGATCTGGGAAGCGCAAACGGCGCACCATCGCAATTTGCTCACGGATCAGTTGAAATATGGCAAGAGTGGTAAGCACAATTTTCCCTGCAAGCCTAGGCGTCGAGAGAATCGAGAATCACTGATTACCGCATTCGGGATCTATGGCATACTGTTTTATCAGCGGCCTATGTACTGGCCAAAGTCTGTAGTAGGTCTTTGTGAGCTAGAGCCGAAACAAAAGCGATGCCCACGATCCGACCGTCGCTACCAGCGGTTTCGTTTGTTGCAGGAGGTGAACAACTTAGAGTTTGCTGATTCCGAGGCAGGCACCGAGCATCCGCTCTCCAACGATCAGCGAGAACTGCTGCTGGACAAGCTCTCGCGCACAAAAGAAATGACATTCGATCAAATCCGTAAGGCCCTCGGCTTTTTGGAGTCGGTGAAATTCAATTTGGAACGTGGCAAACGCTCGAAGATTCAAGGAGTGCCGATCGATGCGCTGTTCGCTGCCGGTAAAGTGCTTGGTAAGAAGTGGTACGAACGGCAAGAAGAGCTAAAGACCGAAATCGTTGCCGTTCTGCTGGACAACGAACGCGACGACGACGCCATCATCGAACGGGCCGTGGCCGACTGGGAAATGACTTCCGAACATGCCGAAGCGATGCTGGAAGTCGATTTGAAGCCGGGGTATGGGAATCTTAGCCTGATGGCGCTGGAGAAGCTCTTGCCGCACCTGGAGCGGGGACTGCTGTATATGGCAGAGGACGATACGAATTCGGCTTTGCATGCCGCAGGTTATTTACGGCACGACCAGCTACAACGAAGAATCTTTGACAAGTTGCCCGATCCTAAACGCACGAACAATTCCCCTATTGGTGATATCCCCAATCCTGTGGTGAAACGAACACTTACCGAAGTTCGTCGTGTGGTAAATGCCATTATCCGCGAGTATGGTAAACCCGATGCAGTACACATCGAAATGGCTCGTGATGTCCAGCAAGGAAAGAAGAGGCGTACCGAACGCATCAAGGAGATGAGAGGCTGGGAAGCAGAACGTGAAGCTGCGGCCGAAAAACTCCGCGAAAATAGCATCCGAGTTACTCGCGATAACATCCTTAAATACCGTCTTTGGGAACAGCAGGGACACGATTGCATTTATTCGGGCGACCCAATTAGTTTTGACAAGCTCTTTGGTGAGGGAGGCGGGGTCGAAGTCGATCACATTCTTCCGAGATCGCGCACGTTTGATGATTCGCAAATGAACAAGATTGTTTGCCTGCGATCGGCCAACCATGACAAGGGAAATCAGTCTCCTTATGAGTGGCTAGCGGAAACGCAGCCCGAACAGTATGCACAAGTCTGTCAGCGAGCGGGGAAGTTGCTACGGTCGGGGCGAATGCATTACTCAAAGTACCGCCGATTCATCCAAAAAGAACTTGATCTCGACAAATTCATTGCCCGACAGTTGACCGACACAGGCTACATCACCCGCGCTACTGCCGAATATCTACGCTGTCTTTTCGAGCAGAACCACGACGTCCTTGGTCTTAAGGGACAGTTAACAGCCGAACTGCGCTGGCATTGGGGGCTAGAAACATTGCTGCAAGAGCTTCCGGACAGTCCTGGCTGGCAAGATGAGAAGGTCGGTAAACTTCGCCCAGGTGAAAAAAATCGAGCCGATCATCGCCATCATGCCATCGATGCCGTGGTGATTGCATTGACCAATCGTTCACGTTTGCAGAAGCTGTCGCAAATTGTCAAGAAAGGCGGAGCTCGCACACATGGTGAGATTCTCTTCGACCCGTGGCCCAGCTTCCGCGACGACGTCAAGCAACGCATTTCAGAAGTCAACATCTCACACCGTGTCGAGCGAAAGGTTCGCGGTGCACTACATGAAGAAACGCTCTACGGTCCAACACCTCAAGCGGGCGAATGGGTAGTGCGCAAGAAGCTGATCGATCTGTCTGCGAATGAAATTGAGAAGATTCGCGATATGTCGATCCGCGAGATTGTCGAAGGCACGCTCAAAATCAACGGTATTGAATTCGGACGCGGCAAGAAGCCAGACAAGAAAAAAATGAAAGAAGTTCTCAGCAACTTGACCATGCCCTCGGGAGTTCCCGTTAAAAAAGTGCGAATTATTAAGCCGGAACAAACGATACGCCCTTTGAGAGAAGAGGGCGATTCAAACCAGGCCTACGTCAAGCCGGGCTCAACGCATCACCTCTGTATCTTCGAGTGGGAAGAAAATGGCAAAACGAAACGCGATGCCGTGTTTGTCACCATGCTTGAAGCCGTTCAGAGACTAAAACGCAAAGAACCGGTCATCCAACGGACACATCCAGAAAGACCGCAGGCTAGATTTGTTATGTCGCTCAGCACTGGCGAATTGGTGCTTGGTAACTTCGATGGAGAGGATCGCCTGCTAAAGTTGCGAACATCGGTCTCTACGGAGAAAAAAATGACATTTCAGGTTTCGGAGGACTCTAGACGTGACTACAGAAAAATCAACTCAACGATTAACTCGTTGTTCTCAAAATACAACGCCCGCAAGGTCACGGTCGATCCCCTAGGCCGAATCCGCTGGGCGAACGATTAACCTGTGCGCATGATCACCAGTTTATTTCGTGCCAAGAAAAAATTCGCATCCGCCGCGTCCCCGGGATAAACTGAGCCTACTCAGCTTGGATGTGCAACTGCGGTTTTGCCACGGAGGGTCCTTTTCTCACCCTCGTGAGCAGGACCCCGTCTTGTGATTAAACGCACTCTGGAAATCTCTCGCGAGCCGGCCCATCTCTCGTTGCGGCACGAGCAACTTGTTCTCAAACGTGACGGACAAGTCGTTGGCACAATCCCCTGCGAAGATATCGGCCTGCTGATGGTCGATCATCCGCAAACCACGTATACCCATTCCGCGCTGGCTCGGCTGGCCGAGAGCGACGCGGCGGTGGTGATCTGTGGTCACAATCATCTGCCGGTGGCGATGCTGTTGCCGTTGGCCGATCATTCGCAAGTCGTGTGGCGATTGCACGACCAGCTAGGTGTTAGCCGGCCATTGCAGAAACAGTTGTGGAAACAATTGGTGCAGGCAAAAATCTGTGCACAGGCAGAAAATTTACTCACTGAAAGCAGCCCACGCCGAAAGCTCTTGGCACTGGCCAAAGAAGTCCGCTCGGGAGATCCCAGAAATATTGAAGCCCAGGCGGCACGCGTCTATTGGGCCAACTGGCTCAACACCGACAGCCCACGGCAATTGGATACCGAAACCTTCCGCCGCGACACCAATGGTACGGGTCTTAACGGGTTTTTGAATTATGGCTATGCCGTGGTACGAGCCAGCATTGCCCGAGCAATCGTTGCTGCCGGCTTGCTCCCAAGCCTGGGAATCCATCACCGCAATCGGTCCAACGCCTTTTGTCTGGCGGACGATCTCATCGAACCATTCCGCCCTTTGGTTGATGAAAAGGTGCGCGAGATGCACAGCCAGGGTTACGAAGAACTGAACCAACCAGCCAAAGCCGAACTCCTGGAAGTACTCACGCAAACGATGCAGTTAGGCGAACAGACGGGCCCGCTGATGGTGATGCTACACCGCATGGTGTCCTCACTAGTCCGCTGCTACGCCGGTGAAAAAAAGCAACTAGAAATTCCTATTCCCTGTCCTCCGATCCCCGACCTCTGACCTCTTCCCCAAATGCTCATCAACGGATATCGCTGTATGTGGGTACTGGCCATGTTCGATCTGCCGACCGACACAAAAAAAGCGCGACGGGACTACACACTGTTCCGCAAGTCGCTGCTAACCGACGGCTTTACACAGATGCAGTATTCGGTGTACGCTCGCCATTGCCCCAGCAGGGAAAATGCGGAGGTACACCTCGCGCGGATCGAGCGGAACCTGCCGCCCGATGGCGAGGTGCGCGTGATTACGATCACCGACAAACAGTTTGAGCGGATGCACATTTTTTGGGGAAAAATGCGCAAACCCCCGGAGCCGGCACCATGCCAGTTAGAACTTTTCTAAACCTGTTTTCTCCTCAAGTTGTGTCGCAGCAGTCGTTTAGGCTGGAAAGAAGTGTAACCAATCTCAGCCCGCGACCAATCCGCAACTACATGTACGTAATACAGCATCAGCAGACGAGTGTAACCAATCTCAGCCCGCGACCAATCCGCAACGAGGGTGGAGCGTGGACCGTGTGGTCTCCGAGTGTAACCAATCTCAGCCCGCGACCAATCCGCAACACATCTGATATAGAGCTTGGTTGGGACGACAGTGTAACCAATCTCAGCCCGCGACCAATCCGCAACACTGGTGGCATTGCACGCAGCCAAGCGTTTAGTGTAACCAATCTCAGCCCGCGACCAATCCGCAACTACTAACTGCACACGGCAAGTATTACCAACAGTGTAACCAATCTCAGCCCGCGACCAATCCGCAACTTGGCGGCGCGGGCCCGCTCGGTCGGCTCCAGTGTAACCAATCTCAGCCCGCGACCAATCCGCAACGCTTGACCCCACTGATATTCGTGTCGTCTGAGTGTAACCAATCTCAGCCCGCGACCAATCCGCAACCAGGCATCGCGTTGTGCCTGAGTTAGTACGAGTGTAACCAATCTCAGCCCGCGACCAATCCGCAACCGGGAATTGCACGTGCTCGCCGGTACATGCAGTGTAACCAATCTCAGCCCGCGACCAATCCGCAACCATTGTGCGAAGCGTACCACGTGGGCGAGCAGTGTAACCAATCTCAGCCCGCGACCAATCCGCAACCATTGGTATCCATTGGCGAAAGACGTGACAGTGTAACCAATCTCAGCCCGCGACCAATCCGCAACAGACGGATGAAGAGGGTATGAGGTGCAAGGAGTGTAACCAATCTCAGCCCGCGACCAATCCGCAACCAGGCATCACGTTGTGCCTGAGTTAGTACGAGTGTAACCAATCTCAGCCCGCGACCAATCCGCAACAGTACTCCTGTTTGAACCGCGAGAAGTGTAGTGTAACCAATCTCAGCCCGCGACCAATCCGCAACGTCGCCGACAGTGATTACCGACTTCGACTTAGTGTAACCAATCTCAGCCCGCGACCAATCCGCAACATGCTCACCGGCGACCCGAACCGGGTCTTTTAGTGTAACCAATCTCAGCCCGCGACCAATCCGCAACACCCGCAGTAACTGGATGCGTCATAACTAAAGTGTAACCAATCTCAGCCCGCGACCAATCCGCAACGACAAAGTTGGCTGGCTCCCACACCAAGCAAGTGTAACCAATCTCAGCCCGCGACCAATCCGCAACCGTACGCACAACATGCCCATTACGCTTGCCAGTGTAACCAATCTCAGCCCGCGACCAATCCGCAACAAGAATCTTTGCGCAAAAAAACTGTCCGCAAGTGTAACCAATCTCAGCCCGCGACCAATCCGCAACTGCCACCAATGTGGTGACGATTACCGTGAAAGTGTAACCAATCTCAGCCCGCGACCAATCCGCAACGTTGGCCTCGACCTTTGATAATGCTAATGCAGTGTAACCAATCTCAGCCCGCGACCAATCCGCAACCAAGGCGTCAGCACTAATCCGGCAGGCTCTAGTGTAACCAATCTCAGCCCGCGACCAATCCGCAACTGGGCCGGTCGTCCGAGCATTGGGACGCTAAGTGTAACCAATCTCAGCCCGCGACCAATCCGCAACTTGTGGTTTGTTTCAGAGTACTACAGCTACAGTGTAACCAATCTCAGCCCGCGACCAATCCGCAACACCAGGCCCGGGAGGTGCCTGAGCGAAGGCAGTGTAACCAATCTCAGCCCGCGACCAATCCGCAACAGCAAAGCAACAGACTACCAGAACTATACTAGTGTAACCAATCTCAGCCCGCGACCAATCCGCAACGATCAACGTCGGTGGACAAAGCATCGCTGAAGTGTAACCAATCTCAGCCCGCGACCAATCCGCAACCGGCATTACGCGTTGGCAACTTCCGCCAATAGTGTAACCAATCTCAGCCCGCGACCAATCCGCAACAAACGGATAGGTGTTGCCGTCGGCCGTGGTAGTGTAACCAATCTCAGCCCGCGACCAATCCGCAACGTGGTCCCGTTTGAAATATGTGCGTAATGAAGTGTAACCAATCTCAGCCCGCGACCAATCCGCAACCGTTAGATCGGCGTGACAAAGGTCACTTCTAGTGTAACCGATTAATAAAGTTGCGGATTGGTCGCGGGCTGAGATTGGGAGTACCCAACGTGTTGCAGTTTTGGCTATATTGGGGCTACCTTTAGGCGCCTGTAATCTCCACCATCGCACGCGGATCCAGCGAACATGTCTGTTAAAAAATCTCGACGTACGTTTCTTCAATCCTCCGCTCTCGGCGTGGTGGGGGCTGGCATCTCGTATTGGACGGGGTTGCCACTGAGTGCAGCGGTCGATTCCAAATCGCCCAACGAGCGACCGGTCGTCGCCTTCGTCGGCACGGGGATTCGATTTCATACAGCCTTGGGAAGACAATCGACCGACTATGGTCCCTGCGCTGCCATCTGCGACGTCGACGCGGTACAAGCGGGGCGAGCCATGCAGGTTGTTGTCGACCAACACCATAAGCACGGCTATCCGATCGTTGTTGCAACACACGAAGATTATCGTCACGTGCTCGACCGCCAAGACGTCGACGCGGTGGTAATTGCCACGCCCGATCATTGGCACACTAAAATCGCGATCGAAGCGATGCAGGCTGGCAAAGACGTCTACTGCGAAAAACCGCTCACGCTCACCATTCGCGAGGGGCAACAAATCCTTCAGGCGATCGAAAGCACGGGCCGCGTTCTGCAAGTCGGTTCCCAGCAACGAACCGAGTTCGACAAAATGTTTGCCACGGCGGTCGCGTTGGTACGCAACGGTCGCGTTGGCCAGATGAAGCGAGTCACATGTGCCATCGGCGACGCGCCAGAAGTGGGGCACGCTCTCCAGGTGACCAACCCTCCCAAGCATCTGAATTGGGATTTGTGGCAGGGCCAAGCCCCGGCGACCGATTATCTTCAGGGGGAGATCTTCCACACCGAGGGCTGGGGAGCTGGGCATCCGCTTGGTCGTACCCACCGCTACTTCCGCTGGTGGTACGAATATTCCGGCGGCATCGTTACTGACTGGGGAGCGCACCACATCGACATCGCAACCTGGGCGCTCGACCAACAGCGCGCAGACATTGGCCCTGTCACTATTGACCCTCTCGAGGGCGAATCGCGTGTGCCGTTCAAAGATGGCATGCCCACTCTGAACGATCGGTTCAACACATTCAACAAATTCAAGGTTCGCATGACGTTTGCCAACGGCGTGGAAATGGATATTCGCCACGATGCCAGTGATGATTTGGGCATGGAAAATGGCATCATGTTTCAGGGAAGCAAAGGGAGGTTTCTTGTCAACCGTGGTAAGCTCGTTGGTAAACCGGTCGAAGCGCTCGTCGACAATCCGCTTCCCGAAGACGCGCTAGCCAATCTCTACGGCGGCAAAGTTCCCACGGGCCACATGGCCAATTTCATGGAATGCATCAAGACGCGCAAGCAGCCGGTCTCCGACGCCCTATCGCACCACCGCGCCATCAGCTTCTGCCACGCGGCAAATATTGCCCTGCGGCTGGGCCGCAAACTGGTCTTCGACCCAGCGATCGAAGAATTCGTCGGCGACTCTCAGGCCAACTCGTTTCTCGAACGCGAGCAACGCAAAGGATTCGAGATCCACGTCTAGCCGGCCCCACTCTGCGGGATTGGGTGAATTTTCGGCCCGTTCGATTGCGATAGAGACGGATGGCCATCCCGTCGAGTGTCTGAATTACCAGCCAAACAGAAAGCCGATAGCCGCCTCCATCTGGTTTGTCCTCTTGCCAACGCCCGAAGGACTGCTATTCAATGCGATTGGCCTGCTGCCGTATGCCGTTTTGGAACAACTCCAGCGAGTCGCACTTACCGCTGTCATCCAGATTGAACGTAAGCGACGCCTCAACGACTTTGTAGAACCATTCTGTCTCCGATCGTGCGTAAACTTGAAGCATTGCCTGACCGGTCAGTCCAACCAGCAGTTTGTCGTCCTTCACTGTGACCGTGAACACGAACCCCGGGGCCAGTTTGTACTTGCCCTCGTATTTCTGCATGACTTCGGGAGATACAGCGATCGATTTTTCGAACGTCCTCGGCTGAACATTCGCGCCCGCGACCATCTGCATAATGTCTTGCGCCAATAGGTCCACCTCACCGGTTCCAGTGTTGGTTAGCAAAACGACGCTTGTCTCGATCTCGCGGTTAATCAGCAACATCGAGTGGTAACCGCCCGTCTGGCCGTTGTGCCAGCGTGTACTACCATCGTGCGCAATGTGCCAACCAAGTCCCATCGCGACTTCGCCCTTGGCGAGTGGTCGTTGATGGATCTTCCAGGCCAATTCGATAGCTTTACCGATTTCGCCCTCGGGCAGATGGAGATTTGCCGCAGCAAATTTTAACAGGTCGTTTGTAGTGCTACGGATTGCTCCGGCACCAGCCAACTTGGGAAAATCCCAGTTGGTGGCGGGCTGACCGTCGCCACTATGCGGCGGAGCAAGCCGCGATTGTTGTTCGTCGGTCAATGTGATTGTGGTACTGGTCAAGTCGAGTGGCTTGGTGATTTGGTCGCGGAGCAACTCTTCGTAGCTGACACCTCTCTCGTGTGCCAGCAGGTGCCCCAACAGCCCCTGACCAAAATTCGAGTACTCACTCTTTTTGCCGGGAGCACGGCTAAGTTTGTGGCTATTCAAAAACGCGTACATGTCCTCGACCGAGTAGTCAGCATACGGATTGTCGAGATTCGTCATCTTTATGTTGTCGGGTAATCGTGGCAGCCCGGAGACATGGGTCGAAAGGTCTTGCAAGGTGATGGCCCGTTTGCCGTGGATGGGCATTTTCACACCCGAAGGCAAGAGTTCTCCGGCACGCTGGTCGAGCTTCACGTAACCTCGGACGACCGCATCGGCCAGCAGTACACCGGTAAAAACTTTGGAAGCCGAGCCAATTTCGTAGACCGTGTCGCCATCCGGCACACGGCTCTCATTTTTGCTCAAGCGACCATAACCGAAGACTTCCTGCTGGCCCTGGTGCAACACTCCGATTGTCATGCCGACGACGGTTTCACTTTCGAGATAGGGCTGCACGAGTAGATCGATGCGCTGCTGGAGCGACTCCTTGGCTAGAAGGGTCGGGCACAAAAGTGCGGTAAACGCAAGCGTGACTAAAATTAGCAGGACAGGCGATAAGATTATTCTGTTGCGCATGATATTTCTCCGTCTGAACGTGAATGGTTGTTTTATGTCCAATAGCGAGTGACCAACTTTGCTTACTAAGCCACGAGAAACAGTAAAAAGCACTTACGTCGCCTCATCCAGTTCTCGGAACAAGTCCGACAACTCGTCTCGCATAGGGACCAGCGACTTGACCACAGATTTTTGGTTTATCACGTGAACCCACCACCCGAAAAACAGCGTAAAAACACAGTAAACCATGGAACCAACTCCGACGCCGTCAATTCCAAATTGCACAAGATTGACTCCAATCATGAGAGGGCCGATGTACCACCACAACACGGATTGCAGCAGATGGATTTGTCGATCCATTCGCTCGATTTCTATTTTGCAGAAGTCGCGTACCGATACATCCAGGGGTGAAGGCGATCGGTCCATTCGAGTGTGGTGCAATTTGTAAACGATATAACATGCACTGAGTACGATGACCGCCGCACCGAGCTTGGCGACAAGGTTAGGAAGCCGCAGAAATACAAAGCTAAAGAAAAAAATTACAGCAACAGCCGCGATCGTCTCGACAGCATCGCGGCGAAAGATTGTAGCACCCAGCCGTTCGACCTGTCGGCAGACACGCGCCACGAGTTCTTCGCGTTTTTCGGGTGACAGTGATTCGCGATTGGTCGCTTGCCACGGTGAGCGTAGGTCGTCAAGCGTCATGGGTTTGTCTCCCGGTCACAGTAGGCCTGTTCGAATCGCTTTCTTATCCGATGCAGGCGTACACGTAGGGCACCTTCCGTCATTCCCGTGATCTCGGCCGCTTCGGGATGTGGCACATCGTCTAAGAACAGCAACATTACTGCACGATCCGCTTTTGATAACGAAGCAAGGAATTCATCGAGAACTCGTATTTCGACAGAGTCGCTTTCCGAGTTGCCGGCAAGATGTCGAACGTCCATCGAGTTGGTGTGGAAGTTGGCCGCGCGGTTGCGATAAGTTCGTTTCCAGACTAGGGCCGTATTCAGGGCAATACGATAAGCCCAAGTGTCGATATTTGACCTGCCCTCGAACCCGTTCAAACTCTTCCACACTTGCATCATGATCTCCTGCAGCAAATCATCCCGCTGCGAGTCATAAGCGTAAGCACGCGTGATCCCCATCCAACGCGCACGGTTCCGCCCGAACAGATCACGAAAGCAACTTTCTTGTTCTTTCAGGTTCATGTAAGGGCTTTCTCGGAACTCATCTCCTAGCTTGCCACTCCGGTCTTTCTATAACCATTAGTTGCGCTGCGCAGTGGTTTGTTACATATTGCCAAAAAAACATTGGCGATGCAGGTGCCGCACCTGGCCTACCTGCTGACGTAACGATCTTGCCTCGTATTTCTTGGCGTCTTCGGCGGTCTTGGCGGTTTATCTATTTCCCCTACCGATTATCGTAGTGATCGCAAAACGCTGCAAAGCAAGGCAAACGGCGGAATTGCTTGAGCTATAATTGAGAGGTTAACGGGTTCGCAGTTTATCAGTAGAATCCTGCTGCAAAAGGATTTAACCACAAAGGCACAAAAAACGCGAAGGCAATCAAATGAGCTACGAACGATTTTTGGATTAGGAAGATTAGAGTTTTTCCTTCCACTCCTCATTTCCACTCCTCATTTCCACTTCTTTGTATCCATCGTGTCTTTGTGGTTCAATTCTCTGAATTGGCGTATGGATGTGTATATTGGTTGATGTATTTCGGGGAATTTATGGGTGGTTTTGATTTACATATCGCTAGTACGCTGGGATTGTTTCTCGGTATTTGCCTGGCTGCTGGTGTCCTCGCAGATTTGTTGCATCTCCCCAAGGTGACGGCGTATTTGCTGGTTGGGTTGTTTGTCGGTCCGAGTGTGTTGGACTTGATTCCCGAAGGGCATGTCGAATTGTTCGAGCCGGTGTTGAAACTGGCGATGGCTGTCGTCTTATTCAATCTTGGCTGCGAGTTCACTTTCAATAAGGTCCGTCGCTTGGCATCCCATTGCCTTGCACTTTCCATCGGCGAAATCGTCACCACCTGGGGCCTTGTGACGGTTGGCCTGTTGATGTATGGCTGTTCCGTCAGCATGGCTTTGTTACTCGGTTGCCTCGCGGTCGCAACGGCGCCAGCCACGACGATCTTGGTTCTAAAAGATTTTCGTTCCGAAGGCCCCGTGACCGAGAGTACCGGCTTTCTTGTCGCGGTAAACAATTTTGCTTGCATCGTTATGTTCGAGTTGGCCTTCCTCGCTGTGCATCTCGCGCAGGGAAAATTGCATGATCCGCTCACGCATCAACTCGGCATCCTGTTGCAGGACATTGCTGGTTCGATTGTGCTAGGGATTGTGGGCGGGTTGATTGTCAGCTACGGATGCGGCCTGCTGAAAATGGCCCGTTGGCTCGTGTTGCTCGTTGCCACAACAACATTTCTGCTTGGCGTGTGCGAAACTTTCGACATCGCCTACATGCTCACCTTTCTCGTGATGGGAGTGACGGTCGCGAACACGTCGGACATGACAGAAAAGATCGTTGACGAACTGGACCATTTGACCGGCCTGTTGGCGGTGTTGTTCTTTGCCGTGCATGGCACTGAGCTCGATGTCAACGCGTTTTTAGAGGTTGGCATGATCGGCGCCATCTATATTGTCTGCCGCATCGCGGGTAAATGGCTTGGCGTTTACACAACTGCACGGGTGACGAAGCAGCCGCGGGAGGTTCGTTATTGGCTTGGAAGTTGCCTATTTTCGCAGGCCGGTGCCGCAATTGCGTTGGCAACCATTGCTGTGCATCGCGATTCTGAGCTCGGTAAACCGATCCAGGACATCATCCTTGGTTCTGTTGTTGTGTTCGAGATCATCGGCCCTCTGTTTATTCGCCAGTCGTTGTTGCGAACGGGCGAAGTCCCGCTGGCCCAAGCGATTCGCCATACAAGCAGCACGCCGCTGCATCAGGCACGCTCGGTTGCCGACCGCTTTCGAGCAGCACTTTCTAGAGCTACCCCAACGGGCTCAACAATTAGCGCAGTGAAAGTCAGCGATTTACTACGTAGAACCAAGGGAATCCATCAATCCGCCAACATCGATGCCGTCATTGCCCACATCGAACATAGCCACGACAATACCTATCCGGTGGTCGACGATCGGATGCGAGTGATGGGCGCGATTCGTTATCCACTGTTGAGCAACGTGATATTTGACAACAGCGTGTCGCAGATCGTTTGCGCCGAGGACTTGGCGACCGAGACCCAAACGTTTTTGTATCCCGACGAACCGGCAACACATGCTTTCGAGTTGTTTCAAAACGAGACCGATGACTGCATCCCGGTGGTAATGCGCGACGAGCCCCACGAACTGCTCGGCGTCGTTCGCCGCAGCGATGTCATGCACGCGCTGATCACGCAGCACAGCAAGCGGAAGTAGCGGGGTGCGCGTCCGGAGGTGGTTTTGACGTGCGCGTAATGCACGATTGAGCCGATTTCTCACGCTAATGTGCTACCGCTTACGGAGTTAGACCCAAAACGCATTTCTTGACTGGTCCAGGTCACAACTCGCATCAATATTAAGACTTGCGAAGATTTATACCGTCCAGGGTTGAAGGAAAATTGGGCGCGTAGACCCACAGCTGCTGTACTTTAGTGGTGGGCCAAGGTATAGTGAATCGTGAGTCGAAAAAACTCTGCCCGTTCATCGATAGGTAAAGATCTAATCTGAAGTCAATAAAAGTGCAAAGTTCCAGTGCCACTGCACTGAAACTATGCACTTTTTTTCGTTTCGACGGACCAAAAAACCGTCTTCTCTCTTCAGCCTACCAGTCGCGTTAGCGATTGGCCTCCAAAGATTAACCAAAGAACGTAATCATGCATCTTCACGTACCCACACCACGCAGTCGGCAACGACCACCTGTCGTATTGTTTGGCTTTTTTCTGATTTCCATGTTGGCTCTTCCGCTTCCATCGGTTGCGGACGTAAACCACGTCATTCATGTCAGCGTCGACGGCTTGCGAGGCGATTTTCTCGAAACACGAATTAACACATCACCATTGCTTTATCCAAACTTCAAACGTTTCGTGAACGAAGGCGCGACAACATTCAACGCCCGCACCGACTTCACGCACACCAACACGATTCCCAACCACACATCGATGCTTACTGGCCGCCCCGTATTTCAACCGAGCGGGGCACCCAACACGACCCATCACGGGTACACCAACAACGGTAATCCGGGCCTATCCGACACCTTGCACAACTCAGGCAATCCCAATCTATCCTACATTGCTAGCGCATTCGACGTAGCCCACGACAACGGTCTGTCGACGGCCCTTTATGCCAGCAAGAGTAAATTCGTGATTTACGACCAAAGCTACAATCCCACCACCGGTGCCTTAGACACAACGGGTGCAGACAATGGTCGCGACAAGATCGACACGTACGTGCAAAAGTCGGCCAACTTTTCTTCCGATGCCTCGAATCTGCATGCCGATTATCTGGTTGACATGGCCGCGAGCAAGTACAACTACACGTTCCTGCATTACCGCGATCCGGACTCCGCAGGGCACGCGACGGGTTGGGGGTCGGCGGTCTGGGATACGTCGGTGCAAAATGTAGACGGCTATCTGGGCGATCTGTTCAATCTGGTTGAAACCGATGCCATGCTGGCCAACAATACCGTAATCATCGTCACCTCGGATCACGGAGGGTCGGGGACAGGCCATAGTACGGCCACCTCTGCGGCCAATTACACGATTCCTTTGCTGACATGGGGGCCTGGCGTTACGACAGGCGCCGACCTGTACGCTTTGAATCCAACCACTCGGCTCGATCCAGGTACGGGCCGACCTGACTACACGGCCGCAATCCAACCAATTCGCAACGGAGACACAGGCAATTTGGCACTCGATCTGTTGGGTTTGGGCGCAATTCCCGGCTCGTTGAGCAACAGCAGCCAAAATTTTCAGATCGTTCCCGAGCCGGGCACTGCGGTATTCGTGTTGATCGCTGCGATCACGATGATTTTCTGCTCGCACAGTCCTCCGATTTCGATGCCGCGACTCACAGCATAAATCGCCACGTTTTGCGTCCTCGAAATTGCGATCATGTGGGGACTCATTAGCCGCAATAACCGCGCCATACGTAGCGGCTGGATCGCCCATACCAGATTTTTGCTAGCAGACAGGCGATTCTGCGTCTATTCGGCAAGCTGTTTTTGAAGCTGCATGATACAATGGAGCCGCGCTGGCTTTGCGGAACAGAGACCGATGCCCCTATGTTTATTCGACGTCCACTGCTTGGATTCCTCCTTACCGCTACGCTCTCGATAGGTCTTTCTCCTGTTGCATTTGCGTTTATCATCAATCCAGGCGTTGTGCATTGGGCCACCACCGCATCAGGCTCACGTACCGCCAACGGCGACCCGGCGACGCTCACCTGGAGTATTGTGCCCGATGGCACGTCGGTGCCCGATGGATCCAATGGTGGGAACTTGGGCCCGAGCGATCTGATCGCGTTTCTTGATGGCGATTTTGGTGCGGGCCCCGGCGGCAGCGATTTGACGCAGCGACCCTGGTTTCATTTATTTGAGGAATCGTTTGGCCGGTGGGGTGAACTGAGTGGCGCTACCTACGTTTACGAACCCGCCGACGATGGGCTGACACATAGCACCGTGAGCGGAGTTTTGGGTGTACGGGGCGACTTGCGAATAGCGGGCGCGTTTATCGATGGCGCGAGCAGTACGCTCGCCTTCAATTATTTGCCGGATAACGGCGACATGGTCCTCGACACGGGCGACGGTACGTTTTTTGGCAACGCCACCAACAATCATCGAGCGCTGCGCGACACGATCATGCACGAGCATGGCCATGGGTTTGGGCTGCAACATGTGGAATCGAATACCGACAATTTATTGATGGAGCCGTTTATCAACACTTCGTTCGACGGTCCTCAGCTTGACGAGGTGCGGGCGGTCCAGTTTTACTTTGGCGATGCCAACGAGAAGTCGAATGGCGGGTTGGGGAACGATACCGCTGCTCTAGCAACCGACTTAGGCACAATCGCCCTGGGAAGCATGGTTGGCGTAGGGTCCGATGCCGATGTGCCCAGCCAGTTTATCAGTCCCACCGCAACCGATTTCGTCAGCATTACAAACCTGGGGGATACCGATTTCTATGCGTTTACGGTATCGCAGGCTACGCAGATATCCGCAACGCTAACGCCACGAGGCGGGCAGTTTAATCAGGCGTCGGAAGGGGGTACGCCCACGCCGTTCGACGCCTCGGCACGTAGCGATTTGTCGCTCACAATTTTCGATACCAATGGAATTTCGGTGCTTGCTTCGGTCGACCAAACCGGGCAGGGGGTTGCGGAAACGCTCGCAGGGCTGAGTCTGCCTGGAGCGGGGCAATACTTTGCACGGATTGTCGGCGCCGATGACACGATCCAGCTTTACGAGCTAGAGCTGACGATTGCCAATGCGATCACTTTTCTCGAAGCCGACTTCAACACCGACGGCAATGTCGACGACCAAGACCTGGCGATTTGGCAGGCCGCATTCGGCGTGAATGCCACGGCTGACGCGAATGGTGACGGGACGAGCGACGGCGCCGATTTTCTTGTTTGGCAGCAACAGGTTGGTAGTACACCACCGTTTGTGTCGTCTCAAAGTGTCCCCGAGCCGTCGTCTTGTATTTTGCTAATCCTGGCAGCTGCACCATTATTTGCCTGTCGCAGGCGATAATTGCCGCCAAATTTAAAGGAACGACTTGGTCGACAGGAGGGACAGTAAATGTTCGTTCGCGCCTTAGCGGCATTCTTGATCCTGCCGGGGATGGCTGCAGGATTAGTGCCGTGGTTGATAGCGTCGTTCGACCCTTGGCAACTTGGAGGCTGGAAACCAGGGATTATTGTCTTATTTCTGGGGCTCTTTCTATTGCTGAGGTGTGTGCGCGATTTTTATGTAGTCGGCAAAGGGACACTTGCCCCCTGGGACCCGCCGCGGAAGTTGGTGGTCCTCGGCCTCTATTGTTATACGCGTAATCCCATGTATGTCGGAGTGCTGACGCTGTTGGTTGGCTGGATGCTGACTGCGGGATCGCCGTTGATTGCTGCTTATACGTGTGCGTTGGCCGCCGCCTTTCACTTGCGGGTGGTCCTGAATGAGGAGCCGTGGCTTGCGGGGCAGTTCCCCGTTGAGTGGGCCGAGTATGCCCAAAAAGTGCCACGTTGGGTTCTGCGGCTTCCGCAGCCACCAGACTGAAATCCTCAACGACCCTTCGTCCAGGCAGAGAGGGGGTGCATTTGTCCCTGGCGGCCTGATTTGGCACCCCGATTGTGAATTTGTGGACGTTTCGACCCTAGCCGAAGCACCGTAGAAATGTGAAACTAGGGGAACCTTGCAGGGCGATTTTGGTGTCTTGGGTGTGGTTTGGACTGAGGATGGGTGTCCAGACCATTTTTGGCCTGAAATTCGCAGTGTTCCGCCTTGCGACTCTTTGCCCTCTAGGTATATTAGTTGATTCGCACAAGTTTCCCTTTGCCTAGTGCTTTGTCACAACGTAGTTTTCGAGTCGCCAAAGCACTCGTGTCTTTGGTCGGACATTCGTTTCCCCCGTATTTCAGGTCGATGATTCTAGGAATGATCGATGGAACGAATGTCCCGTGAGAGGCACGAGTGCTTTGGCACCACAAAGCAAGGGGAGAGGTAGGGCAAAGCACTAGTGCTTTGACAACCCGAAACACAGATGAAGGACAAAGCACTAGGCTAGCGTAGCTCAATTGGCAGAGCAGCTGATTTGTAATCAGCAGGTTGTGGGTTCAAGTCCCTCCGCTAGCTCGTCAAGCATGTGAACTGCGCGTGCGATGGTTTTTTTGGAGACGAGTTAAACTATCAAGTGAAGTAAAAGTCGCAAGCTGGGTGCGAAGCGTAAATTCGTGTGTCGCAAAGATGGATCGAGGCCGACACGTTTTTTGACGGCAAATTGATTTGGCGGTGGACGAACAAGCGGTTTGGCAGGGCCCGGGGGGGGTTACCGAAGCGGTCAAACGGGTCAGACTGTAAATCTGATGGCTCTGCCTTCGCAGGTTCGAATCCTGCACCCCCCATTTAACGAATTGCGGAATTTGGATTTCGGATTGCGGAAGGAAAGTATCGGACATGGTTAATTCCGCAGTTCAGCAGGCGGGTGTAGCTCAATGGTAGAGCAACAGCCTTCCAAGCTGATGACGAGGGTTCGATTCCCTTCACCCGCTTTTTGAAGCTGTTGGCGATTAGCGATGCAGAATAGTAACGGTCTAGGAGAATAAGTCAAAAGAGCTAGCGGCTAGAAGCTAACGGCTGATAGTTCTACTTGCTGCTGTAGCTCAGTTGGTAGAGCACTTCCTTGGTAAGGAAGAGGTCATGAGTTCAAGTCTCATCAGCAGCTCTCAGTTAAGTTTACATTTCTGGTTAGAGAGTTCATTTGCGGCTCCATTTTTGTCACTGAATCACACACGACCTGGAGAAGTTAGGGAAAAAAATGGCTAAGGATACATTTACTCGCAACAAGCCCCATGTAAACGTGGGGACGATTGGGCACATCGATCACGGCAAAACAACCACGACGGGCGCTATCTTGGCCGTTCAGGCTGAGAAAGGGCTCGCAAAGATCAAGTCGTACGCCGACATCGCCAAGGGCGGTACGGTCCGCGACGAAACCAAGACGGTTACGATCGCCGTAGCCCACGTGGAATACGAAACCGACAATCGGCACTATGCCCACATCGACTGCCCGGGCCATGCCGATTTTATCAAGAACATGATCACCGGTGCTGCCCAGATGGACGGAGCGATTTTGGTCGTTTCGGCTGCTGACGGCCCCATGCCTCAGACGCGCGAACATATCCTGTTGGCTCGTCAGGTGGGTGTGCCTCGGATCGTGGTCTTTTTGAACAAGTGCGATCTGGTCGACGACGAAGAGCTGTTGGAATTGGTGGAGTTGGAAATCCGAGAGTTGCTTACCATGTACGGTTTTCCTGGCGACGAGGTTCCGCTGGTTCGCGGCAACGCCAAAGCGGCAATTGAGACGCCAAAAGACGAAGCGTCTGCCAAGTGTATTGGCGAATTGATGGACGCAATCGATGCCTATATTCCCGAGCCGGTTCGCGAAACCGACAAGCCGTTCCTGATGGCAATCGAAGACGTTTTTTCGATTGAAGGTCGGGGTACGGTAGCCACGGGGCGTATCGAACGCGGCGTCGTCAAGACGGGCGAAGAAGTCGAAATCATCGGGCTGACTGAAGCACCGACCAAAACCACCTGCACGGGTGTCGAGGCGTTCAATAAGACGATGGATCAGGGTGAAGCGGGTGACAATGTTGGTTGTCTCTTGCGTGGTGTCAAACGCGAAGATATCCAGCGTGGTCAGGTGTTGGCCAAACCTGGCAGCATTACGCCGCACACGAAGTTTGAAGCCGAGGTTTATGTGTTGAGCAAGGAAGAGGGTGGCCGTCATACGCCGTTCTTCAGCGGGTATCGTCCGCAGTTTTACTTCCGCACAACCGACGTGACGGGCACCGCAAATTTGGTGGGCGATGCCGAAATGTGTATGCCTGGCGACAATGCCCGTTTGAGCATTGAATTAATGAAACCGATCGCCATGGACGACGGCGTGCGTTTTGCCATTCGAGAAGGTGGTAAGACCGTGGGCTCCGGAGTGGTAACAAAGATTGTTGAGTAAAACAAAGGGTGAAGGCGGATGGCGGAAGGCGGATAGTGGGCAAGAACTTTTCCCCTTTCCCCCTTCAACCTTCCCCCTTCCCATAGGGGTGTAGCTCAATTGGCAGAGCACCGGTCTCCAAAACCGGGGGTTGTGAGTTCGAGTCCCACCACCCCTGCCATATAAATTAAATATTGATTTTGAGTTGGTTTTTCGGGCTTTCGTACCAAGTAGCAGGCTATCGCAGTGGCTGAACTAATCGCAGGAATGTTCAATGCTTCGCGCTATAAGCGAAGTCAGGGCAGGGTTGCCCGCCAGATCACACTGGCTGCCATGGCAGTGATGGTTGCCGTCGGTGCGTGGACGCTGAGTGGCCGGGGGGGTACAGAAGTCCAACAATACGTTGTGCCAATTGTTGTGTTGGTGGCCGGGTGGTGGGCCAGTTTTCGGATTGTGAACCTGCCGAAGTTCGCTGATTTTTTGATCTCGGTTGAAGCGGAGATGCACAAAGTTTCATGGCCGGATCGTAATGAATTTTGGCGTGCTTCCATTGTAGTGATCGTGGTGATTTTCCTGCTCGCGGCCATTTTGTTTACCTACGATATTATTCTCAAAGCGATAGTAGGCGGGTTTCTTGGGGCGTAAGTAGCTCCTGAATCCTGCGGACTGCCGAATCGACTTTTCAAAGAGGGATACGCTCAGGTGAGCGAAGACTCAAGCAAACTTGTTGACGAACTTCCAGCAAATGCCGAAGAGGCTGTCTCTTCGGATGAAGCAACCGCTGCGCAGGCACCTGATCAGTCGCTGACCGCAGAGCAGTTGGCTGAAGAGCCGCCTCAAGCCGAGGCAGCCAGCGAGCCACAGTCGGAAGCCGAACCGCAGGTTGACGAACAGGCAGATCTCTCTGCTGAAGAAACTGAAGCAGTCGAGGAGTCTGAGGAAGCTGAAGCCGAGGAGGAATCATCGGTGCCGGAGGTTGAAGAGCCATCGGAGCCAGAGGCTTCTGATTCTGGCGCTACTGATTCTGGCGCTACTGACGACGAAGCGATCAGCATGGATTGGTACATCCTCAAGGTTCAAAGCAACCGCGAGCGATCGATTGCCGACGCCTTGCGTCGGAAAATTGCCATCGAGGGCTTGGATGAGTTCTTCGGTGACGTGGTCGTTCCGACGGAAAAAGTTACAGAATTCAAAGGCGGCAAAAAGAAGGTTGTCGAGCGAAAGCTTTACCCGGGTTATATTGTTGTCAATATGCACATTAACGACGACACCTGGTTTGCGGTTAGAGAGACTTCGGGGATCGGCGACTTTACCGGTTCCGGCGGCAAGCCAACACCCATGCTGCCACACGAAGTAGCCCGAATCATACATACCGAAGAGGAAGAAACATCCGAAACACCCAAGCTGAATATCAGCTTTGAGTTGGGGGATCGGGTCAAAATTAAAGAGGGAACTTTCGAAAGCTTTGAAGGCGAAGTCAATGCAATCGACCAACATAGTGGTCGAATCACGGTAATGATCAATATTTTTGGACGCAGCACGCCCGTGGAGCTTGAATACTGGCAAGCCGAACAGATGTAGCGCAGTCCCGTGCGAACTGGAGTAGTCAGTTTCGCCGGTTCCCGAAGAAAAAAACGAATTAGTAACAACGAGACAATCACATGGCAAAGCAGCTTGTAGGTTCGGCCAAGTTCCAAATTCCCGGTGGTCAGGCCACGCCCGCGCCCCCGGTTGGTACTGCCCTGGGTAAGTTTGGCGTCAATTTGGGCCAATTTGTCCAGGCGTTTAATGATAAGACTAAAGAAGCCAATGGAATGATGATTCCGGTGGTTGTGAATGTTTATAACGATCGATCTTTCGATTTCATCACAAAGAGCCCGCCGGCTGCGGTGCTGTTGAAGAAGTCGGCCAACATAGCCAAAGGGTCGGGAGTTCCTAACAAGGATAAAGTCGGCAAGGTCACCCGAGCGCAGCTTGAAGAGATTGCCAACACAAAGATGAACGATTTGAATGCCAGCGACCTTGACCATGCGGTGCGGATGATTGCCGGTACGGCACGCAGTATGGGCTTGGAAGTCGAAGGTTAGGTGATACTAGGGGTGATATGACAGTGTCTACATGAGGGTGAATGCCATTTCGGTGGTTGGCCCCATAGCAACAAGCGAAACGAATCATGCCAAAGTTAGCAAAACGAATGAAAAATTCGCTCACGAAGCAGCCCCAAGAGGCATTGCCGCTGAGCGAAGCAGTCGATGCACTTAAATCCTACGATGGGACCAAGTTCGATCAGTCGGTGGAGATCGCCATGCGGTTGGGCGTCGACCACACACAAGCCGACCAGATTATACGCGGTTCGATTGTGCTTCCCCATGGGATTGGCAAAGAGCAGCGCGTGGTGGTATTTGCCAAAGGGCCGTCAGCTGATGCTGCTCGAGAAGCGGGTGCCGACGAAGTGGGCGACGATGATCTTGCAAAGAAGATTCTTGGCGGTTGGACCGACTTCGACGTTTGCATAGCGACCCCCGACATGATGAAAGTCGTTGGTCCTTTGGGCCGCGTGTTGGGTCCGCGTGGTTTAATGCCTTCGCCTCGGGCGGGTACCGTCACTCCGGAAGTAGCCAAGACCATCGGGGAATACAAGGCAGGCAAGGTGGAATTCCGCAACGATAAAGGCGGAAACATCCATGCAATCGTGGGTAAACTCAGCTTCGATCCACAAAAGCTTGTCGAGAATATCCAGGCGTTTGTGAATTTAATCCAAGGAATGAAGCCCTCGGCGGTGAAAGGGACTTACCTCAGGTCCGCACACATTAGCGCCACAATGAGTCCTAGTGTGAAGTTGGCTGTCTAGTAGAGATCTCAACCTAGCAAAACTCAACCAAACTCAAATGTCATGAGCAAGTACCTTAAAGAACTTATCGCCAACGACCTTAAGAATCGCTTCGAAGGAGTGAGCGATGCTTTGTTGGTGAATGTGATTGGAATGGAAGCCAACTCGAACGTCGAATTGCGAAAGATTTTGCGGGAGAAGGACATTCATTTATTGGTTGTGAAAAATAGCTTAGCGCGTCGTGCAACAGATGGGACCGCTTTGGCCCTGGCCTTTGAGGGTTCCGAAGGGACGTTGGCTGTTGTGTGGGGTGGCGAAGATGTTGTTTCTCTGGCCAAGGAAGTCGCACGACTTGCAGGAGACAAGAAATACGAACCGTTCGCTCCCAAAGGGGGTGTTATGGATGGTGCAAAGCTCTCAGCCGACGAAGTGATGGCTGTGAGCAAGTGGCCCAGCCGTACCGAGCAACTTAGCATCCTGGTGGGGCAGATTCTCAGTCCCGGTGCCAACTTGGCGAGCCAGCTTGCTGGGCCCGGTGGCCAACTTGCCAGTCAAGTCAAGCAGAAGGCGGAAGAGTGAATGCAAGCAGTCAGAGACAGACTTTAGAAATACCAAGACGATGAGTATGCGAGTCGTGTCATAGCAGATACTCATCAAAACCACAAAACCCTGATTCATTCGGACCCAAAAGGTCCAGTTAAGCGAGAAAGGAAAGACAGA
Organism: Planctomycetota bacterium; assembly: GCA_029259915.1. Lineage (GTDB taxonomy): Bacteria > Planctomycetota > Planctomycetia > Pirellulales > Lacipirellulaceae > Bythopirellula. The sequence goes on along the minus strand of JAJDED010000022.1, from coordinate 69,206 downwards.
ACCATGAGTGATGCAGCAGTTGCAGAATTCTCCGCAGGTGCCAAAGATCTTGGCGACAAGATCGTGGGACTGACGCTCAAAGAAGCCAAAGAATTGAGCGATTACTTGAAGGATGTTCACGGAATCGAAGCAGCAGCCGGTGGTGCCGTGATGATGGCCCCCTCGGGTGACGGCGGCGGTGCGGCTGCCGAGGAGCAGACCGAGTTCGATGTCGTACTCGATTCCTTTGGTGGTAACAAAATTGCCGTTATCAAAGTTGTACGCAGTGCGACAGGGCTTGGCCTTAAAGAGGCGAAAGACCTGGTCGAAGGCGCTCCCGGCAACGTGAAGGAAGGCGTTTCCAAAGAGGACGCCGAGAAACTTAAAGCCGAGTTGGAGGAGGCCGGAGCAACGGTTTCCGTCAAGTGATTTGAGCCGCGTTCCGACGAACCCTTCTTGCATGGTAAATGCCGGAAGGTTGTCGATTGCGTTTATTCCAGCGGGTTTTTGGTGCCGATGCGCAACGGATGGCAACAGTTTTGGCTAGCACTCCATCGCGATGGTCGCGGTGCCGAGATCCGTTTGATTTCCACTATTTCTGCTTGGCAATTTTTTGGTACCAACTGTTCCCGAACACGGGATCGCAGTGGTGCAAATTGTCAGGCGCCCACCTCGTGAAAACGGAGCAGCTCGCCCCATGGCAGTTACGGCTCAGCGACGTTTGGTGACCGACAGCGTGCGGTCTTTTGGCAGTGATCGAAAAGCTTTCGACATGCCGAATCTGACTGAGATTCAGACCGAAAGTTACGACAAATTTCTCCAGTACGACGGCAGTTCCCATGCGAATCGTAAGGCGGAGGGTCTGGAGGGTGTTCTCCAAGAGATCTTTCCCATCGAAAGTTACGATAAGACCATTCGCATGGAGTACTTGCGCTACGACCTGGGCAAGCCACGCTACGAACCCGACGAATGCCGACAATTGCGGCTTACGTATGGTCGTCCCTTTCGCATTTGGCTGCGCCTGGTAAAGGATCAGCCTGTCGAGGAAGAAGTCTATCTGGGCGATCTGCCAATCATGCTTGGCGGGGGAGAATTTATCATCAATGGCGCCGAGCGCGTTGTTGTCAGCCAGTTGCATCGTAGCCCGGGTATCGATTTTGTGTCCGAAATCGAGGCGGGGGTGCGCCACCTCCACAGCTGTCGGGTGATTCCCGAGCGAGGAAGCTGGATCGAGCTAAACACCACGAAAAAAGATAGCATGACAGTCCGCATCGACCAGAGCGGCAAATTTTCTGCAGTGACGTTGCTCAGAGCAATGTCGCCCGATTTGGGCTTGGACAGTCAGATTCTACGCACGTTCTACGATGTCACAAAGCAGAAAATCGTGGATGGCCGAAGCGCGGCCAAAATTGAGGGCAAGGTAACGATTGACGACGTCGTTTATCCTGTCGGCAGCGACCGGGCCGGCGAAATCATCATCGAAGCAGGTCAGCGCATCAGCAAAAACATCGCGGAAATTATTTGCACTTCGAGTGTGAAACATGTGGAAGTGATAGAAGTTCCCAAGACGGCGCATTTAATCAATGCGTTGGCAGACGACAACACATCGAGCCACGAGGAAGCACTGCTGCGAATTTACCAGCGATTGCGTCCGGGAAATCCCCCGCAGCTAGAAAAAGCGCGAGCGCTGTTCCACGAAAAGTTTTTCGATTCGAATCGCTATCGTTTAGGGCGTGTCGGCAGGTTCCGAATCAATCGGAAGCTGGACCTCAACGTCTCCGAAAACGAAATGGTATTGCGACCAGAAGATTTGATCGCATCCATCCAATATCTCCTAAACCTGATTGCCGGGGTTGGCGAGGCGAATGTCGATGACATTGATCATCTAGGCAATCGCCGCTTACGAACCATTGATGAATTGGCTTGCGATGAGATTCGCAAAGGTTTCCTTAAGCTCCGTCGCACCGTGCAAGAGCGGATGAGCCTTAAAGATGCAGACGACATGACGCCTCGCAGCTTGATCAATCCCAAGAGCATTTCCGCGGCCATCGAATATTTCTTCGGTCGGGGCGAACTCTCCCAGGTGGTTGACCAAACCAATCCGCTCTCGATGCTTACGCACGAGCGACGACTCTCGGCCTTAGGCCCAGGCGGTTTGAATCGCAAGCGCGCTGGTTTTGAAGTCCGGGACGTGCATATTTCCCACTATGGCCGCATTTGCCCGATCGAAACGCCAGAAGGAACCAACATCGGGTTGATTTCCAGTTTAGCGATGTACGCCTCGGTGGATGAATATGGCTTTTTGATCACCCCTTACCGTAAAGTTGCAAAAGGCAAGCTTACTGACGAAGTGGTTTGGCTACGAGCCGACCAGGAATCGGATGCTTACGTTGCCTCGGCCGACGTGCCGGTCAAGGACCACGTCATTGCCGACGATACGGTTGTGGCTCGTTATAAATCGGACTTCGTCATGGTTCCTGCGGATTCCATTCAGTACACCGACGTCGCCCCGAGCCAAATGATCGGTGTCTCGGCGGGGTTGATCCCATTCCTGGAGCACGACGATGCCAACCGGGCTTTGATGGGCTCGAATATGCAGCGCCAAGCGGTGCCTCTGCTAATCGCTGAACCGCCCGTGGTTGGCACGGGATTGGAGCGTGACGTTGCCCGGCATTCAGGCATGTTAGTGCGTGCGGGACACAAAGGTTCGGTGACTTATGTCGATGCGGACCGGATCGAAATCGGTCCCGAGGTGCATCATTTACGAAAATTCGTTGGGCTCAACGAGCGAACCTGCCAAAACCAGAAGCCGCTTGTACGCGTGGGCGATAAGGTGGAAAAGGGCGATGTAGTTGCCGATGGTGCTGCCACATATCAGGGCGAGCTTGCTTTGGGGCGTAACGTACTCGTGGCGTTCATGTCTTACGAAGGCTACAACTTCGAGGATGCGATCATCATCAGCGAAGAGTTGGTTCATAAGGATACCTACACGTCGATCCATATCGAGGAGTTCGACGTCGAGATTCGCGAAACCAAATTGGGCCGCGAAGAATTCACTCGCGACATTCCCAACGTCAGCGAGAAGGCCCTGCGCAATTTGGACGATAGCGGAATCGTGCAGATCGGCACTTTTGTCCAGCCAGGTGATATTCTTGTAGGCAAAGTTTCGCCGAAGTCAAAAACCGAACTCACCCCCGAAGAAAAACTGCTGCATGCGATCTTTGGGCGTGCCGGTGAAGATGTAAAGAACGATTCGCTGGAGGTCACTTCCGGCGTGGAAGGCATCGTGATCGACACGCAGAAATTCTCGCGTCGCATGAGTCTTGGAGATGACGAACGCAAGTTGTTCGAGAAATCGCTCAAAGAGGCGGAAAAAGAAGGAAATCAAATCGTCGCTGCTGCGTTTACCGAGATGGTTGTCGAAATCGAGAGCATCCTTCAGAAGAAGCTCACCGACGAAGACGGCAACGAATTGGTACACAATCAAGAACCGCAATTTGTTGCGGATCGCGCGACGATGTTCCGGCTCGATTCGATCGAGATTCGCAGTCCGCAGCGGAAGAAAGACGTCGAAAAAACGTATCGTACACTTTGGCCCGCCGTGGAAGAAGCGATCGACGCACGCGATCGCCGGCTGAACTCGATGAAGCGGGGCGATGAACTCCGCAGCGGCGTGTTGCAGATGGTGAAGGTCTATATCGCAACGAAACGAGTCGTTTCTGTTGGTGATAAAATGGCCGGTCGTCACGGTAACAAGGGTGTGATTTCCAAGATTTTGCCGATTGCCGACATGCCATTCTTGGAAGACGGTACCCCGGTACAAATCATGCTCAATCCGTTGGGCGTGCCAAGCCGTATGAATGTGGGGCAGATTCTTGAAACCCACTTGGGTTGGGCTGGCGCGAAGCTCGGATTCCGTGCGGTGACGCCTGTCTTCAATGGGGCCTGCGAAAAAGAGATCAACGACGCCCTGGAAGAGGCTGGCTTACCAAGGCATGGAAAGGCTCGGCTTTTGGACGGTCGCACGGGCGAACCATTCGAGCAGGAGACTACCGTTGGTTACATCTACATGCTCAAGCTCCATCACCTGGTGGACGACAAAGTGCATGCCCGCAGCACGGGCCCTTATTCGCTCATCACGCAGCAGCCACTGGGCGGCAAGGCGCGTTTTGGTGGTCAGCGGTTCGGCGAAATGGAAGTCTGGGCGTTGGAGGCTTATGGCGCTGCTTACATTTTGCAGGAGCTTTTGACCGTCAAGAGCGACGACGTTGAGGGCCGCACCAAAATCTACGAGTCGATGGTCAAAGGCGAAAACACATTGCAAGCCGGTACGCCGGCGAGCTTTGACGTCTTGACCAACGAAATTCGTGGCTTGGGACTGAATATGCAATTGGAAAAACGACAACTGTAAAATCGCTAATGGGCCATTGGCCATTTTGCATTTTTTGAAACTGATACCACCTAGTTTGAAATAGAAACCGCCTAGTGCTTTGGCATCCCAATTCTAAGAGTTGTCAAAGCACTAGTTCACACGAACAGTGGTCACCCGGTGAGGATAAGCATGAGTATTCTTGAAGGCTCAAATTACGACCGTGTCAATGATTACGGCTCGGTAAAGATCAGCCTGGCACGACCGCACGATATCCGTAGTTGGTCTTTCGGCGAAGTAAAAAAGCCCGAAACGATCAACTATCGTACTTACCGACCCGAAAAGGACGGCCTTTTTTGCGAGCGCATTTTTGGCCCGGAAAAGGATTGGGAATGTGCTTGCGGCAAGTACCGCGGCATGAAGTACAAGGGCATGATTTGCGATCGTTGCGGTGTGAAAGTTACCCACAGCCGGGTTCGTCGTAAGCGCATGGGCCACATCGAGCTCGCGGCCCCCATCGTCCATATCTGGTTTTTCAAGGCAATGCCCAGCCGATTGGGTAGCTTGCTTGCCATGAAAACTACCAGCCTGGAAAAGGTGATATATTTCCAGGATTATGTTGTGGTCGACCCCGGCGAGACGCCACTCAAGCCACAACAGTTGCTCACCGAAGAGGAGTATCGCCAGGCGCGTGAGCAGTATGGCGAAGGTTTCGACGCAGACATGGGCGCCGATGCGATTCGCAAACTGTTGGGCAGCTTGGATCTTGTCAAGCTTTCGGAGGATTTGCGCCAAGAGCTCAAGGAAACAGGCTCCAAGCAAAAAGCGAAGGACCTCATTTCTCGGCTGAAGACGGTCGAAGCTATTCGCGACTCCGACAACAAACCGGAGTGGATGGTACTCGACGTTATTCCAGTGATCCCACCCGACTTACGTCCGTTGGTCCTTTTGGATAGCGGCAATTTTGCCACCAGCGATTTGAACGATCTCTACCGACGAATTATCAATCGCAACAATCGTCTTAAAAAGCTTGTTGATCTCAACGCTCCCGAAGTGATTATTCGCAACGAAAAGCGGATGTTGCAGCAATCGGTCGACGCGCTGTTCGACAACAATCGATGTAAGCGGCCCGTATTGGGAAGCAGCAATCGTCCACTGAAGTCGTTGACCGACATGATCAAGGGCAAGCAAGGTAGATTCCGCGAGAATCTGTTGGGCAAACGTGTCGATTACTCCGCGCGTAGCGTGATTGTTGTTGGCCCGCGATTGAAACTACATCAATGCGGATTGCCGAAGAAAATCGCACTCGAGCTCTACCAGCCATTCATCATCCGTCGATTGAAAGAGCTGGGTCATGCCGACACGATTAAGAGCGCAAAGAAGATGTTGGAGCGCAAGGACGAAGAAGTTTGGGATATTCTCGAAGAGGTTATCACCAACCATCCAGTTTTGCTGAATCGTGCCCCCACACTTCACCGCATGGGTATCCAGGCTTTCGAGCCGACGCTGGTCGAGGGCAACGCAATCAACCTGCATCCGTTGGTGTGCAAGGGATTCAACGCCGATTTCGACGGCGACCAGATGGCAGTCCACTTGCCGTTGTCGATCGAAGCGCAAGTCGAAGCGCACACGTTGATGATGAGTACACACAATATTTTCAGCCCTTCCAACGGTGCACCGATTATTAGCCCCTCGCAGGACGTGGTGATGGGGAGCTTTTACCTGACAACCACGGTACCCGACGCCAAGGGCGATGGGATGATCTTCCACTCGCTCGACGAAGTGGAAACCGCTTACGCGGCTGGTAAAGTGGCGACGCACGCCGCCATCAAACTTCGCTTGCCGAAGGACCGTTGCCTCCGCGAGGACATGGAAGCCAATCAGGGCTTCGGCAAGCGTGTCGACACGACAGTTGGTCGCGTGATTTTCAACATGATTTTGCCCAAGGGAATGCCGTTCTATAACGTGGCACTGCGGTCGAGTGAACTGGCACGAGTGATCTCCGACTGTTATCAATTCGTGGGTCGTCGTGCGACGATCGAGCTGTTGGACGACATGAACCAACTCGGTTTCCGCCAAAGTACACTAAGTGGTTTGTCTTTCGGCACCGATGACCTGATTACCCCGGACACGAAGGGAAAGATCATCGGCGAAGCGGAAAAAACCGTCCTGAAATTCAACAAGCTATTCCAACGTGGTGTGATCACCGAAGTCGAGCGTTACAACCAGGTGCTGGACGCCTGGACGCATGCCCGTGAGCAGATTACTGCGGAGATGATGACTGGTCTGGAAAACGATTACCGCAAAGATGGTTATGTGAACCCAATCTTTTTGATGGCACACTCCGGTGCTCGCGGTGGCGTGGAACAGATGCGGCAGTTGGGCGGTATGCGAGGCTTGATGGCCAAGCCTTCGGGGAAAATTATCGAGACGCCAATTAAAGCAAACTTCCGTGAAGGGTTGACCGTTCTTGAGTACTTCAGCAGTACCCATGGCGCACGTAAAGGTTTAGCCGATACGGCGCTGAAAACGGCGGATTCAGGTTATCTCACCAGAAAGTTGGCGGATGTCGCCCAGAATGTCGTTGTGACAATGCACGATTGCCGCACTACGCAAGGCATCACCAAGGGGATTATTTATCGCGGCGAAAAAGTCGAAGTGAGTTTGGCCGACTCAATCAAAGGTCGCGTCAGTCGGGCAAACATTGTCAATCCGATTACCGACGAAGTGATTGTCGCCGAAAATGCGCTGATCACATCCGAAATTGCACGGAAGATCGAGGAACTGGGCTTGGAGAAAATCCAAGTTCGCAGCCCGATGACTTGCGATGCCCCGCTCGGCGTTTGCCGACTCTGCTATGGCATGGATCTCTCTACCGGTTCAATGGTGGAAGAGGGCATGGCAGTGGGCATCATCGCTGCCCAAAGTATTGGCGAGCCCGGTACGCAGCTGACGATGCGGACATTCCATATCGGTGGTGTGGGTCAACGCGACGTTGAGGATAGCGACATCAAGGCCAGGAAGGGCGGTATCGCCAAGTACGCCCGCCTGAAGGTGGTGACCAACGAGGCCGGGCAACTGGTGGTGTTGGCTCGTAATGGAGAAATCGCGTTGGTCGACGATCGCGGTCGGGAAGCAGAAAAGTACGAAGTCCCAGCAGGCGCAGTTTTGAAAGTAGACGAAGACTCTGTGGTAAAGGAAGGGCAGGTCCTGTGCGAGTGGGATCCTCACAGTATTCCCATCTTGGCCGAGACTGGCGGAAAGATTCGCTTTGAAGATTTGATCGAGGGAGAAACCATTCGTGGCGAGCTCGATCCCAGTGGCAGGACTCGCTATGTAGTCATGGAACACAAAGGGGACTTGCACCCCCAAATTGTGGTTGAGGATCCCAATGACGGCAAGATTCTCGATTTCTATTACATGCCAGAGCGGGCTCACTTAGAAGTCACCGAAGGCGAAGTGATTTTCCCCGGCAAGCTTGTTGCCAAGACGCCCCGCGAGGCGTCGGGTACGCAAGACATTACGGGTGGTTTGCCGCGGGTCACCGAAATTTTTGAAGCTCGCAAGCCGAAAGATCCGGCAGTGATTGCCGAGATTGATGGCCAAGTAGAATTGATGAGCGAAAAGAAGCGCGGCAAGCGATCGATCGTCGTTCGTAGCGAAACGGGTATCGAGCGCGAGCACTTGGTAACTCACAGTAAGCATTTGCGGGTTCATGCGAGCGACAAGGTGCGGGCAGGCGAAGCGCTGGTCGACGGCCCCTTGGTGCCCCACGATATTCTGCGCATCTCCGGGGAAGAGGCGGTTCAGCAATACCTGACTCGCGAAATCCAAAATGTTTATCGCAGCCAACGCGTAGAGATTAACGACAAGCACATCGAGATCATCGTCTCACAGATGCTGCGGAAAGTTCAGGTCGAAAGCCCTGGGGATACCGATCTTTTGCCTGGTAGCGTCATTGATAAGCATGATTTCCGCGTGGCAAACGATGCGTTAACAAAGTGCTTGCGAATCACTCACAAAGGCGACAGCGAGTTCAGCGAAGGCGCGATCGTACCCAAGGACGTACTCGAACAGGCAAATGCCCAAATCGAGGCTTTGGGAGGCGATATCGCTAAAGGCACGCGACCCAAGATGGCCACGGCAAGCACACAGCTTTTGGGTATTACCAAGGCTTCGGTGCAAAGTTCCAGCTTTATCTCGGCTGCTAGTTTCCAGGAAACAACCAAGGTGCTCACCGAAGCAGCTTTGGCTGGGAAGACGGATTATTTGGTTGGATTGAAAGAAAACGTTATTTTGGGCCACCTTATCCCCGCGGGAACGGGCTTCCACAGTATTCAGGAAGCGGAAGTGCGAATTCAGCCGGCGGCCCTGGAAGCCTTGGCTGCGGAAAAAGAGCGGGTGCTCGAGCGATCGTTCCCTCTGTTGGATTCCGCTCTGCAGTCAAGCGGCAGCCAATCTGCCATTAACGGCGATCGGGGTGGTGCCACTTTGGATGAGGTGTTCCCTAGCGGTGAAGTTTCAAGTGGAACTTTGCTGGGCGAGACGGAGGAAGCCCCTTCTGCGGTCTCGGGCTCAGTGCCTGAGGCGTTGCCCGAGGCACTGTCTGATGTTGCGTTGCCTGAGACCTTGCCAGCAGATGTGCTGCCTGAAGCGTTGCCCGAGACGTTCCCTGAGGTGCTGCCATCGGCTGAAGAAACGCCGGAAAAAACCTGGTCAAACGACGAAGAGTAGCCTTATTGCTCCGTAGTCGATTTGCAAGGTGAAGGGCCGTGGTTGACACTTTTGGCCAGTAGGGTAAATTGGCAGATTCACTATTGTTTGGTATCACCCGCTTATCCAGGCGGATCGAAGAGAGTAAGTTGCCCGGAAAGAAAGTTTCATGCCCACCATTAACCAGCTTGTGAAAAAGAACCGCAAGGCGAAGCGCAAATTTAGCAAATCGCCCGTGCTTAATCAGTGCCCACAGAAGCGGGGTGTATGCTTGCAGGTTCGCACAATGACGCCGAAGAAGCCGAACTCTGCATTGCGCAAGATTACACGCGTTCGGTTATCGAATGGTAAGGAAGTCACGGTTTATATTCCGGGCGAAGGCCACACGCTTCAAGAGCATAGTATCGTGTTGGTGCGAGGTGGTCGGGTGCGAGATTTGCCTGGCGTCCGCTATCAAGTAGTACGTGGCGCGCTCGATACCTTGGGCGTGGATGGCCGCAAGCAGTCTCGTAGTCGTTACGGAGCAAAGAAGTCCTAAGAGTTCGAGATTCGGAATGAGGAGCCAAGCGGCTCCGATTAGTTTTCTCTCGGTACTCGTCCCTCACATTTAACCCCTCTCAAGCCATGGCACGAATTACTGCAAGTCGTAAACAATTGAAACCGGACCCGAAGTGTGGTTCGTTGCTAGCAGCCAAGTTTATCAATTCTCTTATGTGGGATGGCAAGAAGAGCGTTGCTCAGAACGTGTTTTACGATGCTCTGGATATCATCAAGCAGCGTCTCCCCGACGAAGAGCCGATCGAGGTCTTTACCCAGGCGGTGGAAAATGTGAAGCCAGCGATCGAAGTACGCTCGAAGCGCGTGGGTGGTGCTGCCTACCAAGTGCCAATGCAGGTGAACCGTGCCCGCCAGCAATCGTTGGCAATTCGTTGGATCTTGATGGCTATTCGCGAGAAAAAGGGGCGTCCGACTCCTCAAAAACTGGCAGATGAGTTGGCCGCCGCATTCAACCGTGAAGGTACCGCGATGACGCGCCGGGAAAACGTGCACCGCATGGCCGATGCCAACAAGGCCTTTGCTCACTTTGGGTGGTAATAAGAAGTGTGAGGCCGGAGGTCAGAGGTCAGAGGGTTTAGGCCTTTTGACCTGTGCCCCCTGGCTTTTTTTATGCGCGTACGAAGTGTGATTTCAAGGCGTTCCTACTTAGTTTGAATTATCATGTCTGCCGAACTTAGTAAATTGCGCAACCTTGGCATTATTGCCCATATCGATGCGGGCAAAACGACGGTGACCGAGCGGATGCTCTATGTCTCGGGCGCGAAGCATCGAGCGGGGGAAGTCGATCGCGGCACCACTACCACCGACGACGATGCGGAAGAAGCGGAGCGTGGAATCACCATCTACTCGGCCAGCGTGGCGTTTCCCTGGAAAGACATACAGATCAACCTGATCGACACTCCTGGACACGTCGATTTTACCGCGGAAGTTGAGCGCAGCCTGCGAGTACTCGATGGGGCCGTGATCGTTTTCAGTGCTCGCGAGGGTGTTGAAGCCCAAAGCGAAACTGTCTGGCGGCAGGCCAACAAATATCGCGTGGCCAGGCTGGTATTTATCAACAAACTCGATCGCGAAGGGGCGGACTTTGAAGAAGTTTTAAAGGAGATACACGAACGGCTGGACGCTAAGCCGGTGGCATTGCAGATTCCTGTGGGACAGGGGCCGGCACACGTCGACAATCCATTTCGTGGCGTGATCGATTTGGTGACAGAAGAATTGCTGACTTTTCCGGGTGGGAAAGAAGGCCGAGAGGTAGTTGCCCAGCCGATCCCCGATGAACTAGTTGAAACGGCTGCCATGTGGCGCGAGGAACTTATTAGTGAGTTGTCCAACTACAGCGACAAACTCATGGAACTGGCATTGGCGGAAGAGCCGATTCCGGTCGATTTGGTTTACAGCGTTCTGCGCGAAGCAACGGTACACCTTCAAGTTCAGCCCGTGCTGTGTGGTTCGGCTCTTCACGGAGCGGGTGTGCAACCGCTGTTGGATGCTGTGTCGCGGTATTTGCCCAGTCCGCTGGAAGTTCCGCCGGTGGAAGGAGATGTTCCCGCTGGTAAAGGCACATCCGGAAAAACGAAAGGTGGCGGGAAAAGTTCGCAAGCAAAGGATGTCACAAAAGCCTTACGCAAGCCCGATCCGTCAGAACCGTTCTGTGCGTTGGTTTTCAAGATTCTTCCGTACAAGACCGGAGATCTATCTTGGGTGCGGATCTACTCGGGAACGCTTAAAGGCAACAGCCGCGTGCTTAACTCGGGCCGAGACAAAAAGGAAAACGTTGCCCAGTTGTGGAAAATTCATGCCAGCAAGAAAGAGGAACAGCTCGAGCAGGCTCAAGCGGGCGATATCGTCGGAATCATCGGCCTGAGGGATTCGGTCACGGGCGACACGCTTTGCGATAGTCGCGCACCGATACTCCTGGAAGCAATCGAATTTCCCGAGACCGTAATTTCGATGGCTATCGAAACAGAGAGCACCGCTGACAAAAAAAAGCTGGCTGACGCGCTGGAGATGCTTCGTAAGCAAGACCCAACTTTTTCTGCAAACGAAAACGAAGAAACTGGCCAAACGCTTATTAGCGGCATGGGTGAGTTACATTTAGAAGTCATTCAGCACCGACTTGAAAGAGATTTCAATCTTAGTGTGAAGGTGCATAATCCTCGGGTGAGTTACCGCGAGACGGTCCAGCGGGCCGTGGAAATCGATGGGCATTGCCATCGGCAAATAAACGGTGTGCAGCATACGGCAAAAGTGACACTCCGCGTCGAACCGTTTGAAACCGCAACCGGCGGGGCGATTGTGACCAATTCGCTCGACCATGGGCTGCCGAGCGAGATGCTCTCGGTAGTGCTGGAAGAGTTGGAAACAGCAGGGCCGGGGGGCGGGGTGCTCGGCTTTCCTCTTATGCGGATTAAAGTCACGCTACTTCGGGGTGAGATGCACGAGACCGAAAGCACCGAAATCGCATTTCGCACGGCCGCCAATTTGGCGTTCGACACAGGCTTACGCGAAGCAGGGACGGTCCTCTTAGAACCGATTATGAATCTGGAGATCAGCACGCCCGACGAACACGTGGGCGACCTGGTCGGCGATTTGCAGCAACGCCGCGCAATTATCCACAAAACCGATAATCGGGGAAATCACACCGTGCTACATGCCGAGGCGCCGTTGGCCAACTTGTTTGGTTATTCCAGCGCCATGCGCAGCTTGAGCCAAGGTCGTGCGAGCTGTTCTATGGAGCCAAGCACCTACGGCCCAGCGCCTGACGAAGTGCTGGCGAAGTTTTTGTAGTGCGAAAAGTACTGGGTGATTCTCTAGGGAACCAACCGATAGGCTTCGGCCGCCTGGCGGATTTTTGCCCGCTCGGGCTTGGTGCGAATGGAAATGTAGCCAACAATTTTTCCATTTTCGAAACAGGGAAAGACACTGGCTTTAACCCAGTAGAGCCGTTTGGTTCTCGAATGATTGGCTACATATCCTTGCCACAGCTTGCCAGTTTTGATTACCGCCCACAGATCAGCGAAAGCGGTCTTGGGCATGTCGGGGTGGCGTATCACATTATGGGGTTGCCCCACGAGTACTCCCGGCTCGTATTCCGCAACCTCATAGAAGCAGTTGTTGGCAAAAGTGATAACTCCGCGTGTATCGGTGGCAGAAATGAGGATATCGTCCTCTTTGAGTTCGTATTCTTTCTCGGCAACCGTGAATCTCTTCGGGGCTTTGAAGTCGCTTTGCTCGACCACGGGCAGCAATCTTTCCAGAGGGTCGATCGAATTGGACATTAAGCCTTGCATGACCATCATTTCCAGGAGATAAGAAAACGTTTTTCCGATGGTATTGATTTCCCGTACTTCGTTTTCCACAACCACAGACGAATTGTCGAGCTTGTGGAAATTATCGAGAGATATTTCCAGCTGTTCGCTGAATCGAGAAGTCTCTTCGCTGATGTTGGACGCACTTTCGCGGGTTACGTTGACGGCGTCGATCGATTGCTGCATTTTTTGGACAGACTGTTCAACGCTTACAGACAGATCTTGGACGGCTTCGCCGATGCGGACTAACGTCTCGCGAATTTCTTGGTTCGCTTTTTTCGTGGTTCCGGAAAGCTCTTTCACTTCGTTGGCCACGACGGCAAAACCCCTGCCGGCTTCTCCGGCTCGGGCTGCCTCGATGGTCGCGTTGAGTGAAAGCAAATTGGTTTGGTCTGCGATTTCATTAACCGATCGCACCAAACCGTCGATTGCGGTGAAGTGTTCCTCGAGAACCTGCATTCGTTCGGTAACTTGTTGCAGTTCGGCGGAACTTCCGCGAGCCTCGTTCACCACTTTTTCAACATTGGAGTCGATTTGCTGAACGTTGTTCTGTACCACGTCCATGCGACTCAAAATCGCGTCAAAGTCATCAGCACTCTGACGAATCGCTTGGATCTGGCCATCAATAGTTCGGGACGACGATGCAGCTACCATCGATAGCTTGTCACCAGCGGCTCGAATGAGCGTGTTTCTTAGGGACTCTTCGTCGAACTCTATCAGGGCACCATCAGCTTTCTGCTTTATTTGACGAAGTTCTGTTGCCAATGAAGGGGTTTCTATTCCAGCCATGATTTCTACTTCCGTCAAAGTGTCTCTAGGGCCAAATTATTCTTGACAATGGCAAAGTCGTAGCGGGGGGGCCTGCTAAGGCGAGTCCTCCGAGTTGCGAGTGCCTCTTAAGAAAGATAGGTGGCAAATAGCTACTTACTGCTAGCGACGCATGATTTCTGCAAAAAATTGGGACAGGTTAAGACAGTGAGGCATGGGGTTTTTTCGTGTGTGCGTTTCCGCACTTGATGATTTGACCGCGCCAGTGCATCTACAGCCCAGCTTTCGAGGCGAGAAAAGAGGCTTGGAATCTGCATAAACCGGATAATAATCAGCAGTCGCGGACCTCAGTGCCATTTTCCGGCATTTCAAGCAAAAGCTTAGCTGCATTCAACGTCGAGCCAAGAATGAGCCATCAAAGCGCTGCCGAATGGGGTGGGATGCACTCCGTCGCTGGCCCAGTGCTCCGGTGGAGCAAATTCGACGGCCCGGTCGAACATCGCTTGAAATGGCACAAACGTGGCGCCAACCGCTTCGGCCACCCGACGTGCCGCCTCACGATAGTCGTCGAAAATCGGGAACCATTTTTCGTCGACCGCTCCGCAACGCAGCACGAATGGCTCGCATACAACCAGTTTTACTTCTGGCAATGTATTCAAGGTGCGGTCTAGGAGAGTTCGATAATCCTGTTCGTATTTTTCCAAAGTACCATCGTACTTGCCATTGAGTTTGTGCCAGAGATCGTTCACGCCGATCAAGATGCTTAGCACATCGGGCTTCAATGCGAGGCAATCTTCTTGCCACCGGTCTGCCAGTTGAAAGACTTTATTGCCGCTGATACCCCGGTTGTAGATTTTGAGTCCCTTCTTGGCCCCGCCAGCCAATATTTGGGAAGCGGCCATCCAAGCGTAGCCATTTCCCATGGCCCCCTGGTGGTTGGGCTGTGCTGCTAAGTCACGCTTTCGGCCCGCGTCCGTGATGGAATCGCCTTGAAATAGCACGGTATCCCCAGACTCAATCAGGGGTTGAGATGTTGGGGCGTCGGCGGTGGCAGACGTGGCGGATAGCGCTACGCAACCAGCCGCGGATAAGCCTGTGGACTTGAGAAGGAAATCGCGACGACTGGGTTCAGTTGGCTCAGTGATCGGCTGCTTGGGCTTCATGATTCGAATCCTGCATCGGCATGAATTTATGGTACAGCAGCGATCATACCGGTTGCCGTGTTATCAGGTCCAGTATTTTGGGACATTGAGCAAGATGCTCTGGCGAGGCACACAAGACGCCATTCCTGACGTGTAACCACCGATTTATCCGTTGCAAATTGCCAGCAGAGGAGCCTGGCGGAGCAGTTTTGAACGAGACGTGAAAAATAGTGGTTTCCGCCACAAGAAGCCCATTGACGCAGTGTCGAAAGGGGCTTAGAATTTGCGATTCGTCACCGTTTTTGGCGGTGAATTAGGTCTTTGATATTTGGTTCCAAGAAGCTGTTGTAGCGGGGAGTACGCGTGTCCGCGTCAAAGGAAGTAATTCGTATCCGGATGGAAGCCTACGATCACTCGGTCCTTGACCAGAGTGCGGCGGAAATAGTTGATACAGCCAAGCGCACCAATTCGGTAGTGCATGGCCCGATTCCTCTGCCCACGCGGATCGAGCGCTACACCGTGCTTTCGGGACCACATGTCGACAAAAAGGCGCGTCAGCAGTTTGAGATCCGCACGCACAAGCGTTTGATCGATATTGTACAGGCAACTGCCAAGACCATCGAAGCTTTGAACAAGCTGAGCCTTCCTGCAGGGGTGGATATCAAAATCAAAGCTACGGCCAGTTGATCCGTTTTTGGGATCGGCTGGAAATTATAACCAGGGAAATTAAGAGTACTTTTTATATGTTTGGATGTTGCGTGGGTAAGCGTCGCCGCGGCGACTGTCTCCCATGCTGACAAGCCGTTTTGGGGATTAGGAAGCATGGCCACCGAAAAAAGCGTCGCCGATAGTATCGTTGGGATACTGGGCCGAAAGGTTGGGATGACGCAAATTTATAATGAAGCAGGTGAAGTCGTGCCGGTGACCGTCGTCGAGGCAGGGCCTTGCGACGTATTGCAGCTCCGAACCCAAGGCCGCGATGGCTACGAAGCCGTTCAGCTTGGCTTTCTCGATAAACCCCGTCGCTTGGCCAGCCGTAGTCAGCGAGGGCAGGTTGCCAAGCTCGACAGTAAGCGAAACAAGAAACGTAGTGCCGCCGGCATCGAGGCCTCTGCAAAAGCGGGTTGTGAGCCGAAGCGATTTGTCCGAGAGATTCGCGGCGGAGCTGGTGACCTGGAGGTTGGTTCGCAGGTGAAGGTCGACGCCTTTGAGGAAGTCTCAGCGGTCGACGTCGTGGCAACCAGTAAAGGCCGCGGTTTTTCTGGTGCGATGAAGCGACACAATTTTTCTGGCCAACGCGCCACCCACGGTGTGAAGAAGTGCCATCGGCATCTTGGTGGTACTGGCTGTAGTGCCTACCCTAGTCGGCTGTTCAAGGGTGTACGTATGCCTGGGCAGTATGGCAATAAGCGATGCACGGTTCGCAATCAAAAAGTGGTGGGTATCGATTCAGAAAAGAACTTGCTGTTGATAGGCGGCGCTGTGCCAGGGCCCAACGGTGGGTACGTGGTGGTAAAGCAAACAAATAAGCTGTGAGGCAAGGTTTTTTGTAGCTACATATTTTTCGCCTGTTGCTTCCTGACTCCTGATAACACTTATGCCAAAACTTACTGTACATGACGCGAAGGGAAAGAAGGTCGGCACGTATACGATCGAGCCAACCGATCTCGCTCCGCGCATTAACAAGCAGCTATTGCACGACGCGGTAGTGATGTATCAGGCCAACAACCGTCAGGGCTCGCACCAAACCAAGAGTCGTGCGTTTGTGTCGGGTTCGACCAAGAAAATGTATCGCCAGAAGGGTACGGGCAATGCCCGGGCTGGGCAACGCAGCAGTGGTATACGGCGTGGTGGTGGGCATATCCATCGTATTCAAAATCGCGACTACTCCTATTCGTTGCCTCGCAAAGCCTTGCAGTTGGCAATGCGGATGGCGGTGGCCTCGAAAATTCGTGATGACGAAGTGACTTTGATTGACAAGCTCGAATTTGCCGAGCCCAAGACACGCGACATGGTTGGCGTTTTGCGGCATTTGGACTGTTCGGGAGATTCCTTGTTGATTTCCACGCCGGCATACGATGTGAATGTTTACAAGAGTGCACGGAATATCGCCCAGGTTTCGGTCAGTCCGGCCTCCGATTTGAACGCATTAAGCGTACTTTCGGCACGGCGATTGTTGGTTACAACCGAGGTGCTTGATCAGCTCAAGGAACGAGCCAGTGCCAAGGGTGGCAAGCAAGCTGAGGCTTAAGCAGAAATTGGCAGTCGGGAAAAGCGTCGCGAGAAGCAATCATGCCGAGACACATACCACAAAAAACAAGCATTACTTTGGAGCCGCATCAGGTGGTGGTAAAGCCGCTGGTGACGGAAAAAGGAATGCACCGTTCGACGCGTTGCAATGCCTATGCGTTCGAAGTGAATCGGCTGGCCACGAAGGCGGACGTTCGCCGTGCGGTGGAAGAGCTATTTGACGTGAAAGTGCTGAAGGTGCATGTGCAGAACCGCAAGGGGAAGCCGCGCCGCACCAAGATGCATTTTGGAACAACAAAAGACTGGAAAAAGGCGATAGTAACGCTCGACGCAGAGCATCGCATTGAATTGTTTTAAGGGAAGGCGCGAGTTGAGAGTAGCTAGGCGCGAGTTCTTGTAACTAGCGCCTCGAAACCAGCGCCTAACAACTAAATAAATATGGGCATTCGCAAATACAAACCGACATCTGCAGGACGTCGCGGGGCTACGGTCAGCGATTTTGCGGAATTGACCCCCGGTGCCAAGCCGGAGAAAAGCTTGTTGCGCCCGGTGGTGAAGACGGGTGGTCGCAACAACCAAGGTAAAATTACGGTTCGCCATCGCGGTGGCGGGCACAAGCGGCGATATCGGTTGATTGATTTCCGTCGCAATAAAGATGGCATTCCCGCCAAGGTAGATTCGATTCAGTACGACCCCAACCGGTCGGCACGCATCGCGTTGCTGCATTATGCCGATGGCGAGAAGCGTTACATCATTGCCCCCGATGGGCTGAAGCAGGGCGATCAGGTGCTTAGTGGCCCCGAGGCTCCCGCGACGATTGGAAACTGCTTGCCGCTGGCGAAGATGCCCTTGGGGACTTCAATTCATAACGTAGAAATGCGAGCCGGACGTGGTGGGGTGCTTTGCCGAAGTGCAGGTACCAGTGCAACATTGATGGCCCGCGAAGCGGAATGGGCGCAGATTTCACTGCCCAGCGGCGAGATTCGCCGAATACCTTCCGAATGTCGAGCTACCGTCGGTACTACAAGTAACGGTGCGCATAGCAGCATTGTATTGGGTAAGGCGGGGCGCAAGCGTTGGATGGGACGTCGACCGCATGTTCGTGGTACAGCGATGAATCCAGTCGATCATCCGCACGGTGGTGGCGAAGGGCGCACCAAGGGTGGACGTCACCCGGTAAGTCCGGAAGGCAAGCCCGCAAAAGGTGGAGCAACCCGTAAAAAGCGTAAAGCATCAAACAAGGCGATCGTTCGCCGCCGGCGCAGTAGGCGTTACGGTCAATTGAAGTTAAAGAAATAAGCAGATCCGCCAGTCATTGAAGGTTGGCGACAAACTCCCTGCTGAGAACCGTTGGTAAAAAGTTGAGAAAACAACATGGGACGCTCACTCAAAAAAGGACCGTTTGTCGATCCAAAGCTTTATATGAAGGTCGATAAGCAAAACGATTCAGGCATCAAGGACCCTATTACCACGTGGGCACGTGCCTGTACGATCATCCCTGAGTTTGTTGGGCACACATTTCTTGTGCACAACGGCAAAGCTCACCTCAAGGTGTTCGTCACAGAAGATATGGTGGGTCACAAGTTGGGCGAGTTTTCGCCGACGAGAAATTTCCGCGGACATGGCGGTAAGGGAAAACGTTAGGATTTGAACGGTCGATTTTTCTCGGCCAGGAAATAGTGCTATGGCATATACCGCGACACATCGACACGCTCGCATCAGCGCTACCAAAGTGCGTCCGATTGCTGACTTAATCCGTGGCAAACGGGTCGACGATGCATTGGCGATCCTGCGGTTTCAGCCGCAGCGGGGCGCAAGAATGCTGGAAAAGGTATTGAAGAGTGCGTTGGGTAACGCCGAGGATCAGCGGGCACCCAATTTGGGTGGCTTGCGTGTGGTCGACGCTCGCGTAGATGGCGGGCCAATGTTCAAGCGAGTTCGTCCCCGAGCCCGCGGCATGGCGCATGTGATTAAAAAACGGTTTGCACACATTAAAGTATCAATCGAGTAATCCCAGGATTCGTCGGTCCACAAGATCGGCAATCACCTTTGCTTCCCAGAGATGAATTATGGGTCAAAAAGTCAATCCAATTGGTTTTCGCACGGGCATTATGCTTGGTTGGAAGAGCCGCTGGTATGCCTCCAAGCGAGAGTTTGCTGACCTGCTGATCGAAGACCAGAAGATCCGCAAGTATGTGCATGCAAAATACAAATTCGCTGGCATTCCCAAGGTGGAAATCGAGCGCACTCGCGATGAAGTGAAAGTGATACTCTACGCGGCTCGACCGGGAGTGATCATTGGCCGCAAGGGCCAAGAAGTTGAGCAGCTGCAGGACGAATTGCAGGGCCTGGTTGGCAGGCGAATCAATATAAAAATCGAAGAAGTCTCTCGACCTGAGCTGCAAGCGCAGCTAGTGGCCGAGGATATTGCCGAGCAATTGACAAAGCGTTCGAGTTTCCGTCGCACGATGAAGCGGTCGATGGAACAAACGATGGAGGCGGGTGCGAAGGGAATTAAGATCCAGCTCGCTGGTCGGTTGGGTGGTGCGGAAATGGCGCGCCGCGAGAAACAGATATCCGGTTCTATTCCGCTGAGCACATTGCGGGCGAATATCGATTACGGTTTTGTGGAAGCCAAAACGGCCCAAGGGCACATTGGCGTCCAGGTGTGGATTAATCAAGGCATGTTTGAGGACGAATCCGATGGCGCTGATGCCCAAGAGGGTCAAGCACAGAAAAAGCCAAAGAGGGCGTATAAGAGGTAACGCAACCCGCGGCAACCGAGTCGCCTTTGGCGAATTCGGCTTGCAATCCATGGAAGGCGGGTGGGTGAGTGCCGCAACGATTGAAGCCGGGCGTATTGCTGCACAGCAATACATCCGCGGCGAGGGGAAATTGTACATCCGCATTTTTCCCCACAAGTCGGTTACGTCGATCCCTTTGGAAACACGTATGGGTAAGGGCAAGGGCGAACCCGATTTTTGGGCAGCCACGGTCCGGCCAGGTACGGTGATGTACGAAATATCCGGAGTAACCGAGGAAGCGGCAAAGATTTGCTTTGCCCGCCTGGCGCATAAAATGCCCGTCCGGGTACGAATGATTAAACGAAAGTAACGGAGCGATTAGCTGTTAGTGATTAGCTGTTAGCCAGAGGGATGGTTGATAGTTTTTATTTCTTGTTAACGGCTAATAGCTATCAGCTAAGAGCTAAAAATGAACAAAGCTAGCGAATTGCGTGACATGAGCGATGAGCAACTTGAGTTGACGCTCAAGGAAGCGAAGGAAAACCTATTTCGGTTTCATATCCAGGCACAGACAGACCGCCTGGATGCACCGAGCGAGTTGCGTAAGCAACGCCGGCTTGTGGCCCGTGTGAAGACAATTCAATCAGAAAGACAGAAAGCCGCCGGAGCGGCAAATTAGTTTTGCCGAAGTCTCTTGTTTCTTGAGAGACAAGGCGCGAAACAACCGAGCATAACGATGCCTAAGAAACAACTAATTGGAGTCGTCACCAGCGACAAAATGGACAAGAGCCGCCGCGTCGAAATCGATCGGCTGGTCAAGCATCCCAAGTACGGCAAGTTTATTCGTCGCCGGACGGTTTGCCACGTCCACGACGAAACAAATGAGTCGCAGCATGGCGATACCGTTGAGATTATTGAATGTCCTCCGAAGTCGAAGACCAAGCGTTGGGATTTGTTGCGCGTTGTAGCGAAGAGCCAGCAGGTGGACATCGCAGCAATGCGGGCAGCAGCCAAGCTTGCCGAGGCAGAGAAGAATTCCGAGCAGTGACGGTGAGATTTTTGTTCCAGATCCGACGACTCGGAAACCATATTTCGTTTGAGGCAGTACGATGATTCAGATGCAAACGCGACTCGCTGTGGCGGACAATACTGGCGCCAAGGAAGTGATGTGCATCAAGGTGTTGGGTGGCAGTCGACGGCGCTTTGCTCAGATCGGCGACGTGATCGTTTGTAGTGTGAAGAGCGTGATTCCCGGCAGCGAAGTGAAAAAGAAATCGGTGGTTCGCGGCGTAATCGTCCGGACGAGGGCGCCTTCGCGTCGGGCCGATGGCAGTTATGTCCGATTCGATTCCAATGCGATCGTACTGATAGATAAAGATAACAATCCACGCGGCACACGTATTTTCGGCGCAGTGGCCCGTGAGTTGCGAAATCGGAAGTTCATGAAAATCGTTAGCCTTGCTAGCGAAGTGGTATAGGAGGATGACGAAACACGAATAATCGAATGACAGGCAAGCATTTTTTTCGTCATTGGGTATTTCGTCATTAGTCATTACACAACGTTATGTTGATTCGAACCGGAGATACTGTCGAAGTCGTCACGGGAGCAGACCGTGGGACCAAGAGTCGCGTGGTCCAGATCGACCGCGCGAAGAAAAAAGCTTTGGTTGAAAATGTGAATCGTGTGTACAAGCACGTGAAGCGAAGCCAAAAACATCCACAGGGCGGTCGGCTGAGTAAGGAAATGCCGGTTCAGTTGTCCAACCTGATGTACGTATGCACTTCGTGCGGAGTGAAGACCCGATTGGGGGCTCGCTATACCGACGAAGGCGTGAAAGAACGATTTTGTAAAAAATGTGGTGCCAGCGCCGGTGAAATTGCGCCAGCCCATGTTGCGTATGCCAAGAAATAAGAGACCTCTAAGCCATAGGCCTCAACAGCCATTAGTTTCTAGCCATGACAGCACGACTACAAGAACGATACGAGAAAGAGCTTTTGCCGCAACTGGCTGAAAAGCTGGGGCGCAAGAACCGCCTTTCCCTTCCGCGACTGGAAAAGATTGTCGTGAGTATGGGCGTGGGCAGCGCAATTAGCGACAAGAAACACATGGAAGACGCGATTTCTGCGATGACCGAGATCACTGGCCAGAAGCCGATGATCTGCAAGGCACGCAAGTCAGTCGCGGCTTTCAAATTGCGAGAGGGCTTGGCGATCGGTTGCAAGGTGACCTTGCGGGGCGTGCGGATGTACGAATTTTTGGACCGGCTCGTTTCGTTGGCCCTGCCGCGAGTTCGCGACTTCCGGGGATTAAGCCCTAAGGCTTTCGATCGGAACGGCAACTATAGTCTGGGCTTGAACGAGCAATTGGTTTTTCCCGAGTTGAATCCCGATAAGTACACGCGTGTGCAAGGGATGAATATCGCATTATGTTGTTCGACAAATTCCGATGACGAATCGCAAGAGCTATTGCGAGGATTCGGTGTGCCCTTTCGGACGGAAGATACTTCCAACTAAGGCACTGCCACTTAAGAAACCATCGCATAAGAAACTGCCAGAAAGGACAAGAATCACGTGGCAAGCAAATCGAAGATTGCCAAGGCCCTCAGGACGCCTAAGTACTCGACCCGAAGCGAGTCGCGGTGTCGTATTTGCGGGAGACCGCGTGCTGTCTATCGCAAATTTGGCATCTGCCGGATTTGCTTCCGGAATCTGGCAGACAAAGGCTTGATTCCAGGCGTGAAGAAAGCCAGTTGGTAAAGGAAAATAACGAAGTAAGAATGACGGAATGACGAAGGGAGACCTCAAGTTCCGGATGACAATCATTTATTTTATTTGTCATTAGGGTTTCGTCATTCATCATTAAAAGAGTTTTGGTAATACCCTTTGAAGGGGACAACAACACTATGATGACCGACCCCATCGCTGATATGCTCACACGCATCCGCAATGCCGTTCGCATTGAACGGCCCCTCGTGGAAATGCCGCTTTCTAAAGTGAAGCGCGGCGTAGCCGAGGTGCTGAAGCGAGAAGGCTATATTTGGGATTGGCATGAAGATGAAGCCGCCAATTTACCAGGCAAACGCCTTTGCATCGATTTGAAGTACGGCCCCAACGGCGAACGAGTCATTCGCCACATCAAGCGTGTGAGTAAGCCGGGCCGGCGCGTTTATAGTCGAGCCAATAATTTACGGCCAATCCTCAATGGTTTGGGTATTTCCATTATCAGCACCAGCCGGGGAGTGGTCAGCGATCGTGAAGCTCGCCAGAAGAACCTGGGTGGCGAAGTCCTGTGTGAGTTGTGGTAAGTTGGCCGAAGGCCATCGTCGGAAAGCTAAGAGCTAGAAAACATGTCACGTATTGGCAAAAAACCTGTTGCAATACCCTCGGGCGTGAAAGTCAATATCGCCGATCGGGAAATTACTGTCGAAGGCAAGCTTGGTAAGCTTGTATGGAGCCATCGCCCGGAATTGACGGTCGCGGCCGACGAGGAAGCTAAGGCGGTGATCGTAACCCGTGACACCGACAATCGGGAATCACGGGCCCTGCACGGGCTCACGCGAGCGTTAGTTCAGAATATGGTGATCGGCGTTTCCGAAGGTTACGAAAAGCGGCTTGAGATTCATGGCGTGGGTTATTTGGGCGCTATCCAAGGCGACGTTTTGCAATTGCGGGTTGGCTTTGCCAACGAAATTCACAAGAAGATTCCCGCAGGGCTTGAGGTTACTTGCCCTGACCAAACACACGTAGTTGTGAAGGGAATCGACAAACAAAAGGTGGGTCAGTTTGCCGCCGAGGTGCGTGCCGCCCGCAAGCCCGAGCCATACAAAGGCAAAGGCGTCCGGTACGAGGGCGAGCAGATTCGTCGTAAAGCTGGTAAGACTGCTAAGTAGTTAGAATCAAGAGCGAGCGAAATTATGGACCATTGTAAGGCAACGGGAAAACAGCGACAGCGTCGACGTTTTCGCGTACGCAAACGGTTGCGTGGCACTCCCGATCGACCCCGATTGTGTGTCACCCGGAGCCACCGCAACATCACGGCCCAAGTGATCGACGACTTGGCTGGCAAAACCTTGGCTAGCGCGTCGACCGCAGATAAGGATTTGACAAAAAAAGTAAGGTACGGTGGCAACACGAGCGCAGCGGAAGCCGTTGGCAAGGCGGTTGCCGAGCGGGCTGCCAAAGCGGGTGTTCGCCAGGTTTGTTTTGATCGAGGGCAGTGCAAGTTTCATGGTCGGGTTGCTGCATTGGCCGAGGCGGCTCGCGCAAGCGGACTTGAGTTTTAGTAAAACAGAATTTCAGCAAAGTAAAAAATTTCCAAAGCCATCAGGCGGGAGACGATTTAACCGTGTCTACGGGTTCTCGAAACAAACGACGCAAGAACGAGTCGGATAAAGGCCAGCGAGGCGAATTTGTCGAAAAAGTCGTCAAGATTAAGCGCTGTGCCGCAGTGGTCAAAGGCGGTCGACGGTTTAGCTTTGCCGCAATGGTGGTCGTAGGCGACGGCAAAGGCAAAGTTGGCTGGGGCTATGGCAAAGCGAATGAAGTTCCGCCAAGTGTGGAAAAAGCAGTCAAGGAAGGCACGCGCAGTATGGTGCAAGTTCCCATGGACGAATCGACGATTCCTCACATCGTGAAGGGTCGTTTTGGCGCTGCCCAAGTGATTCTGGTACCGGCGACGCCAGGTACCGGTGTGATTGCCGGCGCTGCAGTGCGAGCCGTTTGCGAGGCTGCAGGAATTACCGACATCCTTACCAAGAGCTTTGGTTCAAACAATCCCGTGCCGCTGGTGAAGGCAACAATCGCGGCTTTGCAGCAATTGCGGCCTAAATTCGACGTGGAACGCCTGCGGGGAGTGACTTTGTCATGATTCTCAACGACGTCCATCGCGGGATTAACCGCAACAAAAAGCGCAAGCGGTTGGGCCGTGGTCCGGGTTCCGGGCACGGTAAAACTGCTGGTCGAGGTCACAAAGGACAGGGGTCCCGAGCAGGGAACTCTAGTAAGCCAACCTTCCAAGGTGGTGCGATGCCGTTGGTGCGTCGGGTGCCCAAGCGGGGGTTCAACAACCGTTGGGGCTTGAATGTTGCCGTGGTGAACATCTCCCAAATCGATGAGGCATTCTCTGCAGGCGAAGAAGTCAGCCTTGAAGCTTTGGTCTCGAAGAACTTGGCCCGCGGACAATTCGACTTGCTCAAGATATTGGGTGACGGAGAGATCACCAAGAAGCTCAAAGTTTCGGGCCACCGCTTTAGTAAGTCGGCGGTGGAGAAGATCGAAAAGGCAGGTGGCGAATGTATTGTCCTGCCGGGCAAAACGCCAGTTGCGCAAAAGCAACGCGAGAAAAAGCAATCTAAAACAGCTTGAAAATGGCGTCCCACTTGGTGCCGGAATTGTTTGCTCTTGGCGCCCACCATTAGAAATCGCCAAGATGCCGTTTCCAATTTGCATTTTTCGTTAGGATCGAGTTATGTGGGAAAAGATACGCGTCGTTTGGCAGATTCCCGAGTTAAGGCAAAAAATCTTGCTGACCCTCGGTCTGTTGGCCGTTTATCGATTGGGATTTCAGATTCGGCTTCCCATCGTCGATCCTGCCAGCGTCGAAGCGCTGAGCGGGCAATCGGGAGGTGTGACCGACGTTTTGCAGGCGGTCGCCGTTTTTAGTGCTAGCCAACTGACGCAGGTCACGATCTTTGGCCTGGGGATCATGCCCTATATTTCTGCCTCGATTATTTTTCAGCTAATGGGCAGCGTCTATCCGCCGCTCGAAGCTTTGCAAAAAGAGGGCGAGGCAGGTCGCAAGAAAATCAATGAGTACACGCGCTATGCTACGGTATTCATCTGTCTGATACAGAGTTATATCTACGTCCGCTCATTTATTTTGCCCAACAACTTGGTGGATCCCGCTTATCTCGATCCGGCTACGGGAACTTTGGGTTTCGGTTGGCAGTTTGTTTCGGTGTTGACGATGACCGCTGGCACAGTCTTTTTGATGTGGATTGGCGAGCAGATCGACGAATTTGGCATTGGCAATGGCATTAGCTTGCTAATCATGGCAGGCATTCTTGCAGCCATGCCGGGTGCCGGCTTCCAGCTTTTGGAAGAGGCGTCGCTTGAGCTAGGTGGCGGACCGGGTGGCAAGCTTGGTATCGAGCAGTTGCTATTGTTGGCGGCGATGTTTGTTGCTGTGGTGGTAGGGGTTGTTTTCATCACGCTCGGCCAGCGGCGAATTCCGATGCAGAGCGCTAAGCATGTACGGGGTCGCCGTGTCTACGGAGGCACGCGGCAATATCTTCCGCTAAAAGTGAATCAAGCGGGTGTGATGCCGATCATTTTTGCTAGTAGCTTGCTAATGTTGCCGTCGTTGATGTTCTCACAATTTGCCAAAATGCAGTGGAAAGAGGGTGGATTTTTGGAGGCATTCTTTGGTTGGGCTGACGCCGCTTTCGCCCCGAATTCGTTCTTTTATGTGTTGTTCTACGTGGCCTTGATTTACTTCTTCTGCTTCTTTTGGACAGCCATCACATTTAATCCGAAAGATGTTTCGGAGAACCTCAAGAATTACGGATCGTTTATCCCCGGCTACAGACCCGGGAAGCGGACATCCGATTATTTAGAAAAAGTGATGTTTCGCATCACCTATGTGGGAGCCGGCTTTTTGGCGTTGGTTGCAATTATTCCAACGCTTATTTCCAATTCGATTGGCGTTTCGCCCATGGTTGCCAGCTTCTATGGCGGCACCGGGCTTTTGATCGCGGTGAGCGTGGCATTCGACTTGGTGCAGAAAATCGACAGCCATCTGGTCATGCGTAACTATTCGGGATTGCTGGAGAAATCGTAAGAGGTCTTTGTGTCGCATCTGTGATAGTCGAGCACGTGGAGGGACATCAGGTTGCCATGTTGGTTATTATGTTAGGGCCTCCTGGTGCGGGCAAAGGAACTCAGTCGGTACGAATAGCCGAATTCCTGGGAGTCCCGCATTGCTCGACCGGCGACATGCTTCGAGACGCCTGCAAGCAGCAAACAGAGCTTGGCCAAAAAGTTGCAGAAACCATGCGGTCGGGTCGGCTCGTGCCCGATTCACTCGTGGAGCAAATCGTTGCGGAGCGCCTTTCCACCCCCGATTGCCGGAAAGGATGTGTACTCGATGGTTTTCCGAGGACACTGCAGCAAGCCAAAGATTTTGACCGCTGGGCTGACGCAAATAGCCGGCCGATCTGGATAGTTGTTGAGATACAGGCTGATGAAGAGACGCTCTTCGAGAGGCTCCTAGACCGTGGACGTCATGACGACGATCGCGAGATCATTCACGAACGCCTCAGGCAATACGAGTTGCTTACCTTGCCTTTGTCTAATTACTATCAGAGTCGGGGAGTGCTTAGAGTTATTGACGGATTGGGGCATCCCGATGAAGTATTCGAGCGGATCAAGACCACGATCGACAAAATAGATACGCCTGCCCAACAGCAAAAAAAATAACAAGCCGGCGGATTTGATGTCCGCTCTAGGAGCGTAATTTTCGCTATGAAACAAGATATCTCCCACAGTATCGAACTGAAGAGCAATCGCGAAATCGGTTTGATGCGAAAAGCCGGCCTTGCTGTTTGGCAGGCCCACCAAATCGCTAGGGAGATGGTTCGGCCGGGAGCAACCACAGCCGAAATTGATTCAGCCGTCGAGCAGCATTTCGGTCGTTTGGGGGCAACACCGTTGTTCAAAAACTATCCGAACACGGGGCGGAATAAACGGCCTTTTCCCGCGGTTTGTTGCATGAGTGTGAACGAAGCGGTCGTGCATGGAATTCCCAGTGATCGCCTGCTCGAAGAAGGCGACATCCTGAGTATGGATACGGGTTGCCGACTTAACGGATGGTGTGGAGATGCCGCGGTGACCCATGCTGTGGGAGCAATTGATCCCGAAGTGCAGAAGTTACTGAATGTGACTCAGGCCGTGCTAGATTTGGCAATCAAATTGATGAGCGAGAAATCGCGTTGGAGCCAGATTGCAGAGCAGATGGCCCAATACGTGAAAGACCATGGTTATTCGACCGTAGAATGTTTTGTGGGGCACGGCATTGGCCGCGACATGCACGAAGACCCCCAAGTCCCAAATTTTTCTAGCCGATCGCTTCGCGGTAGAAACGATTTCCGGCTGGAACCAGGCTTGGTGATTGCTATCGAGCCGATGGTGAATATGGGGACCAAACGCGTGAAATTGCTTCGCGATCAGTGGACCCAGGTCACCGCGGATGGACGCCCTAGTGCCCATTTCGAGCATACCGTGGCGATCACCCAGGATGGTCCCGTGGTGTTGACCCAGGCTCCCACTGCTGCCGAAAGGGCGGAGCTGACCGTTTGAACAGGCATGTTCGCCCAGATTGTAGGCCAGACGGTCGAAAAAACAGTGCGGAGGGCCCAGTAGCCCTTGAACGGCCAGCCGCTAAGGGTCTATATTCATATGTTTCGCTAATAGCCGCCGCTCATCATGGGAGCGAGATATGAAAGTTCGAGCAAGTGTAAAACGAATCTGCGACAAGTGTAAAGTCGTCCGCCGCCGCGGAGTGGTTTACGTGGTTTGCAGTAACCCGCGCCATAAACAGCGTCAAGGCTAGATCGCCTTTTGAAAAACCAAAATCAACCAGCCGCGCTCGTTGAATACTAGGAGTCAATTAATATGCCACGTCTGCTTGGTGTCGACATTCCCACTGATCGTCCGACAGCCGTTTCGTTGACGTATTTGTATGGCGTTGGTCCAAAAACGGCTCGGGAATTATGCCACAAGGCGGGTATCAATCCTCAGGTTCGCGCACGCGAGTTGGGCGAGGACGAAGTAGCCCGATTGGCTGCTCTGCTCGACAAAGATTATGTCGTCGAAGGCCAATTGCGTCGTCAGACGAGCCAGAACATATCTCGGTTGCGCGATATCGCCAGTTATCGCGGCTTGAGGCATCGCCGCGGTTTGCCGGTGCGAGGTCAGCGTACCAAGACGAACGCTCGAACCCGCAAGGGTCCTAAGAAGACAGTTGCAGGCAAGAAGGGTGTCAAAGATTTACGATAAGTTTTTTTCTGGTTTCATTGGCGAGCAGCCGTTCGCCTGCGGATAACGAACAGTTTTTTTGGAGTGGTAAACAACGTGGCCAAGGCAACCAAAGCTGCTAAGAGCGGAAAGAGCTCGAAGACAAAGAAAAAGACGGTCCGCCGCAATGTGACGGTAGCGATCGCACACATTGTGGCAACGTTCAACAATACAACCGTCACTATTACCGACACCAAAGGCGATACGCTTTGTTGGTCGAGTGCCGGGACAAGTGGATTCAAAGGAAGTCGCAAGAGTACCCCGTTTGCTGGCCAATGTGCAGCACAGCAAGCGGCCGAAAAGGCGCGCAAGTTTGGCGTAAAGGATGTAGACGTCAAAGTAAAAGGCCCAGGCAGTGGCCGCGAAAGTGCGATCACGGCTTTGGAAGCTGCCGGATTAAAAATCAAGTCGATCGAGGATGTCACACCATTGCCGCACAATGGCTGTCGACCCCGCAAGAAGCGCAGAGTCTAAACAAAACAAGATCTCCAAAATGACCCGATGATGAGTTTCCATTGTCAGGTTGTTCAGTTTCAAAACATCTGACCGCAAGAAAAGAAGTTCCCAGCAATGGCAAGATATACCGGACCCGTTTGCCGACTTTGTCGACGCGATGGCATGAAGTTGTTCCTCAAGGGCTCTCGTTGCGATACCCCGAAGTGCGGGATTGAGCGGCGGGAATCGCCTCCCGGACAGCAGCAGTTTCGTCGCGGCAAAATGACCGATTATGGTTTGCATTTGCGTGAAAAGCAGAAGCTGAAGCATTACTACGGCGTTCTGGAGCGGCAGTTCCGCCGTTATTTCCAGAGGGCTGAGCACACGAAAGGCAATACGGGCGATGTGTTGATGAGCCTGTTGGAGCGCCGGTTGGACAACGTGGTTCATCGCCTTGGATTCGGCTTAAGCCGCAGTCAGGCCCGACAGATGGTCAACCACGGTCATGTGACAGTGAATGGCCGGCGTGCTGACGTGGCTAGCTACTTGGTTGGTGTTGGCGACATTATCCGTGTTAAAAATCGTGCCAAGAGTCTCGACCTAGTTCGCGGTTCCCTGGCCGAAAGAAGCAGTGACGTGCCCGATTTCCTTTCGGCTGGCGAGGCCGATATCCCCGAAGGCGTGATGGGCCGGTTGCCCCAGGCCGAGGACGTTTCGATCCCGATTCAAACGCAATTGATCGTCGAATTATGTTCGCGATAGGTTAGAGCTATCGGGTAATGCTCGGTTTGGCTGTTGCCGAATGAGTGACCCGCAAATCCCAATTCTCATTATCTTAAGCCACATATTGGTGGAGGTACCCGATGCATATCCGATGGCGTGGACTTGAACTGCCGAGCTTAGTAACGTGCGACAGTTCGACACTGACGGCAACCTACGGAAAATTTGTGGCCGAGCCTTTCGAGCGCGGTTTTGGGACAACCATTGGCAATGGGCTGCGCCGCATACTGCTGTCGAGTCTTGAAGGCAGTGCGGTTACCCAGATTAAAGTCCACCATGCTCAGCACGAGTTCACCACGATTCCTGGTGTGCTTGAAGACGTTACCGACATCGTGCTGAACGTGAAGTCGCTGATCGTCAAAAACCATAGCGAGAGCACCAAGGTTTTGCGGGTGGAGCGCAATACGGCAGGAGAAGTCACTGCCGCAGATATCGAAACCGATGAAGCGGTCGAGATTATTAACAAAGACTTGGTGCTGGCCACGCTGACGGAAGATGTTCCGTTTGTAATTGAAATGGTTGTGGAAAACGGTCGCGGGTATGTTTCCTCCACCGAGCATGGCGAGGATATCCAGGAAATCGGCATCATTCCGATCGACGCGGTCTTTAGCCCCGTGACACGTGTACGCTACGAAGTTGAAGAGACTCGTGTCGGCCAGAAAACGAACTACGACAAGTTGACGTTGGAGATTCAAACCGACGGTTCGTTGGGCCCGGAAATGGCGCTCGTCGAAGCAGCCAAGATTTTGCGCAAGCATTTGACGCCATTTGTTCAGTATACCGAACTAGGCCCGCAGATTCATGCCGCTTCGCGGGGTGGCTCGATGAGCAACGCGGACAGCGCGCTCGAGGCCAAGTTGAACATGAGCATTTCGGAATTGAATCTTTCGGTCCGAGCAGGCAACTGCCTGGAATCGGAAAATATCATGTCAGTCCGCGAATTAGTCACGCGGAACGAAGACCAGCTTTTGGAAGTGCGCAACTTCGGGGAAACCACCCTGGCAGAAGTGCAACTAAAACTACGCGAGCTAGGGCTCCATCTTGGCATGAGAGTACAGAGCCCCGCAGCGACCATGTAAATAAACACATGTAAATAAACAAGAGTCGTACGACTACCCTGTTGAGATAGCGATCATGAGACACCGAAGAAAAGGGCGCAAGCTCGGCCGTAATCCTAAGCATCAGCGGGCATTGTTGCGCAGCCTGACCAATGCGTTATTTCTTACGGAGCGCGATGCCGAGTTCGATGATAACAAGCCGAAGGTTAAGGGCAGGATCATCACGACCCTTAGCAAAGCGAAAGAAGTACGCCCCTTGGTAGAAAAGTGTGTGACGATCGCTCGTCGTTCGCTAACTGCGGAGCAAGCCGCATCTGAACACAACACTTCCGCCGAGCGTGGATCGCAAGAGTGGAAATCATGGCGGGCGAGCGACAACTGGCGTGCATGGAATCAAGCTATTGCTCCAGTGTTGGCTGCCAGGAGAAGGTGCCTTCAATTATTGGGCAACAAAGAAGCAGTTGGAATTTTGTTCGATGAAATT
Source organism: Planctomycetota bacterium (assembly GCA_029259915.1). GTDB lineage: Bacteria > Planctomycetota > Planctomycetia > Pirellulales > Lacipirellulaceae > Bythopirellula. The sequence continues at coordinate 37,546 of JAJDED010000022.1, read as the reverse complement.
GCCCCTCGTTTTGAAGATCGGCCAGGGGGATATACTCGGATTGTTCGTTTGGCTCAACCTCGATTGGGCGATGCCGGGACGCGGGCGATTCTTGAGTTCGTCGGCGTGCGTGATCGTGTCGTTCAACGTAGCGAGCGCCCCGCCTTCGAGGATTCCGAGGTGGCTGGGGATAGCGAGTCTTCCTCGGATGCAGCCGTCGAAGATGAAGTTGCAGAAGAAGCAACTTCCGAAGCGACTGAGGATGGCGAGCAGAGTAAAGACTCTGAGTAACTAAGCCCACGAATCTAAGCTTGGTAAGGGATTGGAGCCCGATCCAAATTCGATGCAGCGTTCTAACCGCGGATTCGATTTCACGGCTGCTATGCGCAGTCTCAGCGAAGATATGGTAACCCGATTGTCGGTGTTGCGCCATATCGATCTATCGCGCGTGGCGATCAGCCTGTGTCAGGCGCGTCAACGGAGTTCCAGCGGGTTTTACGCTTCGCTCACGCCGCTCAGATTTGAAGCGGGTGCCGGCGAGCAAACGATGCGTGGTCGTCGTTATAGAGTCGAACGTTTGCACGCCGAGAACGGGCGCGAGGTTCTGTATATTTTGAGCTTTTATCTGCCTCGGTTTCAAGACACGACACTGGAGGAAAAGCTTTCAACCGTGCTGCACGAGCTGTGGCACATTGGCCCAAATTTTGACGGTGATCTGCGTCGGCATGCTGGTCGCTGTTTTGCCCATGGAAGTTCGCAGCGTGAGTACGACGCCAAAATGGATCGGCTTGCCCAACGGTGGCTCTCGCTCGATCCGCCGGGGCACCTGTATGAGTTCCTGGAACACCGATATGAAGAATTGGTTGCTGAACATGGCGAGATCGTAGGCACGCATTGGCCAGCACCGAAACTGGTTCCTCTTTAGAAGTTGCTAGCGACGTAAGTGATAGCAACCATCCTTGGCGAATTGCCTTGACGCATTCGCCTGAGGGTCGTACTGTCGCCGCTCTTTTCTGCTTTCTACACAGCTTTTCCTAGGCCGTACGCAACCGGTATGTCCGAGCGTCAACCAGACTGTCCAACGCACTTCACCCTGGCAATTAGGTGGTGGATAACTGCGCTGCTGCCTTGGCTGACAGGCTGCAGTCTGCTGATGTCGGTGCCGCCTCCGGTGGACTCGCAGTCGCTGCTCAAGTCGGTAGAAACCGGCCCGGAAAGCCTGACGCTGGAGATTTTCCAAGTCCGCATCCCTGCCAACGACCAAAAGCTTGCCAAGAAGTTGTGGTCGGGTGTCGACGAACTTCAACTTGGGCTCACGGTGCGCCGCAATTTGGTGAGAAACGGATTTCGTGCGGGCGTGCTTGGAGGAGCCTTACCTGATGTGCTGGCCAAGCAATTGAATCTAACCAGCGAAGCTTCCGGCATCGAGGTCGATCGTGTGATCACCGACGAGTCTGCAAGTCCGCGTGTTGTGCGTCGCGTGATTCAACTCAATCGGCGCGATCAGGCAGCCGTGCAGGCGTCGGAGCTGAAAGATCGTATTCACGTATTAATCAGCAGTGACAACGGATTGCATGGTACAAGCTATGATCAGGTCGAGGCAGTTTACGTGTTGCGTGCCGAACCTGCTGCTGGCCAGCAGATTTCGCTGCATTTGACCCCGGAATTGCAGCATGGAGAATTGCGAAATCGATACGCCGGCAGCGATCAAGGGATTTTCCTAATCACCCCGTCTCGGGAGCGCAAAACCTTCGATCAGCTTGAGATCAATGTCGAACTGGCTGCCGGGGAATTGTTGGTCGTGGGCTCTCTGCCCGATTCCACGGGAAGTCTTGGCAACGCTTTTCACGGCGTCGATCTGCCCGGATCCGCTGAGCAGAAGCTGGTGTTGGTGCGATTATTGCAGGTGCCGCCCAGCGAAATCTTGGCCGATTCGCGTCCAACTGGGCGGTAGCAAAGTCTTCGATTCAGGCACACCTGCCCCCTCTGCGAAGGCCCTCGAAATTGCTACAATACACGTTTCCCACTAGCCGGGTATCGTCGCCTGGGTTGCGTGAAGTGCTTGATCGTTTCCGCCTGCGACGGATCTCTTATAAGCCTAACCAAACACAATTCAGACAGAAAAAATCGATCTCAAGGAGAGTAGAACCATGCCATTAGTACCGATGCGTTTGTTATTGGATCATGCCGCGGAAAACAATTACGGACTTGCCGCCTTCAACGTAAACAACATGGAGCAGATCCAGGCGATTATGGAAGCTGCCAAGGAGACCGACTCACCGGTGATTGTCCAAGCGAGCCGCGGAGCGAGGTCTTATTCGCAAGACAACTATCTTCGGCACCTGATGCTTGCTGCCGCGGAGCTCTACCCCGAGATTCCGATGGTCATGCATCAAGACCATGGCAATAGTCCAGAAACCTGTAGTAGTGCGATCGACAACGGTTTCACCAGCGTGATGATGGACGGTTCGTTGGAAGCGGATGGCAAGACTCCGGCCGACTATGATTACAATGTTCGCGTCACCAAAGAAGTGACGGAATTGGCCCATGCCCAAGGGGTTTCCGTTGAGGGAGAATTGGGCTGTTTAGGTTCCTTGGAAACGGGTGGCGGCGAACAGGAAGATGGACATGGTGCCACAGAAAAGTTATCTCACGATCAATTGCTGACCGATCCCGACGAAGCCGAGCGATTCGTTGCAGAAACTGGGGTGGATGCTTTGGCCGTTGCGATTGGAACGAGCCACGGTGCTTACAAGTTCACCAGCAAGCCCACTGGCGAAGTGTTGGCAATGGACCGCATCGAAGAGATTCACCGTCGTCTGCCAAATTGCCATTTAGTGATGCACGGCAGTAGCTCCGTACCGCAGGATCTTCAAGACATCATCAACCAGTATGGCGGCAGTCTCAAGCAAACCTGGGGAGTGCCGGTCGAGGAGATCCAACGTGGCATCAAGCATGGCGTACGCAAGGTGAATGTCGATACGGACAACCGCCTGGCAATTACCGGTGCTATTCGTAAAGTATTCGCCGAGACGCCAGAGAAATTCGATCCGCGCGACTATCTCAAGCCTGCCCGCGAGGCGATGAAACAGGTGTGTATCGCCCGCATGGTGGCGTTTGGCCAGGCAGGATATGCCGGCAAGATCAAGCCGGTATCGATCAACAAATTCTCCAGCTTCTACGCACCTGTGTAGCGGCGTGCGGGCTAATTAGAGCTGTCAGCGGGCAACCCCGGTATGTTCGCCGGTGGTTGCATGCACAAGGAAATAGTTCGTGATACGTCGGGATATCCATCTTGGCGAGTCGATACCGCACTGGTTGTTGGTGTCGCAAATCGAACATGCCAGGCTCAGCAAGCTTTTGGCCCAAAGGTGCATCCCACCCTTTGGCCACTTGCTGCGCGGAAATGACGACACGCCGCAGTGCGATGTAATGCGCGAAGTGCTGGAAGCGATTCTTCATCACGACGATGGCTGGATGGACTGGGAAACAGAGCCGCAATTCGATATTGCCAATCACCAGCCATTGTCTTTTCGCGAATTATCGCTCCGCGATTCCATTGCGATTTGGTCGCGATCGATAACAATCGCTGTAGCCATCGGCCCCTTGGCGGCTTGGATGGTGGCAGGGCATTTTTCCGCACTGCTGGAAGCATCAGAGACGGACCATGATGCCCCCGAGGCACTTGAGTGGCTCTCAACGATCAGCCAGCGTCGCACACGATGGTTGGCGGATTGGCTGCAAAATCCCGCACTTCACACCGTGGCATTGGCTGAGGAGGCGCTCCTATGGTTGCAAGCCTTCGATGTGATGAGTCTCTGGATTTGTTGCGCTTGTCCCGGCGCGGGTGAACGCATCACTCGTTTGCCGGAGGGATATGACATTGCCGTCGATAAAGCACTCGAAATGCGAATCGAGTTGGCTGGTGGACCGGGCGAAATCACTCAGGGACGGGTCACTGTCGATCCGTGGCGGTTCGACGAGCGAGAAATCGCGATCGAATCGCCTGCACACGTCGTCCCCGTAAGCCGTTACGCGGATTCTTCGGAACTGTTAGCCGCCCGCAAGCCGCACACATTGCGATGGACTCTGGTGCCGGTCGAAAAATGAATTGCGCCAGTTATGCCTCCACGACATCGACCAGGGCGATGAGTTTCTGCCCGGGGCGTACGGCGAGATCGCTTTCGTCGGTCGCGACGGTGAGATTTCCCGCTTCGTCGATGCGGAAAAGGACTAAGGCAGACTCGCCATAGCGGGCTAGAAAATCGTCGTACGTGAAATCAGCGGAGAGCGACGTGCTTTTTATGCGTGCCCCGTCTTCAAATCGGCTTTCTAATTCATCGAGAGTAATCGGTCGGTCGAACAGGGTTCGCCCACGGCGGTAAGCTCCCACGCGCTCGGTACGCTCGCTGGAAGATTCAACCGTGGCAACTTGATACACTTCTGCACGTCCGAAGCGTTCGGTCATTCCCATCACGGCTAACGTGTTCACCACGTCGTTTGGCGTCATGGCCAGCAGCCGACCGATGCCGCCTAAATCGATTTGCTCTTGCACATATTCGCTACCGATACTGGCGTAAGCCACAGGTAGCCCGGCCATGCGGGCGGCAGAATTATGTCCGGGGTTGGTGTCGACCATCAACACCGGCACACCTTCCTGCTGCAAGGCCATCGCTAGTTCGCGAGTGGCACGTGACGCTCCGGCAAAGAGAATCCCCTGTGGGTTTTCGCCTGACAATCCCAGCCAACGCGCCAGCGGAGCAAGCGTCAAACCGTAGATCGTTACCGTTGCGATGATCACAAGAAACGTGACTAATTCAAATCGATGGGCCTCGGCAAGCAGCGACTCCGCGCTGGCTCCCTCGTTTGCTCGCGCGATTTCCAGGACGAAAAACGAGCTGACCGCGGCAGCGACAATCCCGCGCGGATGGATCCAGGCCAAAAAAGCCCGCTCTCGCCAGGGCAGCTTGCTGCCAAAGGTGGCAACGATAACCGAGATGGGACGGACGACAAAAATCAATAAAGCAACAAACGCCACGCTGCGCCAACCAAGGATGCGAATCGATTCCATGTCGACTTTCAATCGTGAGGCAAGCACGATGAACAACGTAGAAATCAGCAGCACGCGTAAGTTTTCTTTGAATTCGACAATGTGCCGAATCGCGACGGTGCGTTGATTGGCTAGTATAATGCCCAGCAAGGTGACGGTAATGAGCCCCGATTCCCCGCGCAAAGTATTCGAGAGTGCAAAAACCAATAACACCCAGGCCAGAATCACCGGATTCTGCAGATAGTCGGGCACCCAATATCGACGTAGCATTTGCAGCAGCAACCAGCCGCTAATTGCACTTAGGACGATGGCGGTAAACAGCGTGCCGGCCAGGCTGAGAAGTGCTTCTTGCGTGATGTCTCCATGCGACTTGTGCAGCAGAACTTCAAACACCAGGGCAGCCAGAACAGCGCCGATGGGGTCGTTAACGATTCCTTCCCATTTGGCGAGAGAACCAATACGCCGGACCGGTTGGACGTGCCGCAAGAGCGGCAACACAACCGTCGGGCCGCTCACCGTGAGCAGGGCTCCCAGAAGCAGTGCCAAGGCGACTGAAAATCCCGCGACGCTATAGGCGAACCAGGCCGTAAGTAGCCAGGTAATGATGAGCCCCAGAGTGACCAGCCGAAAGACAGTGCCGCGGGTTTCATGGATTTCTCGGAAATTCAGGCTTAGCCCGCCCTCGAACAAGATGATGCCGACGGCCAGTGATACCAACGAGAAAAACAAATCTTCGTCAGCCCCCTTAGCCGTGGCGGGGGCCACTTTGCCCAGCAGCACGCCGAACAAAAGCAACAACACGATTGCCGGCAACCGAAACCGCCAGGCAACCCATTGTGCGGCGATTCCCAATACCAGAATCCCGGAGAGGTAGAGGGGATAATTCATAAAGCGTCGGGGCCTTCCAGTACTTGCTGCACTAAAGCCAATTTCGCCACATTCTAGTGCTTTGCCAGCTTTCAGCTCAATACAGTCAATGCACTAGGGCAATTGAACTCGACAGCGATAGCAGTTTGGCCACCAGGCAAATACTTCGGGGAAAATGACCGAATTTCGCCTGTGCTCGCGAAACCTACGTGGCTGATTGGAGTTTTATCTATTGAGGCAATTACTCCCAAATTCCACCAATGCGAGGTGAAGTCATGCGATCACTCACTATTATTCTTGCCCCATTAGTAGCCACTCTGTTGGTCGGCAGTGTGTTTGCGGGCGAGGGCGATGACCAAGACAAACGGGCCGATCGTGCCCAGTTTCGCCAGAAGATGATTGACCAATTCGACGCCGATGGTGACGGAAAACTCAACGAACAGGAACGCGAAGAGGCGCGTGCCAAGCGAGGAAAACGTGCCCAGCAAGGAAAGCGTGGCGAGCAAGGAAAGCGTGGCGAGCGTAGCGGCCGCGGCGGTCGAGCTCGTGGCGGACAGGGTGGCCCTCCCGACCCAGGTCAGCTATTCGAGCGTTTCGATGAGAACGGCGACAATCAACTCAGTCGCGAGGAATTCATGAAACTAACCGAGACGATGCGTGCCATGCGCGAACAACGTGGCGGACCGGACGGAAACCGCTCTGGAGGCAAAGCACGTCGCGGGGAAGGCCGCAAGCGTTCGCGTGACCAGCAGGGAGATTTCGGACGTCGCCCGCCTCTGCAGAACCCTGGAGATTCTCCAGGCCCGCCACGTGACGAACGGCGCGGTTTTCGCGGACCGGATGACAGGCCTCAAGAGCGACAGGGTCGGCGCGGCGATGGTTTTCGTCCGCCAAGTCCCCACGATGTTTTCGATCGCTTCGACGAAAATGGCGACGACCAACTGAGCCGCGACGAGTTCATGGAATTAGCCCGCGAGATGCGTGCCATCCGCGAGCGAATGATGGGCCATGGCCGAGATCGAGACTTTCAACCGGGACCTCCCGGCGGGCCGGGCCCTGACCGTCCACGTCCACCCAGGCCTGATTTCAACATTGCGGAGCCCGGCGTGGACGATAGTTCGGCCTAAGTCGAGCCTGTAACGATTGTGCCAGATAGAAGGCCTTCCAAGCGGGGGATGATTTGTTTGCCGGGAGCTACGGCGGCATTTATAATGGATGCGAGTATAATAGAGGCGAGCCGTTCGCCCATCGCCCCCGCTGTCGAGACCTCTCTGATGCCCCGTTTGAACGTAGGATCTGTCTTTCTTTGCCGAGTGTTCCTGGCGGTGATGGCCGGTGCTTTTTTCCTTGCCAACGATAGTGCGGCTCAGGAAGGCGGCAATTCATCTGCACCGCGATTTGCCCCTGGCGTGCTGACGACGATCCCTCCGGATATCACGGCGGAAGATACAGTGAGCATGCACGATGTAGTGGAGCTTCGTGCGGATGCTAGTCTGGAGCGAGAACCACTGCTCGATACGAATGGCCAAACGCTCTACGAGATGGCCCACGAGATGGTTTTTCGTAGAGATGTCTGGTGCTTGGAACTTTCGTTCAAACCATTGCGGATGCTGCACGTCGATCTTCCGCAGAAGTCAGGGAAAATGCAGCGGAAGTTGGTTTGGTATCTGGTTTACCGGGTAAGAAACACGGGTGCCGGTTTGGCTCCCCAGGAGCAAGCAGACGGCAGCTATACAACGGTAGACAAACAGTTGGGAACGCAGCGATTCTTGCCGCAGTTTGTTTTGACTAGCCAGGATCGCGATTCCCAGGGAAATCGGATTCGCAAGTCGTATCTCGATCGCATTGTCCCTGCCGCGGTGCCGGCAATTCGTCGTCGCGAGTTGCCCCGAGGCGAGTTGCTCACCAGCGTCGAGATCTCGAACCGGATGCTTGAGCCTGAGACTGGGCGCACTCAGGGCGGGCTTTGGGGCGTCGCGATTTGGGAAGATGTTGATCCGGAAATCGATTTCTTCAGCGTTTACGTCGGCGGGCTCACCAACGCCTACCGCTGGGAGGACACTGCCGAAGCCTTTCAGCTAGGCGATCCTCCCGGCAAGGGCCGCAAGTTTTTTCGCAAAACGCTTCAACTGAACTTCTGGCGGCCAGGCGACTCTTTTGGGGAAAATGAGCGGGAAATCCGCTATGGATCTGCCCCCGGGTCGGCTGAATTCTATGGGACCGATGAAGGCGTTGCCTATCGCTGGGTTTACCGCTAAAATCTGGGGTTCCAAGCGAATCTCGATTGCTTCACTTTCCGGTCCCAGATGGCATAAGAACCATGGCACATAAAAAAGGACAAGGGTCCAGCCGTAACGGCCGCGACTCCAACGCACAACGCCGAGGCGTAAAACGATTTGGCGGCGAGACAGTCAACGCCGGAAATATTCTGGTACGGCAGGTTGGCAACAAGTTCCACCCTGGTTCAGGTGTGGGGCAAGGCAAAGACTATACGTTGTTTGCTTTAGTCGATGGCCAAGTGAAGTTCGACCGCGAGGGACGTCGGATCAACGTCGTGTCGGCCGGGTAATCGATTTATAGCAACTTACGATTTTCAGCGAGGGATGCGCCGCACGGTGCGTCCCTTTTCTGTTTTGGGGCAAGAAAAACTTCCGTGTCTAAAATCGGTAGTGAATGGCAAAGGAGTGGTTGATTGTTTGTCGATCGAGTGACTATCGAGGTTGAAGCTGGTAAAGGGGGGGATGGCTGCGTCAGCTTTCGCCGAGAAAAGTTTGTTCCCCGCGGAGGGCCGGATGGCGGCGATGGCGGGAACGGCGGCAGTGTGGTCATCGTTGCTGAAGAGGGTGTGGATACTCTGGCACTGCTGGTGCATCGCAAACATTGGCGGGCCAAGTCGGGGACGCCGGGGAGTGGAAGCAATCGCCACGGTGCCAATGCCAGCGGTCTCACCATTCATGTGCCGCCAGGGACGGTCGTGCTTGATGCCAAAGAAGGGTTTGCCCTGAAAGACCTCGCCGAGGCGGGGGATACGATGGTTGCTGCCCAAGGAGGCCGTGGCGGAAAGGGAAACACCCGATTCAAGTCATCCACGAATCAAGCCCCGCGCGAGGCAACGCGTGGCGGCGAAGGCGAATCCCGGCGAATCACACTGGAGCTAAAAGTCATTGCCGACGTCGGCCTGTTGGGCAAGCCGAACGCGGGCAAGAGTACCCTCTTGAGCCGCGTGTCGCGTGCTCGGCCCGAAATTGCCGACTATCCATTTACCACCAAAATCCCAAATCTGGGAATCGTCCAAATCGACTTCGACCACAGCCTGGTCATGGCCGACATTCCGGGATTGATCGAAGGTGCCCACGCTGGGGCCGGCTTGGGGCACGAGTTCTTGCGCCACGTGGAGCGTACCCAGGTCCTGGTGCATTTGGTGGAACCGATGCCGATGGACGGTTCGGATGCGGTCGACAATTACTTTGCCATTCGCGAGGAACTCAAACAGTATGATATCGATTTAGCAGATCGGCCCGAGTTAATCGCGGTGAGCAAAGCAGAACTTCCTGGCGCGGACGAAGTGCGCAGTCGATTGGCAGAAGCTACCGGTGGCGAAGTGCTCTTGTTCTCGTCAGTTACTGGACAGGGACTCAACGAACTGACTCGCAACACCTACACGCTGCTGACAAACGAGCGGCAAAAACTATGAGCGCTGTCGCCAAAGGCGTAAACAGAACGGCTGGCTTGCTGGCTATCGACATCGGCAGCAGCCGAGTAAAACTTGGGTGGTTTCCAGAGTCGGAAAGCTGTACGAGTGAATCGCCTGTCGGCCAGATGCCGATCGTCGCGCCGAAATTGCCGCAGCCGGAAGAGGTTCTTGAATTGTCGCATCAGGCGGTTCCGCCCGATGCGATGTTGCTCGAACTGCATGCGTGGATCGAGCGTCTTTCGCTAAAAAATATTCACGCGGTTCTCGCCTCAGTCCATCCGGATACCGCGGCCATATTGGTGGAGTCCCTCGAATACCCAATCACTCGTCTTTCGTGCGAGGAGTTGCCCTTGGCAGTGCGTGTCGACGAACCCTCGCGTGTAGGGATCGATAGGTTGCTCAATGCAGTTGCGGCTAATCAGCTTCGATCGCACGATCAACCGGCCATTGTTGTCGACCTGGGCACCGCCTGTACGGTGGATCTGGTCGCTGCGGACGGCGCGTTTGAAGGCGGGGCGATTTTTCCAGGTTTGTCTCTTTCTGCTCGTAGCCTGAATGAAGGCACTTCTGTCTTGCCGCAGGTGGATAGCCAGACGATGGGCGCATCTGTGGAGGTCGTCGGCAAGTCGACTCAAGAGGCAATCCATTCGGGATTGCATTGGGGAATGGTCGGAACTGTGCGTGAATTGATCATGAGAATGCGTAAGCATTGCGACACTACGCCGCTTGTGCTGGTTACCGGCGGGACGGCCACGCAAGTGGTGGTATACTTGGCCAGCGATGATTGGAATGTCCGAATGGTGCCCCACATGGTGTTGTCGGGGATTTGCCTTGCAGCTGAGGGACTGCCGTGAGCGGGCAGAATGGTGATTGCGAAACACGCGCTTGCTTATTGACCGCACCAAGTCGCGGGGCGATCGCGGTGATTGCCGTGGCTGGCCCCGCTGCCGTCGCGGCAGTCGACGGCCACTTCCGGGCAGCCAACGGGAGAGAACTTTCCCAGCAACCGATTTCCACAATCGTTTACGGCCATTGGGGCGACATGCAGGGCGAGGATTTGGTGGTGTGTCGACGCGCTGAGCAAGAGGTGGAGGTTCAATGCCACGGGGGCTCGCAGTCGATTGATCGGGTGCTTTCGCAGTTGATCGCATCAGGCTGCGAAGTGGTCGATTGGCACGAGTGGATCGCCCAGCGCAGCCAGTGTGCGATTCGCGCTGAGGCTTCTACAGCTTTGGCCAATGCAATGACCCTCCGAACAGCCACGATTCTTCTTGAGCAATATTATGGAACGCTGCGACGGGAAATTGAAGCAGTCCAACAATCGCTCGGCAAAAAATCTTTGGCAAAAACGTGCGAACGGATCGACGCAATGCTTTGTTGGTCGGAATTTGGTTTGCATCTCACAAACCCTTGGCAGGTTGTAATTGCTGGCAGGCCAAATGTTGGCAAGAGTAGCTTGATCAATGCCTTGGTTGGCTACGAGCGGGCCATTGTGGTCGACCAGCCAGGCACTACGCGCGATGTCGTGACAGCAATCACAGCCTTCGAGGGTTGGCCCGTGCAGCTTAGCGACACTGCCGGTTTGCGCTCTGCGAGTGATGAGCTGGAGCTTTCGGGAATCGCACTGGCCAAAGACCGCTTGCGACGTGCCGATCTGGTTGTCTGGCTCCTGGACGCGACAGCAGTAACAGCGAAGAAAATTTCGACGGTGGAAGAGCTTGTCGCGTTGCAAACGCAAGAGCTTGAGATCGAGCTTGATTTATCACGCACAATAGTTGTCTTGAACAAAATTGATCTTGCGCCCCCACCTGCTAGTTTGTCTGGCAATTTTTTCAGCCTCTCGGCGATCAGCGGCGCAGGACTAGACAAATTGGTTGCCGAAGTGGCTGAACGATTGGTACCCCAAGTGCCACACTCTTCAGCAGCAATCCCGTTCTCGCCAAGGCAAGTTGCCTTGTTAGGGGAGGCGCGGAATTGTTTCTTGCGCGAGGAGACCTCGGCTGGAGAAAAGCTCCTCATCCAATTGCTTAACTGCGACAACTAAGTCGCTTTCGACGCGACAGCAATGCATGCGAAACGGCGCTCTTTTCTACGTAATTGGCATATTTGTTGCGATGTGTGCAACCCCTGGGACCGATAAGGGACGATAGCGTGATGCGCACTGACGCATTTTGCGCTTCTATTCCAGTTTGATTGTGCCAAGCGACAAAATAACGATTCGCATGCGGATCCAAGTTGGTCTGGCATGTTGAGGAGGAGGATTCCATGGTAGGGGGGTATTTTCGGGGAGGCGCTTGCTGCTGCGCAAGGCGAGTTGAGGCTGCGCTGCTGGCAACGACGCTATGGACTCTTTTAGGCACAGGACTCGTACACGCCGAGAGTGACGTGGCGGGTGAAGATTGTGCCAGAAAAGCAACGCCGGAACAGTCGATTGTCGTTTCTAATGCCAAGAGTACCGGTAACGAGCAGGCCACAAGTAGCACGGCAAATTTGGACAACGAGCTTGAACCCATTGCCGTGGTTTCGGAATATGAACCCGATCTTGCCGATCCGATCGCCAATCAAGCGGTGCCCGATTTGGCGGAGCCGATTTCTTCTCGCGGCATGCATGCCTTGCGGGGTAAGTCCATGGTTAGGCGGCTTTCCTCGTCAACCGGAGAAAATTCGACCGAGGCGTTACCGGCTACGGAAGTTTTGAATTTTCATAAAATTACGCCCGGAATTTCGACTCGAATCGACGTATTGCACACCTGGGGCGACCCGCGCAATGAAGAGACTACCGCGCAGGAACTCGACTACCGCTTCGACAAGCTCGAGGCGGTGCATGTGCAATTCGATGGTGACGTGGTGGATGCAGTCGTCGTGGAGCTTCCTCGACCGCTTTCTGCCGAGAAGCTTGTGTCGAAGCTGGGCATGCTTGCGATACGTCCTACCACATTGACCGATTCCGCAGGAACTCCCGTTGCGCAGGTTTATCCCGAACGGGGCGTTGTACTACGAGTTTCGTCTGAAGATCGTGCATCGATCGTCAGCGACCTCGCCGGAACTCCTACGTCGGAGATTTCCTATTCTGTCGACAGGATAATCATCCAGCCGATCAAGGCAGCAGCGTTTTTGCTACGGGCAGAAAACGAAATGCGCCGCGATTTGTCGCATTCCATCCAGGATCTGAAACAGGCGCTGCAATTCGATCACGATTCTGCACATGCAAAATGGTTGCTCTCCGACCTTTCGCTACAGATTGGTAAGGCGGTGACGGCTGAGCGCTATGCAGCCGAAGCGGTTGAACTCGATCCGCACAATAATGTCTACCGCCTGCAACACGCAAAGTGTTTGCGGAAGCTCGCACGCTACGATATTGCCGCGGATCAGGTCCGAATGGTGCTTGAATCACCAGCGATCGACGCGATTGTGCGAGCACAAGCGCTCGAAGAGATGGGATTACTAGCGTCTCTGGGTTCCAGTACCGTGGCAGAGCGCGCGGTACCCTTGATCAACAAAGCGATTGAAATTGCCGATGGTCTAGCGACCCACGAAGACACAAAAATCCGCATGGCCGCAAAAAAATTGTTGGTCGACACCCATTTGGATATGGCAGTTCTTATTTCCAGAGGTGAATGGGATCAGAAAGATCAGACGGTCCCACAGTGGATCGAGCGTGCTTCGGCTCTTTCCGAGGAGCTGATCTTAAACGACAACCAGCACTTGCCTCTTCGGTTGGAAGTGGCGATCAACGCGCTAACAACGTCGGCTCATCTCGATCCTCCCGTAGCTCCCGAGCTATGGATCGAAGAAGCTGAACAGACCGTGGCCGAATTGCGAAACCTTACAGACGACCCGCTGTTGCGAGATGTTTACGACTGGAACCTGGGGCTCGCATATTTTCAGGCGGCCCAGATTGAGCACCGCCGCAGCGAACCGGACAGTGCGCTGGAGCTTTGTGCTCTGGCAGAGGAAAACCTAGCCGCACTCGCCAAAGATCGCGACGAACTGCCCGACACGGCTTATCTGATGGGCCGGTTGTATTTCCAGATTGGTGCCGTGCATGCAGTCCACTTCGACGATCACACGGAGGCGTGCCAGTGGTACGATCGTGCTGCAGATCGGCTGATTAACCCGGTTCCCGTAACGACTATGGCGGGACCCCAACAGCATGGCGATGCCTTGGTAAGCATGGGTGTTTCCTATTGGCATGCCGGTAGTCGAGAGCGGGCTGTGGAGCTTACACAGCTGGGCGTTGACTTGATCGAACAGGCCGTGGAAAGCGGCTTGTTGACCAAAGAGTCGCTAGGTGTCCCCTATGGAAATCTCGCCGCGATGTACGAGGCTCAAGGACAGTCTGAGCCCGCTGAGAAATATACCCGATTGGCAAAAAAGATTGCCGACGGGGAGAAATCGCTGCAACGGCGCTAGCAGACCGTTGGAACACACCACTTTTTGGCTTCTCCGCTAAGCCGCAAGCGACCTGCCGCTTGCGGCTTAGCCAATATCTGTCCAAGAGGTTTCTCTCGGATCGGCGCGAACCTGCCCGATCACGTAATTCCGCGTCCCATTTCTCGAACGCGGCGACTCCCTTGCGGGCAACCGGCGCTGCCCATCTCGCACCACTTGAAACCTAGGGTCAAAAGCCGATACTGGAGGGCTCAGTCAGCTTATTGACTCTTGCGCTACTAATGAACCCAGGGCGCCCAACGGAAGCCCGAATTTAGCGAGTGAAATGCTAGCGACGGGATTCATTCGCCGCGCAACCATCAATAAAAGCCATTCCAATTTCAGCTATCCAATAAGGTACCAAAAATCATGTCACGTTCCGGAGCCGTCACTTTCAAAGGCAATCCACTGACCCTCGCTGGCGAAGCAGTCAGCGTTGGTCAACAGGCCCCCGATTTTCAATTGCACTACTTTCAAGATGGTATGCAACAAATCACGTTGTCCGACGTACAAGGGAAGCCCACGATCCTAAGCGTGCTTCCTTCGCTGGACACCCCCGTTTGTGCAATGCAGACCAAAAAATTCAATGAGTCCTTAGGGCAGTTTGGCGATTCGATCAACGCATTGACCGTGAGCCTCGATCTGCCGTTTGCGATGAACCGCTTTTGCGGGGCAGAGGACATTACCAACATTCGCTCGGCCAGCGATTATCAGGATCGCAGCTTCGGTCAAAATTGGGGCACACTGATCGAGGAACTGAAGATTATGTGCCGAGCAATTTTTGTGCTCGATGCCAACGGCAAGGTGACCTATGCCGAGGTGGTTCCCGAAGTGACGGACGAACCGAATTACGATACCGCGTTGGCCGCGGTGAAAGAACAATTGTAAGTCTGGCCGCAATACGAGTTTCAGCGAAACCGTAAGGATTACTTAACCGATGAACACTTCAAAATGTTTGGTGGCCGAGGCAATTGGGACTTTTTTTCTGTGTTTTGCGGGGATAGCCGCGATTCTTTCCACGCAGGATCCGATCAATAGCGGCGCAGGCATCGTAGGGATTGCCCTTGCGCATGGGTTGGCTCTTTCGGTGGCGGTAAACGCATTTGGCGGAATCAGTGGTGCCCACGTCAATCCGGCCGTAACGATGGGTTTCTTAGTCACTGGGCGAATCAAATTTGATACAGCAGTTCAATATATCTTGGCACAATTGGTCGGTGCTTCGATCGCCGCTTGGGCATGTCACTCGTTCTTTCCCGAAGCGGCGGTCTCCGCCGCCAAGCTCGGCATTCCACTGCCGGGGAAAATGCCGGGGACCGAGGGAGCGTGGGTGACCCTACCGATCTTGCTCGGAGTGGAGTTCGTCCTCACTTTCCTGTTAATGACAGCCATTTTTGGCACGGCAGTCGACGAACGTGGCAAAGCCGTAAAGATCGGCGGACTGGGCATCGGTTTGACGGTGACGTTCGACATCCTGGCCGGCGGTGCGGTTACTGGTGCGTCGATGAATCCCGCTCGTTCGTTTGGGCCCGCCTTGGTTCACCAATTCACCGGAGGAGAAGGCGCGTTCGACTTGCACTGGTGCTATTGGGCGGCTCCTATTGCCGGGGCGGTGGTCGCGGCTTTAATTTACAACAACATATTGATGGAAAGCGAAGACGATGGGTAGATTTCTAGTGATCGTGATTATGTTTGTTGCCGTGGCGCTGCTGGTAAACCTCTATCTTCCGAAGCAAGAGGTTGAAGTTGCCGAGGAACAACAAGCGCCCGCCGCAGCGGCTCAGGCAACAACCGGTTCGGAAACCAAGAAAGCCGACGATGCTGCGCCAATAACCACGACAGAAGCAACCAGTAAAAAACCTAGCGTCAGTCCGGTCGAATTGCGGGCAGCTAAACTGGTTGGCATGGAAACAGTTTTACTGGGAAGCGGAAACTTGCTCGGTGGCATTCCGGGCGAAGGTGAACTTACCGACGACCAGATAGACGCTTGGTTGGCTGATGTAAAAAGTCATGCGATACTCAAGCCCGAGTTGCCACTGGGTCTGGCGGCAGGATCCGGCAAGATCCAGGGAATCGACCAGAATCCCCTCACGCGGGCG
The DNA here is from genome assembly GCA_029259915.1 of Planctomycetota bacterium. Taxonomy (GTDB): domain Bacteria; phylum Planctomycetota; class Planctomycetia; order Pirellulales; family Lacipirellulaceae; genus Bythopirellula. The sequence goes on along the minus strand of JAJDED010000022.1, from coordinate 21,429 downwards.
AAGATCGAATTAGGGCGTCAACTTTATTTCGATCCCCGGCTGTCGGTCGACGGGACCATCAGCTGCGCAAGCTGCCACGATCCTGAAAATGGCTATGCCAAGGACACTCAGTTTGGTGTTGGTGTCGAGGGCCAAATGGGCGGCCGCAATTCGCCGGTCGCTTACAACCGCATCGTCAGCGGACCACAATTTTGGGATGGCCGTGCTGAATCGCTCGAAGCCCAAGCTGTGGGCCCGATTGCCAATCCAATCGAGATGGGCAATACACACGAGGCATGTGTCGAAGCACTCAAAGGTATTTCAGGATACTCGAAGCAATTTGCTGCGATTTTTAGCGACGGCGTCACGATCGACAATGTGGGCAAAGCAATCGCCAGTTTCGAGCGTGCCGTGGTCACTGGGCCGGCTCCTTGGGATAACTACGAGCAACTTGCCTCGTTCGAAAAAGCGTATGCCGACGACATTGAGATTCTCGAGGAACTCAAGGAAGAGGACGAAGAGCTCTACAACGAGTACATGGCATTGCGGCAGGCGAGCGAAGCGCATTCCATCAGCGAAAGCGCCATCCGTGGCGGTGAGTTGTTTTTCAGCGACAAGAGCGGCTGCACGGCTTGCCACGTCGGCGCGAATTTTACCGACGAACTGTATCACAACCTGGGCGTGGGGATGATGGCCGAGAAGCCAGACATTGGAAGAAATTCAGAAACGGGCGACGACAAAGACCTGGGTGCGTTCAAAACGCCCACCGTGCGCAACGTGTCGCTCACGGCTCCCTACATGCACGACGGCTCACAAGCAACGCTTATGGAAGTTGTCGAGTGGTACGCCAAGGGGGGTCATCCCAATGACCATTTGAGTGAAAAGGTCAAGAAGCTTGAGCTTTCTGACCAGGAGAAGCAGGACCTGGTCAACTTTATGGCAGAGGGCCTGCTGGGAGAATTCCCCAAGGTCGAGCGAGAACGCTTGCCTAAGTAGACGAGTCCTCGCCTGACGGCTCAATGACATGCGCGTCGATCACGCGCGCGTCGACCACGGTTTCTCGTTGCGGTGGGTGCTGGCCTGATTCGCCAAAATCAAACTCGCGAGTTTCTACGCGCACATGGGTGGTGAACCAATGCCGCGCAGCTTTCATCGCCAGCTTGCGTAGTGGTGGAATTAATAGCGATAGGCCCAGCACATCGGTCAATACGCCCGGCGTGATCAAAAGCAATCCGGCTGCGAGGATCAACACACCATCGCCGATTGCCTGCGCGGGAAGCATCCCTTGCCGCATCTCAGTCTGTACACGGTGCAGAGCTTGCCAACCCTGCCAGCGCGCCAGGGCCGCGCCTACCATTCCGGTCCCAAGCACGACCGCGATAGTCGTCCAAAAACCGAACACACCACTCAACTGAAACAGTAGCCACAGTTCAACGAGTGGGACGAGCGTAAATAACAGGAGCAATTGAATCATTGGGCGATCTTTTGGTTTTCTTCCATGGCAAGGATTTTCTGCGCTAATCCTACGGGCCTAGACAGCAAAAACAAGAGCGAACTCGGTTTAATCCAATATTGTCGCGGTCAGCACGGCTTCGACAAAAGAAGCGATTTCCGGTTCTTGCGAAGCGCGCGGGCCGGCAATATTGAGTCGCTTCACTTCGTGTTGTCGAAGAAAATCGCGCAGTTGTTGGCTAGCTTCCGAGATACTCGAACACGTGTCCCGCGAGAGATGCAGCCACGGCTTGCTTGTGCGATCGGCGATTTGTGAGGTCAAACCCGTACCTCCGCTGAGTTCCGAACTGATCGTTAACAAGAGCGTCGCATCGGAATCGCGCACGTTCCAGCGCGTGCGTTGGTCGTAGCGGCGGCTGGTGGTCTCTTGCAATTGGTAAACGGAGCAAATCGGCCCATCTTCTGCTTTACGTCCCAGCGGGCACCAACCGCCGTGCGCGATACCATGGCGCAGTGCAAAGTCGAGTGCCGCACGATCGGCGCCGGTCTGACCTCCGGATATTATGCAAAGGGTGTCGTGTAATGCCATCCTATGGCCGCAATCCGGGGGGAACTCCATTGGGAAACTCTTCGGCGATGACTTTTTTGATGTACTCGACGCGATTGGCCGGTTTCGGGTGGGTACTGAAAAACTCCGGAGGACCTTGCCCGCCGGTGGCCCGATCCAGGATTTCCATCACACCGATCATTGCCCGCGGATCGTACCCTCCAAATCGACATAGCCGGACACCCCACTGGTCCGATTCCAATTCGTGTTCGCGGCCATACTTCATGCTGAGCACTGAGGAAACCATTTGCGCCATTTGTGCACTCCGCTGATCTCCGCCCAGTACGCCAACCGCACCGGCTAATCCTTGGAACAAACCTTGCTTGGCCATCCGCTTGTTTCCATGTCGGGCAAGCACATGGCCAATTTCGTGTCCCAGCACGCCGGCCAATTGGCCTTCGGTTTCCAGTTGGTCGTAGAGTGCGTGAGTGATAAACACCTGCCCTCCAGGCAGCGCGAAGGCGTTTACCGAGCGTCGGTCGGCAAGCAATGTGAATTGAAAAGATTTGTAATACGGGTTGCTCCGGTTTTGGACACGAAGGTCTTTTTCCAATGCGTCGAGCAAACGAAACCCGATCATCTGCACTCGTTGTTGGTCGGCAATACTGCGCGAAGGCCCGCCATGATGCCCAACCATTTCCGGGGCGGCTTGCAAGCCAAGCTGGATTTCCTGCGATTCTTCGGTCAGTGCCACGCGCTCCGATTTGCCGGTCACTTGATTGATATCGCCGGGCTTGCCGTAGTAGCTCAGAAAAGCAAACGCGGCGATCGCCAGCGCCAGAATCAGACGCATTTTCAGCCCACTGCCGACGCCAGATTGCCCGAACACGGGCCGCCGTTGTCCCGGTTGGGAGGAGGGTCTGCGTTGTGGCAACGGAAAAGGAAAACGGCTTTGTGTGCGCGAACCACCGGAACGCGGGAAGGGAAATTGCAAGGGAGACATTTTTGCGAGCTCGTAATTACGGGGGCCCGAGAGAAGAAATCTACGAGCAAACAATATAGCAAATGAGACTCTCGTCACTCGAAAAAAGTTTCCTGTTCCCCAGAGCACCGAGAACTAAGGAGTACAGCTCGCCAGTGCAACCACGGCCATGGCTGTGCAGAGTACCGGGTCGTCCTCTTTCATCAGCGGGCTTGCAGTGTTGACGAAACTGCCGTCGGGCCGTTGGTGCTCGATGAGTGTCTTAGCCAGTCGGGCTCGCTCTTGGGCGGGAAAGTCGAGCTTGCGATAAACCTCGGCCCGTACCGAGTAATGGTAAAAGCGAACGGCATCGCCCCACGGTTCGGGATGATCGGTCGGCACTCCCTGCGGGTAGTCGACGTCGGTGTGACCGCGCAACCAGTCCACCGCTGCAACAATCCGTGGATCGCGCTGGTCGACGCCTGCTGCCAGCAAAGCCAGGACTCCATCGCACGTGGCCGTGGCGTAGCTGCGCCAACAATAGTTTTCGTGATCGTAATGCGCTTTGTTAGCGACCAAAACCACGGGCGAAAAATAAAATCCGCCGTCGAAGGGCGGAGGCCCGGTCGGTGGGTTGTCTAATCCATGCGGCACCGGCTGAACAGCCAATGCGCTGGGATGCTTTTGCACGAGCCAGAGAAATTTTTCCGCACGCTGTCGGAGTTCTTCGCACACGGACTTGTCGCCGAAAGTCTGCAAAGCAGCGAGCGCTTTGCGAGTGTGGGCGATATCCATGTGTGCCGTCACGCCGGGGCGCACAGGCGCATTGAATCCCCACCCACCGTAGGGGGCATCGGTCTCGGAAAAACCGTTAGCCTCCTGATACTGAGCCGCAACGAGAAACGCCTGCATTTTCTGAATCGCACCGTGTCCCTCCGGGCCAAGCAGTTCGCGAAACGCTTGAATCCGCCTAAAACATTCGATGGCGTAGGCGGTGCTGTAAACGGGGTATTCCAGAATATCGGGATCGGAGCGACCGACGGCGCCTTCCTTGTCGATATGCTCCAAAATAAACCGAGCGGCGAGCAGCACTTTGTCCGATTCTTCGCTCGACACATTATCCATCGAGAGCAACAGCGAATGAAGTACAAACGGCGTGAGCGCCTCGCCGCTTCGCAAAACGCCATACTGCGGACTACGCCAACTCCCGTCCTCCGCCTGCTGATCCCAGAGATACTCGACCGCCTTGGCGAGTGCCACATCAGTGGAGAGCGGTTCTGCCCGACAAAGTGCCGAGAGAATCATCAGCGAGAAGACAACGATCAGTAAAATAACAGGTCGCATGTTGCCGTTGGATAGTGAGTGTGTTTGATACACAAAGATGCTGGTTCCCCGGCGTAGCCAAGGGAACCAGCACATCGAGACTAATTTAGCGGATCAGCGGTTGTTGTGAACCAGCTTTTCACCGGAAGCCCGCTTTGCCATGCTTGATAGGAATTCTGCATCGCGATCGGTGGTTAAACATTGTACCACTGCGGCAGTGCAAAACACGGGGCTGGTGATGCAGTGGTGGCCGCTCCAGCTACCGTCGCTATTTTGGACTTTTGCAAGGCGGTTTTGCATTTTTCCATCCCAACTGGCGAACTTCTTGCCGCCGGCAATCACTAGCGATTCGCTCGTCATTAGGTAGCTTAAGAACTCTTCGCCGCCGTTGTTGCCGAAACCGGTCAACAGTTGCTCATCGTCGAGCCGCTCCAGCTGAGCAGCATTTTGCTCCGCAGCCGAAGCCAATTTGTTGGCAAGCTTATCTCCCACTCCGGCAACTCGTAAAGAAGCGGCGTCGACCGGAGCACTAGCATCGAGTTCTCCTCTTTCCTTCGCTTTCTGAACGAGCTCTTCTGCTTCGCGGGCGTCTGAAGCATTGCCACGCAACGAACCGCCGAAGGCGTAAAGCTCCACACCTGCCGCGGCATCGGCTTTTGCCTTGCCAGATTTGACATCGTAGTTCTGCTTTTGATACTCGCGTGCTTTATCCAACACTTGCCGATCGATCTGCTTGCCGTTGGCAGCGGCAATTTCCAAGGCCGAGCAAGAGAGTGACGATTGCAGCACGGGCGCCCAGCCGCCGCCTTGCCCCCAGCTGCCATCTTGCTTTTGCGAAACTTGCAGCTTGGCCAAGCATTTGTCGAGCGCCGCATCCACCCGCAGGTGCAACGCTTCGTCCTTTTTTACAAACGGCAGCACGCGAGCCAGATATTGGGCGGTCATCGACGTGTCGACAAACCGGCCCAACTTGGTTTGGGGTTGCGTGCCTTGAATGTCAGTAATCAACGGTCCTTCGGTCTTGGCTTTCTCGACGGTCGAAAGAAGATATTCCAGGCCCTTCATTGTCTGGGCTTGATATTCACCCGCTACGGGCGTGTGGCCGGAGCGCATCAGAGAAAGGAGCGTAAAAGCCGTTGTGGCGGGATCGGTCGTGATGGCATGGGGATCGCGGATTTGTTGTTTAGCATGCGAACCGCCGCCCCAACCGCCGTCGTTGTGTTGAGCAGCAATCAGCCAGACGATTCCTTTCTGTAAGAAATCTGGCAGCTCACCGGGCTGCTTGGGTGCTGGCTCTGGTTTGGGTTGATCCTCTTCGACCAACTGTTGGACAACCTGCTCGGTTGCCGCGGCTGCTGGATTGCCAACCGCTTTCTCGTGGGCTTGGATCATTCGGGTGGAAAACACCGCAGACATTGTCGCCAACAGGGCGACGGTGAAACCAGTTTTTCGCATGACGGGACTCCTCTCTGAAGGAATGGGATAAGACTTTCCGCAGGACTCGGGCCCTACGCTTTTCTTTGACGGAAGCGGTGGGGGGAAAGTTCCCAGTTTTTTCTGACGCGAAGTAGAGCAGCCCTGAAACTAGGCAAAAGAGAAGGCCTGTGCGGACTATTTGCCCGATTTTCGCCGCCGTCGGCCCTTGGGGGCGAACATCGCCTGTACGGCAGCGATGCCTTCCAACAGGCGATCGATCTCCGCGGGCGTGTTGTAGAGATAGAAGCTAGCACGGGTACTTGCAGAGATTCCCAGCAGCGTGTGTAGAGGCTGCGTGCAATGGTGCCCGGCTCGGACTGCCACGCCAAACCGGTCGTTGAGCACTTGGGCGAATTCGTGCGCATGGATCCGCTCGAAGACAAAACTAATCAAACCTGTCCGATGCTCAGGTGCTGGGCCCAAAATTCTCAGACCATCGATCTGGCTAAGTGCTTCGAACGCCAAGCCTGTAAGAACTTGCTCGTGACGGTGGATGGCTTCGATGCCGATGGCCTGCAGATAATCGATGGCAGCCGACATCGCAATGGCCGGCACAATGGGGGGTGTGCCAGCTTCAAACTTGGCAGGCAGTTCCGCCGGAGTGAACCGATCGAGATGGACTTCGCCGATCATACTGCCACCACCCAAAAAGGGTGGCATCGCGTCGAGCAGATTTTCTTTGCCGTAGAGAATCCCGACACCCGAAGGCCCCAGCATTTTGTGTCCGCTGAAGGCAAGAAAATCGGCGTCGCTCTTCTGAACGTCAGTCGGCATGTGCGGAACGCTTTGCGCCGCGTCGACCAACACGAGCGCCCCGGCGGCATGTGCCTTGGCGGTGATCTCGTCGATCGGATTGATTGTGCCCAGCGTATTGGAAACACTCGCCACGGCCACGAGCTGGGTGCGCTCGTTAAGCAGATTGTCAAACTGGTGCATATCGAGCCGACCATCTTCGGTAAGCGGCACGTGGCGCAATACGGCACCGGTCCGCTCGGCAGCTTGCAGCCAGGGCACCAAGTTCGAATGGTGCTCCATGACGGTCGTGAGAATCTCCTCGCCTGGCTGCAGATTTGCATCGCCCCAACTACGTGCGACCAAATTAATTGACGCAGTGGTCCCCTGGGTAAAAATTACCTCATGACGCTTTTCGGCGTTTATCAAACCCCGCACTTTTTCGCGGGCCTGCTCATACAATTCGGTGCTTCGCTCGCTGAGTGTATGGATGCCCCGATGGACGTTGGCGTAATCGTGCTCATACACGCGCCGAATGGCATCGATCACTTGGCGAGGCCGCTGGGTGCTGGCCGCGTTGTCAAAAAACACAAGTGGCTGGCCTTCCAGCACGTCGCCATTGAGGATTGGAAAATCTTCACGCAGCGATTCAGGCAGCAGCGCGGAGTGATTAGCGGCTGCAGCACTCATGATTGGCTTCTTTCGTCGATGGGCGAGTGAACCGCCGACTGCATGACTTTCCAGGAGAGCAAGCAGCACTTTTGTCGATTGGGTGTAAGCCGTGGGCCATAAAGCTCGAGCATGTCTTCCGCGGAAAAGTTTTTTAGTTCGTCGACCGTCTTGCCGTGTAGCGCTTCCAGCAGCATTGATGCAGAAGCCTGGCTGATGACGCAGCCTTCGCCAGTGAAGTAGACGTCTTCGATTTCCCCTTCGCCATCAAGCTTCAATTCGATTCGCACGACATCGCCGCAGAGCGGGTTCTTTTCTTCGTGCGCATGGGTTGCCCCCGCGAGGTTGCCCCGATGAAACGGGTCCTCGTAGTGATCGAGAATATGCTCTTGGTAAAGTTCTTCTTCGGAAGGCATGGGAAAAAGTTGATGTAAGAAGTTAGAAGGAAGAAGTCAGAAGAAAGATAGGCAAGCTCGTCAGAGTGTATTCCATACCTTCTACCTTCTCACATCTGCCTTCGCACTTCTAGGGCGTTGCTATGCTTTATCGCGTAAGATTTCGGTCGCGGCGTTTTTTCCGCAGGCGCCCATCACGCCTCCGCCAGGGTGGCTGGCGGCGCCACACAGGTAAAGCCCCGGCACGGGCGTGCGATGGTCGGCCCAGCCAGCGACGGGGCGGAAACAATAAAGCTGGTGCGGCGTCATCGCACCCTGCATGATGTTGCCGCCGGTGATGCCGAAGGTGCGCTCCAAATCGACCGGGCTCAAAACCTGCCGATGCTCGATCGCACCTGGGACATTGGGGGCAACCCGGGCCAACATCTCGACGCACCGATCGCCGAACGACACTTTGATGTTATCCCAATTGTCCTCGGCCAAATGGTAGGGTGCGTATTGGACGAACATCGAAAGAATGTGTTTACCCGCTGGGGCGATGGTTTCGTCGACACTGGTGGGCATCGTGATTTCAAGAATAGGCTCGTTGCTGGGCCGACCGTACTTGGCGTCGTCGTACGCGCGATCCAAGTAATCGAGCGACGGGCCGACGTGCATCGTCCCGTGATGATGCGGGCCAACGCCGCTGCCCGGCATGCACGTGAATTGCGGCGGTTCGCCGAGCGCAAGATTCACTTTTGCCGAGGCGGAGGAATAATCGATCCGCGCGATCGCTTCGCGAAATTCTTCGGGCAGCACCTCGGGAGAAAGCATCTTTTCAAAAGTAAGATGGGCATCGACACTCGACGCGACGCATCGAGCCGTTAGCTGCGAGCCATCTTCTAATCCAACGCCCACTACTCCCGCGCGATCGGTGTGGATCGAATGAACCGGTGCTTCGCGGCGGATTTCAACCCCCAGGTCGTTGCATGCTTTGGCAAGTGCATCGGACAGTCCACCCATGCCGCCCTGCACGTACCCCCAAACGCCCCGCGCGCCGCCTGCTTCACCCATCACGTGGTGCAGCAACACATAGGCGCTGCCGGGCGATCTAATCGAAGTGAACGCCCCGATGATCGCATCGGTGGCCAAGGTGGCTTTGAGGACTTCGCTTTCAAACCACCGCTCGAGGATTGGTCGGGCAGCGCCGGTCAACAGTTCGACTGCCTCGGGAAGATCAGGCCCCAGCGCTTTCACGGCACCGAACAGCTTCAGCAGTTTTTTGCCGTCGCGGAGCCGTTTGGCCATGCCAATTTGCCGCCACTCGCTTGGCAAGGGCAGTGGATCGGGAGCCGCTTCGCCGAGCGCCGGTTCGAGCGTCGACGCGACCCGTTCCAGCAGGGCTTCATAACGCGGATAAGCGGCCGCGTCGCGCATGCTGAACTTACCGATTTCTCGCTGATTGAGCGCCTCGTCGGGACCCATCGTCAGACTGCGCCCGTCGGGCAGTGGTGTGAACGAAGAAGGCGAACGCGGCAGAATTCTCAGACCATATTCTTTCAACCGCAACTCGCGCAGGATCTGCGTTTGGAAAAGGCTGATCACATACGCGGCGGTCGAAACCTTGTAGCCGGGCCATAGCTCTTCGGTCGTCGCACAACCGCCTAAGACATGCCGCTTTTCGAGCACACAAACTTTGCGACCTGCTTTGGCCAAATACGCTGCACACACCAGGCCATTGTGTCCTCCGCCGATGACGACGCAGTCGTATTTGCCGTGCTTGGCCATACGTCCACTTCCATGTCGAGTTTGGGTCGGTGAAAGACGGAATTGTAATCATTGATGAAATAATTGCTACGCATGCCCAAGAAAGCGTTGGCAAGATAGCTGGGTTGACCGGGTTGGTCGGATTTAGGGGAGCTGCTTGAATAGCTATAGTTCGCGAGGAAGAGATAATTTCCTTCCTCAGAGAAGGCTTTCCATCTTCCTTTTGGTGACTTTACAAGCCAACGACTACCCGTGGTGTGCTGTTTCGCGCGCTCGGGTCGAAACGGTTGTTTTGGCTGGAGAAACGATTCCAGCCCCCCCCCCAACTCTTTCTAGGAAACTGTACCTAAAAGTCGACTTGAAAATTATTGAGATAGACGGATCACTGGAGAACCATTTCTCTAGCGATGCTCTATGACGCGGAAGAATCAAAGAGTCGAAAATCACGGAGGATGAGTGATGGATATTAGAACGAAGCCCCTTTTTTCGGGCTTGTGTGGCGATCCTTGCGCTGGTTGTCACTAGCGGCGTTTCTTTTGCGGGCACAGACGAAGCCAGCGATTTGTCTGGAGCCGAGTTTATTGCGTCGGTTATCGATAACGATTTCCTCGAGCTCACTGGCCATTGCGACAGCTCCTGCGATTGCGGCGATTCGTGTTGCGACCAACGTCTGTTTGGCCTGTTTGCCCGCTCGGAGCCATGCTTCCACGACTTTATCAGCCCGATGACCAATCCCGTGTTCTTCGAAGATCCGCGTACGGTGACCGAAGCCCGGACTATCTTTCTCCGGCACGAAGTCCCCGACGCCGCGGGTGGAGGGACCTTGCACGTGTTTGCTGTGCAAATGCGAGCCGCTTTGACCGACCGTCTGTCGATTATCGCGTCGAAAGACGGCTTTGTCACTTCCACCAACACCCTGATCGATGACGGCTGGGCCGACGTGTCGGCTGGATTGAAATACAACCTGTATGCCGATCCCCAATCGCAGCGACTGCTCAGCACCGGCTTTTCCTATGAGATACCGGCAGGTACTCCCCGCACCTTGCAAGGCAATGGCGATGGAGAGTTCCACATGTTTCTCTCGGGCGGCATGCAGCTAGGCAACTACTGCCACTGGGTCAGTGGCACCGGATTTCGGATCCCCAGCGATCCGGCCGACGAAAGCCGGATGTGGTATTGGTCGAACCACCTCGACTACGAATTCTGCGATGGATGGTATGCGTTGACCGAAATGAATTGGTACACCTGGATCGGTTCGGGACAGAATGGCGCGCTGAACGGTGTGGAAGGTGGCGACCTGTTTAATTTCGGTTCGACCGGCGTCTCGGGGAACGACATCGTCACCAACGCGGTGGGTATCAAGTACAAGCGCAGCCGGCATAGCGAGCTTGGCTTGGCTTACGAATATCCACTCACCGACCGCCGCGATGTCTTGGACAATCGGCTCACCATCGATTGGATTCTTCGCTACTAAAGCGAACTCATAAACCGAGCGACTTTGCAGTGACGTGCCAAATCAACTCTCCGGCGGCGTGGCCGACTTTGCCATCGAAGCGCACCGCCGCGATGGCACCTTTGGCAAAACGAATATTCGCAAGCTGGTCGCCCAACAGGGCAGCAGTCAGCAGTCCGACGTCGGGCGCATGGCCCACCCAGCAGATATGCTTGCAACCGGTCTGCCGGGACCATTCAACGAGTGCTGCGAAGTCGCTGCTTGGGGCGAGCGCATCAAGCTCGACGATTTCGGCATGATTCGGTGCATATTTCGCGATGATTTCGGCCGTCTGCGCACACCGTGCATAAGGGCTTGTGGCGATCGCCTGCGGTGCAAAACCGCGTTCGGCAAGTGCTTCAACCACCTGCATGTAACGCTCGGCACCTTCCGGTTCAAGCTCGCGCTGCGAGTCGTCGGGCCAGCGTGGGTCGCCGAATTCATAAGCCCAAGCATGCCGGGCGATGTAAATAAACATGGTCTGTACCTATTCTATGTTGCAAGAGATTTACCACGGAGTCACGGAGAACACTGAGTATGGATTTATGAGTGCTGGACGAAAAACGAAATGGCTCAGCGCACTGCAGTTCATCAATCATCATTCATAAATCAACCTTTCCCTCTCCGTGTCCTCTGTGTCTCCGTAGTGAAAATCTGGACTAGCGATTTCTCCACAAGTCGCGATCATCGATTCCCAGATCGCGTTGCTTGCGGGCGATCTCCGTTCTAAAGCGTCGAGCGTCTTGCGGATAGCCAGCCGTCGGTCGTATGCCGGGAACCTGCTTAGCCCAAAACTCATTAAACGCCCGCATCGCAAGCTCGCGATGATATTTGGCCGTCATCGACGCCAGGGCGGTGGGCAATTCCGCTTCTCCCTTGGTGCGAAAACAAACTTCGACGCGCGACTCGGGTGGACCCCACGAGTAGCGACTTGCTGCTCGGCTCTCATGGATCGTCTCAATCCAATCATCCGGAAAATGGTCTTGCAGGAGCGCCGCGTAGCGGTTGCGTCCACCATGTTTGTCGCAGGTGATTGAAAAGAGGTCGGAGGTCGGAGGTCGGAGGTCGGGGAATACAAAGGCTGAAGGGGGAAGGCGGAAGGCGGATCGTAGGGGTGGTGTGTTAGCGCCGACTGCCAAGTCGGTATTGATGGAATGAAGAACATTCTTTAGCAGTCCAATCGAGATGTGTGATAGCGCAGCCCCCTTGGTGCCGTGGTGTTCGGTTAGGTCGTTGAATTCGCGTGGGAAGACCACTCGTGCGCGTACGTCAGTCAGATGCACATCGGTTGCGGCACACGCTACTGAAAACCGTTCGGCCAAGTCGGCAATTTTTGCGGGCTCAGCATCTATGGGCAGGGCGCAATCGAAGTTTTCGTACCAAGGCAGCGACCGTGTCGAGTCGGAAAACACATCGGACCAACGTGCCACCGGTTTTCTCAGTAAACGGAACGCAGTCAACACGCCGTGTTCCAGCCGTTGCAACCCGCCGCCCGGTTTGTAGAGCATTTTCGAATCGGCAATCGCAATGCGTTCGCCATCCGGCACCGGCGACACAACCTCAGAAAGCCGTGAGTATAAGTCGACCGCCGGGGCAACCGACTTGGCAGTCGGCGCTAACACGCCACCCCCCCACTCCACCTTCCGCCTTCCGCCCTCCGCCTTCTCATCCCTTGACCCCCGACCTCCGACCTCCGACCTCTTTTCAACCCGCCACACCGACGCCGCCACCACCAACGGCCCCAAGTTCGGCCCATACCCCGCCTCGTCGATCCCAATCATCCATGCCATGCCCGGCAGTATAGCGAGTGTGGGGGAAGATTAGAATCTCTTGTTACATGCTTACACCAACACATCGTTTCGCAGAGCAAGAGTTTACCGCCATAGACCAACGTATGCGACTCACTGAAACAGCAGCAAACTGTAATTCGGTGTTTTGGGCTTTGCGTCGGGAGCGATGCGCTGGATCGCGACGGCCCAGGAATCGGAAGCAGTGGGTGCAGTCGCAGTAAGCTGCTGCCAGGGAATCGCGGCTTCGCAGGTCCAGTTCCGCAGATCGCCTCCCGCGGCAACGAACCAGCGCGGATTCCATTGCGGATCTTTCCAGCAGGCATCGGCAGTGCGACCGCGATGATCGATCGACAAATCGTAGTACGTCGCATAGTCGCGATCGATGTCTAAGAAAAAGCGCACATGATCGCTGCTTGAAAGATCGGCATCTGGCGTGCGAGGACGGGTATCGGCGGGGGTGTTGACGTCGGCGATTTTTTCGCATCGCGCGGCCAGGTACAGATATTCTTTATCGTAGGCGAAAAGGATTGAGGAGCGAGGGGCGAGGGGTGAGGGGTTAGCGGTTTGCCAAAATGTTTCGTCGAGCTTGCCGTCCAAGTGCGGAGGTGTTTTTGCGATGCGACAAGGGACGATTGGCAGGGGTGGATTCTCACCGTGCGATTCTGCCAACCAAGACTCGGCCAGTGCGCGACGTCGCCAGTTGGCATCGCCGCGCCTATGTTTAAGCAGGGCCAGCCAACTTTTGGCTTCTTGCGGAGCTGCGCTCAATCGCGCCGCAACTGCGCACTGGAACACTAGCGGAGGATGCTCGGCCAGTTTTGGGCGGATTCTCATCTGCTTCTTCGCGAGATGCAGGGCATAGACGAGCGATCCCTTGGCGAAGTTGCCCCCCTTTTCTTGGGCTGATTCTTGCCACCCGTCGGGCAATCCCATTTGTCGCGCCGCATCTTGAGGCGGATGCCAGACATAGGCCAATTCGCCGCTGCTGAAAAGTCGAATCAACAACACGGTGCCAGTTGTGGCGGCCGGTTCCTGGGGATATTGGGTTATCAACTGCTGTAATATATTGGCAGCCAGATCGATTTGCCCCGATGCGAGGGTTTCTTCAGCCACTTGCAAGAAGAGTGGGGCGGCAACCCCCGCTTCGACATCACGCGTGAGCTGAATCAGTTGCGCAGGCGCGGATGCTTGATGTCCGAAGCTGCGAATGATCTGCAAAATCCGCTGCGTATCGGGATTCTTTTCGCCAGCCATTTCCTGCGCCGGCTGTTGCCCGGTGCGCAGGGCTAACGTTTGCGCGGCGGCGTTTTCAGTCGCACCGAGTTGCATAACGCAAAACAACCCGACCATCCAACGGTGAGTGGACCTAGTCATAAGCATTGCTTCGCTTGCAGTTTGGGAGAGGGGTGATGGGAGCGGGCATTCTAATCGAAGCTGTCCGAATCGCTCCAGACGAATGTGGGCGTGATCGGTTGTAGTGTTACTAGTGGTTATGTCAGCCAGTCCGACTTCAAGACCGATTTTGAGCTATATTTTCGCAACGACATTGCCAGTATCCCATTACGATCTGCCGCTTTCTTGCGGTGCCGCTATGACTACAGAAACACCATCCCTTCGACCGAGTGCGTTGGACGAAATTGTCGATCGTACGCGGTCTCTCTATACTTTGCCCGTTGTGGCGGCCGAAGTAATCCAGCTTACGAACAATCCCCAGGTGGACGCCCGCGCACTGAAGCAATGTATCGAAAACGACCCGGCGTTGACGGCTAAGATTTTGCGAGTCGTGAACAGTTCGTTGTTTGGGTTGAGTCGCGAAGTGAGCGATTTGAATCAGGCGCTGGCACTGTTGGGCACGAAGCCGTTGAAATTGTTGGTGCTCGGTTTTAGTTTGCCGGAAAATCTGTTTGCCGAGGTGGCCCGTGAGCAACTCCAGTGGTACTGGCGAGCGACTTTGGTTCGCGCCGTGGCGGCACGCGAGATCAGCGAACAATGGTGGGGTCAGTCGGGGGACGACGCATTCTTGGCGGGCTTGTTGCAAGACATCGGCGTGTTAGTGCTCTTGGGCCAATTGCAAGAGCCCTATGCCCAGTTTCTTGGACGTGTGATTGAAGAGCATCTGGATTACGGGCGGATAGAACTCGAGTCGCTGGGATTCAACCATACAGAATTAAGCGCCTCGCTACTACAGAGCTGGAAAATGCCTGAAGTTCTCGTAGCGGCAATCGCCGAGTCTCGAGACTATCTTGCTTTGGCCGCGAAAGACACGCCTGCCGCGGCATTGGCGCGTGTGTTGCACTTAGCAACTTTGTTGGCTGAGTTGGTAGGGCAAAATCGTCTGGATGTGTTACCCGAGCTACTGGAAGCCGGTGCATGTTATTGCGGACTCGATAAAGAGCGTTTGCACGACGTGGTAGTAATATTACAAGAGAAGGTTCAGCAATTGGCTGAAGTGTTGTCGGTAGAGCTTCCTGGCGATGTTGATTATACGAGTGTTTTGGTCGAAGCGCATACTCAGATGGCCATGCTCACGGAAGAGGTCGCAGAGCGGCTCAGTCGGCCCGAGGGAGTCGAATCAACAGCGTGCGAGGAGGCGTTGGCCGACGTAGCTCATTTGCAAGTTGCCGTCGATCAGTTTTTGCAAAGACCAGTAACCCCTGACAAACCAAAAGAATTACCTCAAAACTCGGAAGAGCCTCATATAGACAACGATGTGCCTGCTGACCAAGCGGTTAGCCCCACATTGGCACCGCTGGAAGAGAGCTCTTTGTCTAAAGATTTCAGAGATCGGCTCACCTGGGCTGTGGGCAGGTGCCGGTCGCAGCGGGAGCCATTGAGCTTGCTGCTGGTGGAAGTACATGACGAGAGCGTGGAAAGCTGGCGCGAGCTACAAGTTTTTTCCCGCGCGGCGAACGAAGCATGCCATTTTTTTCATGCAACCGCTTTTCAAGTTGAGGCGGTTGCACCAGGTCGATACGTGGTTGTATTGCCAGAAATCGAGCGTCAACAAGCAGTCCGGATTGCAGACAAAATAATTCGTAACATGGAACAAGCCTTCGATCAGATGCAGCAACAAGAAGAGTCTTCCCAGCTTACGATAAGCATAGGGGTGGCATCTGTGGCCTTGCCTCCGAAAAACTTCCCACCCATGGACCTAATGATCACCGCCCAGCGCTGCCTTGCTGCTGCTCGATCAAGCGAAATGAGCGTCATTAAGAGCCTAGAGATTTATTGAGATTTGCTCGGGAGCAATCGTCAACGCCGCGCGTATCTTGTCGCATCAGGCGGTACGAGTACCCTGTCCTTCACGTAGCTTGCTGTGTTATCATTCAGGCATGAGTACTTCGGATCCCTCCTCGCCAAGCCCACCCGATCCCCGACCGAAGCTGGCCACAAAAGCCTCTTCTCCTGCACCAGATGGGTCGACAAAATCGCCTTCCTCCCTCGGAACGGCCAGTCCGGCTGCGGACGATCCGTTTCATGAACCCGCCGTTTCTCGTTTGCCGGAGCTCAAAGTTTCGGATCTCCACTTTCGTCCCCAGCGACGGACGATGCTGCCAATCGTATTGTTCTTGGCAACCTGTGCATCGACGTTTTGGGTGGGGGTCACGCAGTGGGAACCTTTGGAAGAGGTGTACTTGGGCAGTTACGCTGCGATGTGGCACACCATCCGCGTGAATTGGCCCGTTGGCTTGCAGTATATGGTGGCAGTGCTTGCCATTCTGTTGACCCACGAAATGGGGCATTTTCTGCAAACGGTCAAGCACCGCATTCCGGCCAGCTATCCACTTTGTATTCCGGTGCCGTTTAACGCGATCGGTACGATGGGTGCTGTGATCGGCATGGACGGCATGCGCGCGGACCGTCGGCAGATATTTGATATTGGAATTGCGGGGCCGTTGGCTGGTTTGGTTGTGGCGATTCCCGTCTTCTGGTGGGGTATCCAAGATCTCGATCTTTCTCGGCTACCCCAACCGGGTGAGTTTCAACTCTACTTGCCATGGATTGGTCGTTGGATGCTCGAGCGGGCCCATCCGGAATGGGCGGGGCGTAGTTGGATTGGGCTGTCGCAACTGAATCCGTACTTCATGGCCGGTTGGGTCGGCATGTTAATCACGGGATTGAACATGCTACCGATCAGCCAGCTGGACGGTGGGCATACGATTTATGCGCTGTTCCTGGATAAGGCCCATACGCTGGCCAGGTGGTTTGTATCGCTTACGATTTTTTACGTTGTGGTGAACCTCGATCATGCCGTGATGTGGACGCCCATGATCGTGCTCGTCATTTTAATGGGAATCCATCATCCCGTTACCGCCAACGATCAGGCTAAACTTGGCCCCGTGCGCTGGGCCATAGGCCTGGCCTCGCTGTTGATTCCCCTGCTGTGTTTTCCGCTGGAAGGCTTTCGGCAGTAGTGTCTAGTGCATCTTGCACTACGGGGTTCCGAATTCCACACAGATTGGCGTGGGAACCGTCACCGTTTGGAGCGCGTACGTTAGTTCGCCCGATGCGGGATCGATCTGAAACACTGAGAGCGTGTTGCTGCTCTGCCCGGCTGCGAGCAGCCATTGGCCTGTGGGATCTAAGTTGAAGTTCCTGGGAGTACTCCCACGGATCGGTTCGCATTCCAAAAAAGTTAACTGGCCCGTGTCGCCATCCACGCGGAATACGGCAATCGTGTCGTGGCCGCGGTTGGCTGCGTAGACGTACTTGCCCGAAGGATGAACGCGGATCTCCGAGCCGCTGAAGGAGGCTTCTTTAGTTTTCCGCGGTTCGGGAAGCGTAAAGGCCGTTTGTAATGCGATCATGCTTCCTGCGTCGCTATCGTAGGCAAATGTTGTCACGGTAAGAGATAGTTCGTTGAGAACATAAATCCATTTTCCATTGGGATGAAACTTCATGTGTCGCGGTCCGCCGCCGGGAGGCGCTTCGCCAAAACCATGAGGGGAGAGTGTGCCTCGATCGGCGTCGAATCGGTAGATGACGATGCGGTCCAGACCCAAGTCGGATACAAACACAAACCGATTATCGGGCGAAGTACCAACCCAATGGGGGTGGGGCCCTTCCTGCCGTGCTGCGTCTACCCGCGAGCTTCCTTCGTGATCGATCAACTGCGACCGCGGGGCAATCGACCCATTGTCGGCCAGCGGAAACACGGCTATCGAACCACCGCCATACTGGGCCGAAAATAAGACCTTACCGGTGCGGTCGGTGGAAATGTGTGCCGCGTCGCCGTCGCCGGTTGGTTGAGAATTGATTTTCGTCAGGCCCGTGTTATTTCCATTACGCACAATCCGGTATGCTACGACCGAGGGCTTGCCGTCAATTTTTCCTGTCGAGTAAAGGACTTGGTTATTGGTCGGTAACGTTAAAAAGCCCGGCTGCTGAACCTCAGCAGCCAAGACGGGCTGCGTCAACAGACCGTTGCTCGTGTCAAAAGTGGCTCGATAGATGCCCCGACTTGTACTTTCGCCGTTGGTATTCGTGCCAATCCAGACGTCGAGTTCTGCGGCTTGCGCAACTTTTCCCATGAAGCTAGTCAGTGCGAACGCTATAGATAGCGAGAGTCGAACGGACTCTCGCGACATAAAAAAACAGTGCATCGATGTTGTCCTAAGGTGCCATTAGCAATCGGCCCGGATTGGCCAAATAGCCCTTCGCTTCGTTGAGGAATCGGGCTGCTGCAGCACCGTCGACAATGCGATGATCGTAGGTCAGCGAAAGCGGCATCATGAGCCGCGGTTGAAGTTCGTCGTCGACATAATGCGGCATCGTTCGACTCCGCCCTGCCAATAGAATAGCAACCTCTGGGGGATTGATAATCGGCGTGGAATAAGTGCCGCCAACGGCCCCTAAGTTGCTGATAGTGAAAGTGCCGCCGCGCAGGTCGTCGACACCAAACTTGCCCGAGCGAACCGACTCGGCCATCGCGGCCAACTCGCGCGCTATTTGCGGAATGTTTTTACGGTCCGCATCGCGAAGCACTGGCACAACGAGTCCCTTTTCTGTGTCGACAGCGATGCCAATGTTTACGTATTCCTTGTAAATCGTTTCATTCGTTTCCGTGTCGATCGAAGCGTTCACCACCGGGTGATGTTTTAGCGCTGAGGCAACCGCCTTGATAAGAAATGGCATCGATGTGAGTTTGATTCCTTGCTCGGCGTAGTCTTCCTTGCTGTCTTTGCGAAGGCGTTCCAGTTCGGTGACGTCGACGTCGTCGAAATTCGTAAGCTGGGGGATGGTTGAGTACGAATCGAGCATGTTGCGAGCGATGGTTTGCCGCATGCGTGACATTTTTTCACGCCGAATAGCGCCAATGCCGTCGGAGTCGGGTGTTCCCGGCGGAGTGACACCGGGCGTTGCCGAGGAATCGGCTTGTTCGTTACTCGAACGGACGTGGGCTCGCACGTCGTCTTCGGTGATTCGGCCCGTGGAACTGCTGGGGCGCACACGGCGCAGGTCGACTCCCAATTCGCGTGCCAATCGACGCACGGCAGGCCCGGCGGCAGTCGACGAATGGCCGTCCCCCGGCACGTTGCCCACGGGTGCATCTGACTGAACAGGAGTTGGCGCGGCCACCGCAGGCTTTGGCTCTTCTTTGGCGGGAGTGGGCGCAGCTGCAACTGGGGGAGGCGTTGGCGGAGCCGCTTCAGCAGCCGGGGGGGCGGCAGCCTCGACCGGGGGAGTTTCCACTGCGGCAGGTGCTACTGGAGGCGGCGATTCTGCAGCAGTCGGCGCTGGGGAGTCGATCTGTTCGATTTCCAAGATCGCTGCCCCAACGGCGAGTGTATCGCCTTCGGAAACCAGCACCTTGAGTACCTTGCCTGCTTGCGGGCTGGGCACCGGCATGGTTGCCTTGTCGGTTTCGATTTCGATCAGATCTTGTTCGATCGCAATGGTATCGCCTGCAGCGACCATGATCGACAGAACGTCGCCCGACTCGATGTTTTCGCCCAAATTGGGAAGTGTAATTTGTGTTGACATGGTTGATTAGGGTTAGGGAAGTGTTTGGAGTAATGGGTCTTTACCACGGAGTCACGGAGAGCACGGAGAAAAGAACACTAATCTTCGCTTATCCACGCTGATCTGAGGTAATTAGCGTAGATAAGTGCAGATGAGCGTCCCAAAAATTTCTTCTCAGTGCTCTCCGTGACTCTGTGGTTAATCTTTATAAGCATTTGCCAAATGCACTACGCATACAAAGCCGAGGTTTTGTTGGGGTCGACGCCTAGTTGCTTCACGGCCTTGGCAACTTGTTTGGCCTCGGTTTTTCCGCACTTGCTGAGTTGATGTAGCGCGGCGATTGTAATGCACTCGGCATCTACCTCGAAATGCCGCCGGAGTGTTTCGCGCGATTCGCTGCGGCCCATGCCATCGGTCCCCAATGCATAAAGTCCGCCTGGAACCCAGGGGCTGATTTGCTCGGCTAGCGCCCTCATGTAATCGCTGGCGGCTATGACCGGCCCTTCGATGCCCTTGAGCTGCTCTTCGAGATAAGAGCGACGCGGCTTCTTGCTGGGATTGAGCATGTTCCAGCGCTGACATTCTTGGGCACTGCGACGCAATTGGGTATAGCTGGTAACGCTCCACACGTCGCTGGCAATGTCATATTTCTCGGCAAGAATTTGCGATGCCCGGAGCGACTCCCGCAAAATCGGACCGCTACCAAATAGCTGAACCTGCGGCCCCTTGGCTTTCACACTGGCTACTTGATACATCCCCTGGATGATGCCTTCTTCGCAGCCCGCGGGCATTTCGGGCATCAGGTAGTTTTCGTTTTCCAGCGTGATGTAGTAAATGGCTGTTTCATTATCTTCGTACAGCCGTTTGAGTCCGTCGAAGATGATTACCGCCGTTTCGTAAGCATAAGCGGGATCGTATGCCCGCACCGTGGGAAACGCCATCGCGTTGATCAGACTGTGGCCGTCTTGGTGCTGCAGTCCTTCGCCATTAAGCGTGGTGCGACCCGCTGTGCCACCTAGCATAAATCCTTTGGCACGCATGTCGGCTGCCGCCCAGATCAGGTCGCCAATCCGCTGGAAGCCAAACATCGAGTAGTAGATGTAGAAGGGGATCATCGGCATCCCGTTGGCGGCGTCGGCGGTGCCGGCGGAGATGAACTCACACATCGATCCCGCTTCGTTGATGCCCGATTCGATCAACTGCCCGTCCGTGGCTTCTTTGTAGTACTGCAACTGATCGCTATCGACGGGGTCGTAGAGCTGCCCCACGTGCGAGTAGATGCCGAACTCTCGGAACATGCCTTCCATGCCAAACGTGCGGGCCTCATCCGGGATGATGGGCACGATGTGCTTACCGAGCGATTTGTCCTTGAGCAGCCGGCGGATGATCTGCACGTAGCACATCGTCGTCGACATCTCTTTACCCTTCGAACCCTCGTCGAAAAGCGTGAAAGGTTTTTCGTCGGGCGTCTCCCAATTGGCTTGAACCACGGTGCGTTTAGGCACCGGTCCGCCCATCACGGCCAGACGATCGCGGATGTACTCGGACTCGATCGATCCGGGTTCGGGACGGAAAAACGGCGCCTTGGCGACCTCTTCGTCGGTCAGCGGGATATTGAAGCGATCGCGGAAGTGGATCAGCTCCTCTTCGTTGAGCTTTTTCTGGTTGTGGGCGATGTTCTTGCCTTCGCCCGCCTCGCCGGTGCCGTAACCTTTAATGGTGTGGGCGAGGATGACGGTGGGCGCGCCCTCGTGTTCCACGGCCGCCTTGTAGGCGGAGTAGACCTTCTCGGGGTCGTGCCCGCCGAGCTTCAGGTGCCACAACTCGTCATCGGAGTAGTCCTGGACCATCGCCAGCAGTTTGGGGTCACTGCCAAATACCTCATTGCGGACGTAGGCGCCGCC
>JAJDED010000021.1 GCA_029259915.1 Planctomycetota bacterium | reverse complement strand
GGCCTGCATGCGTAAGCTACTCACAATCCTCAATACGATCGTCCGTAACGCAACGCCGTGGCATCCAAAGGCCACTACCGAACAGAGATGAGGAACTCGTAATTCCATGGTTTATTCCTTGACTTTCAACACAGACGCTTCCCTGTTGATTTTCCCTGCGAATGAATCATTAAAACTGGGGAAAGTTATAAACAAGCGATCCGCTGCGCCTACCCCCCGATTCGTTCGATAATTTCCTGAAATGCTCGTATGCCTAGGTTATGGAGCAAAAAATAGAACGCGGAGGAACACCGATTTGGAGGATTCTCGCAGATAGCCAGACCATTTTATAAACGGTTGCTTTGCGCACGAAAATTGTCAGATATCAATTCCGCGGAAATCTGTCCAATCCGCGTTCCTCAGCGTTCTACTTTTTCAGTGAGCTGCGCAAAAGTTCACTGCACCGATTCAGCTTCGCCAAAATCTGCCGCGGCCCAATCGGTGTCTTTGGGGATTGGCATCAAGTAAGGCCGAATGCGCTCCAGGGTTCGTCGACCAATGCCATGAACCCGTGTGATTTCGTCGACGTCGCGAAACGGACCGTTTTGCCTGCGCTCGATAATCACCCGACGAGCCAGCGTCTCGCCGATGCCGGGCAGTTGGATCATCTCCGGCCAATCGGCCCGATTGATATCGACGTGGAATCGCGCTTGAAGCGGCGCCGCACGATCGACGTCAATCAACTTGCCCCGATGCCCGCCACGGGCAATCCAAAAACAGCAGAGCATCACCAACAAACTGGCCACCAACGCCACCAAACTACCCTGATCGCGCACCGTGATCCACGGTCGCGACGGTTTTTCAGAGGATTGTGGTTTGTCGGCGGGTTGCATGAAACGCATCCGTCGGAGTCTATTTGATAGGGACAGCCAGCAAAACCTACCTGGCAGTATAGCAAACGTAAAAGAGGGTACGGACGTGACTGCGGAATTTCTAAAAGTTGGCTGGGATGATCAGCTCGAAGCGGATTGCAGGGCTCTGTGTGAGTTTGCTTTTCGAGAAGATCTGGCAGGTCAGCAAGACTGGACTTCGACTGCTCTCGTGGCGGCTAAGCACCGGGGGGCGGCAGATATTGTCGTGCGCGAGGCGGGAATCGTCGTTGGCATGCCCGCCATTTCTACGGTGCTCAATGCTTGTGAAGCAAAGCTCGACGTTGCCTACCACGCCACCGATGGAGAACAGGTTTCCGCAAACACAACACTCGCAACATTGCAAGGAAATGTGCGCGAGTTGCTACTTTGCGAACGCACATTGTTAAACCTTGTTGGGCGGCTGATGGGCGTTGCCACGCAGACGCACACTTACGTTGAGATGGTCCCAGACACTCCTGCACGAATTTACGACACACGAAAAACAACTCCCGGTTGGCGACGATTGGAAAAATATGCCGTCCGTTGTGGCGGAGGGTGGAATCATCGTTGCGGGTTGTATGACGCTTTTCTCATAAAAGACAATCATCTAGCACAACGACTTTCGAGCGACTCGGGCTTGCCCGATGATGCGGCGGAAGCTGTGCGCATCGCCAGGCAATTCGCAAAGGACCATAAAGGACCGGAGCAGCTCGACGGTTTGCCCCTTGAAATCGAGGTCGATACGCTGGAACAACTCGAAGCCGTTCTTGCGGTCGAGCCAGATATTGTGCTTCTCGATAATATGACGCCAAACATGCTCCAGACGGCCGTGAAGCTACGAAATCAGCACGCCCCGCATGTGGTGCTCGAGGCTTCCGGCGGCGTGCGATTGGAAACATTGCGGGAAATCGCCGCCTCGGGTGTCGATCGAATCAGTGTGGGCGCTCTAACCCATGCATCCCGTTCGCTCGACGTAGGGTTGGATTGGCAGTGCGGATGAATCAGACGCCAGATGGCCATCCCGTGAGAAATTCTGTCGTGAGATAGCTGTCGGAGTTGACAGAATTCGACAAAATTCGCCCCAGAGCCGTGGCCTTTTGGCAGCATCCCCATGCTGCAAAGAAACCCATCCAGAGACAATTGGTAGTTTCTCACTTTGAATTTGTCACCAAGATTTGACTGGCGCCACGGCGAACCTACGTTTTCGTGGTCTGGCACCTTTGGGGAGGGGTGCAAGGCGACGACGCGGCGGGTCACGCTGGGAGCGAGAGGGGACCCCGCCGCGTCACTTTTTTTCTTTCTTTTGCGCTGGAAAATATCTTTGGTGCATTCTCCAACGCACTGTCCCCCTGAAAAGACTTTCTGTGCGTCTGACGTAAACCAATCAAACATTTCAATTCAGCTATCCCTTCGATCCTCGATCCTCACTCCTCTCCTGTTGCACACGGTTGTTGTTGTCGAATCGGTCGTTGTAGAATACAAGATCGATATGAGTAATGCTTCCATAAGTTTTCGCGAGCGAAATAATGATAGACAAGACCATTGCTTCCGCCGCTGATGGTGTCTCGGATATTTTCGATGGCTCTACGGTAATGATCGGCGGTTTCGGCGAAGCGGGCAGTCCCATCGAGTTGATTCACGCCCTTATCGATCACGGCGCCAGCGGTCTGACCGTGGTCAATAACAACACTGGCAGCGGGCATGTTGGACTGGCTGCATTGATTGAAACCGGGAACGTCAGAAAGATGATCTGTTCCTACCCGCGCACGGCAAACTCGATGGTATTTCCCGATCTATATCGCAGTGGGAAGATCGAACTGGAGTTGGTGCCCCAGGGGTCGCTAGCCGAGCGCATCCGGGCGGGTGGGGCGGGTATTCCTGCTTTCTATACACAGACCTCGGTCGGTACGGTCCTGTCGGAGGGCAAAGAAGAGCGTGAGTTTGATGGCAAGACCTTCGTAATGGAACGCGGGTTAAAAGCAGACTTTGCTCTCGTGAAATGTCGCTGTGCCGATCGATTTGGCAACCTGTTGTTTAATAAGACGGCTCGTAATTTTAATCCCATCATGTGTACCGCTGCGAATATCACGATTGCTCAAACCGAGCAGATAGTGGAACTGGGCGGAATTGACCCCGAACATGTGGTAACTCCAGGGATTTTTGTGGACCGAGTTTTACTGCTGGAAAATCCTGCCCAGGAATCCAAGCTGGTTGCGGAAGGGATAACGTATCCATGAATCCTCAAGGTTGGACACGCGAGCAAATGGCCCAGCGGGCTGCATTGGATATTCCCGACGGAAGTTACGTGAATCTGGGAATCGGTATTCCTGAAATGGTGGTGCAGTTTGTTCCCGAGGGCAGGGAATTTATCTATCAAACAGAAAATGGTCTGCTGGGAATGGGGCCCGACCCGCAACCAGGGCACGAAGATCCTGACCTGATCAACGCCGGCAAGAAACCGGTGACTGCGATTCCCGGTGCCGCGTTTTTTCATCATGCCGATAGCTTTGTCATGATTCGTGGCGGTCACATTGATATATGCGTGCTGGGTGCCATGCAAGTTTCCGCTTCTGGCGATTTAGCCAACTGGTCGACGGGCGCTTCCGATGCGATCCCTGCGGTGGGCGGTGCGATGGATTTGGTTGCCGGGGTGAAAACGATTTTTGTGATCACCCAGCATCAGACAAAGAACGGTGAGCCTAAAATTGTGGAGCACTGCACCTGTCCCCTGACGGGAAAAGGCGTGGTTGATCGAATTTTCACCAACCTGGCAGTGATTGATGTGACCAGCGAGGGGTTGGCAGTGCGCGACCTGGCTCCAGGAATTTCCTTCGATTACGTACAAGAGAGAACGCCAGTTTCTCTGAAGCTGGATATCAAAAAATGAGCGGTGATCAACTTTCGCGCAGCGAGAAACTCTATCAGGAAGCTCTGGACGTGTTGCCTGGCGGGGTCAGCAGGAATGCTGTATTCCGTAGGCCGCATCCGTTTTACGTATCAAAAGGTGCGGGCGCCTACTTATATGATTTAGACAGAAAGCAATGTCTCGATTTCGCCAACAACATGGCATCATTGATTCACGGACACGCCTATCCGCCAATCGTTGCAGCAGTTGTCGAGCAGTTGCAAAAAGGCACTGCCTTCACCATGGCAACGGAAGTGGAAGTCCGTTTTGCCCAGTTGTTGTGCGAACGTGTCCCGAGTTTCGAGAAAATCCGCTTTGTAAATTCCGGCACCGAAGCGGTGATGTGCTGTATCAAGGCAGCGCGTGCTTTTACCGGAAAAAGGAAAATTGCCAAAACTGAGGGCGCGTATCACGGCGGTTACGATTTTGCGGAAGTCAGCCAAACAGCCAATCCGACTAACTGGGGTGATGCGAGTCGGCCTGCTTCGATACCGACGGTTGCTGGTACGCCCAAGGGTGTGTTGGACGATGTTCAAGTAGTTCCATTTAACGACAGCGAGCGAGCGCTGGCGATCCTGAATGAATCGCCAGAAGATATTGCGTGTGTGCTGCTCGATCCGATGCCACATCGCGCTGGTTTGATTCCCGCGACCAACGAATTCGTGAACGATCTGCGAAAGTGGTGCGACCAGCATGGTGCACTGCTCGTTTTTGACGAAGTGATTACGTTTCGCTCGACCTATACCGGTGCCCAGGGGTGGTTCGATGCCAAGCCAGATTTGACGGCACTTGGCAAAATGATTGGAGGCGGATTTCCGGTCGGGGCCCTGGCGGGCCGCGACGAAGTGATGGCGGTGTTGGATCCCAGGCAGGAAAACATTCTCTATCCGCATTCAGGCACTTTCTCCGCGAACCCGATTACGATGACTGCCGGTCTTATTGCGATGGAGCATTTTGACAAAGCAGCGGTAGATCGGCTGAACAAACTGGCAGATTATGCGAGGCAGACGATCAACGATGCAATTCAAACAACCGGCGTTCCTGCCTGCGTGAGCGGGGGCGGGTCGATGCTGCGTATTCACTTGAAAAAGCAACTTCCCGGGGAGTATCGTTCCGCTTATTTGGATAAGCAAGAAACCCAATTACTCAAGAAGCTGGTCGATGAGTTGTATGTAGAACACATCATGGCGATCAACAGTTGTTCCTTTACATTGTCGACGGTGATGACAGAAAAAGAAATCGAACACCTGGGCCGGGCGCTGGTTGCGGCGTTTCATAAGATCAAAAGTCTATTCTGACAGGATAATAAAAGATGCCTGAAGCTTTTGTTTGCGATTCAATACGAACTCCGATTGGCCGATATGGCGGCGGGCTGTCGTCCATTCGCGCCGACGATCTGGCTGCGATACCGCTCAACGCGCTCATCGAACGCGTGCCGGCGGTCGATTGGGAACTGCTGGATGATGTCCTGCTAGGCTGTGCCAACCAGGCGGGCGAAGATAATCGCAACGTGGCCCGTATGGCACTGTTGCTGGCTGGTTTGCCGGCGAGTATTTCGGGATGCACCATCAATCGGCTGTGTGGTTCAGGGATGGATGCGGTGGGGTCGGCTTCGCGTGCGATCAAAGCCGGCGAAGCCGACTTGTTGATTGCAGGTGGCGTTGAATCGATGTCGCGCGCCCCGCTGGTAATGAGCAAATCGACCGCTGCGTTTTCGCGTTCCGTCGAGATGTTTGATACGACGATGGGCTGGCGCTTTGTGAATAAGGCCCTGGAAGATCAGTATGGCACGGAATCAATGCCCGAGACGGCGGAGAATCTTGCCCAGGAGTATTCGATCAGCCGTGAAGACCAGGATCTGTTTGCGTTAAAAAGCCAGGAAAAGGCGGCAGCAGCCCAGGCAGCGGGGCATTTTGATGAGGAGATTGTGCCGGTGTCGGTTCCCCAGAGAAAGGGCGAGCCGGTGATTTTCGATCGCGATGAACATCCGCGGCAGACTTCGCTCGAAAAATTGGCGAACTTGAAAGTGTTGTTCTGCAAAGGCGGCACCGTCACTGCCGGTAATGCATCTGGCATCAACGATGGTGCGGCAGCATTGATTGTCGCTTCGGAAGCTGCGGTCAAGAAACACGACCTCCAGCCGCGGGCTCGCATACTGGGCATGACCCATGTTGGGGTCGAGCCGCGCGTGATGGGTATCGGTCCCGTGGCAGCGACGCAGAAGCTTTTGCAGAGATTGAATTTGAAACTCGACGACATGGACATCATCGAATTGAATGAGGCGTTTAGTGCGCAATCGCTGGCATGTATTCGGCAGCTCGGTCTGGCCGATCTCGATCCTCGTATCAATCCGCTCGGCGGTGCAATTGCCGTTGGTCATCCTCTGGGCATGAGCGGTACGCGATTGGTACAAACGGCCGTGCATCAGTTGCAACGAAGCAGTTCTGCGAAGTACGCTTTATGCACGATGTGCGTCGGCGTAGGCCAAGGGATTGCGCTGGTGTTGGCGAAGGATTAGAGACGCTATCCTCGCTTGGCTGCTTCGACCCTTGCATAATCGAATAGGCCTGCCTCATCGAAAATAACCCGGTCGGCGTAGCCATCGAACCAAATCGCCTCGGGATTGCGGCCAACGATGCAGACTTTGCCGCGATCCGGTGCAGCGAGGGCGTTGCGAAGAATTTTGAAAATCACAACGCCATTTTCACTTTCCGGGATACCGGGGATCGGCTCATTGGTTACCGCCGAGACTTCCGTCTTGCCTTTGTAGTGGGTGATGGAGAGTCGGGCATGGGTTTCAACGCCCGAAAGACCCTTCTGCGATTCGTTTAACGTTTGCCAGGCGGTTTCAATTGGAACATTAAACGCCTTGTACGCCACAATATCTCTACCGCAAAAGAAGTAGTGATTTTCTACGCCAACGCGTTTCATCGCCCGCTGCATGATCCGCAGGGCGTCTGAGTCGTCGTTGATGTTTTTGATGATCGGAGCCTGGTTTTCGACACTGAGCCAACCCCGCGAGACAACGCCTTCCATGGCCCGCTTGGTCGCAGGAAGCCACTTGAGTATGCCCAAGGCCTCTGCGATATAGTTGCCATCGTCATCTTTGGCCAGGAATTCATCAGGATGGTTGAAGTGAACCATGATGCGTAGCCCCACGTCGGGATACGTCTGGTGGAATCCATCAAGCATCGCCAGGAAGGCATCATCGAAGCGATCGGGATAAAACGCCATTTCCTTGGTGCCAATGCGGATCGATTCCACGCCCGCTTCGGCAAGTGCGGCCAGCCACGCGGCAATTTTGCCGTTGGATAAAACCATCGGATCGCCGCCCGAGAGTAGAATCTCTCGGAGTTTTTCCCGCCCCGAATCGGGGTGCCTGCCGCCGTTGTCGGCTACGATTTTGTTGTGCGAACGAATGTAATCTGTAATTTCAGGAATCTGCGCCAAGCCTTTTTTGGCCACGGTTCCGTCCTGACGCTCAATCTCCTTGCGGGCAATCAATTCCTCCCGGTAACAGAAGCGGCAGTGTGCCGAGCAGGTCGAGACGACGTACATCAGCCCCATCTCATACTTGTGAAGCAGACCCTCGACGGGGCTGAAATCCATCTGATAGCCCGGGTCCTCCGATCCTTCCAGTTCCAGGGTCTCATCAGGGCTGGCTTTGACCAGTCGCTGAAGTGCATGGCTATGTTTCGCCAGTTCAAAATAGTGGCGAGTCATCTTCACCGGCATACGCGATTCGACGTCGCGCTCGGTGCCTCTCAGGGCGCGTAGCGCATCGATCTCACTACTGGAGTAGAACCCCAGAATATCTTCAGGCGCTTTTTCTTGCAGGAAAGGTGTCAAGCCTTTGATGATCTGGCGGTCATACTTTGGGCTATCGACGGTTTCAAGAAACGCCTGTTCACGCGACGTTGGAACGTACTGCTCGCCACTGATCATCACCATTTCCTACATCAAAAAAGAAGGCACATGAATGAAGGACATAAAACGGCAGAAGCATTTTTTCTGCGGGGAGGGATTTATCGAGAGGAGGCTTCAAAGTCGTTGGGGCCTGAGGAACTCGAACTTGCACCAAGGTAAGTATAGTATTTATATTAGTATTGGGGTGACTTCCGAGCCAGCCCAGTCAGTCGCTCACGCATTGGGGCTTATTATGCCTGGTGAAATGATTTAACGGAGAAAGATGCCACTTCGCGACTGAGAACGCGCAGCAAAAAAACATAGAGGTACTCTTTTTTTGCGCCAATGATGGATTGGCTTGCGCAATGCGCATGGCACGAGGTGAGTGGTGCACATGAGAAAGTCTACGGTGCCCCCTGCCGTGCGTCCAATCAAAGACTCGCAGCACTTTTTCCTTCGATATTTGCGGCACTTGTCGATTGCGTTATAATCGGTACTCGTGGGTGCAATTTTCCTCCTCTTGGTGTTGAGACTTGTCGATGATTCAGCCGTCTTTGCCGCCCGAAATCCGAAGTCTTCCGATCCCCCAACGTGTGCTGCTTGCCGAGCAAATCTGGAACAGCATTGCTGAAGATGAACAAGCATTTGAACTATCAGACACACAGAAGGCAGAACTGGATCGCCTGATAGCTGCGCACGGGGCATCGCCCGACCAAGGCAAACCATGGGAAGAAGTCAAAAAACGGCTGCTGGGTGAGTGATGCCGGATCCTCCAGGCATTTTCTTCGCATAGATGCCTTTTTTTGATACACTAAAATTATGCACATCGATTTGCCACAAACCGAACAAGAAAAGCTTACACAACAAGCTATGGCGGCCGGTTTCGATGATGTCAAACTGTTTATTGCCGAACACCTTGTTGCCTTGGCACATCAACCGGCGAGAGAAGACTTCGCACCGTTATCCGATGAAGAATTGGAAGCGAGTCTAGCAATGATTGACCGAAGTATGGAAGAGTTTTCCGCCGGAGGAGGTCTGACGCTCGATCAGGCACGGGAAAAATCTCTAGAGCTACTCAAGCGTAATCTCCTATGACGCAATACACGGTTTGCGTTTCTTCTTTCGCGGCGAACAAGATCGGTGAATACGGCCGATTCATAGCCGAGCAATCGGGATCGACGGTGATCGCCGAGCGTTGGATTGATCGCGTTTATGCAAAATCAAAACGCTTCATTACTCACCACGTCGCCACGGTCTGGCCGAGGAGGACAAGTATCGCAAGTATGAATTACGCTGCCAGATCATCGGCAATTACCTGGTGATTTATGCGATAGATGACGAGCAGAAACTTGTCAATGTAGTCGGGTTTCGTCACGGTCGGCGTCAGCCAAGACCGGATGAATTGCCAAAGTCCCTTTAAGCGGCTCACTACTCCCCACTTGCCCCCCGAATTACAGTAAGGGGGATTTATGTGGCGGGTGGCGCGGGTTGGGGTATTCGTCTACCGGTGCGGCGTAGACGCCAGAGTCCGTTCCAATTTGTCGTGCCTTACCCCTTCAGCCTCAAGAAGCCAGAAAAATCCATTTTTTCTCCCTATTTTCATTTGACAGCATGGTTTTCCGTGCATAGACTGAGGGTGTGCGCAGTAGTATTTGCGCGACCGTTAATGTTTCTTTATTCGTTAATTCAAAGGGTTGTGGACCTCATGAACATTCGATCGGCGACGAGTCGAGTTGACTTCGTCGTTGTCCGAACAGGCGACATTGGTCGTCGGGTCCGCGATACCATCTCTCGAATTAACTCCCACGGCTGACGCTTTTTTGCGTTGATTGTTGCGTGGAATAAGCTCGGGAAATCATGGCTGGACCCGGAAATAGCACTGTTTTTGGGCCGAAATTGCCCCTTGCAGTTCTCTCCAATACCTTCGCCTTCTGCTGAGTTGCAAACAACGAGAACTCATGCGCCATGCGCTGCGCGTTTTGTACAGAAAACGCCATGAATCTCCGCACTCATCAGGGACAACCGGAACAGCTCGGCGCGCAAGGTGCGCGTTGCACCGACATAGTGATCCGCATTGTGCCCTCTGGAGTTCGTAAGAATTTCCCGTTGGCAGATGCGCTCTGTGATTCGCCCATCGAATGAGATCGGCAGCTTGTGCTGTGCGATCTAGCTTCGCGAAGTCCCCATCCCGGCATATCGGGAGATCAATTTTACCGCGAGTCGAATCCTTGGCGCTCGAAACGAGCAGACTTGGCATGGGCAACATGCTGCGTCGAATCGTACGGGTTGTCGGACTTGGATTGGCGGTGGGATCCGGAGCGACATCATGGAAAACAGACTTCAATTTTTAGATGAGATTCAATTAAACGGAATCCTTGTAAACGGAATCCGTAGGTTTGGGCGGTACTGCTTGTTCGCAGTGTGTCTCGTGAATCTCGCCTGTGCGAGCGCGCCGGCACTGGCTGGGTTTGTGAAGGGATCGTATCAAATCGACATCGGCGAGAGCGAGCGGCTCCTCGAAGCGCAGCTTCGTAATCAGCGCGGCGCACTCAGTGATGCGGAACTACATGCGATCGAAACCGAAGAAAGTTGCAAGAACCCGTCGCAGCGGCTCATCGATAGAAATAGGCCTGCGATTCTCTTGCAAAATACTTCAGCACTGACGCCAACCAACGAGATCAGCCAATTCGTGATTGACCTCGAAGAAATAGGATTTGAATTTGGAACCGGCGATTTCAATCCCGATCCTTTTGCAGGCGGGTTGACAATTTTAAGCAATCGATCTGATGCAGGAGTGTCCATCTCCTCATCCTTCGGAACCGTGTCGGATGTCGATTTGACAACCGACCGCAGCAAATTGGTCCTCGATATTAGCGGTCTCACGCCAGGTAAGGCACTGATATTCCGCTTCGATCTCGACCCCAACCCGATGACAACCACCATGTTCCCGGACTATCGCCAGGTGATGCTCGGCGCAAATACCGGCAGCGGTCCGGCAACACCCTCGCTGATTTCTGCGACATTTGCCTCAGACTATGATGATGACGAGCGAATGACGACCTCCACGAACCCCACTCCCTTTGTCGGAGAATTTAATGGAATCTTATCCACCGCAGGTCTGTTAGAAGGATACCACTCCCAGGGTTCCTCACAAATGTTTGGACAGAATGGCGGTACCGAAGAAATCCCCGAGCCTTCGACGGCAGTGCTACTGTTTGCTGGATTCGCAGGGCTGAGTCTTGCCCGCCGCAATCGACGCTAACGTGAACAACTTGCAGTGAAAACCGCCGCTGTGCGTGTCGCCCGGGACGGTTTCGGCAATCTCAGCGATCAGAAATCCAAACTTTCATCTTCCTCTGAAGTGACCTCATTGGCGGGATAGCCATTGAGGTCGAACCGCCTCTTCGCTAGCAGGCGTGTTGGCAAACTACGTTAAGTTTGCCGAGTGGAATGCCTAATCCGCATCTGGAATAAAAGCGGATTATCCCGAAAAAAGGGAAAGTAACGGTTCTCCGGCATCCGATCTCTGCCAATGAACAATCATATCGGGCGAGCGACTGGCGTCGCGGAGTGTGGGCGTCGTGCTTTGTAGATTGGGCAAAGTCTTGTCGTTTTGGGTCGTTCAGATCCCGGTGATTACTATTAGGGGGGATTCTCTGATGAAAATTTCGATAAGGATGATGGCTGCGCTCGTAGCCAGTCTTTGTCTGCTAGCGGGGTCGTCCGCGGTAGCACAGCAGTCGAATCAACAGCGGGAATATCAAATACCTGAGGCCGCTGCTAGCGACTCCGGCACTCAGCTCGCTGGTTACAATAGCTTCGACGCGGGTGGTTTCGACTCGGGCGATGGCTGTGCATTGAACGGCTGCAGTTGCGGTAGTTGCGACGGAAGTTGCTCGGGTAGCTGCGGCAGCGACTGGGGAATGGGAATGATGAGCCGACCGGGCCAGTTTTTCTTGGCGGGCGAATACATTTACGCACGTGCCAATCTGAGCGAAGCCTTGGCTTACGTGGTTTTTGATCCTAACGCGCCGCAAAACGGCGCACAGTTTGTTGAATACGATTTCGACTACAAATCGTCGTACCGCTTCTCGGGCGGGTATCGTTTCTGCGACTGTGGCGGTGAAATTGTATTCAATTTCGCCCGTTACCGGGGGGAATCCGATTTCTCGATTCAGGATACCTCTGCATCACAGAATGGCGTGATTTTTGGACCTTACGAAGTCAATGCTCCTGGGGCCGATGGTTTTCTCACCGGAGAGGCAGACATCGATTTGAGATCCTACGACCTTGGATTCTCGAAGACGATTCCGCTCGGTTCTCCCTTGGGTTGTTGCGATTCAGGCTGTGACTCATGTTGTGATGACTCGTGCTGCGACGATTCTTGTTACGGAACTGGTTGTGGTTGTTGGTGTCCGGCGTGGGACATAACCTGGTCGGCAGGAATCCGGCATGCAGAGGTCGACTGGTCGCGTAGCAATCTGTCGCTGGGGAGCAACGGGATCGATCAGATCGCTTTTGCCGATACGCGACTTAATTGGGAAGGCACCGGAGCTCGGGTCGGCTTGTTGGGGCGTCGTTACGTCGGCAAGCAAGGACACATGAGCATCTACGCCAAGGGCGATCTTTCCCTGATGGTCGGTGACATGGACATCCAAACCATCACCATCAACGATCCCGACGGTTCTGCGCCGCTCAACTTGGTATCGCATTCCAATACGGGTCGGAGAATTATCCCGGTCACCGAGATCGAAGTTGGCTTGACTGCCCACTTAGGAAACCACTTGAACTTGACCTCGGGCTATTTCTTGTCCGCCTGGCATGACCTGGGATTCCGCGACGAGTACAACTTCACGGGGCCAGCCGGCGGCGGTGGCGGCGGGTTCCAACTGTTGAATTACGACGACGCCAATATCCTCGGCTTCGATGGTTATTTCGCACGTGCTGAAATTACCTATTGATCGAAAACGTCGATTTCTAAAATCACCTCGCAGCAAGGTCAGTCGTGGTCTCCACGGCAGGCCTTGTTTTGTTTGATGCTAACATCTAGGCAAGGCTGGCGTAGCTTTGTCCTGTTGTGATATCGTAATGGTTTGCATTTGGTCTTCCTGCGATCTGTTAGATCGCGGCTAGCGTTTTGTCCCTAATAGATGAATAAGAACTCCTTACGATGACGGACTCTCGACCACGCGTTTTGTTTTTGTGTACAGGAAACTCCTGCCGGAGCCAGATGGCGGAAGGTTGGGCTCGTCATTTGCATGGCGATCTTGTTGAAGCCTCTTCCGCCGGCATCATTGCCCATGGATTAAATCCATTAGCAGTTCAGGTCATGGAAGAAGCGGGCGTCGACATCTCTGGACAGCAATCGCAGCGTATGGCCGAATTTGTGGGTGTTCCTCTGGATGTGGTAATCACCGTTTGCGGTCATGCGGATGAGAATTGCCCCGTCTTGCCTGGGAATTGCCGCAAGCTGCACGTCCCGTTCGACGATCCGCCTTCACTGGCCCGCAACGCTGCGAGCGAGGAGGAAGCTCTCGAACAGTACCGGCGTGTACGTGACGAAATTCGCGAGTTTGTTCAAGGCCTGCCGGATGTCTTGGTCAGCGAAGGCTGACGCCAATCGGGTGGAGACCTGTCCGCACGGGGGCGGCGTGCCTATAATCGTTGTTCTATGAACGCCATTGAAATCCGCGGACTGCAAAAGTCTTATCGTGTCTACCAGAAAAAAGAGGGCCTTTGGGCTTCGCTGACTGGATTGTTTCAGCGCGAGTACAACGAGGTCGAGGCAGTCCGTGGGATCGATCTCGACGTGGCACAAGGCGAGTTCGTGGCGTTTCTTGGCCCGAATGGCGCGGGTAAAACGACCACACTCAAGCTGTTGTCTGGAGTGATCAGCCCCTCGGGGGGCGAAGCACACGTATTGGGCCATGTGCCTTGGAAGCGTGAAAACGAATACCGCCGCCGCTTTGCATTGGTGATGGGCCAAAAGAACCAGCTTTGGTGGGATCTGCCTGCCCAGGAATCGTTTCAGCTTCACCAAAAAATCTATCGTATCGATCCCGAGCAGTTTCGCCGCACGCGCGACGAGTTGGTCGATCTGTTGGAAGTGCGCCACCTGCTTGGCCAACCGGTCCGCGAACTCTCGCTGGGCGAGCGGATGAAAATGGAACTCACTGCCGCGCTGCTGCATTCGCCGGAAGTCTTGTTTCTCGACGAACCCACTATCGGCCTGGACGTGGTTGCCCAGCACAATGTCCAAAAGTTTCTCAAACATTATCAAGCCGAGCGGAAGATCACGATACTGCTCACCAGCCATTATATGAAAGACGTCGTGGCGCTCTGCCGGCGTGTGGTGATAATTGCCCAGGGGGAAATCAAGTACGACGGTTCCCTAGCGGGAATTGTCGATCGCTTCAGCGGTCACAAGGTGTTGACGCTCCAGTTTGCCGATGGCCGCATGCCGGGAGACTTGGCTCGCTATGGCGACGTGCTGGAAATTGTCGAACCCAAAGCCCGTTTGCGAGTTGCACGGAGCAGCATTGCCGACGTGCTTTCAAGCGTGCTGGCGAACAACACCATCGAAGATGTCAGCGTGGAAGACCCACCGCTGGAAGAAGTGATCGCCAAAATGTTTGCCCACACGGCCAACGAAAAAAAATCGGAAGCAGTCCTGCCCGTCGAAACTTCATAATAACTCAAACGGAAATGACGAACCGCCAAGAGCGCCAAGAAATACACATAATAATATCCAAGCAGACGAACCTACTCCAGCAAGCGACTCAAAACAACGCTCTGAAGAATTGACAATGATTGTTCCTTGGCGCTCTTGGCGGTTTTTATAAGAAACCACTCAGCTAAAATAACGCTATGATCGCACGTGTGCAAACTTGGTGGACGATTCTCCGCATCTGCTTGGAAGAGCGGTTGGTCTATCGGGGTGATTTTGCGCTAGGAACCTTGATGCGATTTCTGCCCATCGTGACGCAAATTTTCCTTTGGACGGCCATCTTTGCAGCTGCCGGATCGGGAAAAATCGAAGGCTATTCGCGCGAAGATATTATTGCCTATTATTTGCTAACAATGTTGGCACGAGCATTTTCCAGCATGCCCGGCTTGGCATCGGGAATCGCCCGGCAAGTGCGCGAGGGCGAGATTAAGAAGTTTCTGATCCAGCCAATCGATTTGGTCGGCTTTATGTTGCTCGCGCGCATCGCACACAAGGTGGTCTACTACGCCGTTGCCGCGGGGCCATTTGCGTTGGTGTACTACCTTTGCCGCAGCTACTTCCCGGGTTGGCCCGCTCCGGACGTGTTTGCTGCGTTTTTACTTTCCTTAGCGCTTGCGTTTGCGGTCGGATTTTTTATGGAGATGACTTTAGGGATGATCTCGTTTTGGTTTCTGGAGGTCAGCTCGCTATTGTTTGTCTACATGCTGTTTACCTTCTTTTTTTCAGGACACATGTTTCCGCTGGAGATTCTGCCTGACCCGTGGCGCACGATTGTCGACTTTTTGCCTTTCAAGTATCTGGCCTATTTCCCCGCGGCTGTATTCTTAGGGAAAATCGAAGGGGACGCTATGTTGTTTGGCCTCGCAGTCCAAGCCTGCTGGGCTCTGTTTTTTATTGTGGCATGCCGAGTGTTCATGCACCGAGGTTTCCATCGCTACAGCGGCTACGGAGGATGAAAGAAAGTTAGATGTGAGAAGTGAGAAGGAAGAAGTAAGAAAAAAACTTCCCCCTTCCGCCTTCATCCTTCCGCCTTCCATTATGTCCCACCATCCTTCCTATCTTGGTGTGTTTCTTACGTTTGCGCGGAATAGTCTTATCCGCGATATGACGTTTCGCGCCAATTTTATTATTGAATCCATTTCGTCCGTCTCTTGGATGATTATGAATCTGGGGTTCTACACACTCGTTTACCGAAAAACTACAAACATTGTCGATTGGGATAAGTACGAATTCTTCGTATTTATTGCCACCACAATGATCGTAAACAGTCTGGTGCAGACGTTTTTCATGCCCAACGCGCAGGAACTGAGCGAGCTGGTTCGCACCGGGGGGTTGGATTTTGCGTTGCTAAAACCGATCGACACGCAGTTTCTTGTCTCGCTGAGGCGAGTGAATTGGTCGTCGCTGGGAAATTTTGTGGTGGCCATCTTGCTCTTGGCCTACGCGTTGCCACGCATTGATGGCTGGACTCTTTCGATTTGGCATGTGCTGCTTTACCCCCTGTACATCGTGTTGGGGGTGCTAATTCTCTACAGCGTGATGATCACCCTCGCCGCGACCAGTATTTGGCTGGGCCGCAACCAATCGTTGTACGACTTTTGGTTCTACCTCACCAACTTTTCGCGCTACCCCATGGAAATCTACGAAGGAGCTTGGGGCACACCGCTGAGGCAAGTCTTTACGTTTGTGATTCCGATTTTGGTAGTGATTAACGTCCCCGCGCGATTGTTGGCCAAACCGTTATCTTCTGAATTCGCCTGGCTCGGCGCGTTTGCGTTCGTGGCAACGGTCCTGTGTCTAGCGGTCAGCCGATGGGTATTCAAGCAAGCGCTCTGGAGCTACCGCAGCGCGAGTAGTTGAATCTCTAGTGGATTATTCGCCCACAACGGTCACCACAATCGACCGCCGGCGCGGCTTCACGTCGCATTCCAAATGGAATATCTGTTGCCAAGTGCCAAGCACCGGTTGTCCCTCGGCCACTGGCACATGGATCGATGGCCCCAGCCATGTTGCCTGCAAGTGGGAGTGGCCATTGCCATCGTGCCAAGCCCGCTCGTGTCCATAATCGGTGCTAGGCGGGATCAAGCGATCCAATACATCTGGCAAATCTTCCACCAATCCCGGTTCAAATTCAATCATGCCAATTGCACCCGTGCTACCAACATTGAAAACTTGCACGGTCCCGGTCCGAACACGGCTAGCGGCCACAACCTCGGCCACACGCTCCGTAAGATCGTGCATGTGACGATGCCCGGTGGTTTCGATCGTGATTGTCTGTTGATGAACCATATCACTTTCAGGTCGAATAGAGACTCAAATACTACAGCGCTAAGTTCATTGAACCACAACGGCACGACGTGATAGCTGGTTAGCAGATCAAAACGACGATATATGTTTCTCCAGCAACAATCAACTCCGCGGAAAAACCATCGAGCACCTCTGATTGGGAACGAACTTCTGAAACTCCTATGGCAGCAGTCCTATTCCGTTGTGTCCGTCGTGCCGTTGTGGTTCAACCTAGCGCTGGAGCGCTAAGAGCGATTCTATCCGTTCTAGTCACAATGTCCCACCCACGGTATCTTTGCTAACAGACGCAAGCAAAAACCATGCAAGGATAGTAATATTCCCCTTTCCAATTTCCGCCTTCCCCCTTTCCGCAATGCCCCTCCCTCCTTCTGCCAGAATCGCTGTCCTCGGAGCCGGTCCCACCGGCTTGGAGGTTGCGCTAACCGGTCGCAGCTTGGGATATGACGTCGCTATTTACGAACGTGGCGAGACGGTCGCGGCAAATATTTTGCAGTGGGGGCATGTGCCGTTGTTCACGCCGTTTGGAATGAACGCCACGCCGCTGGGAATCGCAACCATCAGCGCAACAGAGCCAACATGGCAACCGCCGAATGACGATAATTGCATCACCGGCGCCGAATTCCATCGGCGTTACCTCACGCCGCTGGCGAATTCCAAGCTGCTGGCCGAATCGCTGCATCTTCGTACCGAAGTGCTATCGGTGGGGCGATCGCGCTGGCTTAAAAGCGAAGGTGTTGGCAATTCACAACGCAGCGAAGACACGTTTCGCATCCTACTTCGCGACGGCTCTGGGGCCGAGCGCATTGTTGAGGCGGACGTGGTGATCGATTGCACAGGAACTTTTGGCAACCACAACTGGCTCGGTCAGGGAGGCGTTCCCGCGGTTGGCGAATTGAACGCCCAATCGCAAATCGAATACGGCTTACCCGACTTGATGGGTAAAGATCACAACGACTACCTGGGAAAACACACTTTAGTCATCGGCGCTGGCTACTCCGCAGCGACGGTGGTTACACAACTGGCTAATTTTTCCCGCGAGCATCAGAATCGCGAAACACGTGCTACTTGGATCACTCGAAAAGCGCATTCTGGCATCGGACCGATTAGCCGCATCCCCGACGACCGCTTGGCGTCGCGCGACGAACTTGCCAAACAAGCCAACCAATTGGCAGCAGAATCCGACGGGCCCGTGGACCACGTTCCGGGAACCACGGTTTCCGCCGTCGAATACCGAAGCGCTTCCGACGATTTTTTTGTGGAGCTTTCGGGAGAGCGCACGGGCGAGTTCCTGTTCGACCGAATCATCGCCAATGTCGGATATCGCCCCGACAACCGAATTTACGCCGAGCTACAAGTGCACGAGTGCTACGCCATCGGCGGACCGATGAAATTGGCCGCTCAACTATTGTCACGTGCTAACGAGGGGTCCGCGGTCGATTGCCTCGACCAAACCGCCTGTGGGCCCGAGAGTCTAGCAAACCCTGAGCCAAACTTCTATATTCTTGGAGGCAAGAGTTACGGCCGCGGTTCGCAGTTTCTGCTGGCCATAGGGTACGAGCAGGTCCGCGATCTGTTTACGCTAATCACCGGTCGCGAAGATTTCAAACTAAAAAAATGAACCGCCAAGAACGCCAAGAAGAGATGGAAAAATTCATTATCCAAGTTTTCAAACCAGTTCTTATAAACGACTAAAAGCAAAGCCTCAAAGAAATAGTAGAAACAAATCCTTGGCGCTCTTGGCGTCCTTGGCGGTTTTCACTCTCTGGAGTTTTATGACGCAATCCATCGACGAACTTCCCCCGATTGTGGAGCTTAGCCATTTGGACCATCTCTGGTTCCAGGTGTCCGGCACGCTCTGCAATCTTACTTGTCACCATTGTTTTATTAGTTGCAGTCCGAAGAACGATTCGTTCGGTTATCTGACGCTGGAAGAAGTAAAGCGGCGGCTCGAGGAGTCGGTCCCTTTGGGAGTGAAGGAATACTACTTCACGGGCGGAGAGCCGTTTCTGAATCGCGACATGGTGGCGATCTTGGAAGAGACATTACGTTATGGCCCCGCCACAGTGCTAACTAATGGCACAGTGCTAAAAGACGAGTGGCTTGCTAAGTTGCGCGCGGCTGAAGAGGCCAGCATTTACTCGCTGGAATTTCGTGTGTCGATCGACGGTTTTTCGCCAGAGACAAACGATTCGATCCGTGGCGAGGGAACATTTGTGCGGGCGATCGACGGCGTTCGCAAATTGGTTGCATTCGGATTTATGCCAATCATCACCGCCACCCGCACCTGGTCCGACGCAGACGACCAGAGTGTGGTCTCCCAATTTGTGGCCACGCTCCAGGAACAAGGGTACGAACATCCACGGCTAAAGATCCTGCCGCCGTTACAATTGGGCGCCGAGGCCGAACGCACGCACGGTTATCGCGACAGCGAACGCATCACGCGCCGGATGATGAAAGGTTTCGACGCCAGTCAATTGGTATGCGAACACTCGCGAGTCGTGACCGATCGCGGTGTGGTTGTGTGCCCCATTCTGCTCGAATCGGAGGACGCCCTTCTGGGTTCCACGCTTGCCGAAGCCACGCAATCGTATACACTGAGCCACGGTGCGTGCTATACATGTTTCCAATACGGAGCCATTTGCTCCAATGCGTCCAGCGCAGTGCGAGCCGACAAGTAACTGTGAGTGCCTGGTAATCTGCGCCAATCTGCCCAAGCGGCGTTCATCAGAGTTCTATTTTCTACGTTAGAGCAGTGGAGTAACCCCATTTTTCGAATCATCCTGACGACCATTGTCTTACTTCTACAAGGTTCCGCGCACGCGAAGCAGCCCATTACTGCCTATCCGGAGACGCGTCGCGTGGAGCATATCGACACCTACCACAACGTGGAAGTTTCCGACCCTTACCGTTGGCTGGAAGAAGATCCCCGTAATTCACCGGAAGTTGCCCAATGGGTGGAAGATCAAAACCAAGTTGCGCGTAACTATCTCGATCGAATTAAGCATCGGGAAAAATTCCAAAGTCGCCTTACCGAGTTGTGGAACTACGAGCGTACCTCGGTGCCGCTGAAAATCGCGGGGCGATACTTCTTTCATAAAAACAACGGACTGCAGAATCAGGCCGTGTTTTATGTGGCTAAAAAGGCCGATGGACAGGGCCGTGTTTTGTTAGACCCCAATACCTGGTCGGATGATGGGACCGTTTCGTTGGGATCGACCGAGGTGAGCGAGAATGGTCGCTATTTGGCTTACGGACGACGCGAAGCGGGATCCGATTGGTCCACGATTCGCGTGATGGATGTCGACGCCGGTACGCAGTTGGACGACGAATTGTCGTGGACCCGTTGGGGCAACATCGTTTGGAACGCCCAGAGTACGGGCTTTTTTTACACGCGTTACCCCGAGCCCGAGCCAGGGAAGAAATTTCTGTCACCCACAATCAACCCGATGATTTATTTCCATCGCTTGGGAGACAAGCAAGCCGAAGATCAACTCGTCTATCGCCGCCCTGACCATTCCAAGTGGAGTTTCTGGCTTCAACGAACCGAGGACGATCAAACATTGGTTCTATCCATCGCGCGTAGCACCGACCCGCAAAACCAAGTGTGGCTGCGTCCGGTCGAGGCTCCGCTCGATAGCGAGTGGACTGCGGCTGTCGACGACTTCGAGAATGAATTTTCATTTTTTGGCAATGATGGGAATCAACTGTTTTTCGTCACCGATCTCAGTGCCCCGACCAAACGGGTCGTTGCGCTGGATGCCAACCAGCCGGGCCGCGCTCACCTTTCCGAAGTGATTCCTGCGAACGATGCAACGCTTACCGATGTAAGTTTCTTGAATGGTAAGTTCGTAGCCAGTTACCTGAAAGACGTGGTATCTCAGGTTCGCATTGTCTCGCGTGCCGGCGAGCAGGTGAGCCATGTCGAACTGCCCGGGCTCGGCGCCGCCCACGGGTTTGATGGCCGACAAAACCACACAGAAACTTTTTATGCCTTTACCAGCTATACAACGCCGACTTCAATTTTTCGCTATGACCTCACGTCGGGACTAAGCACCAAAATCCGATCCCCCGCCATCGACTTCGACAGAGAGAAATACGAAGTCCGTCAGGCGTTTTACCAAAGCAAGGACGGAACGCGTGTTCCAATTATGGTTTCTCACCGTAAGGGCCTACCCCTCGATGGCAACCGCCCTACCCTGCTGTATGGTTATGGTGGATTCGGCATTCCGTTGACGCCGCAGTTTTCTGTGGAATATGCCACGTGGATGGAAGCGGGTGGAGTGTTGGCGGTGCCAAATTTGCGCGGTGGCGGCGAATATGGCGAAGCGTGGCATCAGGCCGGCAAAGGGGTAAGCAAGCAGAACGTGTTCGACGATTTTATCGCCGCGGCCGAGTGGCTAATTGCCGAGAAATATACGTCAAGCAAAAAGTTGGCGATCATGGGCGGTAGCAACGGCGGGCTCCTGGTGGGGGCGGTGATGACGCAGCGCCCCGATTTGTTCGGAGCGTGTCTTCCCTCCGTCGGAGTGATGGACATGCTTCGCTACGATCAATTTACCGCCGGGCATTTTTGGCGCGATGAATATGGCTCGGCCAGCGATCCCGAACAATTCCAGGCATTGCTGGCTTATTCGCCCTATCATAATTTACGTCCCGAACAAAACTATCCGGCAACGATGGTGATGACCGCCGACACCGACGACCGAGTCGTTCCCCTGCATAGTTTCAAGTTCGGCGCGAGGCTGCAATTCGCGCAAACCAGCCCGGCGCCGGTGCTCTTGCGCATCGAAACTCGCGCGGGCCACGGCGCCGGAACGCCCACATCAAAACGAATCGCCGCCGCCGCAGACCGCTGGGCATTCTTGTGGGAAAACCTGGGAATGGATTCTGAGTAATCTCGCAAAGGCGCTATGGCGCAAAGGACAGATAGATGTTCCGAAATACTTTGCGCCATAGCGCCTTTGCGAGAGCATCACTCTGAATCGTTTGCCATCGCTTTTTCGAGTCGATCGAGGCGGTCGAGGATGTCCTGGAGCTGATCGAGAATCAGCGCATGAACATACACCGCGTCCATGCCCACCGGGCTGTTCGCGGAAGCGATTTTTTCGATCAGCGATTGGAGCTCGTCTTTAGATTTCATGGGGGGCCTTTCTTGATTGTTTTAAGATTTTCACCACAGAGGCACGGAGGACACAGAGAAGGGGATTGTGAGAATGATGTTTGCTGAATAGCAATAGGCTGGATCCCTCGGTTTATCACTCATTATTCAGAAATCATAAATTCATACTCCGTGTTCTCTGTGACTCCGTGGTAAGTCTTCTCCCTTGCCTAACAAAGAGCATCTTACTAAATTAGAACCATCCTTCGGGAGGGTACGCGAATGGCTAGCAGCCTGACTCGAAATCAGGTGCCCCGCAAGGGGTTGAGGGTTCGAGTCCCTTGCCCTCCGCTCTGAGAACTGGCGAAGAAGGTGCGTTCTTTCCCTGGCACCTTTCAAGATGCAATTCAATCTTCAAGCACGGTTTGAGCCTGCGGGAACCGACCGCAAGCTATCGAGGCGCTAGTTCTTCCCATTGGGATGGCAGTTTATACATGCGGAGCTTATCCACATGTAGTTGTTTACGCCACTGTGCTTGTCATCCATCTTCGGCTGCCTGTGCTCATGGCAATGCGTACACGATGCAACGTTGAAATTCGTCGGTATCAGATGGCAATCGGTACACAGAAGCTGCTTGTGGGCACCGTTGTTAATCGGGAAGGAGTGATTAAAGAAGGTACCAGTCCACATGTTGGTATTGTGGCACATCTCGCACGACGTCGGGAATCCTTGGGAAATGTGATTGGGATTGTTCGCCATGTTGAAATCGTCGATATGACATGTTGCGCAGCCCGTGGTAATGCCAGCATGATTGAACATCGCGCCGAGCCAGGTATTTGTGCTATGGCAAGCTTCGCAATTGGTGGGGAAACCTTCCGTAACATGGTTCGGATTGGTCGTCATGTTGAATTCATCGGTATGACAAGTTGCACAGCCCGTGGTAATGCCAGCGTGATTAAATATCGCGCCGAGCCAAGTGTTTGTGCCATGACAAGATTCACAATTAGTGGGGAAACCATCCGCGACATGGTTTGGATTGGTCGTCATATTAAAATCGTTGATATGGCAAGTCGAGCAGCCCGTCGTGACACCGGTGTGATTGAACATCGCACCTAGCCAAGTGTTGGTGTTATGGCAAGATTCGCACGTGGTGGGGAATCCTTCCGCCATATGGCTCGGATTGGTCGTCATGTTGTATTCGTCGATATGGCAAGCCGAACAGCCTGCCGTTGTGGTCGCGTGATTGAACACGGCGCCTAGCCAGGTGTTCGTATTGTTGTGGCAAATTTCACAGTTGGGGGGGAATCCGTCCGCAACATGATCCGGATTGGTCGTCATGTTGAATTCGTCGATGTGACAAGTCGCGCAGCCCGTCGTAATACCTGTATGATTGAACATCGCGCCTAGCCAAGTGCTCGTGTTATGACAATTCTCACACGCGGTGGGGAATCCATCTGCGACATGATCCGGATTGGTGGTCATGGTGAAGTCGTCCATGTGGCACGCCGAGCAGCCAGTAGTGATGCCGGCATGTGTGAACATCGCACCTTGCCAGGAAGTCGTGTTATGGCAAGCTTCGCACATGGTAGGAAATCCATCCGCGACATGATCCGGATTGGTGGTCATGGTGAAATCGTCCATGTGGCATGAATTACATGCATGCGAAAGACCACTGAAGACGCCGTTCGTGTGGCAAAGGTCGCAATCGACAGCTATATGAGCCCCGGTAAGCGGGAA
Source organism: Planctomycetota bacterium (assembly GCA_029259915.1). Lineage (GTDB taxonomy): Bacteria > Planctomycetota > Planctomycetia > Pirellulales > Lacipirellulaceae > Bythopirellula. The sequence continues at coordinate 67,605 of JAJDED010000021.1, read as the reverse complement.
GTTGGAATGATTGAACCCGCCGCTGCCCCAAACCGTGGGTTGATGGCAGCGCTGGCAGTCCTGGGTCCATCCCAGCGCCAGGTGATTTGGAGCGGTCGCACGTTGCAAGTCAGCCTGATGGCAAGCTTCACACTCGACGGGCGCGCGCTTGAAATTGCCAACTTGGGCCCCTGGATGGCAACGGAAGCAGGCAACAGCCGTATGCGCACCAACCAACGGGAATCGTGTCTGGTTGTGCAGCGCAAACTGCCCCTCCGGCAACCAGTTGTTCTGGTTGTGGCAGAGAATGCATTGATTGCCAAGCTGCCCACGGTGGATATCCTCATGGCAACCGGAACACCCGCGCTTGGCAAACACGCCCGCCGAACCGCGATCGTTATGGCAACGCAAGCATTGCGCTTGTTTATGCGCTCCAAAAAGTGTTAAACCGGTTTCTCGTCCGTGATCGAAATGAAAATCATCGCGAAGCTTGTGCCAAGTATCCCCTTCGTGACAGAGCGTGCAATCCGAGGGGAAAGTATCATGCGGAACCACGGGACCTTGATCCCGACGCCAGCTATGCTGGGGCATTGCACGTCGACCGACCGGCAGTATGCAGGACGTCGTGACCATAAGCCCGAACAGAACCCACAGGTGGTGCCTGGGGGCATCGAGCAATCGCCATTTATTTCCATCCATGGAATTCGGCATTATAGCCTTTGTTGCAAGAACAACCCTATTTGTACGGCATCTTGGTTATCGCCGAAGAGGTATTGGCTCGTTAACGATAACGATCTATTGGGTGATAGTGTAAAATCCAGGTTCAAGTTGACTGATTGTTGCGCGAACGTGTTCACCGAATCAACGACGTTGAAGTCCGCAAACCCGTAGGCCAATGTCGCATAAAACTTTGAATAGTAGCGAGACATCGAGATCCGTCCCCCGGGGCCCGAGCTAAAGGCTCCCTGAGTTTCGAACACACTCAAGGCGACTTCGCCTTGCTTGTAGAAGAAATCACGCAGGCCAAACCGTACATCCCAGGTGGCCCCATGTTCAGAATTATGATCGCGCCAAAAAGCAGTCCGTCCGTCAAAGCGAAGCTTGCCAAACTCTCGCCAAGTAAACACGCCGTAGCGCTGGACATTAAATCCAAAGAATTGATTATTCGAAATCGGACGGAATTCTCGCCGTAAAAGATCAGGCCAGGCGAAGTGGGAAAAATAAAGACCTAGCCCACGGCCCGGGTGAAGACGAAGGATGCTTTGAACAATTGCTTCGGTGATTTCAAAGTTTGTGTTCTTCAGCGTGTCGCTCGAATCGTAGTAATCTCCCCAAATCGTGCTGTGAAATGTCACGAGCGGATGAGGATTGTAGTCGGCCGAGGCGATGAACAGATCGCGATCCGGCGTTCCTCGATGCCATGTTTTCTGATAGCCCAAACCGGCAGAAAAGTTTTCCTCTTCATCCGCGACATAGCGATAAAACATCGTGTATCCCAAGTCGTCGCCAGTCTTCAGATTTGGGAACGGCTCGGGAAGCGCTCCCAGGCTGAAGCCAATCCGACTGCCCGAGTCGTACCTATATATAACCTCGGTCCCATCGACCATCCCAAACTCGGGGAACTCGTCATGAAGGAATCGCCCAAATTCCACACTCAGTGGTTGATCTCTGCGGCCTCCCCATAAATAGGAAGCGCGATCAATGCGCCCCGGATCATCCACCTCGTTTGAGTCGAAAAGATCGACACCTCGACGATTCAACTCTCCGTTGAGCTGCAATGTGCCACCACGGCGGAACGGGTTCTCGATCCAAAGTGCCGTTCCAGTCCGGGCGAGTGAGTATTCGCTATTAACAAAGGCACGATTCTGCGAATAGATGTAACTTGCAAACAAACGGCCATAGATATTAGTATCGCGCTCCTCAGGAGTCCTCGAATACGCTGGAGCAAGCAGCGGGTTCTGCTGGTCCCACTCTTCTGCCGGATACGACCAGGCAGGGTGATCGGGAACTTGCTGCCCATTGGCGCCTTGGTTGCGCTGCTGGTTTTGAATCGCGAGTGCTCGCCTTCGTTCGCTGGGAATCAACACGGTTCCAAACGTTCCGATATCAACCCGCGCGGAACTGGAAAAAACGATACACCGCGAACTATTCGTCGAAACCGACTGGACCGTTGCATTGGCGATCCCGCGTCCCGGGGGATAAAGCACGACTTCGTCACCTGGCCGGATGCCTGCCGCTTTACCCTTATCGAGGTAGATACTTTGGCTTGAAGATGCAGTGACTCGGATTTCAACCCGCTCGATGTTACCAATGGAGGGCGTTGCAATATCCTCGAAACCCACCGGGATCACATCTTGATTGTCGTGTGCATGCTGGAGCTTGGGAGAAAGCAAATTTATGGGGGCATCCCGTTGGAGGAGAGCCAAATCGGCCGGATTTGCGCCAAACGAGTTGTCTAAAAATCCAGAGGATTGCCGCAAATTATCAACCCGACTTTTGCCAGAACTGGTCGATTCCAGGTCAAGCATCGCAACATCCAAAGCGACTCCACTCCATGGCTTATCCCAATACGTCCCGGAGCTCCAATCGGTCTTCCAGGCATCGGTAACCAAGCGCACAAATGGTTCCGGTTCGCCGGTCGGAGCACTTGCCGGAATGGTACGACTGCTTACATCGATTTCTGCAATGGTCCCAAGGTTGGGAATCCCTTGGGCTGGTTCAAGGAAGCACATTGAATGGTGGTCCGAGACCGCGAGAATTGTCGCCGCGACGCGGCTGTTCGAAGCCGTGGCAAGCACAACCGAATCACCTTGTTGAACTCCTTCGGCAGTTCCCACGCTTAAATAAACGTTCCCCCGCAAAACCGACATTACCTGAGCCGCGACAATGCCATCCTCGTTCGTCTGTGCGCACAGCGGACCTGCAGCCACCAAGGGGCCTAGCACCGCGCACAATAGAATCAGACGAATAACGAACACTACGTGTTTACCTCTGCCCCTTTCTTAACTCTGAAGGTAATTGTGTTTTTGCTGGAGCTCGTGGTCCTGTGGGAACGTGGCAATCTCCACATTCCGAGCCGAGGGGTTTGTAATGAATGGCTGTCCTCCCGTCGCGCAGACGCACCGGTCGATGGCACGCCGCACAGGGGAGCTTGGCGTGGTTCTTGTCGAGGACGAATTGTGAATCCTTTTGGTGATTAAATATCAATTCACTAAAACTGTTTCCTTCGACATGACAACGCGTGCAATCTGTTTGTGCGGTCGGGCCAAATTGGCCAGCGTGTGGATCGCTGTGGCAGTCCTGGCAGTTTCGACCGAGTGCTTGCGTGTATCCGCCGGCTTCTACACCAGCGTTGGCCCGAGGCGAATGGCAGGCGGAACATTGCGCCCGACCGTGGGCCCCAAGCAATGGGTAACCGGTCCACAAGGCGTGATCGAACGTAATATCGCGCAGTGTGTCAAAGCTTTCGGTGGAATGACATCGTGCACAACCCACGCGTCCCTCGATGACATCCGGAAGACCGGGTCTGTCGAAAGCACCTTGATGAACATCTTCGTGACAGCTTTTGCATTGCGTCGGCGTGCTGTTGAAATGAGGCACCGCGGGTTCCTCGCCCACATTCGCGACTGCGTCACTTGCGACGGCTTGAGAGTTGTCTCGAGGATGGCACGCGTTGCAGCCCACCGCCATGTGAGCGCCAGTCAGCGGGAAGTGCGTTTGTGCGTGCTGTTCAATCGTAAAATCGGAATGTGCAAACGAATGCTCGTTATGACACATTCGGCAATCGTTCCCGCCGAACGGTCCCTCCTGAAACTCTCCTTGATGCGGATCGTCATGGCAATGGGAACATTCGGTGGGCGTTCCTCGGAAGATTCGGCTTGATACGCCTGTGGTTGCGAAGGTGGCTTCTGGAGCCGGCAATTTGTGACATTGGTCGCAGTCGAGGTTCGCATGCGATCCATGCAATGGAAATTGCGTCAGATTGTGCTGAGCCACCGAAAACGCGGACGGTTGAAATTGATGCCAGTCGTGACAGACGAGACAATCACTGCCCCGGAAGGCCCCTTCTTCGAATTGGCCGTTATGAGGATCTCCGTGGCATGCGCGGCAGTTGTCGGCTTCACGTCCAGGATAGGCAGATCGAAATTCAATGGGTTCAGGTTTTTCATTGCCAAAGCCCACATGGCATGTTTTGCAGGACACATTGTCGTGGGGCGCAGTCAAAGGAAAGCCAGAACAGTTGTGCAAAATCTTATCGAAAGTCTCGTGATGGCCACTGAAAGATTCGTGCAGCGCGGAATGACAATGCTGGCAAGATTGATCGGGTGCTACTTGCAATGATTGCGACACCAGGTTTATGAATCCCTCGCTATGTGGTGATTTGTGACACTCGGCACAACTCCGCACTGCAATGGGGTGGCTGGATTCTCCTCGGGCCCGCTGAAGCAGCGTTTCCACAGAGAGTGCGGTTTCTTGTTGATGACATTCGGAGCAATTCAGCTGATCGTGCGAACCGACCAGCGGGAAGAACTTGGTATGATCAAATTCAGCAACCTCTTCAAACGGCCCATGCTGTCCGTGACAAGATGCACACTCCGTGCCATACGCGCCCTGATGAACGTCGTCATGACACGTGGCACACTCTTGATTCAGGCCAAGAAACCGTTTTTCACCTTTCTGCAGCGACTCGTTAAATGCCGACTTGTGGCAAGCATCGCAGGCCAGCTTCAGGTGTTCGCCCGTCAGATGGAAATCTAAACCGGTGTGGCCAAATTCCTCCGGTTTCTCAAATCCAGCAAGCTGGAAACTTCGATAGTTGGTCATTAAAAAATCAGGTCCATGATGTTCGGAATGGCAAGTCGCGCATTCCGAAACAAGTTCTGTAGCAAGTAAGCCATGAAGTCCGTTTTTCACGTTTATCTGACTATGGATGTCTTTGTGACAGGTCAAACAGGCGTCAGTCATACTATGCTGCTCATCGCCGTGGCATGCGCTGCAGCCTTCGGCACCCAACAAACGGATCTCCTGCGCATGGGAATTGGCAAGCTCCCCCGGCGAAATGTCTTGAGCGTCCCAGTACACGGACCCCAATACGATTCCACCTGACAAAAGCCAGATCCAAACGGACGTCCGTTTTAGCGACGTCTGAATACTCACAAAAACAGTTTCCCATAACGAATTGCGGTCAGAATATGCACGGCTGCCAAGAGCACCATCAGCAGGGCCACCCATCTGTGGAAATATCTCCACGAAGAAAGCAAGCCCCGCAAATCTTCGTAATGCGCCGAAAACAGTGCCGTCCTGTAGGCCCGATGTGCTAACGCATTGAGATTCTCAAGTTGATCCCCTGAAAGCCCTTCGTTGCGCCCCCGCTGTTGCAGTTGCTTGCACGTAAGCCGAACCGCACTTTGTGTTTTGAGCAACGCAAATAGACGCTGAATAAAGTTGCCTTCCCATTTGCCGGCGGCAACTAGAGCGCGTATTTCGGTTCGCGCTTCGTCGCCAAATGCGAGACCGTATCGATCCCAGCCTTCCGATTCCGCGGCGATGCGATTGTTCAGGTCATCCAGCGCAAGCTCTTTACCGTTTGCCGCTCGTGGAACTATCGAATAGAAATACCGTCCAATGGCACCGGTCACCACCAAAAAACAAAGTGCAGCGGTCGCGTGTCCGCCAAGCGTGTTGCGGGGGGACATCGAACCGTGTAGTAAAATCAATAACAAAGCAAGAATCCCCGTCACAATATGCGATACCATCCAACCACGTAGCGACCCAGGAATCCACTCTGCCATCGGATGGCGACGTACCAGGTACAGCAGATTGACGATGATCAGTGCCGTCCCCGCAATGCCACACGATATCCCGAACACGCTTGTGGGACGTAGCGCTTCATGAAGTCCGGAAATCGGGCGCATGGCCCTTGCCAGTGAGTAATAGTTCTTAAATACCAAGACCCAAGCCAAGGCGAAGACAGAAAGCATCAGCGCAACGGCGAGTGCTGTCATCAATCCCGTGCTCTGTTCGACAAGGGGAGGAGCCGAAGGACGGTCCGCGGGATCAAATGAAACCCCCGACTCCTCCAACAGCTTGAATGGCGGAATACCTCCTGCCATTACAAATACGTCGTCGTTTTCAATCGTGCGTTCGAAAGGCTCGCAGTTTTCGGGAGTCACTTTCAATCGCACGGTATCGTTTGTTATTTCTAGAACGCCGCTCTCATAGATGCACTCCATTCTCTTCTGCTGAATCGCTTCCAGGAGGCGCGTTTCGTTCCTGGCCTTGAGTCGAAAGAATGCCGCTTTTCGGTAGGAAATCGCAACCTGGTTGCCCGGTTGTTCAGCCAAGCCAAGTGCTGCTTCGATCGCACTATCTCCTCCGCCGACGACAAGAATTCGGCGCCCTTGGTACGACTGGGCGTCGATCAGGTTATAGGCAACCTTTGGCAGATCTTCTCCAGGAACCCCTAGCTTGCGAGGGGTTCCCCGACGCCCCAAAGCGAGACATGCAAATCGAGTCCGGTACTCGCCACGCTGTGTCTTCAGGTGGATCAAACCATCATCTTCTCGGTTTAACCCGGAGAACTCTTCGCCAGTTTGAATAGGCAGGTCGTACTTCGTCACCAGCGAACTCCACAGCTCCATCAACTCTTCTTTGCTATAACTGGTCCTCTTGAGTTTGCCATAGAGCGGCAATGCCACCGGCTGGGTCATCACCAGTTTTCGTCTTGGATACTTGGACACCGTGCCGCCAAGCGAATCCTGTTCGAGTGTGAGACAGCGCAATCCGTGCGACTTCGCCTGTAAAGAAGCGGCAATCCCGGCGGGCCCTGCTCCCACGATGCACAGATCAAATACGTCGCTATCATCGTTCTTGCGGCTTCCATTGAGCGACGCAACACGGTGCGCAACCTCGTCCGCGATCGCCGTGCCGTGCGTGATGGCTGTACGGATCAGCGCAAAACCAGTGACTTCGCCGGCGAGAAATAAGCCTGGAATCGACTTGACTTCAAATTCCTCGGTCAGCGCGGGAATATCTTTGCGGTTGCTGAGATCGCCCAACGTCAAATCGACCGCACCCACCGGACATGCTTTGGCACATAATCCATGCCCCACGCAGCGGGCGCCGTGAATGACAACCGCTTGGCCATGAATCAGATCGAGAACCCCATCTTCCGGGCAGGCCTTGATGCAAGTCGAGCAGCCGATGCAACGGCTCAAATCGACGTGCGGATACTGGAGACGCGCCCGATGACTGCCCTTTTTCTTGGCTTCCTCGAGATCAGCGATCCGATGCGACAAGTGCAGCAGCTCGCGACGGCGCGCAAATTGCACCAGGACCGACAGCGCGAGCGTAAAGACAATCGCTGGTAATACAAGCCAACCCATGTTCGAGTCTCTCCGTAGACTCCGCTTGCGACATGCCTGGGCAGATTAAAGGCGGGGGCCCAGGCAATGTGCAAGAATTGCTTGATCTTGAATTGCCGGTTCGTCGGATAGTCAGCGTCTAGATTCAAGCAGTGGGATTCCGTTCCGTTCGCATAGACAGCCATTAGAGTTTGGCTGCTCATTCTCTCTGTATCTCGGATTCTATACCGCACTAAAATCTTTCAAACAAGGTACATCGGTCGTTATGACCAGGATCGCGGCGTAAGAGAACCACTTTCGCGCTCTTGGTAGTCCAGCTACGCGGTATTCCATCCAAAAACGCGAAATGCTGACCAGTTTGGTTCTCTTCGCCCTCAATGAAGTTACATGGTGAATCACAAACTCCAATCCGATTTAGGCACCGGGATGAGGTGCGGTAATTCGTCGTTGTGAGTCTTGTTGCGACATGGATCGACACTCTTTTTGGCGTCGTCGTTCAGCCATTGACTCGTAATCTCATTCAAATGTTCGATCGATCGAAGGGCCGACTTATGAAGCACTTGTTCGTTGAATTGCTTGACACAATCGATCATCGGGAAATCGGAATTCGCGTGAATGATGGGGCGGAATCCGTAATGCGACGCAAACGCCAGAAATTCTGGCCGAAAGCGAATCTCGGTTCCTTGATGATCTACGGCAGACGTTTCGGTTGGTTCATAAAGACAAGTAGTGGCCAAGCCTCCAAGGTGTTCGAATGCCTCAATGTGTTTAGCAACCGTTGTGTCAAAATCTCGATGCAAGCAGAATCGCAAGTATTGGCGACGTGAGTAATTCAGTTGATAGCCGAACAAGTAAACCCGTTGCGGACCTTCCTCTAAAAAAAGCAAGTCGTAGGCGTGATACTTCATCTGTGCTTGAGCGCCAGGCGCGAATTTGTGCTCGGCCTCGACATTTTGATGGAGCTCTTTTCGCAGCCGCTTGACGCGCTGTCTTAATATGGTGTAGCCGCCCCGAAAGTCGCGATCGCGAAGTTCCTCCAAGAGCTGGACTACCGAGATATTCGGGTAGCGAATCAACCGCTCGCGGAGAGTCTCCTCAAACGGGTCGAGAAGACTCGACCGCGATTTTACTCCCACACGGCGGCCGCTCTCTTGCGTTTGACCGTCTCGGGACCGTTGGTATTCTTCAAGCACGCGTTTCACGGTATTGCGCGATACTCTCAGACTCAGCGCAATCGAACGCATCGATTGCTGCCCGTTCCAGCGATGGATGATCTCGTTACGTGTCTCTTCGTTCATAGCAATCGAATAGCTCGAACCTGACTGCATATCCTGGAAATTATCGCGTTTCCGACGGCCAGCAAGAATGCTGAAGTTCCAGGGGATCCCCCCCCCTAGTTAGGAAAAGCCAGATTTTAGTGCCCAATCCGCCGCAAAAAATTCGCTTGGTGAGCTTTTTTTGGGGTTTTTTCTATTTTACTGCAATAAATCAGGCTTCAAATTACAGTATTTGGGCTCCATGGCAACCAATTTTTATGGAGTTAGCCGCGATCTTATAGATCGCCGGTGTCAGCGATCCGCAAGATCACGGCTGAATACGCCCGAAGGGCTGGCACAACCCTAGCCGGTGCCGTAAGTCACCCGGTAGCGTGCAAATGTTGTTTTGAGGCCTGGAAGGCTGACATAAAAACGGCTATCGGCAGATGTATCAGCCCTCTGGGCCTACCGGAGTTGGCCGATCCAATCCGGCGGTTGACACCACCGGCTAGGGATGGGTCAGCCCTCCGGGCTTGGAACACGGAGTCTGCTGCAACCTGTGTGTAACAGACAGGGCGTTGCCCCACTACCTTTACGTGGTTTTTCGGAGAACTCTCGCAAAGGCGAGAAGTATTTTGAGCAAGTATCTGATCTTTGCGCCTTAGCGCCTTTGCGAGAGATATTTTCAGCCGAAGAAAAAGTGTTCCCATAAAATCCCACTGGCTACACCCAAGACTACCTGCTCTGTCGATGGATGCTTTCCATGCCTCCCCATTTTTACATCAGCGGTATCAGTATACAATCAGCAAAACGCACCATTCTTCCTCGAACACCTTTTTCACGATGTATTAGAGATGCAATTCAATCTTCAAGCACCGTTTGAACCCGCGGGGGACCAGCCGCAAGCGATCGAGGCGCTGGTGCGCGGGTTGCGCGACGATCAGCTTGAGCAGGTGTTGATGGGTGTCACCGGTAGCGGCAAAACCTTTACAATGGCCAACATCATCCAGCAGGTGCAGCGTCCCACGCTGGTGTTGTCGCACAACAAGACGTTGGCCGCGCAGTTGTATTCGGAGTTCAAAGAGTTCTTTCCGCAAAACGCAGTTAGCTATTTTGTCAGCTATTACGATTACTACCAGCCAGAGGCATACATTCCCCAACGGGATATCTACATCGAAAAAGATGCGTCGATCAACGAAGAGATCGACCGAATGCGTCTGGCAACGACCAGCGCGTTGGTAAGTCGGCGCGACGTGATTGTGGTGGCGAGCGTTTCTTGCATTTACGGTTTGGGTTCGCCGGAAGATTACAAGCAGATGATGGTCGGATTGCAGGTGGGGCAGAATCTGGACCGCGATGTTGTGCTGGCGAAGTTGGTCGATATTCAATATGAGCGAAACGACACCGACCCGGCCCGCGGCAAGTTTCGCGTGCGGGGCGATTGCGTGGAGATTTGGCCGTCGTACGAGGAGTTTGCTTTCCGTGTCGAGTTTTGGGGGGACGAAATCGAGCGGCTTTCGATTATCGATCCGACCTCCGGCGAAGTGATCGATTCGCTGGAACAGGTTTTTATCTATCCTGCCAAGCATTTTGTGCTGCCCGAGGAACGGATCGAAAGGGCCGTCGACGAAATTCGCAAGGAACTTTCCGGTCGACTCGAACAATTTCGTAGCGACGGGCGATTGCTGGAAGCGCAGCGTTTGAACGCGCGCACGCGTTTCGATTTGGAAATGATGCTCGAAGTCGGCTACTGCCCGGGAGTGGAGAACTACAGCCGAATCCTCGGTGGCCGCGCCGCGGGGGAACCGCCGTATACGCTCTTCGATTTTTTCCCCAAAGATTTCTTGATGTTTGTCGACGAATCGCACGCAACCGTTTCGCAAGTGGGGGCCATGTATGCCGGAGATCGGAGCCGAAAAGAAACGCTCGTGGAGCACGGTTTTCGTTTGCCAAGTGCGCTCGACAACCGCCCGCTCAAATTCGCGGAATGGCAAGAGCGAATCAAAAATGTGGTTTACGTCTCGGCCACTCCGGGGAAATACGAACTCGGACAGACCGGCGGCGAGGTTGTCGAACAAGTCATCCGGCCCACGGGATTGTTGGACCCGGTGATCGAAGTGGTTCCCGCGCGGGGGCAGGTGCCCCATTTGCTGGAGCAAATCCGCGAGCGTGCCGCCGCCGGCGAACGGGTGTTGGTCACCACGCTCACTAAACGCCTGGCGGAAGATTTGGCCGACTATTTTGTCGAGCAGGGCGTGCTTTGCAAATGGTTGCATAGCGAGTTGAACGCTTTCGAGCGCGTGGAGCTACTACGCGACTTACGCGTGGGGAAATTCGAGGCCTTAGTTGGCATCAATCTGTTGCGCGAAGGGCTTGATTTGCCGGAGGTGTCATTGGTGGCAATTCTGGACGCCGACAAGGAAGGATTCCTGCGCAGCGAAACTTCGCTGATGCAAACGATCGGCCGGGCGGCGCGCAATGTGAATGCCAAAGTCATTCTTTATGCCGACAAGGTGACCGATTCCATGCAACGTGCGATGGACGAAACCGAACGTCGCCGCGTGTTGCAGCAAGAATATAATGTCGAGCATGACATCACCCCGGAAACGATCCGCAAGGCGATCCACCGAGGTATCGAAGCGGAGGCAGCCGCCCATGTTCAGGCCAATGCTGCCGTGGGTCGCACCGAAGAAATCCAATACATCACCGAGGAGTACATCTCCGAATTGGAATCGGAGATGTTGGCTGCTTCCGAATCGCTGGAGTTCGAGCGGGCTGCCGCCATCCGCGACCGCATCGAGGCTATGCGCGAATCAGTAGGCCAACCAGTCGACTTGGTGAAAGATCGTTCGGCGGGCAAATCGCGCCGCGGAAAGCATCGCAAGCAAAGTAGCAGCCGCGTGCCAAAGCCCAAGAGCAGCCCCTAGCGCTTCGACAGAAATGGATTTTCATTTAGCCGCGATCTAACAGATCGCAGGCCCCGGCGATCTGTTAGATCGCGGCTAAATGCGTGCTATGGCTTCTTTCGCGTTCTTTGAACGGAAGCGAGGTGGCTGGGGCTCCCAATAGAAAATTGCCCGTAAAGTTTACCTAGAGAGTCTGATCGGGACAGTGAGACTTCTTTGCAGCCTAGCCGACTGAATCCAACTCATCGGTTTTGTTCTGGAGTGCCGAGATTAAAAAAGATTCCCCTCTTTTTTTCATCGCATCGAGCAACGTTTATGAGCCGTACGACTAAATTTTCCGTGTTTTCATTAGTCGCCATCTTTCTTGCTCAGGGGCTGGGCAAATCCGCCAACGTATATGCCCAGAACGGCGAAAATGTTCCTGCCGCGAAAGAAGGCCAGGCCGATTCCTGGTACTATGGCCCTACCACGCCGACGGTTGAGAAAAGATCGATCTCCCAGCGAAAATCACAGATGCGAGCCCAGCAACGCATGGCTCGGCTAGAAGCGCTCAGACGACACGGCCTCACGCCGAATCGTCCGCCGGCGGTAGCGATTCCATTTACCTCGGTACACACGCTCTCATGGATGCGCTCGGGCAGAAGCCCATTCATCACCTACCGTAGTGATCGCCCGATCGTCTACTATTCGTATCCGTATACCATCTATCGGTAGGCTTCTTTTCTCGGGGGCACGATTTTATTAGCGATATTCACTCGCAGCGCAAGTAGAATAAGATCCTCTATTCCGAGGTTGAGTGTGGCTTTGACACACCTGTAAGATTCTCTTACAATTCTCGCTCATTCCAGATTCTGTTACCCAACTAGGGTTGCGGACAGATTCTCAAAGTTCCGGACAGAAGGCGTTGCTAGCAGTGAGAGTTCGTTCGACAACACGGCTGATTTCATCGCGGCTCGTTCCTGTGCCGATCTTTCTCTGCGCCTTCATCTTGTTGCCGATTCCTCATGTTGCCGCTTTTGCATGGGCGGAATCGACTGAGGCGGAATGCCCCTGCAATGAAGAGGGGCAGAGATCTGAGAAAGAACTACTAGATTGCCGGACGGTTCAGGGTCGCTTGAACGATCGACGCCATCGAGGCACAGTTTGGTTTTCTGAGAAGAACAATCGGCTCTCTTCAATCGCTTCAACCGCCGAACGCTTCCATGCGATAATTGGCCATCATCTAGCTAATGGTCTCCGTGCGCCTCTGCTGATTTGAGATGCGGCACACTCTCTAATTATCGTTCTCCTGATTTGGGCCATCTTGTATGATTACGCGCCTACGGAGACTATTAGTCTCGGCAGATGTGTCCTCAGTCAGATTCACTTACTACCACAAATAGCTATGCCAGTTACGCCGCTGAGATTTCCTTTTTTTTAGAAATTGTTTGCGTGTTGGCACAGACAGTGGAAATCCTACTTATGCAAAAGCTCGTTCAAGGGATACACCGGTTTCAGGATGGAGTTTTCAGTTCCAAACAGCGTATGTTTGAAGGGCTGGTAGAGGGCCAAAAGCCGCTGGCTTTGTTCATCACCTGCTCCGATTCCCGCATCAATCCCAACATGCTCACCCAGACCGAACCGGGGGAGCTATTCATACTGCGAAACGCCGGAAACATTGTTCCTCCCTACGGATTAGCCGAAGGTGGCGAAGCCGCGACGATCGAGTATGCCGTGAGTGTGCTTGGAGTCAAAGATATCGTGATTTGCGGTCATTCCCATTGTGGAGCGATGGGAGGATTGCTGGATCAGTCACAACTGGCAAAGCTTCCCGCCGTTCGATCGTGGCTTGGTCATGCGGAGTCGACGTATCTAATCATTACCGAGAATTACGCGCATGTCACCGATGCTGCCGCGCGGCTGATGGCGACGGTGGAAGAAAATGTGCTTGTCCAGCTAGAGCACCTGCGAACGCACCCAACCGTTGTCGCGGCTCTTGCTAGAAGCGAACTAGATCTTCATGGCTGGGTGTACAAGTTCGAGACAGGGCAAGTGTTTAGCTACAGACCGAACGAGAATCAATTTCTCGCAATCGAAGGAACAAGCTCTACGGTCCTCCCGTCCGCCCGCGAGTTGCCACCTATTTAGGGTGCCAAGCCATCAATTCTACAATTGCATTTTCTGGATAGAAAAATGAATCTCCATACCAAGACTTCGAATAATAGCGCAGGCCCTACTGGTCTGCTTTCGTCTCCAAGACAAGACTTTCTGGCTTCGGTTGTGGTCTTCCTGGTAGCTCTGCCGCTCTGCATGGGAATTGCCATTGCGTCAGGTGTTCCGGTTGCCGCCGGTTTGATCACTGGAATCGTCGGTGGCCTTGTTGTCGGTTGGATTGCCGGGGCCCCGCTTCAGGTGAGTGGACCTGCGGCCGGGTTGACGGTTATTGTCTTCGATCTGGTCCAGAATCACGGGCTAGAGGTTCTTGGGTTTGCCGTGTTGATCGGTGGCGCCCTGCAGTTGATCGCGGGAGTGTTGCGGTACGGTCGTTGGTTCCGAGCTGTTTCACCGGCAGTGATCCACGGCATGTTGGCAGGAATCGGAGTGCTGATTTTATCAAGCCAGTTTCATGTCATGGTCGACGATGCTCCCAAGGGCAGTGGAATTGAAAACCTGTTATCGATTCCCGAAGCCATCCAGAAGGGGCTTCCAATACCCGAGTTAAGTACCGTCGAGGAGCGAACCGCGCGGCGGGATCTGCTTCAGCAGTTTGGGATGTTACACGAACAACAGATACAGCATCGCGAGTTGGTGGCCGAGCTGATCCCGAGTACGTTCCAAAACGTGGATCCTACCGATACGGCACATCGCCAGACACCGCTACTCCCGGATAAGTCGCTACTCGAGCCGCTAGCAACGAGGCAACAGGAACTCTTGGTTCGCCTTACCGCTTTGATTGAACAACTGGATGCTCGGGGCGTCACTCAAACGGTACGCAATCCTGCAGAGCTGAACGAAGCAACGCAGCTGTCGCTGGAGCAAACACGGCTATCGATCCGTGATCTTCAACAGGGACAAGCCGAGCGAGTGAGATCATCCCAGGCAGCCATTCAACACAACTTGGAAAAAGTTCTCGCCGAATTAAAGAACCATGACTGGGCGGCCAAGATCGGCATGTTGACGGTCTTGGCGTTGCTGCTCTGGAAGGCGTTTGTCCCCACGCGACTGAAGCTGGTCCCCGCACCACTTGTGGCCGTGGTGCTTGCGACGGTTGTGGCAGCAGTTCTAAAACTGCCCGTGCTCTACGTGGAAGTCCCTGACAACTTATGGAGCGAAATCCACTTCCCATCGCTCACCGTGCTCCAATCAATTCCCCTGAGTATTGTCTTTCAAGCAGGCCTTGTACTGGCGGTGGTGGCGAGTGCCGAAACACTGCTCTGCGCTACGGCGGTCGATCAGATGCAGTCGGACATGCGTACAGATTACAACAAGGAACTGGTCGCGCAGGGTTTGGGAAACATGGTGTGTGGTCTGCTCGGTGCGCTGCCGATGACTGGTGTCATTGTTCGCAGTTCGGCCAATATCGAAGCCGGCGGCAAAACTCGGCTTGCAACAATTCTGCACGGAGTATGGCTATTGGTCTTCGTCTCGATGTTAGCCTTCATGCTGCGTATGATCCCCACGGCGGCCTTGGCGGCCATGCTAGTCTACATTGGCTACAAATTGATCAACTTCAAGGCGATTCGTGAGCTCGGGCAGTATGGTTGGGGAGAAGTCGTTATCTATGCCGCGACCGTTGGAACAATCGTCTGCACTGATCTGCTGACGGGTGTACTAGCCGGAATTGGATTATCCGCAGCAAAACTTCTATACACGTTTTCGCACTTGGTCGTGAATTTAGATGTTGACCAATCAAATCACAAAGCTGTCTTAAGTCTCGAAGGCGCAGCAACATTCATTCGGCTCCCAGTTCTAGCCGAAGAGCTAGAGCGCGTGCCAGACGATGTCGAATTGCATGTAGATTTCGAGCACCTAGATTACATCGACCACGCTTGTCTGGACCTTCTCGTAAATTGGGGCAAGCAGCACGAAACAACGGGGGGTACATTGGTCATCGACTGGGATACCCTACATGCCAACTTTCACCGAGAAAATGGAAACGGTGCCTCAGAAATCGTTCCGAAGCAGAGAGAGTTGGCTGACGCCCTTTAAGCTCACCGACGATGTTTTCGCACCGTCCGGCATGCTGCCAAAAGCTTGCTGAGATGCTTGGGCTGCTTGGTGCGTGATCGGGCTTGGGCCAATTCGTCGCAAACGCGGCGCGCCTGGGAAATCACTTCTTTATCAACTTGGTCCGGATCTTGCTTGGCCAAATAGCGCGACGCCTGCGCGATTGCTTCCCAGTCGCCACTCGACGCAGCGGAAAACAGACGCTCGATCCCGTCGAGAAAAGCTTCTACAACCGAGTGGACGCGGCGACTATTGGCAGCCAGTCGAGCGTGAACCTGGGCCAGATCGGGCAGCGATGGATATTCGCTCGTGTCCATAACTTTCTTGGCTCCTGAGAAAACCGGCTACGCTGCCAAACGGTTTGGCAAAGATTGCGGAAGGCCCGTACCCACTCGACGCAACACCAATGGCACCACAAGCTCGGTTGCACGGCGAACGATCGCATCATTCCAGAGCGGCGAGGCATCCGGATGCCGAGCGATTATCTGCCAGGATTTGCAACGCACCAGCACAGAAGATCTTGCCCGCACGTAGCCGCGAGCCTCAGCCAGCGACATCCTGTCTGTCTGATGGGCGACTAGCCGCGAGATTTCCTCCACACTCAGATCCACGATTTGTCGCGCAAGGGCCTCAATTTTGGCAGTTGGCTGCGAACGAAACAACGCGACGATCGTGCTGAGCATGAGCGGTTCCTCCCTGATGAATTATCCAAACCATTTGGCGGAGTCAGTTTGTCGGAAAACTTGTTGTGACCTACGCAATATATCTAGCATCGAATCGCTATTGCCGGTATCTCCAGTGGAATAAGCGCCGCTCGACGGGTCGGCCCCAAGCGTTAAACTTCTCGCAACCTACCAGGTTTTTCCATTCGGCAAATAGCCTGCACTTGACCGAAATCAGCTGATTACTTAGGTTTACCAACAGGGACTTCAGTTCTCCGAGGTTTGATATTCAAGACGACTGGCAGCCTCGCCGAATATGAGGTTGGTAACCCTGTTTTATTGAACCCTTTTTTTCGTAACCCTGATTAATGGCGCCGTGGCCAAGTGGCTAAGGCATCGGATTGCAAATCCGACATCGCCGGTTCGAATCCGGCCGGCGCCTCTCCATTGGTGAGCCGCTTGCAGTACCCTCGTTTGGTGCCGTGAGCGGCTTTTTTCGTTTCTTCTAGCTCGCTAAACCGCAAGCGGTAGCAATTACTTTCTTCTTTGAAAGAATGCGTTACAATTGGACACCATGTCCAGCGCACAAACTTCTCTGTTCGGAAGCGGCTCGAAGTCGTCAGATTTGGTTCCCCTGTCGGAGTTGACGCCCGGTCAAGAGGCCGAATTTTTTGCCCTCCTCTCAGCCAAGGAGGAGCTGACCACACGCGACGGCAAGCCCTATTTTCGCGTGGCGTTTCGCGATTCCAAGCGAGAAGTGAGTTTTCCGATTTGGAACGACACCACCTGGTCGATCGCTTGTCGCGAACAATGGACCGTCGGCGAATTTTATAAACTCCGGGCCCAGTATCGCGAAACCAACTACGGCCCGCAGTTGGAAATTCGCAAAATTCGCGCCATCACCCCCGACGACGAAGCCGAGGGTTTCGACCCAGCCATGTGTTTGCCCCAATCGCGATTCGATCCGGTGCAAATGTTCGACGAGCTTACCGATTTAGTCAAGCAATCGACCGAAGACGAACAACTTGTCGAATTTGTGCTAGCGATTCTTCAAGAGCACCGCGAAACGTTGCTGCTCCTGGCAGCTGCAAAGCACAACCATCACGCACACGTCGGCGGCTTTTTGGAACACGTTCTTTCCGTTGCTAAAACTTGCGAGTACCTGGCCGACAAATACATCGACATGTATCCCGACATGCAGCCACCGCTCGACAAGGGATTGGTGGTGGTGGGCGGCGTGTTGCACGATATCGGCAAGTTGCGCGAGTTGACCATGACACCCGGCGGCGCCGAATACACGCCCGCCGGTTCGCTGGTAGGGCATATCTTGCAGGGACGCGACATCATTCGCGAAACGGCGCTCGAACATCCGCTCGACGAGGAAAAGCTGCTACGGCTGGAGCACATCGTCATCGCCCATCAACGGCTGCCCGAGTGGGGTTCGCCCAAGCCGCCGATGACGCCCGAGGCGCTGTTGGTCCATTACGCCGACGATTGCGACGCCAAGCTGCAAATGATGATCGCCGCACTAGCCGACGACCCCACCGAAGGCCCCTTCACCAGCAGCCGCAACCCGCTCCGCCAACGCATTTATCGCGGCGAAGTCGAGTGACTCACGTCTTGATGCCTTGCAGGTTTCAACCACCCGATGCTTGAAACTCAAGCTGCAAAACTTCCAGCGAATCGTCGAACATCGATCCCTGATGCCGGGCGATCACCTGGATTTCTTCGGTCAGCCCGATGGTGTCGCCATCGTTGATCGTCTTGGATTGGCAAAGCTGATAGTGGGCCAGGTTGTAGGCAAACTCCAGCAAACGTTGCGGCTCGCCGGGGAATTCGCGCGATTCCATTTCTGTATGTCCCAGGGCCTCTAGCCCTGTTGTGTAAAGCTGGACGTTGCCCGTCTCAGTTCGTTCTACACGGAAGTCGACCCACAAGAACAGCGGCAAATCTTCGGCAGTCGACGGCACAGCCTGATCGAGAAATGCTCGCGCGGGATGGACCAATCGACCGGGTCCCCAAAAAACGCCTTGCGCTTGGCTGGTGGCAGTCACTCCGGCGGCCAACTGCATGAGTCGCTGGCTATTTTCAATCGCCTTGCCACCTTCGTCAACCATGGTCACGAGAATGTGGGCCTTGTGATCGCGCAGCGCTTCGGCAGCATCGGGCCAATACCAGGCCGTGGCGCACGGCCCTTCGAGTTGCGACCATGGCACCGCGCGATCGATCAAGGTGGCGGCAGCCGTCGAATTGCCCAGCGTGCAGCTAAACATGTTTTCCGTAGAACCGGCAACCGCCATTTCAGGAGCGTCGGCAAAGTTCTCGCCAACCCAACGCGCCACATCATCAAATTCCGGAAGCAGCGGCTCTTCAAGCATCACCAAAGCGAGCCAGCGTAGAGGATTGTCCATGGGAGAGGTCCTGAAGAATAATTAGGGGAAAGCCACAGAGTGGGGGAATGGTTGATCTATGATTGCTGATTGATGATTTCAGAGGGGAAAAGAAATACAATGATTTCTCAGCGAAAATCTGCGCTATCTGCGTTTCATTACCCCACGCATTACGCCAATTGGTTCATTTTTTTCTGACATCATCAATCAGCCATCTCACATCCCCCTCTCTGTGGCTAGAAAATTTACTCTTCCCGCTGCGCCTGAACGACACGCGGCAGGTTGGCCAAATCGCTAAGTGTTTCCTTTGCAGTGAGTCCCGCAGTTGCCGCTACGAGTTCTTCGACTTGCTCGGCGTTGCTGGGGCCAACTTCCATTAGTAGCCAACCGCCCGGGCGGAGTCGCGCTGCCGCCTGCGGCACCAGTTGCCGATAGACCGCCATCCCCTGCTCTCCCCCGTCGAGGGCCAAATGCGGTTCGTGATTATGCACACCCGCGTCGAGTTGCGACATCTCCGTCGATGACACGTAGGGTGGATTGCTCACCACCAGATCGAACATTGCATCGGACGAACATTCGGCAAACAGGTCGCCGCACAAAAATGTGATTCTCTCGGCAACTTGGTGCCGGGCGGCATTTTTGCGGGCAACTTTCAGGGCCGATTGGCTTACGTCAATTGCAGTGACGTGAGCGCCAGGCAAATGTTTCGCCAGACAAACCGCCAAGACCCCGCTGCCGGTGCCAACGTCGGCAATTTGCAAACCAGATACTGAATCATGCCCACTCTGCTTTGCCAGATCAATGCCGCGCACCACCACCAGTTCGGTCTCGGGACGCGGGATCAAAACCTCCGGTGTGACGCAAAACTCAAGCGAAAAGAACTCGCGATGCCCCACCAAATAGGCAACCGGCGTTCCCTCCGCCCGCCTGCGCACCAATTCGCGGAAAGCGGTGCGCACTGGTTCGTCGGGTTCCTGTTCAAAGGCGGTGTATAGCTCGATCCGCGGACAAGTGCGTGCGTGGGCCAAAAGAACCTCGGCATCAAGCCGCGGATTGTCCGCCCCCTTCTCGCGCAGAAAGTCGGTCGTCCAAGTAAGCAGTCGACCAATCGTCCAGGTTTGTTCGTCAGTCATACGGCTCAACCAAGTGGATACCAATTTGCCTGATCAATCGTCGGCACCAAAGGCATCGCGGAGTTGTTGGCGATCGTAATCGATCAAACCATCGGTTACCATTTGCATGTTTCCCGAGAGGATTTGATCGAGCTTGTAAATTGTGAGCCCAATGCGGTGGTCGGTCAGCCGATTTTCCGAAAAATTGTAGGTGCGAATTCTCTGGCTGCGGTCCCCTGAGCCGACCAAGGATTTTCGCTCGTCGGCCCGTTTCTGGGCTTCCTCCTGCCGCTTCATTTCATACACGCGCGATTTCAATACCCGCAGGGCCTTGGCCAGGTTCTTGTGTTGGCTCTTTTCGTCCTGACACTGCACGACAATGCCGGTGTCGTAATGCGTCAGTCGAATGGCGGACTCGGTTTTGTTGACGTGCTGACCCCCCGGGCCGCTGGCGTTGAATTTGTCGATGCGGTAGTCGTCGGGTTTGAGGTTCACCTCGACATCTTCCGGCTCGGGCATCACGGCCACGGTGGCGGCGGAAGTGTGGACTCGCCCCTGGGTTTCGGTCTGGGGAACGCGCTGCACGCGATGGCCGCCGCTTTCGTATTGCAGTTCGCGATAAACACCTTCGCCTTCCAGGGCAAAAGATATTTCTTTGAACCCGCCCAACTCGGTGGGGCTATGATCCAAGAGTTCGATCTTCCAGCCTTTGGCCTCGGCGTGATGTTTGTACATGTCGTACAAATCGCGGGCAAAAAGCGCGGCTTCGTTGCCGCCTGTGCCGGCACGGATTTCCATCACGCAGCGCGTGCGGTTGGCGTCGGTCCCGCCGAGGGTCATCTCTAGCAGTTCGTTCCAAATGGTTTCGCGCTGCTTGACAAGTTCAGAAAGCTCGGCCTCGGCCAGTTCGCGCATCTCGACATCCCCGCCGGCAGCCATTTCACGGGCGTCGGCAATCTGGTCGTTGATCTCTTTGAAGCGGCGATACTTCCCCGCCAGCTTGGCCAGCGAACCATGCTCGCGTGCCACCGCAGCGAGTTTAGAAGAATTCGCCAACACCTCGGGATCGACCAATTGCCGTTCGAGCTCTTCAAAACGAGAAAGCTGTTTTTCCAGAAGATCGCGCATGGCGGGTAACTCGAACCAAACGAACTCAAAAAATGAATAAAGTCAAAACCAAAAGTATCCACCCACAGAGCCGGTGACCTTTTGGTTGCCCAGAGAGCTTCTTTTGAAAACTTTTTACGATTCGATATGTCTCTCGCAAAGGCGCTAAGGCGCAAAGAACAGATTTTTGCTCTCAAAATACTTTGCGCCTTAGCGCCTTTGCGAGAGTTCTCCTTAAACAAGGCAAACAGTAAAACAATGTTTCTCTTGCCACGCCCAAAGGACGTGGTTTCATATTCCAATAAAGTCAAAACAAAATGGCCACTGCAAATTTCCTATTTGCAATGGCCAGTGATCGGGAAGATACGGTTAGCTACTTCTCGGCTTTCGCCTTTTTGCCCTTTTTCAGGCTCGCGTAGCCAGCGCCGGCAAACTTGTTCTTGAATTTCTCGATGCGACCGGCGGTATCGACGAACTTCAATTTCCCCGTGTAAAAGGGATGGCAACAATTGCAAATATCGACCTTCAGCTCTTTGCGTGTGCTGCGCGTAGTAAAGCTGTTGCCGCAACCACAGGTCACTTTGGTTTCGTGGTATTCAGGGTGAATTTCCGCTTGCATAACAATGGTCCTTGCCTAGAAATCTTATGCGATGCCGCGACCCAATAAGTTGCGAGGAACTGTGCGAGCCGTCGGAGTTTGGCGATGTTTTTGTAATCCCTAAAGATATCACCCCGTGAAACGACTCACAAGTGCCATCCTTCGCTGAGGGTGAGAGCATCTTTCGGCTATAAAAAAGGGCCCGGTTGGCCCTGCGAGGGATGCCAACCGGACCCTTGTGCCGAGGTTTTCCCGGCTAAGGAGGCTCAGGAAACCAACTCTTTTTTGTCCCACTCGCACTTGCCCGTGTCGGGATCTAGCGTCGTACACTGACGCACTTCGGCGAGGATTGCGAGGCCATCGGCCCTGGGTCTTTGCGTGGTTCACCTAAGGAGCGGGAAGGTGAACCGGACAAAACTGGCGTGCCTGGCGGACTGTTAGGGGATAACGCACTTGGCGTGCCAAAGTAGGAAAACTTGCTGTCAAACGGCGAACAGGCCTGCCAATGTAGCGATAAAAGCTCCTGTCAGGGTACCCGCCAGGAATACGGAAATGTAGGAATTACACTTCCAAGCCGGGTTTCAAATGTCCCGCCAATCGGGAATTGCTACAAATTCCGCAGCACACTGGCCAGCATGGCGAGAAACACGGGGCCCACGGTCTGGAACTCCCGATCTTCTGCCTGACAGAGTAGCAGATAGGTTGCCTCGGGAGTTTTGAAGCCGCGCAGCCAGGCGGTGTTCGTGAAATCGAGGCAATAGAAACTCACATTGAAGCCTTCGATCACCGTGCCATCGAATGAATCGTTCGTGGGTTCCACCTCAATCTGCTGGTACTCCGACCGCAGGGCGCTGAGTGCCTCGTCGAACAGGGGTTCCAAATCCGTCTGCGGCGGGTGCTTGCACAACTGCCAGAAGGCCGTCTCGGGACTGGAAACGATTACCTGTTCCTCGGCAGAAAACGTCGATTCAAGCGTCTGTTCGTCGAGTGTCCAGTTTTCTGGATATTCGAATCGAAGACCAAGTTGATCAAAAACTGCAGGCATTTTTCCTTCCTGATTACAAAACAAGAACTTAGCTAGCAATAAATCAGCCTAACACAGGCGGCGGGGGCTTCGCAATGCAGTTGCGGTGGAAGCGGTAGTATTGATACTCTCCGGCGGTTTGTTTCTCGTTCTCTGCTTGGTCAAGCCCGTGTTTCACTCAGCTCGCCTGTCGATGCTTCGCGCACCTCTCATTGGCTGGGTGCTTGCTGCTCTCATCTTGAGCGGTTGCGCTACGCTGCGCAAGCAGAAAATCGTGCCGGAGTCGATGGCGGAGTGTCGACAACTTTCGCGTGATGGCGTGGCAGCCATGGAGATGGGACGGTGGGACGAAGCCCATACTCTGCTGACTAAGGCAGTTGCCACCAGCCCAGCCGATTTGGATGCCCACCGTCATCTGGCCGAAGTGCTTTGGCAAAAGGGCGACCATCGACTAGCGGTGGTCCACATGGAGGCGGCAGTGCGACTCGACCCGCGGCATGCGCCGACTGTGGTCCGCAACGGCGAAATGCTATTAGAAGTGGGGGCCGTCGATCGGGCTATGGAACGAGCAGAACAGGCAATATCGCTCGACCCAACATTGGCCGGTGCGTGGGCTTTGCGCGGGAATATTTATCGACAGCAGGGAAATGTCGAAACGGCTTTAGCCGATCTTCAGCAATCGTTGCGCTACAGTCCGCATTCGGCTGATGTTTTGTTGGCAGTCGCCGAAATTCAATACGCCACCGGTCGGCCCCAACGGTGTTTGACCACTTTGCATCATTTGCTCGACATCTACCCGCCCGGCGAAGAACCGCAGCGTGTGTTGTGGCTTGAAGGGCTTGCTTACCAAAACGTGGATCGCCCCCAGGATGCCGTCGAGAGCTTGGCTGCTGCCAGTTTGCGGGGAACTCCGCAGGCCGACTTGCTTTACCAATTGGCATTAGCGGAGCAGGCAGCGGGAAGCGTTTCCGCAGCAGCCAACGCGGTGCGGCAAGCACTGGCAGTCGATGGCGAACATCAACAAAGCCAGTTGCTACTCGCTCAATTGGTAGAAAGTGGCGCACCTCGCGCGGACGGCGTTATTCGTCGCTAAACCGCAATCGCTGCCGCTTGCGGTTTAGCAGAAAATTCAAACGAATCTCACGCCGCGTGGGACTGCTTCTGGCGGAGAAACTTTTGATAATCTTGCAGTGTGTCGAAGTCGGTCGTCTCGTCATCGATTCGCACGCAGTGTACGTCTTCCAATCGATGACGCACTAGCGGAAAACCACACAGCGATCGGTACGACTGCCAAAGTTTGCCACCTCCGCCACGAAGTCTTGCATGGCAGATCGCATGGTGCAGCGCTCGGGCAACGCGATGACGATGGCGCCGACGAAACCAAATCCCGAGAATGTCGTCGCCTACCGAACAAGTGGTTACCAGATAGCGCACCGGTCCGCCGGTGTTCAAATCACAAGCGGCGTCGAGCGCTGCATCGGTCCAATAAACATCGCCGGCCAAAATCAACGTCGGGTCCCCCCAACAATCGCGGCTGTGCAGTGCCGTTTCGACGGTCCAGCGTCGTTCGGTGGAATCCAGCGACAACACATCGGCCTGATCGCCAACAGCATCGATGATCCGAGGGTGGTGGGTGACGACCACGGGCCGCGTATTCCACCGCTGGGCAACTTGACGCATCGTTCGCAAAATTAGCGGCTCACCATGCACATCGACAAGTTGCTTGTGCTGGATCGCTTCCCAACGCTGCTCGCATCCCGAGGCCAAGAGAACGACCCGGGGCGTCTTCGTCACAAGTCTACCTGGAACGCGAAATCCTGGCCGAAATAGTTTGCGAAATGGTCGAAACATAGCCGAAACTTTAGGCTTGCCTAGGAATGCCGACAACGCCAATCCGACGACTTGCTTGGCAAGTGGCCCCAAGGCGCTATAATCGAGGTCTATTTCCTGCTTTTCGCCAATGCTTGCACAGAGAACCCGTGATGACTTTCACCTTAGCGGATGCCCCGACAACGCTCGCCGAATTGCACGAGATTGGCTGGAAGAGCAAATCGGTAAAACAGGAAGTCCACGACAACTTTTTAGCGAAGTTGCAGGCTGGCGAAGAACTCTATCCGGGAATCATCGGTTACGATAGCACGGTGATTCCGGAGTTGAACATCGCTCTGTTAGCGCAGCACGATATGCTTTTCCTGGGAGAAAAAGGCCAAGCCAAGAGCCGCCTAATGCGACTGCTGGTCAGTTTTCTCGACGAAGCGATCCCCTTTCTGGCCGATCCGGCAATTCCGCTGCACGACGACCCGCTGAAGCCAATCACCAAGCGGGGCCGCGATCTAGTTGCCAACCGGTTGCCGGAAGATGTTCCGATCGCCTGGTGGCCCCGCGACCAGCGCTATGCCGAGCGGCTGGCACCCGGAACCAAGTTTGCTGACATCATCGGCGAAATCGATCCCGCCAAATTGGCTTCGGGCGTGAGCATGAGCGCCGAGGACGCGCTCCACTTCGGACTGATTCCCCGGCTACATCGCGGAATCTTCGCGATGAACGAACTCCCCGAACTTGACGAACTTGTGCAGGTCGGGCTGTTCAATATCTTGGAAGAGCGCGACGTCCAAATCCGCGGTTATCCCGTAAAGTTTGATCTCGACGTTTTGATACTCTTTAGCGCGAACCCAGCCACGTACAACCGCAGCGGGAAAGTCATACCGCAGCTAAAAGATCGCATTGGTTCGCTGATCCACACCCACTATCCCATGGACCGTGAACAGGGGGTGTTGATTCTTGAGCAAGAAACGGGGGAGGAGTGCGAATTGCGGAATTCGGATTGCGGAATGAAGGAACCGGGGAATCCGCAATCGCCTCAGGTGGTGGTCCCCTATTTTATGAAAGAATTGGTTGAGGAAATCAGCCGGGCAGCGCGCGAATCGAAATACATCGATCACGAATCGGGGGTGAGTGCCCGGCTTTCCATTGCCAACTATCGTACGATGGTTGCGTCGGCGCGCCAGCGGGCCGCCGTTTTGGGCGAACGACCGGCAGTCCCGCGGATTAGCGATTTGGGTCATATTTACGCCTCTTCGCTCGGGAAATTAGAACTCGACATGATGGGCACCCATCAGATGAGCGAGCGACAGGTGCTCGACGCGGTGTTGGCCGAAGCGATTGCCACCGTTTTCGATGAATATGTCGACCGGCATGGGCTGCCTGAGATCGCCCAGATCTTTTCGCAGGGCGTAAAAATCGAAGTGGGCGACATGTTGCCTTCTTCGCATTATGCCAAGCTGCTGGAACGCGTCCCGCCTGTTTGGGACAAAGCATTTGAAGTAAATGCCAGCCGCGACAAAGCGGTACGGGCATCCTGTATCGAGTTCGTCCTGGCTGGTCTTTATGCCACCGACCGCATCAGCCGCAGTCAGCAACATGGACGAATTGTTTACGAACTGTGAATCGCCACGGTGCGATTTATTTGTCTTTGTCAGAAAAGGAAACCCGCTGTGGATACTTTAAACGCCATCGAAGAGCGTCGCAGTGTGAAGCACTACGACACAAGTTTTGAGATGCCAGCAGAAGACATCGAGCGTCTGTTGGATCTGGCGCTACTATCCCCCACGTCGTTCAACATTCAAAATTGGCGTTTCGTAGTGGTGCGCGATCCAGGGCAGCGCAAAGCGCTGCGCGCAGCCGCGTGGGACCAAGCCCAGGTGACCGACGCCCAGTTGTTGTTTGTGCTCTGTGGAGACGTAAAGGCTTGGGCCAAGCAGCCCGAGCGGTATTGGTGCAATGCGCCGTCCGAAGTGCAGCAATCGTTGGCATCCGTGCTTGGACAATTTTATGAAAGCGCCGGCGAGCAGGTTCAACGCGACGAAGTGATGCGCTCCTGTGGAATCGCAGCGCAAACGTTGATGCTTGCTGCCAAGGCAATGGGATACGACTCGAATCCGATGATCGGCTTCGACGCCGAGCAGGTTGCAAAAATCATTCAACTGCCGGCCGATCACGCAATTGGCATGATGCTGGTTATCGGCAAGGCGGATAAGCCCGCAAGACCCCGCGGGGGGCAGTTATCCAAGGACGAAGTCGTAGTGTTCGACCGGTTTGGGAAATAGCGCATACTTTGCAACAGACACTTGGCCTCACGGTGCGCGATGCCTAGGATTCATGCTGCTCGGATGCAGCTTCTGGGAGCGTGAAGAAAAACGTGGTTCCCTCGCCCAATTCCGACTCGATCCAAATTGTTCCGCCGTGCCTTCGGACGATTCGACGGCACAGTGCCAGACCAATGCCTGTGCCGGGGAATTTGTCCGGGGGGTTTAAGCGACGGAAGACTTCAAAAGCCCGCTCGTGATTTTTTGCAGCGATACCAATGCCGTTGTCCCGCACGGCAATGGTCCAGACGCCGTCTTCCTTGCTTGCCGAAACGTGGACACGCGGCGGGACGTCGCCCCGGTACTTTAGTGCGTTGCTTATCAGGTTTAACAAGAGCTCGGTCACTTGAGAGCAATCGACTTCAACCTGTGGCAGCGCCTCGCGTGTCACTTCTGCGCCAGTTTCCTCAATGGTTGCTTGGAGTATCTCAACCACGTCGTCAAATGCGCTATTCAAACACGTCAGGGAAAATGTTGCGGTTTGAGACTCTACGGCCGAATAGGCGAGCAGTTCGTTGATCAATTGCCCCATACGCTTGGAGCCTTGTACGATTCGATCGATATAGTCGTTAGCTTTTTCATCGAGTTGCCCTTGATAATCCTTTTGGAGAAACTGGGCGAAGCTGGCGATTCCGTGCAGCGGAGATTTCAAATCGTGGGACGCGATCGAAGCAAAGTGCTGTAGTTCGATGTTGCTGTGTTCCAGCGCTTTATTCGCGACATCTAGTTCGGATGTGCGTTCTTTAACTCGCTGCTCCAATTCCCACGATGTACGTCGCAGTTGGCCAAAAACGGCGATTAGAACAACCAGACCCAATCCCCCGACCGCGACCTTATAGACTATCGACTCGCGGAGATTCTGCTCGGCTTGAGAAATTGCAGCATCCAGTGGAATACTAACTTCCAATACCCCGCGCACGTCTCCCAATTTCCAATCATTCTTGGGCGACTGTGGATGCTTGTTATGGCAATCGACACAGGACTTGCGCATTCGGTCGGCGGTAGCGTAGCGTAGCCAGGAACGCCCGTTACGCTGTTCGAATCTCTGGTAGGGCTTGATGGGATCTTTTGTCAGGGCTTGCCATGCGTCCTTAGCAAACTGGTCTCGCTGGATCCAGTCCTGTTCGCGCCACGGGAAGGGATAGCCACTGTAGAGCGCCGTTTGACCATCCAACTCGAGCTTCCCCATCTCATTGCCAAGTTTCATGCTCAGCGTGGCTGGCAGTGGAATTGCCTTGCCTTTTTTTTCACCTTGGTCGTAATCGTGGGAAACTTCGATGCCCTGATGGCGCACCGTTTCGACAACTTCGCGTGTGTAAAGGGTGCGAAATACTGTCAGCGCTTCTGTATAGCGCCTCGCCTCTTCCTGTGCAGTTGACTCCACCAAACGATCTTCAAGCTGCGATTGGTGCCATTGCAGAATCACAAGAATGAGAATAAAAACCAGCGCGATCAACACGATCGTCCGATCCAACAACAATCCACCGGGTAATGCTCGATGCCTCGGTGTTTCTTGCTGGTTCTCTACATCAGGGGATGACATTCAAAAAGTCCAGAGTGAATTGATAGGAAGATTGAGTAGGCAGTACTCCCACTTCAAGCCTTTTGCCCTCAATCTCGCCCCGCTCCTCCAAACCCCCCGCTGACGAGCATCTGCGATCTTTATTGGACTTCCCGAAGTTGCTTGTCACAAGAGACTTATGTTGTTATACTTTACACCGGGCTTTTGTGAAGACTCAACTACTCCCAAAACTTTTCTTCCGTCTACCCGGAGAGTGTTATGCCCAATCCGCGGATTTTAGTTGTAGACGACGAGCGTGACAGTTGCCTCATTACTGTGCGCTTGCTCACCGATCAGGGGTACGAAGTCGACGCTGCCTACGACGCCTTAAGCGCTATGAAACTCTTTGGCGAGGAATCGCACGAGTTGGTCATCCTCGATTACCGCATGCCCGACATGGATGGGATGGATCTATTCGCGACGATTAAGAGCCAGCGGGCCGGTGTTTGTGTTGTTTTCCATACGGCCCACGCCACAATCGATATGGTCAACGAAGCGCTGGCAGCCGGGGCGAAGCGTGTGATTCCCAAAGATGCACACAGCACAGAGCTGGTCGACGTTGTTCGAGAAATCTTGGACGCTGCAGCAATTTGAATCAATTCTGCATCGATGGTCGGCTGCCCGTCCTCGCGGGGGACTGTTGCTGAGGTGCAAGTCCGTATTTCTGATCAGTCGGTCGCGGTAAGCTGCGGAAAGATTAACTCGTTGGCAGATTGGCGGAAGTACATACAACGGTGCGCGAGGTGCGGTTTTCTTGAACTGAGGCGATAGAAAAAGGCGATGGAAGAAGAGAAGTCTCACTATTTTCTTCTGTTGCGTCCTAGGAATCGCCGTGGCAACTGCTGATCTTGCTAAACTGACCGCTGTTATCCGTACCTGTGATCGTCCGAAATCGTTGCGTCGTCTGTTACGCAGCATACGCCGCTTTTATCCGCAGCTAAGGATTTTGGTGGCCGATGATAGCATCGAGCACAAATCACTGAAGAATGTTGAGTCCCTCCAGTTGCCCAGCCATTCCGGTCGCAGTGCTTGCCAGAATGCTTTGCTAGCACGCGTGTCGACTCCCTACTTCTTGCTGCTGGACGACCAGTCGGAGCTGCATCGGGCTGCGCATGTCGAGCAGTTATTGCAGTTGGTGGTTGATGACAAGCTTGATCTTGCCGCAGGCGATTTAATTGGGCGCCGTCGAAAGTGGCTATTTTTCGATCAGAGATTTCCGCAGCCAGAGCATGGGACTCTCGAAATCGCAGGTGATTGGCTTACCCTGCGGCGGGGCTATCGTTCTCAGGGCGACGGCTACAATTGGTGTGATTTGACGGCGAATTTTTTCGTGGCCCGCACCAGCAAAGTTCGTGCCCTGGGAGGCTGGGATCCTGAGCTACTTGACGATGAGCGCGTGGAGTTCTTTTTTCGTGCCCATCGCCAGGGACTACGAATTGGCATAGCCCCGGATGCAACCGTTTGGCGGTGGGGTGAAACGGCAAAATCTTATGAGATGCCGGCTGAGCCCAGCCAAAAAAGTCTGGCCGTTGCCAAAATGGGGCTTGCTCGCATGACCGACTTTGACGGCCAGGTTTTCAAGGCTCCTCGCCGTGCCATGGCCGCTTAGAGCCGCAAATCATATTTCCTCAGCTAAGCCACAAGTGGGCGGATTCGAGAAAAAAACAGAAAAACCGAAAGAAATCCTCTTGATTATATCGAAATGTCGCGATATACTTACATAGAGAAAGGGGAGCCGTCATGGCCATCACCAAAAAGAAACAACGCAAAGCCGGCATGCTCAACAGCGGTGCCCTGCAGCAGGCGGCCGAATGCCTCAAAATCTTGGCCCACCCGCATCGGCTGCGGATGATCCAATTGTTGCTGCGAGACAAGTACACCGTCGGAGAACTGGCCGAGTCTTGCGAGATTGCCAGTCATGTCGCGTCGGAGCACTTGCGAACCATGCAGCGTTGTGGTTTTCTGGAAAGCGAAAAAGATGGACAGCGCCGTTACTACTATGTGGTCGAGCCCCATTTGGCAAACATTCTAGCCTGCATTGAAAGCCGGTTTGCCGGTTAAAAATTTTCCTGAAAATATCGTAATATCGAGACCCTTGAACATTTCAAAAGGAGTTTTTCATGTCGGTTCCAACGATTAGTCCCGCGGAAGTTGCCCAACGGTTAGGTCATGGCGATGAAGCTATCCTGATCGACGTGCGCAGTCCCGGGGAGTTTAGCGCAGCTCACGCTGCCGGGGCGCTCAACATGCCTCTCGACTCGCTTGAGCCGAAACAGTTGAAGGCAATGATCAATGGTCGAGACCTTCATACTATTTCTGTCATCTGCAATAGCGGCAGCCGTTCGTCGATGGCTTGTAGCAGACTATTAGGGGCCGGAATTGAGAATGCGATTAGTGTGGAGGGAGGCACGCAAGCTTGGGAGGAGGCCGGACTTGAAGTGGTACGCGGCAAGGGACCTATTTCTTTGGAGCGACAAGTTCGCATTGCAGCCGGGTCGTTCGTTTTTCTCGGCACACTTTTGGGGTTTGTGTTGAATCCTTACTTTTTGGCAATTCCCGCTTTCATTGGCACTGGACTCGTGTTTGCGGGCGTGACCGACTCCTGCGGCATGGGCATGATGCTGTCGAAAATGCCTTGGAATCGGGTCGAGAACGGCAGTTGCCAAAAATGCTGCTCGGCTTAGCATTCAATATCGGACCCATTGGAAAGGAGAACCCACGATGAAACTGGTAATTGTCGGAGCGGTAGCGGGAGGAGCATCGGCCGCGGCACGAGCGCGCCGATTGGACGAGTCGGGTGAGATTGTGCTCTTTGAGCGCGGAGAAGCACCGTCGTTTGCGAATTGCGGATTGCCTTACTACATCGGCGGAGTGATTCCCGAGCGTAGCGATTTGCTCGTGGCTCCCGAGCAGCGTTTGATCGACCGTTATCGGCTAGACGTGCGTACTCGTACCGAAGTGACCGCGATCGATCGAACGCGCAAAACGGTTTCAGTTCGCAATCTTAAAACAGACGAGGAATATGAAGAATCTTACGATAAGCTGATTCTTTCACCGGGCGCATCGCCTTTACGCCCGCCGATTCCTGGCGCCGACTTGCCGCAGGTGTTTACGTTGCGCGATCTGCGCGATGCTGATCGGCTGCGCGAAATCGTTGCCAATTCCCGCCGGGCGGTCATCATTGGCGCAGGTTTTATTGGTTTGGAAATGGCTGAAAACTTGGCCCGTCGCGGGCTTCAGACTACGGTTGTCGAACTGGCCGATCAAGTTTTGCCACCTTGGGATGCGGAAATGATCGCACCGATTGCCACGCACCTTCAAGAGCAGGGAATCAAGCTGCAATTGTCCGACGCTGCCGAAGCGATCGAACCGAGCGAGCGCGGGATGACCGTGCGATTGCGTTCAGGAAAGTCGGTGCCAACAGATTTTATTGTGATGAGTGTCGGAGTTCGCCCCGAGAACAAGTTGGCCGTCGACGCGGGCTTGGAAGTTGGCCCCCGGGGCGGCATTCAAGTCGACGAACACATGCAAACCTCCGACCACGACATCTATGCGGTAGGTGACGCGGTGGAAGTGCGGCATTTTGTCGATGGTTCCGCCGTGCAGATTCCGTTGGGAGGTCCCGCCAATCGCCAGGGAAGAATCGCTGCCGATCACATGGCAGGACGCGACAGTCGTTACCGCGGCACACAGGGCACTGCCATTGTGGGCATGTTCGAAATGACCGCCGCCATGACCGGTTTCAGCGAGAAAGCTCTCCTCGCTGCCGAGTTGCCTTACGAAAAAATTTATGTCCATCCTGGTAACCACGCGAGTTACTATCCGGGCGCGCAGGCCATGTCGATCAAGCTGCTGTTTAATCCCCAGGACGGAAAAATACTGGGTGGACAGGTGGTGGGGCGTGATGGCGTCGACAAACGGATCGACGTATTGGCGGTAGCGATCCAGGCGGGCATGACCGTCGACGATCTGGAAGAAATGGAATTGGCTTACGCCCCGCAATACGGATCGGCCAAAGATCCGATCAACATGGCTGGATTCGTCGCGGCAGGTGTATTGCGCGGCGATCAGCCAATTGTCCATGCAGCCGAGTTGCTGTCCGACGTAGGAGAAAACTCCCTGTCGGATTCTGGCTCGTTTGTCCTCGACGTCCGCTCGCCTGAGGAATTCGAGGCGGGGCACATCGACGGGGCCGTGAACATTTCCGTCGAGCAACTTCGCGATTCGCTAAACCAACTTCCGCGCGATCGGCAGGTGATTGCGTATTGTCAGGTCGGCCAAAGGGGTTACTTGGCGACGCGACTCTTGGCGCAACATGGCTTTGATGTTGCCAACTTGTCGGGGGGTTTTACAACCTACGAGGCAGTTGCCCGCAGTCGTACACAAGAACCAGCCGCTATTTCGTAGCAATGGTGATCGAAAGTCCCAGCCCTCGGCAGGCCAAATGCGCGTAGCGCACAGGCAGCCGGTCTAAAAGTGGTTCGGCAAGCTGTTTGATCAGACGAAATCCTTGGCCAGCGTGATAAATCCGTTTTCGGCTGACCAACAGCGGTGTTATCACGCGACGAAAACCGGTTTGCTTCAGAAGTCGAGTGACTTCGCGGAGCCGGTATTCTTTGAGATGCAAACCGCAGGCCTCGGTACGTGGCGGGCAAAAATCGCCCGTGACGTCTGAGGGTCGCAGTAGCCAATTGGGGGTGATGGTCACCAGCGAACCGCCATGAACGAGCAGTTTGTGAATCTGATGGAGGGTATCCGATATTTCATCCGGGCAGATATGTTCGAAAACATCGTTC
The DNA here is from genome assembly GCA_029259915.1 of Planctomycetota bacterium. GTDB lineage: Bacteria > Planctomycetota > Planctomycetia > Pirellulales > Lacipirellulaceae > Bythopirellula. The sequence goes on along the minus strand of JAJDED010000021.1, from coordinate 34,499 downwards.
CAATAAACCAGGCTTGGCCTGCCAGGGAGCGAATCGCTTTCGATTTCTCGCAAGTCGCCGAGCAGCAAGCGATCGGAAAATTCTTCCCCGAGCACTTCGAGCGCTTCGTTGCGCATCTTGGACGAAACTTCGATACCGCCGACTGAAAAGCCTTGCTCGGCAACTTCTTCAAGCAAGGCCCCGCTACCGTAGCCGATTTCAAAGAGCCGAGGCTGGCCAAAGCCACGATCGACCTGGCGATGGAGTAGTTCCAAGACAAGCCGACCGTATCGTTTGTCGAGTCCCATCACCAGTGGTTTGTCGTCTTCTTGCTGTGCGGAAAGGATCGTGCAGACGGTATCGTAAGCCTGCCCGATCACCAAGGCACGATCGCTTGAGCCCTTGGGCAACATCTGGATGGCCCGAGCGAATTTTTGTTCTTGTTCCCACTGCAACTCATGCAACTCGGTTTTCGACAACCCTGCCAGCGTGCCCCATTTCCCGTCAGCTAACATAACTCGCATGGGCTCGGCAGAGGGCGTAGCGAGCTGCTCGTCAGCGGGAAGCGGGGGTGCTGTAGGCATAAGAGGCATTCCTTTGGGTGTGGGACGGGTCCAATTAAAATGTAGTGCGCGAACCTCAGGGCCGTATTTGTGAGGCGTTGTCCGAGTGGCGATCTACATTTGACCATGCCGATTGTGCCGGATATACGTTTTCCCAGCGGCTGGCACCTCTCCCCCTGCCCTGCCCGCTGCGCATGAGTACAATGAGTGCCTATCCCAAAACGTCTGTTGGAAACGTGCCTCTGTGCCGTTCCGCAGTGTCCTAGCCATCGGCGGAAGCCGATGGACCGTCGGCTCCCGCCGGCGGCTAGAATCTAAGGAGTTTTCCGTTGTCACAACCGTTGAACAAAATCAGCAGGAACATCACGCAGCCAAAATCGCAAGGGGCGTCCCAAGCGATGCTGCTTGGCACGGGACTTACCGAAGACGATTTGCAAAAACCGCAGGTGGGAATTGCCAGCATGTGGTACGAAGGCAACACGTGCAACATGCACTTGCTCGATCTGGCCGCGAAGGTGAAAGAAGGCGTTCAGGCGGCGAACATGGTGGGCATGCGGTTCAACACCATTGGTGTGTCGGACGGCATCTCGATGGGGACCTCCGGGATGAGCTTTTCGCTCCAGTCGCGCGATCTGATTGCCGACTCGATCGAAACCGTGATGGGCGCCCAATGGTACGACGCCTGCATTGCTCTACCAGGTTGCGACAAAAACATGCCGGGGTGCATCATGGCCATGGGCCGTTTAAATCGACCCGGTCTGATGGTTTACGGCGGAACCATCAAACCTGGCTTTACGCATTTCGAGGGCGGCGAGCAAAAGCGCGATATCGTCAGCGCGTTTCAGTGCTATGGCGAATTCCTAGCGGGGCGGATTAACGAAGACGAGCGCCGCGAGATTGTGCGCACCAGTTGCCCCGGTGCGGGCGCATGTGGCGGCATGTACACGGCAAACACCATGGCCTCGGCCATCGAAGCCATGGGCATGACGTTGCCCTACAGCTCGTCGATTCCTGCCGAAGACCCCGATAAGCTTGACGAATGTCTCCGTGCCGGTGCGGCGATTCGTACCTGTCTCGAAAAAGATATCAAACCGCGAGATGTCATGACCCGCGAGGCGTTTGAGAATGCCATGGTGCTAATAATGGCCGTGGGCGGTTCGACCAATGCGGTGCTGCATCTGTTGGCGATGGCCCGTAGTGTCGACGTGCCGCTGGCCATTGACGATTTTCAGTCGGTCAGCGATCGTGTGCCGCTCTTGGCCGATTTGAAACCGAGCGGCCGATTCGTGCAGGAAGATCTTCACAAAGTAGGCGGAACGCCAGCAGTGATGAAGCTGCTGCTGGCCGAGGGCCTGCTCTGCGGCGATTGTCTGACAGTTACCGGGAAAACTATTGCCGAAAATCTGGCCGATCTGCCGGAACTTTCTGAAGGCCAAGAAGTCGTGCGGCCCACGAGCAATCCCATCAAGGCCACAGGCCACATCCGCATCATGCGCGGCAATTTCTGTCCCGACGGTGCCGTGGCAAAAATCACGGGCAAAGAGGGTTTGCAGTTCTCAGGTACGGCCAACGTGTTCGACTCTGAAGAAGCCATGCTGGCCGCGCTCGAACAAAATAAAATCACCAAGGGCGACGTGGTGATCATTCGCTACGAAGGCCCCCAAGGTGGCCCCGGCATGCCCGAGATGCTCACCCCCACCAGTGCAATCATGGGCGCCGGCTTGGGCAGCGATGTGGCGCTACTAACCGATGGACGGTTCAGCGGCGGTTCGCATGGATTCATTGTTGGGCACGTCACGCCCGAAGCGCAAACTGGCGGACCGATCGCGCTCGTCGAAACTGGAGATCCGATCGTAATCGATGCTGAAGCGAATACGATCGACGTCCAAATTACCGACGACCAGTGGAAACAACGCCGCGCCGCCTGGAAGCAGCCCGACTTCAAAGCAACCCGCGGCACACTCTACAAATACATCAAAAACGTGAAAAGCGCCAGCGAAGGCTGCGTCACGGACGAGTAGAAGAGAGGTCAGAGGTCGGAGGGCAGAGGTCAGGAGGGAGTCGGCAATCTGCCTCAATCCGATTCCCTGATCTCTGACCTCCCCCCCTTTTCAGCTCACATTTCACGGAAATCTGCCTGATGGCATTGCCTGAGCTATACTCCTAGGGACGAGTTGTCTCTCAGGTTTTTTCGATAATGACGCTTTTGATGGGTGGAATTGATGGTTCGCTATTTGACAAGATGTTTGGCCGGTATTGCTTGCCTCGTCTGCTTCGTATGTTTTGCCTCGGCGCTAGCTTTCTCGGAAGAAGATTCTGCGTCGGCTGATGCAGCTCATCCGAAGACCGAGCAATCGGATAAATCGACCGCCGGAGACTCCGACGGAAAGGATAAGAAGGACGACAAGAAAGATAAGAAGGATGACAAGAAAGATAAGAAGGATGACAAGAAAGATAAGAAGGATGACAAGAAAGATAAGAAGGATGACAAGAAAAAAGAGGAGCCGGAAGAAGCCAAACCGGCGATCACACAGCATGTTGCCACCATCGCTGGGAAGGAAATCGCTTACACGGTTACGGCCAGCAAGATGCTGATGAAGAACGACGAGGGTGATCCCAAAGCCCATGTCTTCTACGTTGCCTACACCAAGGACGACGCTTCCGCCGGCGAACGACCGGTCACCTATTGTTTTAACGGCGGGCCGGGCTCTTCGAGCGTGTGGTTGCATCTTGGCATGTTGGGTCCCAAACGGGTCAAGCTCAGCGACGACGCCAAACCCTTGCCTCCGCCTTATCGTTTGATCGAAAATCCCTATTCGCTGCTCGATGTGACCGATCTTGTGTTCATCGACCCTGTGGGCACCGGTTACAGCCGACCTTTCAAGGGTGAAAGTAAAAAACAGTTTCACGGTTACGACGAAGACGTGCGTAGCGTCGCCCAGTTCATTCACCGTTACACCACCAAGTATGGCCGCTGGGCTTCGCCAAAATTCTTGCTCGGCGAAAGCTACGGTGGCCTGCGAGCTGCGGGCCTAAGTGGGGAGCTGCAACGCCGCTATTACATGGCGCTCAACGGCATCGTGCTTGTGTCGGCAGTGGTCGATTTCCAAACACTGGCCGCTCGCCCCGGGAATGACCTCGCCTATGCCCTGTTCCTGCCCACTTACACAGCCACAGCCTGGTACCATAAAGCGCTACCGGAAGAATTGCAGAAGCAACCGCTTGAAAAAGTGGTTGCCGCCGCCGAACAATTTGCCCGCAGTCAGTATTTGCGAGCGCTATTTACCGGCGATGCACTTCCCGCACAACGCCGAGAGCGCATCGTCGCCCGGATGGCGGAACTCACGGGTCTTTCGCCCGAATATGTGGAAAACGCCAATCTGCGCGTAAGCATGCCACGGTTCGGCAAAGAACTGCTCCGCAAACGCAAACAGGTTGTCGGACGTTTCGATAGTCGTTACTTGGGTAGAGATCGTGACCACGTTGGCGATTCCACTTGGAACGACCCCAGCGCGTCCGCACTCTTCGGACCATTTACTGCTGCAATGAACCAATATTTGCGCGACGACCTGAAAGTCGAAGAACGGCAAGTCTACGAAATCCTGACCGACCGCGTGCATCCCTGGGACTACAGCGAATTCACCAATCGCTACGTCTCCGCGTCGGAAACCCTGCGCCGTGCAATGGCCGACAACCCCTACCTAAAAGTGTTCGCCGCCTGCGGCTACTACGACCTGGCAACGCCCCCGTACGCCATGCAATACACCCGCGACCACCTACAACTGCCGCCGGAGCTACGAGAAAATTTCACCCTCGACTTCTACGAAGGGGGCCATATGATGTACGTCCACGAGCCCTCGCTCAAGAAGTTACGCGAGGATCTGCTCAAGTTCTATGCGGGTGCGGTGGTTGTGGGCGAAGGCGCTCCGTAAGACGAGAGGCCGGATCCCGTAGGACTGAAAGAGAAAAGCAGAGAGTGGAATGCGGAGTAGATTTCTCGGAGGACCTCGAAATGACAGATGGCCCCTCGAAATGACAGAAAGGCGTTTCCCTGACCTCCGACCTCTGAATCCTGACCTCTTCTATTACTCCAGTGGAGCCGAGGGGGCTCGAACCCCTAACCTCCGGCTTGCAAAGCCGGCGCTCTCCCAATTGAGCTACGGCCCCAGGAGAAATGTTAGATGTGAGAAGTAAGAAGGCAGAAGTCAGACCATTCTGACATCATCAATCTTCCTTCTCACATCTTCCTTCCAATCCAGTGGGCGCGCCAAGACTCGAACTTGGGACCTCAGCCTTATCAGGGCTGCGCTCTAACCAACTGAGCTACGCGCCCGTTTGGGGACCAGGCTAGCAAAACACCGCCTGAGCCAGGAAACCCAACTCGCGGTGATGCCGGCCCCCGGCAACGGAATCGCACATTTTATTGTCGGTTGCGAAGTAAATGAACCCCTGTTGGCCATTTTTCGGACTGCTGAGTTTTTAAATTGAGGAAATTGATGAAAACAACACACCTAGTATCAGCAATCTGTGGCCGAATAAGGACTCTTGCCGTCGGAGACGCCTCCAACCCCATCCCATAAGCGAAAAATGAGGCCCCCTCATCTAGTGTCGAGAACCCCATCGCCAACCGAGTAGTCTAATACTAAAATGAGCTTTTTTCCGGGATAAAGCCCATCCCGCCAGAAGAGTTCACCGGTCTCGCGGGACCCAATACGCGAAAGAATAGCGAAAAATGACACAGCGGGCATACAATTTTTCAGCCGGGCCGGCGGTTCTGCCCGAGCCGGTGTTGGCCGAAGTGCAGCGCGATTTGATGGCCTTGCCGTCGGCCAAAGCCTCGATCCTCGAGATTAGCCACCGTAGCAAGACCTTCAAGGAGATTATCTCCGCTGCCGAGTCGAATCTGCGCACTTTACTGGCAATCCCCGAGGATTACTCGGTCTTGTTTCTGCAAGGCGGTAGTCGGTTGCAGTTTTCGATGATTCCGATGAATCTGTTGACCGCATCGCAAGACTGTACGGATTACATCCTTACCGGGGCGTGGGGAAAGCACGCGCTGGAGGAAGCCAAGAAAGTGGGCGCCACTCACGTTGCCTGGGATGGTAGCGACGGGAACTACACGTCTCTGCCAACCGACCAAGAATTGGATGTTTCACCTAACGCCGCTTACGCGCATGTCACGTCAAACGAAACCATCGAGGGCGTGCAATTCCAAACCGAACCCGATGTGGGCAATGTGCCGCTGGTGTGCGATGCGTCGAGCGACTTTCTCTCACGACCATTGCCGATCGAGCGTTATGGTTTGTTGTACGCTTGTGCGCAAAAAAATGCGGGGCCAGCGGGCGTTACCGTGGTTGTTATACGCAACGACTTGCTGCAGCGTTCCAGCGAAACGTTGCCCAGTTATTTGAATTACCAAGTGCAAGCAAAAGCAGGGTCGTTGATGAACACGGCCCCCACGTTTGCAATTTATGTGGTTCGTTTGGTCACGGATTGGTTATTGAACGAGATCGGCGGCTTGGAAAAGATGCATGCTTTGAACCAAGCGAAATCGGCGATGCTGTACGACGTGATCGATTCCAGCAACGGGTTTTACACGAGGCATGCACAGGCCGAGTGTCGTTCGTTAATGAACGTAGTGTTTCGCTTACCAAGTGACGATTTGACGAAGCTATTTCTCTCAGAGGCAGAAGAATTCAACCTGACCGCCCTGGGCGGGCATCGCTCGGTGGGCGGGATTCGCGCTTCGATTTACAACGCCATGCCCACCGCGGGAGTTGAAACTTTGCGCGACTTCATGATCCGCTTTCGAGACCAACATGCGGTGTAAGAGGGTTCAAATACTAATTTACAGAATGGGATTGAACCACAAAGACACGACGGACACAAAGAAAAGAAAAAGAGAATAAGAAGGAAGCAGACAGTGGCACCCATCCCTCAGATTCAAGGTTTACCACACAACACTCTAGCCCCTAACTCCCAACTCCTAGCCCCTCCCTAAATCATGCCCAAAGTAATTGTTCTTGACGACCTGTCCCAGGAAGGCCTCGATTTGTTGGCTGCGGCGAGTGGCATTACCTACGATGTCCAGACCGGCTTGAAAGGCGAGCAGTTGCGCAGCGTGTTGAACGAATATGACGGTGCCATTTGCCGCAGCGGTGTCAAGCTGACCGCGGATGTTTTGGAAGGCAACCGACGTTTGAAAGCCGTGGTTCGCGCCGGGGTCGGTACCGACAACATCGACAAAGGTGCCGCGACTCGCGGCGGCATTGTCGTAATGAACACGCCCGCCGGCAACACGCTCAGCACAGCCGAGCACACGATCGCCTTGTTGTTGGCGCTATCGCGCAACGTGGCACCCGCTTATCAAGGTTTGATCGAAGGCCGCTGGGATCGCAAGAAATATATGGGCTCGCAGGTCGCAGGGAAAACGTTGGGTATCGTCGGACTGGGCCGCATCGGTCTGGCGGTTGCCAAACGCGCGCAGGCCCTTGAAATGAAAATTTTAGGGTACGACCCCTTTCTGTCGAAAGAGCGTGCTCAGGAGTTGGGAATCGATCCGGTAGAGACGGTCGACGAAATGTTGCCGGCGGTCGATTACCTGACCGTCCACACCCCGCTGACCGAGCAAACTCGCAACCTGATTGACGAGCAGCAGATCGAAATCATGAAACCGGGCGTGCGATTGGTAAATTGCGCCCGGGGCGGAATCTACAACGAAGCAGCACTTGCGACTGGTATCAAGTCGGGAAAAATTGCGGGCGTCGCGCTCGACGTTTATGTTGAGGAGCCCTGCACCGATAGCGTTCTGTTCGGTTTGCCAGGAGTTGTCTGCACGCCCCATCTGGGGGCCAGTACCGAAGAAGCGCAAACCCAAGTGGCGGTTGAAGCGGTTGGGTTGCTCACCGATTTTCTAATTAATGGTACGATCCGCCATGCGGTGAATGTTGCCCCGATCGATCCGAAAACACTCGAGTCGTTACGCGGGTATCTCGACGTTGCCTATCGTCTTGGGCTGTTGATGGCTGGGATTCATAGCGGAAGCTTGAAGTCTTGCCGATTGTTGTATCGGGGCGAAATTGCCTCGCGCGACACCAAGGTGCTTACCGCCGCGTTTGCGGCAGGGCTCTTGGAAAATGCTCTCGACGAGCCGGTGAACCTGGTCAATGCGGAATTGCTGTTGAAAGAGCGCGGCATTGAAATGGCCACAGAATCGCGGGGCGACATGGGGGCATTTCGGGCGTCGATGATTGCCGAAGTGGCTACCGATCAGGGCCAGCATCAGGCCACCGGCACCGTGTTTGGGCAATCGATGCCGCGGCTGGTCGCTCTGGATGGCTATCGGCTCGAAGCGTATCTCGACGGATGTTTGCTGATTTTCACCCATCAAGATGTGCCCGGGATCATCGGGGGGGTGGGAACGATTTTCGGCCAGCATGGCGTGAATATCGCTCAAATGGCGGTCGGGCGAGCCGGCGATCAACCGGGCGGCGATGCGGTGGGCGTGTTGAATCTCGACGCGGAGCCCGCTGCCGAAGCATTGGAGGCCATGAGACAACTGCCCGCAATTAGCGGTGCCCAGACGATCCATCTGCCGCCGGCAGGCGAGTTGCCCAGCTGGCTCCAGGGCTGACACGAGCGGAAATCGCAAATCAACTGGCCAGATTCACCAACCAATCCGTAGACCCCGCACGACCGGCCAGGTTTTCGAGAATTTCCTGATCGACAGTTCACCGGTGATCGCTCAGGGTCGTTTTCTGACCGATATTCATTCGGAGCAGGTACTGTTTATCTCGCTCTTCTCGCGATTTGATAGCCTGTTTCACACTCCTTCTGAAGAACAAAGATAATAGCAATATGGAAGCAACCCTCAGTCCTCCGCTGCTTGTCGAAACTGTTCATGGCGCACTGAGCCGTAGCCCTTATGTTTCAACGAAAAAAGTCAAGGTCGAAGCGACCGATGGACACGTGCGAATCGAAGGAACCGTGGGCACATTTTTTCAGAAGCAAATGGCCCAAGAACTGATTCGTCGCTTGGATGGAGTGCAACGCGTCGAAAATCAACTCCAAGTCAATTGGGCGTAGTCATTTCTGATTGATGAATGCTGAATGTAGAAGGGTGAGCCACTTGTTCATCAATCATAAATCAGCAATCGTCATTCCCCCCCTCGTCTCCTGTAATTAGAGATCCCTGCAGAATCCATTCGCGGCTATTCTCTGCCGAGACAGACCAGGCACATGTCGTCGCTTTGTGGGGTGTCGCCGGAAAATTGGCGGACATCTTCCAGCACATGCGGTCCTAAATCGTGGGGGCCGATTTGCTTATTCCCTATTGTGGATGCGAGCCGTTCGAGCCCGTACAACTCGCGCTGGGAGTTCATCGCCTCACTGAAACCGTCGGTAAAGATCGTGATGAAATCGCCAGGCTGAAGTTCATGCTGAAACGCTTCGTACTGGTAATCGTCGATTACGCCTAATGGCAAGCCAGCTTGTTCTCCCCCGATTTCTTGAACTTTGTTCGCTTGATCACGAAGCAGCGGCGGCATGTGGCCTGCGTTGACCAGGGTGAGCGTATGCGTATGTGGATCGACAACCGCGACGACCATCGTCACAAACCGATCGTCCCACTCATGGCGTGAAAACGCGGCGTTGATTTCCGCAAGCGCCCTGGCGGCGTCCGGTTCACGCGCTAGCCAGAATCGCACGTCGCTGGAAAGCTTGGCCATCAGAATAGCCGCGGAAACCCCTTTGCCTGCCACGTCTCCCACAACGGCTGCAAACCGGTCGTCGGAAAGCATGATGTAATCGTAGTAATCGCCACCGACCTGATGTGCTGCTTCGTAAAACTCGAAAAAATGATAACCTTGCACCGACGGTGAAGAGGACGGCAACAACGCATGCTGCATCTGGTGGGCCACTTCCAGATCGCGCTGCAAGGCCCTTTGCTTGACGGCTTCCTCATGCAACTTGGCGTTGTCGATCGCGATCGAAGCCTGATTGGCAACACCCGCCAACAATTGCAGGTCTTGATCGGTGAATCGGCTCCGCTGGTTGTTGGTATCGATCTGGATGACGCCCAGCGGATCGCCACTGCTGGAGAGCATCGGAGCGCAAATCAGCGAGCGAATTTCAAAGTCGGCAATGCTTTGGGCCATCTCGAAGCGTTCGTCCGTAGCAGCGTCGGTAGAAAGAATTGCTTTTTTGTTTTGCAGCGCCTGCTCGACGATCGTGCGACTGATTCGCATCGACTGTTCATCAACCGCCCGGCGAGCTTTCGATGCCACGGGAACCAAAGGGGCATCTTCTCGGAGACGCATGATTACAAAGCCCCGATCCGCCTGCACAAAAATCTTGAACAGGCTGTCGAGCAATTTTGGCAAAATTTCTTTGACGGAGAGCGTGTTGCTCAAGTTGTGCGAAATTTCCAATATCGCCTCAAGTTGCGCTTCCGGCTTCGCCGAAAATTGCCAGGAAACCGAGGGGCCGCGGCTCACGTCGAGCGTGGCCATGATACTCGAAGTGCCAGGGCCGGGCTCGTCTCCTTCTTTCAGTGGAACTAGCAGCGACGAACCGTTGGGCTCTGCGTCTGCCAGTCGATCCTCGTCCGTCTCATTTCGGAATTCGAACAGCGTGTCGCAGACAAGCACCTTGTCCCCATTGCGAATCGGAGCTCGATCCGCAACGCGCTGTCCGTTGATGTATGTCCCGTTGCGGCTACCCAGATCTTGAACGAAGTAGCGTCCCTGTTCTTCCAGAAGTATCGCATGGCGCCTGCTGACCGCGGCGATATCCAAGACAACATCGCACTCAGGGCTCCTGCCGACCACCCATTGCTCGCCTTCCAGCTCGAACTCGCGTCCAGGCTCGGTACCTTGCAAGATTTTCAAACTAGCCATGATCAATCGAGCGACGGGATGACAACGCGACCGGGTTCTCCACACAGCGTGAATAGGTAGAGAAAGGCAATTCTAGCGCCCCAAGCGCCGGGCAGTCAACCAAGTAGGGGACACCTTTTGCCAGTTTCCGGCTATCCTACAAAACACTGAGCGACCTTGACGGCGTCCTGACCGAGCCGTACCGTTATCGTAGGGTGCCGAAATGGTTCATTTTCTTGCCGGAATGAGTTTTTTTTCGCTCCCCGAATTACTGTCAAAGCAAGACTTCGATGGCCCGTAGTGTAATTGGTAACACTAGGGATTCTGATTCCCTCATTCCAGGTTCGAGTCCTGGCGGGCTAGCTTTTTCGCATTTAACAGCCGAGTAAGATTGAACCACGAAGACACGATAGACACAAAGAGATGAAAGAAAAAGTAGATCAGGTGTGGTACCTGACATCAGCTCGGGAGTTGCAGATTTTCAAATGAGCAGTTGAATAGAGGAGTTGCGTGTATGTCCAGATTTGCAATCTTGTGGGTAGTGGGTGGTCTGATCGTAGGTGGTTTTGCGCGTGAAGCTGCGGCAACACCGCCGTTCCATAAGGAATTTGTCAAGCTCTACATCACCGAAGATACGGATCAAGGATTTGCAGAGATCGTAAAGAACAAGAAGACCGGATGCTTTGTGTGCCACCAAGGCAAGAAGAGAAAAAATCACAACCCTTATGGCGAAGAACTTGAAGAGTTGCTCGACAAAAAGAAAGACAGAAAAAAACCAAAAAAAATCATCGCAGCGCTCAAAAAGGTTGCGAAGATCCACACCGATTCAAGCGACGAAAACAGTCCGACTTACGGCGACTTGATCCAAGCCGGCAAATTGCCTGGCGGACCTTTGGAGGAAGTGCAGAAAGAACCCGAGGGTGAAGAAACGGATCAGCAAGAGTAGAGTTTCTGATCGGAATCGAGATCCAAAATGCAATTTACCATCGGTCGTGGAGACAACGTTTCCACGACCGTTTTTTTGCTTTTTTGTATCAATGGCAAAGCATGCGAAGTGCGAGACGCACGCAACGTTGCCGTCATCAGGCAGACGATCAATGCCATCAGCCAACCGACGCGACGCAAGTCTTTTCCCCGAAGGTCGCCAAGGGCAATCGTCAGCAACCGGCCCAATAAAAGTAGCGCGAGCAGTAGGCTGGCAACAAATAGTAAACTTGCCCATAGATTGGCACCGAGCAAGGCCTCGCGCGTGCGACGGCTCAATGAGAGAAGCATCCATACTCCCACAGGAAACTGGAGAACCGTGGAGATAAATCCGACGAGCGCCGATTTACGCGCGACTCTCGCAATCGATTCCTCGTCCAATGCGGAGTCCCCTCGGCAGGAAATCATCCCGAGCAATGCCACCGAGGTTACGGCAAACGAAGCCAGCCCAAAGTGGACCGAAAGCGACAGAACATCGCCACGTGCCATGAGCTCAAGAACCGCTTTGCGATCGATCGTTGCAACCGCGGACCAAGCCTGGTTCGCAGCCAGTTCCCCCAGTACGGCCATCAATGTAGGGAAATGATAGAGCAGGTTCGTTGCCGCCAGCACAGCAAACAGGGAGTGCAGAATACGATAACGACCGAGGGCTCGCCAACTTGCGGCATACCAAAATAGGCAGACCAGCGAAAACAACAATTCCCAACCGGCATTCCAATAGGCTCTGGATGGAAATCGATGGAGGGCTGACCACAGTCCCTCGGAGGCCGGTAACAGCAGCAACCCTCCCCCAAGAAGAAAGCCCAGTCCCATGGCCGCGAAACTCCACCAAGCCAGCGACCGTCCCAGCTCGGTGCGGCCCGTTTGAGAAGCCCGCGAGCGTCCTGCAAGCCAAATACATACCAACGGCCCCGCGCATGCCAAATTCATTGCCAAAAGATGGAAGGTCATGACAACGAGTTTGAGTGATTCCAGCAAAATTCTGCTCCGGGTTGACCTACTATTCTGCCGCATTGACACGTCCGCGTATAGCGGGCTACGATCTAGCGGGTACGACCGCTGGCAGCACTGGTCGGAATTAGGGCGATTAGCTCAGTTGGCTAGAGCGCCACGTTTACACCGTGGATGTCGGGGGTTCGAGTCCCTCATCGCCCACTTGCTGTCTTATGCAGCAGATGGCTTCTACGGCTTTTCTCGGCCGTCTCACATGGGTGCGCTTGCCGCATTTACAGTTTTTCCACTCGTTTGTGTGCCAAGAAAAATAAAGGAGTAACCGCATGAGTAGGGATTCCACTTGGCTGCTGGAACACAAGCGCGATGTCTATTCGCAAACTGGCGAGGACGGCGTCATCGAAAAAATCCTGGAAGGTTTGCCGCAGAACGACAATTGGTGCGTGGAATTCGGGGCCTGGGATGGGATGTTCCTAACGAATACACGACATTTGATCGAGTCGAAAGGATTTTCGTCCGTCTTGATTGAAGCCAATGAGGAAAGATTTGGCAAGCTGCAGAGCAACTACTCGCAGCGTGATAATGTTTTTACGATAAACAAATTTGTTGGGTTTCGAGAAGATGACAATCTTGACGTGATTCTTGGCTCGACGCCGATTCCTCTCGATTTTGATTTCCTTTCAATCGACATTGATGGTAATGATTATCATGTCTGGAAAGCATTCTCGAAATATCAACCCAAAATGGTAGTGGTTGAATTCAATCCTACGATTCCTACGCACATCGATTTTGTGCAGCCCGAAGACCCTTCCGTGAATCAAGGCGCGAGCCTGCGATCCCTCGTTGAATTGGGCAAGGAAAAGGGCTACGAGCTGGTTTCGGTACTGCTCTTCAATGCGTTCTTTGTCAAAAAAGAATACTATCCACTGTTCGAGCTGGAATCGAATGCCCCCGAGGTGCTTCGCACAGATTTTAGCGAGATCACCTATCTGTTCTCGGGATTTGATGGCCAAATACATTTGCGTGGAAATTGCAAACTGCCTTGGCATGATATTGACATGGATGAGTCCCAACTTCAGCCGCTGCCAAGATTTCTCCGCCGGCATCCGGGGAATTACTCAAAGTTTCAAAGAAAAATGTTTTCTGTGCATAAACGAATTGTGAAACTGCGTAAGTTTATTGGGAGGATCTGCGGACGGTAACGTTTGGCGATGCGTCTGAATCACGGCGAGGTCCGGTCATCTGACCTTTTATCTTTCACCACATTTCCACTATGGAAAATACCGCGCATTGCTCGGTCTCGCCATACTGCAGTGGAATCATAATACTGTTTCGCCGTGTTCACTTCTGTGCTGAGTACGCCAACGATATTCCGGCAAAGTCGGCCTACGATTACCCCGTCCGGTCGAACCATAAAACTTGGCCAGCAACTCTCGCGAGCGGAGGTATTGCTGCAACTTATCCAAAAGTGGTTGTCAGCCGCTGCCGTGTGCATCGCAGCCGGCATGGTGATTTCCGGTAGTGTCGAGCCTGGATTAAGACTATGGAATTCAGCGCCCACCTGTTTGTGCATCATTTTTAATCGTTTGGCTGAGACATGGCCTGCATGGAAGGAGTGGAAAAGAACTTGAATCCCCAATCGTTTATATTCGCGAAACAACTCGGGGTATCGGTAGTCGTGACAGATCAACAGTCCGCAATGGATTCCATTTATTTCGAAGACACAAAAGTGGCTTCCCGGACTATAGTGCGCCAAGTCGCCATCTGTTCCTTCGCGGTTGCCTGCACAGAACATCTTGTCGTAACGATCAACGATCTTGCCCATGCCGTTGACGACGTAAAGGCTATTGTGGGGCTTGTGCCTTCCAGTCAGGCGATGTGATGAACCGACTACGACCCAAATCTTCAGTTCACGAGCACAATCAAGAACCAGCCGTGTAGACTCTTCAAGCAGTTTCCAGTCAATGTTTTCAAGCGTATCAAAATCTGTGCCAGCGTAACCAGATAAGGCGCATTCGGGAAAATGAGCAACGTGAGCCCCGCACCCCTTAGCGGAAGTCATCTGTTTTATCACATGCTGTCTGTTGCGAGTGATATCAGAACTGACCGGGAATTGGCAGGTTGCGATAACGAGCTTAATTGGAAATTGAAACCAAGTCCTTTGGGCGTGGTGAGAGGAAATTAGTTTTACAGTTTGCTAGATTTTCGGAGAACTCTCGCAAAGGCGCAAAGCATTTTTAGAGCATGTATCCGTTCTTTGCGCCTTAGCGCCTTTGCGAGAGACATATCCAACCGCAGAAAAAGGGTGAGCAGCATGCATTCACAATTTCGGAACAGGTTCAATCATAGTCGCCAGGTGGGTTATACCTCAATCCACAGGCGTGCGGATTGCCAGCAGGCGCAGCTCGGTCATGTCTTCCATGGCGTAGCGAATGCCCTCGCGGCCTAGGCCGCTGTCTTTCACTCCGCCGTAGGGCATGTTGTCGACGCGCCAGGAGGGGACGTCGCCAATCACCACACCGCCGACTTCCAGTTGGTCCCACGCACGTTGGATTCGGTAAATGTCTTTGGTGAAAATGCCGGCTTGCAAGCCGAACACGCTGTCGTTCACTTGGGCCAATGCTTCGTCAAAGTCAGAAAAACGGCTTAGCACTGCGACGGGGCCGAACGCTTCGTGCGTGCAGACGGTTTGATCGCTGGGCACATCTTCCAGCAGCGTTGCTTCTAGCATTGCTCCCTCGCGGTTGCCGCCGCAGAGGAGTTTCCCGCCGGCGTCCACCGCCTGGGCAATCCAAGCTTCGAGACGCTCAGCTTCGCCCTCCGCAATCATCGGACCAATAAAAGTTTCTGGAAGTTTGGGATCGCCGGACTTGAGTTGTTTGGTTGCCGCGACAAGCTGTGTTTTCAAGTCGTCGTAAATGGCTTCGTGTGCGAGTATTCTTTGCACGCCAATGCAGCTTTGTCCCGATTGGTAGAACGCCCCGGTGACCAACCGGCTGACAGCATCGTCAAGATCGGCGTCTTCGTCGACGATGCAAGCGGCATTGCCGCCGAGTTCCAGCACGACTTTCTTCTTGCCGGCACGGGCTTTCAAATCCCAACCCACTGCGGGCGAACCGGTAAAACTTAGCAGATTAAAACGATCGTCAGTGGTGAACAGGTCGGCACCATCGCGGCGGCAGGGTAAAATCGAAAATGCCCCGGTGGGCAGATCAGTCTCGGCAAGCACCTCGCCAATGACCAGCGCGCCGATTGGCGTTCGACTGGCCGGTTTCAAAACAAACGGACAACCGACCGCAATCGCCGGCGCGACTTTGTGGGCGGCCAGATTCAATGGAAAATTAAATGGCGAAATAAACGAGCAGGGACCAATCGGCACACGCTGCGTCATGCCGCGGTAGCCCCGGGCGCGGGGCGAGATTTCAAGATTCAACACCTCGCCGGTCATGCGCACCGACTCTTCGGCAGCGACGCGAAACGTGTCGATCAGCCGTGAGACTTCGCCACGACTATCCTTGATCGGTTTTCCCGCCTCGACACACAGCGAATAGGCAAGTTCCTCGGCCCGCTCCGTAAAACGTTCGACGCAATGCGCGAGCACGGCTTGCCGCGCATAGGGGGGCATTCGTCGCATCGGTTCCGTGGCTTCGACGGCGGCGGCGATCGCTCGGTCGATAGTTTTGGCGTCGGCCATCGCAACGTGTGTGGCGACTTCGCCGGTGAACTTGTCCGTGACGGCCAGATCGGCATTCGGACTCGCCGCTTCGTTGGCCAAATAAAAGGGATACGTGTCCTGCAACATGGCCAAACCCTTTACACGCGGCTGCTGCGCTCTTGAATTTCGTGGTTGAGAATCCGATCGTTTTCGGAATAGTCTACCTCAACGTCGATCACATGGACGCCCGGCTCGTTGTGGCAAGCTTCCAACGTTGGCAGTAATTGGTCAGCACTTTCTACGCGGTGGCCCTTGGCGCCGTAGCTTTCCGCATACTTTACAAAGTCCGGATTGCCATAGTCGAGGCCAAAGTTGCTGAACCCCATATTCGCCTGCTTCCACTTGATCATGCCATAAGCATTATCGCGTAGAATCAAAACGACCAATTGCATGCCCAATCGGACCGCCGTTTCCAATTCTTGCGAATTCATCATAAACCCGCCGTCCCCGCAAATTGCCATCACTTTGCGATCGGGATAGACGAGCCGCGCCGCCATCGCCGAGGGCAGCCCGGCACCCATTGTGGCCAGGGCGTTGTCCAACAATACGGTATTTGGTTGGTGGGCCTTGTAGTTGCGTGCAAACCAAATTTTGTAGACACCGTTGTCGAGGGCAATAATTCCGTCGCACGGCATCACCTGGCGAACATCCGCAACCAGACGCTGCGGATAGATTGGGAATCGCGGATCGTCGGCCCCCTCTTGCTGATGGATTTCTGACGCCTCGCGGACCTTGTCGAAGAAGGAAAAATCCCAACAGGTTTGCGGGGAAAGCAACTCGGTGAACTGCCAAATGCTATGTGCAATGTCGCCTACAACCTCTACTTGTGGAAAATAGACGGGATCGACTTTCGCGGAGAAAAAATTGATGTGAATTACTTGTAGATCGTTGCCGTGCATGAAAAACGGCGGTTTCTCGATCACGTCGTGTCCAACGTTGATGATCAAGTCGGCGTGGTCGACCGCTCGATGCACGAAATCGCCGTCGGAAAGTGCGGCGTTGCCCAAAAATCGCGGGTCGCGCTCGTCGATCACGCCTTTTCCCATCTGGGTGGTGACAAACGGGATTTGAGTTTGTTCGACAAATCGGCGAAGCATGCGGCTGGTAAGCTTTCGGTTGGCCGCGGCACCGATCACCAACAGCGGATGCTTGGCTTGTTCGATCCGCTCGACCGCAGCGCGGATCGATTTTTCTTCTGCCGAAGGCCGACGTGCAAAACTGCTGGCCAACGGCACTGCTGAGGTTTCTTCCCGCGCGATATCCTCCGGAAGTTCCAAGTGCGTAGCCCCGGGGCGTTCTTCTTCGGCCAGTCGAAACGCCTCGCGTACACGCGACGGAATGTTCGATCCGCTGACGATTTGATGCGTGGTTTTGGTAAGAGGACGCATCGTGTCGACAATATCGACAATTTGAAACTGGCCCTGCTTGCTCGATTTTATTGGCTTTTGGCCCGTGATCATCAACATCGGCATCCCACCCAATTGGGCGTAAGCCGAAGCCGTTACCAGGTTCGTGGCACCGGGGCCAAGTGTCGAGAGGCATACTCCCGCTTTGCCGGTAAGTCGGCCATAGGTGGCTGCCATAAAACCGGCTGCTTGCTCGTGCCGGGTAAGAATCAACTTAATATTTGATCGCGATAGCGAATCGAGCAGATCGAGGTTCTCTTCGCCGGGGATGCCGAAGATAAACTCCACCTTTTCTTTTTCCAAAGATTGGACGAACAGATCCGAGGCTTTCATAGATTTCTCCTAGCCCTCATTGGAACGCAGACTTCCTTGTTCGACCAGGATCATTTTTTCGGAAGCCCAGAAGTTTACGCCGCTCGCGGCTTAGCGCGTCCAAGCAAGCCACTTGGCAAACAGTGATTTCACCAGCGGAGTGAGCCGCGTGCGGTTGAACTGATCGCCAACTTTCCGGATGGCCTCCGCCTGGGTGGGATAGGGGTGAATCGCGCTGGCGATCTTTTTCAGTCCCAACCCATGAGTCATCGCCAGGGAAATTTCGGAGATCATATCACCAGCGTTGGCGGCGACAATCGTGGCTCCGAGAATTTCGTCGCTCCCCTTTTTCACATGCACGCGGACCATGCCGTTTGTCTCGCCTTCCAGAATTGCTCGATCAACTTCATCGAATTCTTGCGTGTAGGTCTGGAATTCAATTCCTTCTTTTTCGGCTTCTTGTGGCGACAGACCGACGTGGGCGAGTTCCGGCGCCGTGTAGGTCGACCAGGGAATGACCAGCGAGCTTGCTTTTGCCCGGCCTTTAAACAGTGCGTTTTGGATCACAATCCGGGCCATGAAGTCGGCCGCATGCGTAAATTTGAAGGGCGAGCAGATATCCCCAGCAGCGTAAATGCGAGGATTGGTTGTCTGCAGCCGATCGTTGACTTGCACGCCAGTGTGGGAATTGAATTCAACGCCTACAACATCCAAGCCCAGGTTTTCGACATTCGGCGCACGGCCCACGGCAACCAACAATTTGTCGACCGCTTCGTCGTAATGCTTTTCGTGCGAGTCGAGCGTCAGCCGAACCTGGCCGTTGTCTCCCGGTTTCAATTCGGTATTTTTCCCGCAACAAAGCAGATTCACACCGTCTCGGATTATCGATTCTTTCACCCGTTGCGCCGCATCGGCGTCTTCGCGTGGCAGGATTCCATGCGTTGCCTCGATAAGAAATACTTCCGAGCCAAATAGGGCAAATGATTGGGCCATTTCGCAGCCGATGGGTCCCGCACCGATAATTCCCAGCCGACGGGGCAACTCCGTCAACGAGAAAACCGATTCGTTGGTGAGATGCTTTACTTCGTTCAAACCGGGAATGGGCGGCGCTTGGGCCCGCGCGCCGGTGGCAATCACAGCACGTTTGAATTGAAGCGTTCGGTCGCCGACTTGAATCGTGTCGGAACTGGTGAAAGTCCCCTGTCCCATGTAGACGTCGATGCCCAAATCGCGAAAACGGGCGGCGGAATCATTGGGGCTGATGTCTGCCCGGAGTTTGCGCATACGCTCCATGACCTGGGGGAAATCAACCGACGTCCCTTCGGGAATACGAATGCCAAATTCGCCGGCATGGCGGACAGAGCGCGCAATGCGTGCGGCGCTGATCAATCCTTTGGAAGGCACACAGCCGACGTTCAAACAATCGCCGCCCATCAGGTCGCGTTCGATCAGCGCCACCTTGGCTCCCAATCCGGCTGCACCCGCCGCGGTTACCAACCCCGCGGTACCTGCGCCAATTACGACCAGATTATATCGTCCGGACGGACGCGGATTGTTCCAGTCGGGAGGATGGACATTCGACTCGAGTCGTTGATTGTGTTGGTCGTGCGGTTGAAGTGCGATACGTGTTGACATATTAAAAAACTCACAGGTTGATTCAAAAAAAACCGCCAAGAGCGCCAAGGTACAGTGCTTATGATTCCTCAGAATTCAGTTTCTATTCGTGTGTCGTAGACGACTTGCTTGCGTGACGATGAATTTCCTCACATTCTTGGCGTCCTTGGCGGTTCAATTCTTAATTTTGAGTTGCTAATTGGCGATCATGGATTTCGGAGCAAATTTGTTCATCATAAACTTCACGGCAAGGGGAAACAGTCCCAGTAGTACAAAAGCGATTGTCAACTGGGTGAGTTGTTCTGGCGAGAACACGGCCTTTGCTCCTTGTTCGGAGAGAGTCATCAGGTCGGGAACGCTCGAGCCTGCGTAGACGTACACCGCAGTGCCGGCCAACATGCCCAACTGACTGACCCACCAGTAGGTCCAGGTACGAATCCTGGTAAGACCCATCACTACATTGATTACAAAAAACGGTACGAGTGGAATCAGTCGTAATGTAAATAAATAAAAAGCTCCTTCACGATCTAGCGATTCGTTGAAAGTTTTGAGCCTCTCGCCGAAATTTTTTTGGATTCCCTCGCGGAATAGGTAACGACTCAAGAGAAACGCGATGGTTGCGCCCAGGGTCGAGGCGAAACTAACGAGCAGCACGCCCCTAAGGAACTTGAAATACCAACCCATCAAAAGCGTCATCGCCGTCGCTCCGGGAAGTGATAACCCGGTAACCGCAACGTATGCCAGGAATGCTGCTCCGTAAACTAGCAGTGGATGATCTTGCTGTGCCTGTTTGAGAGCCGCTTCCTGGGTGGCCAGGTAATCGAGCGACAGCTTATCGCCGAATTGCCAATAGACCGCGAGCCCTGTGGCAACCACGATTGCAAGCAGGGCCAGCTTTTTCCGAGCGCTGCCTTTCGGTTGCGATTCGCTACCGTTCGGAGAAACGGACTGCTGAGACATAACAAACTCCTGGTTATTGCTCTCGATGGCGACTCGGGACGTCCTTACCGCAAACCCGACTAATTACTTGTTAGACGCACTTGACGTCAACACCTTACCACCCCGGTAAAAAAGAAACACCATGAGTGGGTGAGATGCCTCACACATCGATGAAAAAAATTGGGCGTTGTGAGGGCTGAATGTAAGAAGACGAACGACCAACTATCTTAGGACCGTTTCGTTTTGTTGGATAGTTCACATTCCGCTTGATGAGTGGTATGCATGAGAGCCGTGCACGAATCCGCTCACACCTTCAATAGTTCCGCTACCTATTGATGCTACGATAATCTGCGCAATTTGCCTTTATAAAAGCGCATGGTTGGCAGGAGGCAGAATACTGAAACAATCTGCGCAAAGAAACCACAGAATGGCTGGTTGCTATGCCATGGTGGCTTCCACCAGATTGGGGCGATAGCAATTCGATCGGCAGTGTTGCTGAGGAGACCACCGGTCTCCCAGATCGCTCAGCGACTCGGACGAGCCGGTAAAGAGCCAACCATAAGGAGCGGCAAGCGAATCGGCAAGTCTTTCGAACAGGCTGCGACGATCTTCTCCCGTGAAATAGATGGCCACGTTGCGACAAAATATAATGTCGAATTTATCCAGCCCGCTAAAGGGTTTAAGAAGGTTGCGAACATCGAATTTGCACATCGCACGGATGCGGTCGTGGATCTTCCAGCTGTCTTCTTGCTCGACAAAGTAATCTCGCAAGTGACTAGTATCCATACCGCGTCCGATTTCTAGTTTGCTATAAACGCCACGGCTGGCCTTTTCAACTGCGGACGGCGAGATGTCGGTTGCCAAGATTTGAATATCCCAACTGTCGACATCAGGAATTACGTCCGCCAATGCGATACCGATACTGTAGGGTTCTTGGCCGGTGCTACAGGCTGCCGACCAAATCCGAATTTTTTTTGGGAAGATTGTTTGTGATCGCTCATCGATAACTTCGGGGATCGCTTTGTGGCGTATTGCCTCGAAAGGAGAATTATCGCGGAACCAAAGCGTTTCGTTTGTCGTGACCGCGTCGACGACAGAATCCTTCAGTCCTGGTACGACGTCGGCGCGAACTTTCCGCACCAAGGCAGCATAATTCTCGCAATTATTCTCCTCTACGAGAGAGGCTAATCTCGATTCAATGAGATAACTTTTTTCTTCATCCCAATAGATTCCGCAAAGGTCGTCGACCAGACCGCAGACTGCATCAACATCTTCAGGGGTTAACGAGCTCATGCGTGTGCCCCACTTCCGACTGCATGCAGGAGACAATCCGCAATGTTTTCTAAAGGTGCTACCTCGTCGACCAAGCCTGCTTCAACCACACTGCGGGGCATCCCGTAGACCACGCAACTTGCTTCGTCCTGGGCGAACACTCTTGCCCCCGCCTCTTTCAATAGTCGGCATCCCTCTGTTCCGTCGTCGCCCATGCCGGTGAGTATTGCTGCGACGACACGGCTTCGATAGTGTTCGGCAATTGAGCGAAACAAATAGTCGACAGCCGGTTTGCAGTTTTTCTCAGGAGGATCGTCAGTAATCTGGATCACAGGATGATTGTCTCGCCGGACGATTCGCATCTGTGAACCACCGGGAGCAATTAGAATTTGTCCTTTTTTAGCGACCATTCCCTCGGCTGCTTCGTCGACTTTGAGAGGGCAGACGCGGTCCAGGTCGTCTGCCAAACTCTTGGTAAACATTGGTGGCATGTGCTGGACAAGCAGAATCGGACAAGGAAAATCCGCGGGTAGCTTCGGTAGCATCCGATTCAGCGCGGCCGGTCCGCCCGTCGATACACCGATGCACACGATCGCAGGTTCTTGGGGGATTGAGGTACTATGCAGCATGCGCTCAATCGCGTCGTCGGTTGGAGTGCGATTTCCCGATGGAGTGATCTTCCTGTCGACGGCAGGCAAGCGATTATGAGTTGCTTTGCGGCGAAGCATTGCCATTGAAGCTTCGATCTTCGGAGCCAGATTCGTTTTAAGTTGATGGCGGCTTTCTGTGGGGCCTTTTCCAACCGGCTTAAGAACGAAATCGAACGCGCCCAATTGTAAAGCCGTGTTTGTCGACTTTGCTCCTTCGGCAGTCATGGAACTGATTACAATGGTCGAGACTTGCTTTCCTTTTGCTGAGAGATCCCTCAGCAGCCCCAATCCATCTAACTCGGGCATTTCCAGATCGAGCGTAACCAAGTCGGGATTCATCGACTCGATTTTTTCGAGTCCAATGCGACCATTCGAGGCAGTTCCAATTACCTCGATTTCTGGAATCTCGTTCAGGACGGAAGTGACAAACTTTCGGTACAAAGCCGAATCGTCGATGACAAGAACTTTAATAGCTGAAGCCGGCATGGAGTTATCTCGGTGGTGTGTTTCTCTGTATGCAAGTCATCATTGTTCCACTGGCAGAAAAGTTTTTCTCTGCGAGTTGTTCGAGTTGGAGCTTATTCCTCTCGAGTGCGGTCGCCGAGAGCTTCCTCGATGTTGAGAATCACCAGAATTTCTGAATCCAGCGTATGCACTCCCGAGAGGAAACGTCCTTGAACTCCGTCGACATTAGAGGGAGGGGGGCTAATCTGATCGCTACGCAGGGTGAGAATATCGGAAATGCGATCTACGAGTAGACCAATCGACTCTCCTTGTGAATTGACGATCAAGTTGCGACCCTCGCGCCCCATATCTTCATGCGGTAAGCCCAAGATGGTTCTCAGGTCGACAACAGTCGTCACTTCACCACGCAAATTGATCACGCCTCGGACGTAGTCGGGCGAGTGGGGAACTTCCGTAACGCTCAGTTGGCGATTGATTTCTTGCACCTGCCGGATATCGACTCCCAGCAGGATATTACCCACGTAGAATGTAGCGAATTGTTGTTCTGAGGTTTCCACCTCATGTCCGGCTTCCAGGGTAGCGGTCATATTTGTCTGCTCCGATCTTAATCAGCTTGTTTGTAGGGCGGGCCGGTTGTTGCCTGCAACTTTTCCGGCAAAGTTTTGGATTGAATTCAGCAGTTTGTCTCGATCCATCTTAATCTGGTAGTCGTCGATGCCGACTTCAATGCCGTGCTGAATATCTGCTGATCCTGCCAACGAGGTCAGCGCGATAACCGGTAAGTTCCCCCATTGCGACGATTGTTTGATCCTTTGAGACAGCTCGAATCCATCCATATTGGGCATTTCAATGTCTGTTACTACCAGATCAAACTCGTATTCACCGCTGTCCAGAGTTTCCCAGGCGACCAGACCGTCTTCACAATCGACCACCAAATAACCGCGTTCACGAATCATCTCGCTGACTTGCTTACGGAAGAAGTTGGAGTCTTCTGCTAGTAGAATCAGCGGAGGCTGTCCCTCCGATTCGTGAACAACGTCATGTTTTTCGAACCATTCGGGATGGGTGAGCTCGGCCAATTCGAACAGGTCGATGTACCGCGTAGTTTGTTCCTCGAGCACCATCGATCCGAGTACGCCCTTTTCGCGGAACGTTACGGCGTCGATGGACATCGTCACATCGCGGATGTCTTCCAGGGTTGGTGCGACCAGCCCAATCTCGTTCCCAGATACCTCGAACACCACCACGTAGAGCCGTTCGGCCTGCTCCGCCATTTTGGCAATGATGCAGTTTTCTAATCGCAACAGAGGCATCGTCGAATTGCGGTATTGGAGCAACTCGTGACCACCGACGCTGTCGACCTGATCGGACCGAATCCTTTCGATGCGTGAAATCACATCCATCGACACCGCAAAGTGCTCTTGAGGATGGTTGCTAAAAAGCAGCATGTATTGAGAGTCTTCTTTTTGTTCTGTTCTGGCGCCCTCCAGCTCCTCACCACTTAGCTCTTCGTTGCAGCTTATGTCCTCATACACAGCCACGCCGGCCACGTCGAGAATCAGTGCCACATGTCCATCCCCTAAAATGGTTGCTCCAGATAGGCACGGACATTTCTGCAAATGTCTTCCTAATGGCTTGACGACAATTTCTTCTGATTCGTGGAGTCCGTCGACAATCACTCCAAAACGCTGTTGTCCGGTTTCGAGGACGATAATATTGATGGCTTCGTCTGCGGGCTCGGATGATAGATTCCCTTCCCCGGCTTCGGAAGATGTGCTCTCCTCGGATACTTCAGATTTGGAGGTATGCATTCCGAGCGTTTCCTCGAGTCGAACGAGTGGCAGAAGATTGCCGCGTAATCGGAGCACTTCCGCGTCTTTCACTCGACCCAAGCGTGTGGTGAGTTCCTCGCCACGTACGCGAACCAGTTCGGCAATGTTGACTTGGGGAATCGCAAAGCGATCGTTCTTGCACTGCACGATCAACGAAGGAATGATCGCCAAGGTGAGAGGCAGTGTGATCACGATATTGGTGCCTGAGCCGACCGTGGATTCGACGTCGACGGTTCCTCCCAATTTAGCAATGTTTGTACGAACGACATCCATTCCCACGCCGCGACCGCTTACGTCGGTGACTTTAGCAGCCATGGAAAAGCCGGGGTGGAAGATCAATCGCACAGCTTCCCGGTCGCTCATTTGTTCCGCTTTATCGGCAGTGATAATGCCTTTGGAAACCGCTTTCTCCTTGAGCTTCTGGGGGTTGATTCCTGCGCCATCGTCCTCAATTTCGATATGCACTTTTCCGGCCTGATAGGAAGCACGAAGATTCATCGTGCCCTCGACAGGTTTCCCGGCTTTGATGCGATCAGGGGGATTTTCAACACCATGATCGACCGAATTGCGAATCAAATGCGTTAGCGGGTCGCCGATCGCTTCGATAATTGTTTTATCGACTTCGACTTCCTTTCCCTCGATGTTCAGGTTGCATTGCTTGCCGAGCTTGCCGCTCAAATCGCGGACAATACGCGGGAATTTTGCAAATACGGTGCCAATCTGTTGCATCCGTGTTTGCATAATCGATTCTTGAACTTCGCTGGTTACCTGATCGAGTCGCGAAGCAATTGCATCCAAGCCACTGCCCGAATTCGATGCGATTGCCTGCATCAATTGGTTTCGCCCTAGCACCAACTCGCCCGCGAGGTTCATCAGCTTGTCGAGTACGCCTACCGGTACACGAATGCTCGCCTCCGGCGCGACGGAAGTATTGGTAGCAGGCTTTTTCTTGTCATTGGCGCTATTCGAGGACGCGGGAGCTTGTGGCTTCGCTGTTTCTTCAGGCTGAGGCTCTTCGGAAGTTGGTTGCGTGGCTACCTCTTCGGCGGCTACTTCTGCCTGGGCTTCCTCGGCCACTGGTTCTTCGTCAACAGGCTCTTCCTCAGCAGGTTCGGAGGCTGATTCTTCGGCTACTGCTTCTGCTGGAGGCGAAGAATCTTGCTTTTCTTCAGTAATACCCTCTAGCTCTTTAACAAAGCTACTGACGTCAACGTCGTTAGAGTTCTGTATGTCGTTGATAAGCCCCTGGAGTTTATCAGCCGAGCGCAACATGACGTCGATCATCGCGGAGTTGGGAGACAACTCCAGATTTCGCATCTTGTTGAGTATGTTCTCCATACTATGAGCAAGATCGTTTACCTTGGTTAGCCCCAGGAAACCGGCTGCACCCTTGATAGAGTGGATCGCCCGAAAAACTTCGTTGACGAGATCTACGTCTACATCGCTTCCCGCTTCCTCGATGGTAAGAAATTGGTTTTCGACGTCGGCCAAATGCTCATTGGCTTCGACTACGAATTCGGCAACTAATTCGTCGTCAAACGACATGGCGGTTTCCTCATGTTTCTGTGCAGTTGGAAAGGATAATGTCAGCCCACCTGGTGGGTCTTTGCAGAGTTACATTACCTCGGAACGAACAAAAATAGGTCATAGGCACTGCAGAAATGTGCAAAGAAGTGATGAAAATGTCTAGTTTTCAGCCGTTGCGGTGTATTCACCCTGGTTATTTCTACCGTGACATTTATCAAGAGGATAAATGAGTGCAAATAAGAATTTGATTTAGATAGCAGAACCGATACATTCGTCTCAAACGGAACATTCAGAGCGCTTCGTCATCGCGAAGTAGATCTTCGCCGTAGCCTGGAGGGAAAGGATTATCGGAATCCTGGATATCCGTTGGGCTCTGAGAGGGGCCCCCCCATTCGGGAGAGGCAGATTTTTCCTTGACATCTGGAGTGGAAAATGCACTCACCCAATAAGCGATCTCTGCAGGACTGAGTTCGCCCAGAGGTTTTTCGGGAAACGCCATTTGCTGTGTGCTGCGAGATGTGACGCGGCGTTGCCAAAGTTCGCTGTACCAACGGTCGCTGTCAATTGCTTTAGCGCGACGTCGACGTGCAGCACGTTGAATGCGATGATCGCTTGACACGACGAGCAACGACCGCGGAGCGTTTTCCGACTGAATAAGTTCCTCGATCAAGCTATCGGCATCGGGATACCCGGCGGCATAGCGCACAGAAATATCTTCAACACGAATTGAACTTGGCAGACCGGGCGGCGCCCCTGCCGCATCGAAAACTACGGTCGTATTGGTGCGCTCGTTCTCAGTAAGCGATGCCGCGAGGAATCGCAACAAGGCTTCGCGAGCATGCTGGAAAGTGCCTTGGCCGCGACCTTCGCCAAAGAAAGCAGTCACGTGAAGTAAGTTGTAACCATCGATCAACAATGCCATGGAAACATTGTAACCCAGAAACACCGTAGGGCCATGGGAAGACTGATCGAGGACATTGTTACTTGTGGGAGATGACTGAACCAAAGGTCAATGCTGCGAAGTTGGCACGTTCCCCTCGTCGGCGTTGTTCCAATCTTTGTACTCGTCGTAAAAATAGCGCGCGATATGGTGATCGACGCGAAAGATCGAAGCCAACATCGCCGCGCGGATCCACATGCCGTTGCGAGCTTGACGGAAATACATAGCACGCGGATCGTTATCGATTTCAGGAGGGATCTCACCAAAGTGTTGATCGCGCGGGAAGGGATGAAGAATCGGCGCATACGATTTCATCCTCGCTACCAATTGCCGCGTGAGTTTGTATTGCGATAAGTCCATTTGTGCGAAATGCTCATCGTCTGCGGGTATGTTGTGTTCTTTTTGAATCCGAGTCATGTAAAGCGCATCGAGCAATTCAATAGCAGGGACGCCATTTACGCGTTCTTCAAACGACGTGACTTCGTGAATTCGAACGCCTTGCTCGGACAGGCGGTTACGCAGGTCGTCGCGTAGCGTTAGCGTAGGATGATCGGGCGAAATAAACACCAATGTGACGTCTTGATACTTTGCCAGCAAACTTGCCAACGACCGGACGGTACGTCCTCGCCCGATGTCGCCACAGAAACCATAAACTTTATGGGCCAGTCCTTTCGTCAGGTCGGGATAGCTATTGCGCAATTCGTCGAAGCGGTCCAAGACAGACGCACCGTTCGCATCGGCAAACTGAAACGAACGTTGCAACGTGTATACGTCCAATAGCGCTTGCGTCGGATGCTCATCGGCCCCTGAACCGGCATTAACGATCGGCACGCTACGGTTTCCCGAGTCTTGAAGATCGTTCATCAGATACGCGCAACACTCCGCTAGGCTGGGGAGCTTGCTGCGCATGATGATTAGATCGAAGTAGCTGCTAAACATGCGGATCGAGTCAAAGCGGGTTTCTCCCTTGGTCTCGGAAGAGGTCGTCGGGTCGCGTACCTCGTTGCACGTCATTCCCAGAATTTGGCAGGCGGCCATAAAGGAGAGAAAAGTTCGCGTCGAGGGCTGTGTGAAATACAGCATTGCCCGTTTGTGGCTGAGCAAATTGATGAGAAAATCTTGCCCCGAGCGCAATTTCGACAGAATGCGGATTTTGTCTGCCGTGTCGGCTAACTCTTCAAGCAAGTCGACCGTAAACTGCCCGCCAAATATCACATGCCGCAGACGCTCGTCACGCTCGAGCTCTGGAATCTTCATCTGCAAAGGACGTTTGATTCGCGATTCGTACCTGAGCAGGTCCAGCTCGTCCTGCGTGGGCACGTTTTCGGTGGGCAAATCGTCTGACATAGTTCTATTTCCTGCGGATCAATCCTGTGTGTACCTCTGTTATCGCATACGGCTGAAACCCGAGTCAAGCAGTGCGAAAGCTTGGATTTCACATGAATAATCACGGAAGCACAGAGATCACTCGTTGTAACTAGGAATGCTTCAATCTGAAACGCGCCAGCGCACCTGGAACAGCCACATCATTATGACCAGCAGCGACAAGTTGTAAATCAACGAAAAGGCCAAATGGCCCCAGAAGATGCTTACGTTTACTAGCGTCGACTGGGGCGCATCGCTGACCACCAATGGCAGATTAAAAACCGCCGAGAACGGGCTGGAAATTTCCGTCCATTGCACCAGACTTGCCGCGGGGCTGTCGGGCATGAAGTAGCCGACAAACTGTCCTGCCGCGACGGGCCCCAAAAACAGTGCGACGATTACCACATAAGATGCCGACAAGCTTGTTGCGCTCTTGTGAAACCATGTCGAGCAACAAAGGGCTGTGAGTGCCGTGGTGAGACAAGCGACGGTTACCACCAGAAAATAGCCGCCCATCGTTGGCAAGTTCGACCAGTACTCTCCCGGCATCACACAGGCGAGCAACACGGGCCACATCAAGAACGATGTCAACACACTCGAGACGCGCAGTCCCGAAAGCAGTTTTCCCCAAAGCATCTGCCAGGGGGTGATCAACGTGGTCAGCAACATGTCAAGCGTTTGCCGCTCGCGTTCGATGGTAATACTGCCTGCCGAAAACACGGGGCCGACCAGCATGTTGAACAGCAACACATACGCGATGTACCAGGGCGCAAGGTCTTGCTTGATATAAAGACAGACCGCCATCACCGCTAAGGCGATCAACATGCTGATCTGGATGACCAACCGCAGCATGAGGGTGCCCTGGCTGAAAATCTCGCTGCGGATTTCTTTGTCGTAGATGGGGTTGGCATTTTCGGGGAGCAACGACGTTCGCTTTGGCGGCGCGAACAACCGATCGGGGAACTCGTCGCGTTTGATGTAAAGACCGACCGCATGCTCGGCTTCGGTTTCCAGATCGATTACTTGTTTGCCTTCGCTGCCTAGGTCGGGGGGACGCATCAGGCGTCGGCACGTGTCTGCCCAGAGAATCGCACCTATCGAGATTGTGGCGATTGGCACGACGGTAAATACGACGAGCAGCCGTGCTTCGCCCAGATTTTCCAGTGCGTGCCACACTAACACTCCCACCATCGCCAACGGCAAGATCATCAAGTAGGAGACAACCGTAGCGGCAAAGCTGCGGACAAACAGGCTGCTACACCAGAGGCTCAACATGCCAAATAGCGATACCGAGAGAATCATCGCGAAATATGCCGCAAACACTTCCAAGGGCGACACGCCGCCCAGCGGCAAACAGAGCATCACGATCGGCAACGAGCAAATCATTAATTCCGCCAACGGACAAAGTGAGGCGGCAAGTTTGCCCAACACAATGGCTCCCGGACGGACGGGGCTGGCCAACAGCATTTCGTAACTCTTGCGTTCTTTTTCGCCAGTGATCGCCCCCGCCGCAAAACTGGGCGCCATCAGCGACATCAGAAAATACTGCCCCAGGAAAAACAGGTTCACCAACGCCTTGGCCTTGTCGGACCTGGCCAAGTCGAGCCGCTCCTCTGCGGGCCAGGCGGCAAAAACCAACAATCCCAGAAATGACACGTAAGCGAACAACAGCAAGAAGCTGCGCTTCATCCGCAGATTGACGACCAACTCGTGTTGCAGGACGGGGTTTTCGAGGAAGAGCATTAGTGAGGAGCGAGGGGTGAGGAGCTAGGAGCGAAGGGAGAGGGTTAAAGTTTGGACTTTAGTGATCGACGGTATCCACTTAGCATGCGGCTCTCTTCATCGGACATTGTTAGGATATTGTCAATCAATGTGGAATCACCATATCCCAATCGTTTCGCAATAATCAATTGGGTTTCAATTTCTGCCAATGACCCTTTGGCAATATTGACGAAACGAATCAAATCTTTGGTCGCCGAGCGAGAATGTCCTTCTGCGATATTCGAAGGCACTGATACAGCAGCACGCCGCAGTTGACTGGTAAGTCCGTAAATTTCGTGATCAGGAAACGACGCTGTCAATCGATAAACCAACATCGTGATCTCAACGCCCAATTGCCAGATTTTCAGATCTTGGTAACCGCGCACAATTCAGCTTTCATCAGAAAAAAAGTTTTAGCGTCGTAACAATCGCAAGGCACCTTTCCCCCCGCTCCTCACTCCTCACTCCTCGCCCCTCGCCCCTCGCTCCTTAATAAACTCTCGGGCTGACTTTCCCGAGCACCCTGCTCGGTAATCCTTGCAGGCGTAGGAAGCCCTCGGCGTCGGTTTGGTCGTAGCTGCCTCCGCCTTCCATGCTGGCCACTTCGGCATCGTACAGGCTGTTGGGACTCGTGCGGCCGTGGATCATTACGTTGCCCTTGTACAGCCCGAGTGTGACGTCGCCGGTTACCGGCTGTTGGGCTTCGCGGATAAATGCTAATAGTGCGTCGAACTTCGGCACAAACCAAAAACCGTAATAAACCATCTCGGCTACTTCGGGCGACAATCGATCGCGCAGATGCACCAAATCGCGGTCGAGTGTAAGTTGTTCAATCGCCAGATGGGCAGCATACAGAGCGGTCATGCCAGGTGCTTCGTACACGCCGCGGCTTTTCATTCCGACGAATCGGTTTTCGACAATGTCGATTCGCCCAACGCCGTTGCGCCCGGCGATTGTGTTCATGCCTTCGACGATTTCAAGCGGGCTTTTTTCCTGGCCGTTGATGGCTGTTGGCACGCCACTGGTGAACGAGACGGTCACCTCTTCCACCTGATCGGGCGCATTCTGCGGAGAAACGGTCATGCCGAAGTCGACCATTGCTATGCCATTCTCTGCCGGGTCTTCGAGTTTGCCTGCTTCGTAACTTATGTGCAGGCAGTTTTCGTCGGAGCTGTAAGGTTTGGCGAGTGACGCTTTGACGGGAATTTTTTTGGCGTCGCAGTAGTCAATCATCTCGGTCCGACCGGGGAACTGCTGGCGGAATTTTTCGATTCGCCAGGGGGCAATGATTTTTACCTCGGGATCGAGTGCCTCGGCAGCGAGTTGGAATCGGCATTGGTCGTTCCCCTTGCCGGTGGCACCGTGGGCATAGGCTTTGGCACCCACTTCCCGAGCCACCTGCAAACAGACTTTGGAAATCAGAGGACGGGCGATCGATGTGCCAAGCAGATAGATTCCTTCGTACTTGGCTTGCCACTGCAAAACGGGAAAAGCAAAGTCGCGGCACAGCTCTTCGCGGGCGTCGACCAACCGAGATGAGACCGCACCGTGATCGCGAGCTTTTTGGAGAATGGCCTCCCGGTCTTCGCAAGGCTGCCCAAGATCGACGTACACCGCGTGGATATCGTAGCCCTCATCCTGTAACCAACCCAAAATAACCGACGTATCCAACCCACCCGAATATGCCAATACACAAGTTGCCATCTTTAGATTTCCAATTAAACAAAGAATAAAACGAC
Source organism: Planctomycetota bacterium (assembly GCA_029259915.1). Lineage (GTDB taxonomy): Bacteria > Planctomycetota > Planctomycetia > Pirellulales > Lacipirellulaceae > Bythopirellula. The sequence goes on along the minus strand of JAJDED010000021.1, from coordinate 2,610 downwards.
CGTCACGTCCCGCCTGATTTGCTGGACACAATCAGACCATTGTGGTTCGCAACCCCCACCCTGGCAAGCGGCCTGCAAACAGGTCGGGATGGTCGGTTACGTTGCCTGGAGGTGTCTTGGTTGGCATAGAAATCAGATTTTGCAGAGCCCAAAGGGTTTTTGCAACCGGCCTAAGCTTGTGATCGCTATGCGACAACAAGAGTTGCCTGGGCTACCTGCTGCCATTCTCACTAGCGCCCTTTGACCTGGCTCAGCATCAATTGGCGTGTGTCGTAAGATGCTTCTTCCCAATAGCCATCGTCTGCCAGGGCGATGATTTCGTTAAGCCAGCGCGATTCGGTTTCCGTAATCTCTGAGTCTGCGACCGATTTCTCGATCAATTCAGAAATTTTTTCGAGACGAGATTCGTCTCGACGATTACAGATGGAATAGAGTGCAGTCGCGTATTCATAAGCTTGGGGACCAATTTCGCTATAGCCTTGGCGAAACATCAACGCTGCTAAAGCAATCAGACAAGCCATACCAAGTGCGATTCCAACCGTGCGCCACTGAGAAGATTGCACTGCCATTGCTAAAGCCATTATTAAAACTCCTCAATCAATTCGTCTTCATCAATGCTCGAAAGCTCGGCAAAGAGAATCAGATCGATGTCTTCTTTGACGAATCGCACGGAGCCGTCGCCAAAAGCAATTTGCCCGCCGCCAGGATGTTCGGAAAACATTTGTCCGACGTGAAACGTGGGGAAATTCACAGGATGAATGATAGGAAAGCCAGTGATATCGAGTTCACCACCCGAGGGACCGGCATGAACCAGAGTGAGCGTAGCCGCAGCGTCAGGACCGTTTTCTGGCGAAGTAAACTTGGGATGAGTAAACGCGCCTGGAACCACTCCCACCCAGGTCTTGTCGCTCAGTGCGGAAGAGTGCTCTCCTAAGAAGATCGTGCTGCTCGTGCCGTCGGTGATCTCACGGATTTGTGTTTGCGAATTGCGATAGAACGGCCCGTCGGCCAGACGAGATACGTCGCCGTCGACTGCCACAGTGGTCGTTGTAAAGTCGTAGATATTACTGAAAACCAGTCCGGAAGAATTCGCTCCGCACTCGCCCCAGCACGATTCCTGACCGTGGCTAGCTACATAGTGCGACCGACCCAGCACGATTTCGCGGCCGTCGATGGTCAGCGGATTTCCCGAATCGTCTTGCACGGTGAACGCGTCTGACGCTTCGCTTACCGAGGGACAAAGGAAGATCGAAAGCTTGGCGGCAACTAAATCAGCAACCTCCGCATCCCAGATCACATTGTCCGATTGGATGCTTTGGGAGATGTTTCCTTGTTCCAGGTATGGCAGCAAAGCCGCACCCCAACCCCAACCAGGGGCAGCGTCCCAGGTGTTGGGATCAATTTTTGCCTCTGGTGGACCAGATCCGCTGTTGGTAGGAAATGAATCATAGCCTGCCGGAAATTTTTGCAGCGCGGCGTGGTGACTCTGCATAGCCAGCCCCAACTGTTTGAGGTTGCTGCTGCAGTTTATGCGCCGGGCAGCCTCGCGGGCCTGCTGAACCGCCGGCAACAGCAATGAAACAAGAACACCCATAATGGCAATCACCACCAACAATTCGACAAGTGTGAAACCATGGTAAGGCCTAGAGAAGCGAGGGGTAGATAAGCGGCGCATTAGATAAACTCCCGAGTCAACAAAATGTAGCCTGTGCTAAACTTGAACAACAATTTAGCCGGTGCTACAATTAAAGCAAGGGGCCATTCTAGGAAAAATCTGCTAAAATCTCGTGGGAGGCGGACTTGGTGTCACCAAGCCACCAGCGTAGGGTCTGAGGGGAAATAACCGCAGATGACACGGATATTCTCGGATAAAGCGTTCTGTTGTACGCACCCTGTCGTTTGTCTGACGATAAAATGGCTCTACTTTTTTGAATAACGATTGGGGACGTCCCGTGACGGCATCAAAAAAGAGGCAGAATAGACACTCGCGTACTCGCTCGGACCATGCCACCGAGTTGGCCGAAGATTACGTCGAAGCAATTGCCGATTGCATCGAGTCGCGTGGAAGTTGCCGAGCTGTGGATTTGGTCAAGCAATTCCAAGTGAGCCACGTCACGGTGAACCGCACAATCGGACGTTTGCAGCGCGATGGATTCGTAGTGACAGAGCCTTACGCCCCGCTTCAACTCACAAAAGCGGGAACGAAATTGGCACAAGCATCACGTCGACGTCATGAAATTGTTTATCAATTTCTCATCGAAATTGGTGTCGGCGAGTCGACCGCAGCGACCGATAGCGAAGGGATTGAACATCACGTCAGCCCAGAAACACTCGCCGCGATGCAGCGATTTCTTAAAAAGGGGTCGGGAGTCTTTTATTGACGCCGTTGGTTGCATGCTGTAACTTGGGGGAATGCCAAGACGATTGCGAGCAGCCAGTGGCGGGGTGATCTATCATGTGCTCAACCGGGCCGTGGGGCGGATGAAGCTTTTTGAAAAAGAGGGGGACTACCTTGCCTTCGAAAAAGTGCTTACCGAAACACACCAGCGGACGGCAGTTCGGATTCTTGCTTATTGCGTCATGCCCAATCATTGGCACCTGCTGCTCTGG
>JAJDED010000003.1 GCA_029259915.1 Planctomycetota bacterium | reverse complement strand
CGGCTTGTGCCATAATCGTGCGGATAAGATTGTACGCAAGAATGTGTGCCCAGATTTCTTTGCGTACCAACTCCGGAGTCCTGCAGCGCAAGATGTCCATCTGTAAGGTCTGTTTTACCGAGCGCAGATCGAGTTCGGCATCCTGATCCTTGTTTGGTAATACTTAATTGCTTAGATTTGCCTGCACTTTCACGAGTGATGGGAGCCAAACCAGCGTAGGCGGTCGCTTTCCGCTGGGAACCAAATCGACGGATGTCACCTACTTCGGCTAGTACGACTTCAGTCGTCACTAGGCCGACGCACGGCATACTCTCCAACACCGCGCGAGACTCTTGCTCGGCAATGGGTGCCTGTTTGGCGAACGCCTGCAATTGCTTGACTACCCGCTTGAGTCGCTCGCAGTGTTGATCGAGTTCTTCGCAGAGCAGGTCGACGGTAAAGCGATCTGCCTCGGAAAGCTTAATCTTGGCGAGGTACGCTCGCCCCGCTTTGCTGAACAAGTTTTTCGTGTCTGCATTGTAGTGCATTAGCACACGCCGGATTTTATTCTTCACCGAAGTGCGTCGCTGTACCACGTATTGCCGGTGACGCACCAAGGTGCGATGCTGCCGGACTCGCTGAGTCGGTCGCCAAGCTTCAGGGATCTGGTCGAGTGCCAAAAACTCCGCCAGTGTTTGGGCGTCGAGCTTATCGGTCTTGCGTTTGCTTTGGGCAATCACTCGCAGATGTCCCGGATGGGCTAGCACCACCCGATCGGCGGTTGGTTCCACGAGTTGTACAAACCACTCGTAGCTGGCCGTCGCTTCCACCACGAGTTGGTACTGGCCCAGGTTGGCAAAGTATTCCGCGATCCGCTCTTCTTCGTCACAGCGAAACTTCCGTCGCTCGAGGATTTTTCGTTCTCGATCTACTAGTTCCCGACACACAGACTGATAGAATTCTTGTGAAGGTCGACGCCGACGTAAAACATGGCTTGCTCCTTGTGTGAAAACCAAGTGACTAACAAAACACCGGTTTATCACGAATCTCAAGGAAAGCCAAAACGCGGCGCGGCCTTCGCTTATTTCATAGCTTCAGTTTAGCACCCCGCGCCGGCCGCTTACGCTCTGACACGCGGGGAAGTTTTTAGTTTTCAAAGACCACAGCCGGGAATAACCAGCCTCATCCACCACAATCTCATCCAGAGGTATCAATGCTGTTGATACGCCAGTAGAGTTTGGCAGCATGGGCTTCGACGTTGGACGGGTCACCCGAACGGACTTCTTTTGCCAAGGCGAGCAATTATTGTGGGCAGGAACCCGCACTCGCACGGCTTACTCATAATAAAGGCATGTGTCGCTTTGCGACTCAAAGTGCTAGAATAAATGACCATGGAGATGAGGCCAGCGGGTGAGGTCACATCGACCGCCGTTGGATAAACGTGCCCCAATCGAAGAATGCGTGAAGGCAAGATAGTGTAGAATGATACTGGAGAGGGAAAGAAGGTGCCTTACGCTGTTTCCGTCCTACTGCACACATAAATTGCGTGGTCAGGTTTCAACAAGACCATTGCAATCGGAAACCAATGCAGGCCGGAAACAACAAGTGCCCAAAACTAAGAGCTTTTAACAATTAGCCGTCAGTAGTGATTCATGTCAGTCGCGTCGACTCGTGCTCAAGCTATCGCCCAAATCCTTTGGGAACTCAAGAAAGCGGAAAAGCTTGCATCCTTAACCTCTATTGCCACTCGCGCTGGATTCTCGCCAGGTGCCAACGGTAGGACAATCAACACATTATTAAAGACTGTTCGTCGCGACTGGCCGCAGTTGCAATGGTGGCGGGCCGTTGCTGACAACGGCCGAGTCGATGAAGAGCAGAAATCCTATTTGGCTGAGACGGGCTTTGAATCGGAACCAGTCGAGGATGGCAGTTTTGCAATCAAATCATTCGCAGCACAGCTGATGATTTGGGAAGATCTGAGTGAAGTCGTAGATTGATGCGGGTGCAATAAGCAACAAATGCAAGCGACCATTCAAACGCGGATGTGACCCGACTGCACCTTTACTTACTGTCGGCGGTGCAATCGACCGACTTGCGATAAGAGTGTCGCACCACGCCGTGTCACGTTAAACTAATGGCACAGTACATGGAACGGAAAGACCGAACCGTATTCAATAACTTCCAGGAAAACTATGGCGAAGAATCAAAACACAATGGAAAAGCGGCGTAGAGAAATGGAAAAGAAGCGTAAAGCAGAAGAAAAGAGGAAACAACGTCGCGAGAAGAAGGAACAGACAGACGAACAAGCAACCAATGACACTCCCTCGTAAGATAGAGTGGCGTCCATCAATACCGATGGCTGACTTTGATACAATAAATGAGGCAAGAAGGATGTTAACAGTAGCTGAACGGCGGGTATTACACATCTATCAACAGTATCTAATTACGCCGGGGCAGATGTTATGCTTTTCCGGCCCCAATTTAGAACGGGACAAAGAAACTTTGGAAATTATGAGCGAGAAGAAACTATTGACTAAAGAATCTTTCGGGGGGGGATATTCTCTAACAAGGTCTGGCTTTGTAGCCATGAACGATTGCGAGTAGCTCATTAAGACTGAGGTGGTAGCCGACCACATCCGGCATGCCCTAACGGCCGTCGGGCACATGGACCGAGGCTCTATACGTCACCTCGCTAACTAGCGCAGGAGTGAAACGCGAATGGCACTTAGAATTAGCGTCGAACAATGAAGCCTGTGCAGTTTCGGAGCGTCTTTTTTTGCCCAGCGATGTGCCAACCGAGGAGTTTGCTCAGGTTCTGTTTCCTACGGCGGGCAGATTCCCCGCCGCTCGCTAAGTGTTTGTAGAAAATCTGCGATCTTGCCTGCCGGAAGCAGGGAAGGAGCAATTCTCTGAGACGTCTAAGCGGCCAACTGGACAGCTCGCTTCGCTCGTATTTCGTGGGTGAGAATATCTATGTTGTGGGTGGAGCAGAAAGCCCCCTGAGCAGGAACTATTTTTCTAATAATACGGGTATTTTACATTTAAACACATCTGAAATGGCTCGAGACGATACAATGTTCCGGTAATGAAGGTCTTGCCTCGTGTTATGTGGTAAGACTAAAAGCATCACTTTTTTTTGGGACTCACTTTAATGGCTGAAGGAACTATCAAACGATTGACGGACAAAGGTTTCGGTTTTATTGACGTCGGAAGCGACAAGGACTTGTTCTTTCACTCGAATAGTGTCGAGGGAACTAGCTACGACCAACTCCGCGAAGGACAACAAGTTACCTTTACCGAAGGTAAAGGCCCTAAAGGTCCATGTGCAGAAAACGTGTCTGTTGCCTAAGGTTGTACAACTTTTCAAGTTGCAATAACTTTAGTGGAACATATCAGAAGACCAGGGAGCCGGCGGGTTATCGTCGGCTCTCCGTGTTTATAGAGTTGTCATTGCTTGGAGATGTCACGGAATCTGCGAAACCGCAAGCGGCTCACCTGGTTAACAATGTCAAGCTCTAGCAGGGTTGCGGGAGCACCTTTTGGCAGCCAGTTAGTCTCAGCTGTCTAGCGGCGGCGTGCATACCCGCAGTACGAAACGGCGTGAAACTTCGACGCGGCTACCGCATCTTCCGGCTGGGAATGGAATTTGAGCTTTGTGTGTAAATTTCCACGGATCTGGGCGGTGCCCATAAACCGAGCTTCTGGATTTCCCCGCAACGAGGAAATCAATTTATTTCGCAGGGTCTTTGGCGTTGTCACTTTCTTTCGAGCGGACCGGTAGATGGTGCTCGTCGAACACTTCGCCGCCCAAGAGGACGACGCGATAGGTGATTTTGTCGCGGTCGAAAGTGAGCAACTGCACATGATGGCCTTGACCAATTTTTGCCTGGGGTTCTTGGAGATACCAGCGCCCCGCTTTGGGAGCGCGCTGGCCCACGCCCAAGCCGCCTTCGCCGATGTAAACCACTCCCGTCGGGTCGATGGCAAAATCGCGAAGGGGCGGCGTGCGTTTGATGCAGTGGCCATCTCCTTCACAAGCCAGGTCGATATTGTATTGCTCGAACACCGGTACCCAGGATGTGAGATTGATCCACGGCGCTTTCACCGCAGGGAACGCGGGACGGTGGTACTGCACCACCAACCAACGGTGCTTGCGTCGCGCCGAAGCCAATTCCGACTTCATCCATGTAAGTTGTTTGCCGGTGACGCTCGTTTCGGTATTCAGCGTCACTAGCCGAACTTGCGGTCCCAGATTCACCGCGTAGTAATTTTTGTCTTTCGCAGGGAAATCGAAAATCTCGTTGAACAGCTTTCCCACATCGTGATTGCCCCGCGTGGGAATGATCGGCAGCAACCGCCCGTCGGCCCCGACGGTCAATTCGTGATCGCTCATCCACCGCGACCATTCGTCGAGCCGCGCGCCGCTGTAAATAAAATCGCCGCCGTGGGCCAACGCGAGAATCGGTACGCGGTCTGCCTGGGTCGACTCGGCAACCATCCGCGCAAGCATGGCATTCATTTCCCGACGTGCTTTCCAGCCGCTGCGCGAATCGGCTCCGAACAAGATGCTCACCGTCACGTCTTCGGTTGGCGCGGTGACAAAAACCATTGGCGGCGAGCGCTGGCCATCGCTTTCAATCGTGACCAGATACTTGGTAGCCGGTTTCAGATCGGTCAGCCGCGCGTGATGAAAATAAAGCTCTGGGCTCTTGGCCGAGTAGCGGCCGTTGCGCGCGGCATCAATCGTCGCAGCTTGTTCCGCGCCCTCAGCCTGAAGATGCACGCGATGAACCTCCCCCGCGGCAGCCGTGTTCCAAGAGAGCGTGGCGCTGGTCGCCGGATTGTCGGTCCAAATCAGCCGCCACTGCGCGGGCTGGGTACCTTCGAGCTTTGCGTCAGCCAATGCCGCAGGCTGTGCGCAAATCAAAAGAGCAACGCAAATACAAATATAAACAGCTATGCCCCAATTTTTTCTCACGCGACTATTCCTCACTCGAATTAGAAGACCCTTCCACCAATGCTTCTGCGGCTGTCGACGGTTTGTCACTACATCGTATCGCATGCCAGGCGAGGACAACAGCCAGGGGAACGCCCAGGTGGGGTGTGCGGGTGAGTGTCTGAAACCAGCCCGCCGAGAGACCGAACACCAAAACGCGGCTCGAAGCGGTCAGTCCGCCCCAGAAAACCATCCACCAGCCAGCCCACCGCCAGCGGGTCGTCACCACTGCAACAGCCACCACGAAGTCGGCCAAAGCAATTAGTTCCAGGAGCCATTCCGCGGTCGGCTCCGACATTCGCAGGCCCAGGTAGTTTTGCGATGTGCTAATCAGGAGATCGACAAAGAAAGGGTGCTTGAGAGCTGCCTCGGTTCCGTGGGCAATAAACGTAATCGCCGCCGCCCAACGCAGGATAGCAATCGCGGAGGAAACATGCGTTTTGCTTACGAGCAACAGGAGTCCCAATGGAGCGGCGATCCGGGCCGATTGCGTGGCAAACGGGAACAACGCCGTCACCTGCGGCTCGAGCCAGTCGACTTGCAACGAAAATCCGTCGTCGATTCGCCACATCGCCGTGGCAATCAAAATTTGCAGCAACACCAACAGCCCCAACACTGCGGCCCAAGGGCGCACCAAGACTAAAACCCCAGCCGCCAACGCGAGCCACCCCAAACCCTGCTGCGTGGCCAACGCAGACGCTTCGCTCCATCCCAAACCGCCGATATCCGCCGGGCCCAACATCCAGTGCAACAGCGGCGTTTCCACATACCGCGTAAACCAACCCCAGTTGCCCAAGCATTGCAGCGCAACCGTGATCCGCAGTACCCAAACCACAGCAGAGCCGCAGCGCTGGTTTTCAGAATGTGGAAGACAATTCATGGTCCCCATTGTAGTAGGAGGAGAGATCAGGGGTGAGAGGCCAGAGATCAGAGAACCGGAAGGAAGGCCGAACCCAAGTCGCCGTTGTCCTTTTGATCCCTGACCTCTGGCCTCTCACCTCTGACCCCTTCCAACCGCCACAATCGGCAAGCTTGTCGACGAAGTGCGACGAAATGTTGCCAAAAAACCACCGGAGGTTTGCTTCACGCAACATGGCGGGCAATGGTTGTGTGGAGAAATATCACAAGTCCGTCGGCCACCCCTCCCCAAGTATTTAACGCTCCCCAGTAGCATGTTGCCGGCGAAGCAACCAGAGAAAGGAGTGTCCCCCTCACGCGGGACAACAGAGCCATGAAGAGAACCATCATCTTACTAGCCCTGGTGTCGATGGTTGTTGGTCTCACCGGTTGCGGAGCCTGCCGCAATATGTTCAGCAAAAAGTCCACGCCGGTCGCCCCGGTTTATTCACATTATGCACCGGCTTGTGCACCAACGTGCGCCCCCACTTGCGATACCTGCGGCTCAGGCGGACAAGTGGACTACGGCTACGACAACGCCCCAGCAACCCTGACGATGCCGCAAACCTACCAATCGATGCCCGTTCAATCGGTACCGATGATGGCCCCCGCCGGCAGCGTCACCTACGGGCAATAGCCGCCCGGGGGGGCAAAAAGGACGAATGACCAATGACCAAGCCCCAATAACCAAAAAATCTTCGCATTGGTCATTTTCTTCCCTCGCTTTTCTTTGCCGCCAAGTCCGAATAGAATAGGGTCTTGGCTTGTGCTTCAAGCTTTCTGGGGGCGAACAGGGTTCGACCGGATAGGCGAAGCGTAAGTGGCGTGTCGTGGTTGATCAGTGGGCCACGTAAAAAGCTGATCACATTTTTAGTTGCCAATGGCAATTACGCTTTGGCTGCCTAGAGATAGGTAACCCGGACTATGGGCTGGAGTCGGACTGGCCCGGACGTCCGTCACCAAATCCGAATCGCCGTCGGTCACTGCTGAGCACGCCGACGGTTAAACTAGTTCTTGGCTAGCACTGTGGTAACCTGGTCGACTGGGTGACCGCCTGTGCGAAATTAAATCAGACGACTACACACGTAGAGGCTTGCGTAGAGATATCACGGGACGCGGGTTCGATTCCCGCCGCCTCCACTTTTTGCCGGTTGTTGCCAGTTGGTGACACCGGCTGTCGTACAGCGCCGAAACCCTTGTCATCATTAGGGTTTCGGCGTGTTTCTTTTGGCTGTTGCTTCTGCCGGTCACTGCCACGTGATGCCCCACTTTGCCCATCTGCGCCGCTCTCAGTGCAGACAATGTGCAGACACTTTCCCGCAGCCTCCGATTTGGGCGGCGGGATCGCAGGCAGCTGATTGACCGCCTTGGCCTGATCGTCGAGCCCGATGTGGGTGTATTTCATCGTCATCCGGATGTCCGTGTGCCGGGCCAACTTCTGAGCGTCGACCAGCTTGACTCCGCTCCGCAGCAGCCCCGTAATGTGCGAGTGCCTGCCGGCGGCGTGAAAGTCGGCGATGCCATCTTCCGTTTTGTAGTCGATGCCCGCCTCTTCAAGATCGCGGCGAATCATGAAATAAGTCTTCTTTCGCGCAAGCTTCGGAAAGAGCGGCTGTTCATCGGTCATACCTGTGATCCACGCCTGTACTATCGCTACCAGGTCCGCATGTAGCGGCAAGGTGTCTCGCCGGCGACTCTTGGAAGCCGTCGCATCGATAGTAAGTGCCGGCTGCGGGGACCCCAGATCAAAACTGCGGGGAGTTAAGCTTGCCAGCTCGCCCTTTCGGAGACCGGTCATGTAGGACAAGAGATAGAGTCTCGAACGTTTTTCCCCGTCATACCCTTGTACTGTGTAGCTGCTCTGGCGAGACGTCTCGATAACCTTAGTGATTTCCTCGGTCGTCAGGGCCCGGCGCTGGTGACGGACGTCTGTCGCTGCGTTGCGGCGAGGAATGCCTGCAAATGGATTATGATCAAGAACACGCCTCTTGGGATGGGCCAGCCAATTGCCGAAAGATTCGATCGCCTGCAAGTAGTGGTTGTACGTGCGGTGTCCGAGCCCCTGTTTCTCAGAATAATCCGTGAGAAACGTTTCGACGGCATCGGCATTGCCATCATTAAGTGATGTGAATCCACAGCCACCGATAACAAGCTTGATGCGTGAAATCGTCAGCTTCACATGCTTCTCCGTGTTCTTCTTCCGAGTGAGGCTCTTTTTGAAATCTGTAATGTACTGATCGAAATCTTCGGAGTCCGGCCGTCCGAGGATCGCGTTCAGCTCGGCCACTTCGGCAACGCCCATCTTGATTTTCTCAATTAGCGTTTCGATCTTCGCAGCCTTGGCCTCGGATACGCCCTTATCTGAGCAGCCTTTCGTCGTCCGGCGATTGCCTTCATGGTCGAAAAACTGAATGTAGTAAGGCGCGTTCTTCTTGCGGCGGTCGCGAGCTAGTTTACTGACGGAAGCCATATGTTGCACTTTCAGCTATTTCCTGTTGTGGGAGACGGACAGCCATTTGAAATCCAATTCTCCACTTCAGCCCGGTTCCAGCGCGTACAGCCGCCAAATTTGACTGGCGTCGGCACTCGTTCTTCCGCGACTTTCCGCCATAGCGTCCGATCCGCAATCTGCAACATCGCGGCGAATTGGGATGCGTTGATCAGCCTCGCGTTGGATGGGATTCATCCCTGAACTGAGTGCATTTAACGAGCAAGATCATGGGAGAGAAGGCAACCTCGGCCCTCGTGGCCAACAGTTTAGAGAGTGGTTCCAAAAACACCGGATTTTGAGTTGCGACCATCATCAATTTGCATGTGTCGACTATGAACTCCGGCCGCTACGGATGTTCGGGCCGAACTTTGGTTGGCATTTACCTGAGGACATGCCGCAAGACCCTCGCAAGATGTCTGTCGATTTGCTGTGTAGGTTTCAGCGCAATCCTGTGTGGTGTGAATTAAAAATGAACGGGGACCATTTCGCCTCGGCGGCTTTGCAGCAAATTCTTTTCTACGGCTCCATGCTCTGTGGCGAGAATCAGATTCGCCGTTGCAGCAGACTCTTTAAGGATGACTTTGACACCTTCCATCCCTGGTTGGGAATACTGGCGGAGGAACGAAAGGACAACCGTTTTGAGAATGATTTCCAAATAACCGTGGATTTTTGCCGACATCCCGACACCGCAAATCTGCTTCGGGGATTTTTTGGTGGGATGCTTATCGGGAAGATCTATGAAGAAGAGATCGTTTGGAAATTCAGTCGACTGGAAGTACTTGATTGGCGATAACATCATCACTCTTGCCAGTTGCTGAGAAGACGCCAGGGTTTGGCTGGTCGCTGACGGCTTCGCATTCGACGCAACATGCCTCTTTCTCTATTGGGTCACATGCCCAACCGTAGCGACTCAGTACCAGGGGAATTACTTCTGAGATCGAACAAGGTCCGTGCTTAGATATTGTTATGCGAGTCGAAGTAGAACCATCAATCGCTTGCGTCCTTATGTCCTCCATTTATGCAGCAGGGCGAGCTAATGTTCCTCTGTTTAAGAATGTATACATTTCAGGCAACCTGCTAATCTGTCGGTAGTAAGATTTCCTAAGCGGCGGTAACAAATTTAAGCTCGCTGTTTGCTTTCTGCACCAAGATACAAGCTGTGGTGCAAGGCTCCGATGCCGGTTTGCCTAAGTCTTGTGACCGAACAACTTGCGTCGATGCTTTCGTGGATTCAAAAAACCAGTGGTTCGAATAGTTGCCGGTATTTCTTCAAATCGCCTGAAGCGCCCGAAGGGTGCTCGCCAAAAATCGCCACCTACGCAGGTTTTACTAAAGCTCTCACACGATCCAGTACGACACGACGAGCCTTTGAGATGTGTGGACATTTGTTCGTGACGGAGGTTCGTTTGTTTTCGTTCTCCCAGAAGTATGCGGGGAAGAAGACAGGATACCCTTTACTTTTTCCGGGAACGGGAACCGGAGTTTCGCTGGAGATCAGGTGGAGAATAAACGCAGTGTATGCATCCGCCACGAAGGTGCGTTTTGCTTCGAGGGCCGTATGTATAAAACCGACGAGACGGTCGAGATGCTGGGGAGAAAAACAGGCGAGCACCAATCCGTTTGCGTCTTTGACATGCTGTACGATTTCATCTTCC
>JAJDED010000020.1 GCA_029259915.1 Planctomycetota bacterium | reverse complement strand
TGGGTTTGTGGAAAAAACCATCCGAGCAAGTGAGGCCTTTTTCTACGATGTCAGTTTGCAAAAGAAAAATTGCAGCGGTGCTGTGATAGCGATGCTTAGCATCGACCACCAAACAGGTTGCGAATTTCTACGTGCCATTCGTTTCATCGTCCGACGCACTTTCGGGGCTTTTCAGGCGGCGTTCGCTTTCCCCCCAAACACAAAACGCTAGCACTCGCATTGAGAAAGTTTAACGATTGCGCAAATCTTGCCGATAAGAAGAATGTTCGTTGAAAGATGACTAACCGATCTGCACTCGGTCATCACACTTCATATTCACTTCTCTTATGCAGGGTGTTAAGGATGACTCGTCACTTGCGATTTTGCGTTTGTCTCACGACAGCATTGCTATCGGCTTGCCATGCCGCGTGCGCTGATGAACCGTTTGTTCCCGGCTCGGGGGTTAAGGTAAAGCAATCAGGCGACGACTTTGAAGACCCCAACTGGGGCTACGTGATGAACGGCAGCAAGGCGAGCCACGAGCAGGACGAACAGCAACGTCCCCCGGGAGGAAAATCTCGTAACGGTCGCTGGTACGAAAGTGCCATGCGGGGCCAACCCGATTTGATTAAGCGGGTGCCCACTCCGCCCGGCGGACTTGAAGGCAGCGAAGGCGCGCTGCTGTTAGCGACGCGACTATCTGGCATTCCAGGAAAAATCAGCGGCACGCAAATGCAGGACGACTTACTGATGGGAGTCGCGACGCGCGTTGGCCGACCCGTGCCAGTCAGTTGGAGTCCAAGTTGTACGGTCCGCGTCTATCTTCCCGAATTCGAGCAATGGGAAAACCGTACCGGCGCTTCGTTCGGAATTCGTGCCGACGTCCGAGGCAAAGACCGCGATGGTGCGGTCGAACCCTACTGGCCGGGATTCTTTATACTGTTTCGCAGCGAGACCAGCAAAAAGTTTGACGAAGATTTTGCCCAAATCAGCTTCCGCGCCCAACCCAGCGGTCGCGATCGGGGCGGGCCGGAAATCCACGAGCCCGGCTGGTGGACCTTTGGCATGTCGTTCACGCCCGACGGACAAGTGCACTACTACGCCCACGCAGGCACCGACGATCTCACCGAGGAAGATCATCTCTATTCGAGTTTTCCCTACGGATCGAAGTGTCTGATGTTCGACAACTTTTTTGTCAACGTCGCGAATTGGGAAAACGGCAAGAACTGGTCGACCTCTTGGGTAATCGACGATCCGGCATTCTATGTGATCCCACCCCAAGGCCAAACAATTGCCAACTTGAGCCGACGCCGCGGAAAATCTTCAGCTCCATCAACGGGCCAAAGTGGCTTCCACTCTGCAATGCGAAAATTCGGCCGCAAGCTGATTAAGTAAAGAGATGGCAGTACAACGCCTATCTTAGGACTATTTGATGAACCACAGAGTAACACAGAGAACGAAAGGAAATGCTATGTTCTTCACATTCCCACACTTCTTGCATTCCTCAAACTAATTTCCTCTGTGATATTCTGTGTCCTGTGTGGTTTTTTTTCTTCCTGCTTTCTTCGGATGTTAGCGCAGTCGCCAAGCTAATTAGCCCTCGGCGATGGGGCCAGGGCGGCCTTCTTGCTATGATGGTTTTTTTGCCATGCACCTTCGTCACCCTGCCAATAGTCGTTCGTTATGTCTTCACGTCTTTGGGAATTCTGGATCGACGTTGGGGGCACGTTCACCGATTGCCTGGCTCGAAGCCCCGACGGGACCCTGCTGCGTCACAAGCTGTTGAGTTCTGGAAAGACCAAGGGAACCATCGGCCCCGGTTGTACTTCGACCGCACTCACTGATCCGCAACGACAAGGCGATCCGCAAAACTTCTGGACCGGGTGCCGTTGCTCGCTACTTGACGATCAAGGCCAAACAACCGAAACAAGTCCGATTGTTGCGTTCGACAATCATACGGGAACACTCACGCTTGCCGAATCTGTAGCACTTCGCGAAGGTCAAGCCTACGAAATCTATGCGGTGCTCAAAGCGCCGGTACTTGCGATTCGCTACCTGTTGGGTTTAAGCATCGACCAGACAATTCCGCCCGTCCGTTTGCGATTGGGAACCACCCGGGGCACCAATGCGTTGCTAACTCGCACTGGAGCAAACACGGCCCTGGTAACCACGCGCGGTTTTGGCGATCTGCTAAACATCGGCACTCAAGAGCGCCCGCGGCTATTCGATTTAACCATCCGCAAGTCGTTGCCGCTTGCAGCCAGTACGCTCGAAATCGACGAACGCGTTGCCGCGGATGGGACGGTTCTCCAAGCTCCCAAACCGTCTGCCGTCAAACAACAACTGGCCACACTGCGCGACTCGGGCGTCGAATCTTTAGCGATTTGTTTGCTGCATGCCGACCTTTATCCTGTGCATGAACAACTCGTGGCAAAAATCGCGCGCGACGTCGGCTTCGACGAAATCAGTTGTTCCAGTAGCGTAGCCCCGCTGGTAAAGATCGTCCCTCGTGCAGAAACCACCGTCGTCGACGCCTATCTCAACCCCGTACTGAAAAAATATATCGCAGATTTGCAGGCAAACTTGCCGGGCAGCCAGATTCGACTGATGACCTCCGCCGGAGGGCTTGTGTCGGCCGAATCGTTCCACGGTTATCAAAGTGTGTTGTCAGGACCTGCGGGCGGTGTGGTCGGCTTCGCCCGTGCTGCGCAATCGGCCGGGTTCCAGCGCGCGATCGGCTTCGACATGGGCGGCACCAGCACCGATGTCTCGCGGTTTGATGGTCGTTTCGAGATTCAGTTTGAAACCCGCAAAGCAGGCGTTAGATTGGTTGCACCCACGTTGGCAATCGATACCGTAGCAGCCGGCGGTGGGTCAATTTGTCGCTTCGACGGTGTGAAACTTGTCGTCGGTCCAGAAAGCGCCGGTGCCGAACCGGGGCCTGCCTGTTACGGCCGCGGCGGGCCTTTGTGTGTGACCGATCTGAATCTCATTTTAGGTCGCATTGCTGTCGAGCGTTTTCCTTTTCAGTTGGACCACAACGCCGCCGAAAGATTACTCAACATACTGTCCAGCGAAGTCGCCCAAACAACCGGCGAGCGTCTTTCCATTCAGCAATTGGCCGAAGGATTGCTTCAAATTGCCAACGCAAACATGGTGCGCGCAATTCGCGGTATTTCCGTCGCCCAGGGGGCCGACCCGGAGGAGTATGTGCTGGTTTCGTTCGGAGGGGCGGCTGCGCAGCATGCGTGTGCCGCGGCACGGAACCTTGGCATCCACCAAATCCTCGATCATCCCGACGCGGGCATCTTGAGCGCCTACGGCATCGGACAAGCCGACGTGACCCGCCATGCCGTCAAAGGAATTCTCCGTTCAGCGCATGACATCCAATCCGCAGAATTAGATACTCTCCTTACCGAACTTGCACAAGCGCCATTAGAAGAAATCCTCTCCGAAGGTTTTATCTCCGAACACATCACAATCCACCGCTCGCTCGACATGCGCTACGAGGCGACGGATGCCACTTTGAATGTTGCACTTACGAAAAGCCAAGAATGGTGCGCGGATTTCGAGAAAATCCATCGCCGACAGTTTGGATATGTCCAGAGCGGACGTCCGATTGAAATCGTTGCGGCTCGCGTAGAAGCTGTAGGTAGCACCGAAGATGCAATTACGCCGAGCGAACGCCAATCCCATCAACCATGCCAGCCACGTTGCCATGCCGTCGGATTTTTTAACGGTAAAGAATTTTCCGTAGCACAATTCGATCGGGAGCAGCTCACGCCTGGCAATGTCATCCCAGGCCCAGCGCTGATCGCTGCCAAGCATGCGACAACATTTCTCGAACCAGGTTGGCAAGCAGAAATGCTCTCTGAGGGAGAACTCCTGCTCACCGATCAGGTGAAGTCTCCAAACGAAGCAGGCGAGCAAATCGCTTCGTCCGCGGTGGCTCTGGAAATTTTCAACAACCTGTTCGCGAGCCTTGCCGAACAGATGGGGCACGTGTTGCAACGAACCGCGTGCAGCGTGAACGTCAAAGAGCGGTTAGATTTTAGCTGCGCAATCTTCACTGCTGCGGGCGAATTAGTGGCCAATGCCCCGCACGTGCCGGTCCACCTGGGCGCGATGGGCGCCACGGTCCGTGCTACGTTGGCCGACAATCCTGAAATCAATCCCGGCGACGTTTTTGTTTCCAACGATCCCTATCGGGGCGGTTCGCACCTGCCCGATGTGACGGTGATCACCCCCGTTCACGACCGAACTACGGACGAGCTTCTGTTCTTCGCGGCTTGCCGAGCACATCATGCGGAAATCGGCGGAATCCGCCCCGGTTCGATGCCGCCCAATTCCCACACATTGGGCGAAGAAGGCGTGGTGATCTCCAATTTCGTTTTGGTGCGCAACGGCAAATCGTTTGAGCCGCAGTTGCAAACGCTGCTGTCCGCGGGTCCCTACCCTTCTCGATCCGTTGCAGAAAACCTGGCCGACATCCGCGCCCAAGTGGCCGCCAATCGGCAAGGTGCGCAAGGTTTGCTTGATTTAGTCGACCGATACACGTTGCCTGTGGTCCAAAAACAAATGCAGGCTATTCAGGACGCGGCCACCGCAAAAGTTCGCTTTGCGCTCTCGGAACTCAACATCAACGATTGCCAATTTGGGGACACTCTGGAAACAGCCGCCGGAAAAAGCGTACCGATCCAGGTGAAAATCCATTTCAGTAACGTCGCCAACCAACCGGCGGCAGTGATCGATTTCACCGGCACCAGCGGCGTTTGCGAGGGAAATCTCAATGCCAATCCCGCGGTCGTTACTTCAGCAGTGCTCTATGTGTTGCGACTGATCGTCGACGAAGACATCCCGCTCAACGAGGGGGCGCTCAACGCCGTAGAACTCATTCTACCGCACGGCCTGCTAAACCCACCTCGCGGAGAAACCTTGGAAGATTCGCCAGCTGTGGCAGCGGGCAACGTGGAAACTTCGCAGCGCGTTGTCGACGTCTTGCTCGGCGCCCTCGGTTTGGCCGGCGCAAGTCAGGGCACGATGAATAATCTGTTGTTTGGCAACGACCAGTTCGGTTATTACGAAACCATCTGCGGCGGATCAGGCGCGACCACAGAGGGACCCGGTGCCGATGTCGTGCAAATCCACATGACCAACACCCGCGCGACCGACCCCGAAGTGCTCGAGCGCCGCCACCCCGTGCGGCTATGGGAATTCGCAATCCGCCGCGGTTCCGGCGGCACGGGCCAACACGCCGGCGGCAACGGCGCAGTCCGACGCCTGGAATTTCTCGCGCCGCTAGAAGTCTCGCTAATCACCGGCCGACGCGGAAAAACTCCGCCCTACGGCATGGCAGGCGGTTCGCCAGGAAAACCTGGCACGAACGAATTGCAGCGCGCGAATGGCCCGATCGAACTCCTGCCAGGCATCTGCGAACTAAACATCCAACCCGGCGACCAACTCATCATCAAAACCCCCGGCGGCGGAGGGTTTGGGGTGCCGAAGCAATGAGCGTTAACTCGCACAAAGACATTGTGGGTGGCATGCCCTCGTCTGCGTGGGCATGGGACTTGCACGCTGCAATGCTGTAATCATGGCCACGTCGGCGGTCTTCCGAGGCCATGCCACCCTATTTGCTCTCCAATAAGTTAAAAGTAAGAAACACTGGTCGCATCAGTCGATTGACGCCAGACCACCGAACTGGTCAGCTACTTTTATTATGTGGCCAACGTCCTACTTCAAATTCGCGGTGCTGACGCTGGTGCTCTTCGGCAGCATCACACCAAGCACGGTTGCACAGCCTGCTACATCGCAGCCAACGCAGGATCGCACGCTCCAACTGCCAAGCGATGCTCGCCATACGCTCTGGATCCCTGGCGACTACCAGCATCGGGGCAAGACGATTGACGTCTTGTTCGACTTCCACGGCTCTCCGCCTATCGTGCGTTCGAGCGCACGGTTGGCTGGGCTCAACTGTGTTGTAATTAGCGTCAAGTACGCCGGGCTATCGTCGGTCTACCGCGTTCCTTTCAGCGAAGACCGGCAGTTGTTTGCAACCATTCTCGAAGAAGCACTCGAAGCCCTGCGTGCCCAGCCCGATTTTCCCAACAACGCCCAGTGGGGACAATTGGCGATCACTTCCTTCAGCGCTGGCTTTGGAGCTGTGCGCGAAATTCTCAAGACCGACGATTACTTCCAACGCATCGCCGGCATCACCATGGTCGATTCGTTGTACTGCGGTTACGTCGGCGATGGAACGGACAGCGTGCAGGAGGGCATCGTTCATCCGGGCCTGATGAAAGATTTCCTGCGATTCGCCCAAGCAAGCGCCAACGGCGAGAAGGTGATGATCGTCACCCATTGCATGCAACCCACCCCCGGCTATGCCAGCACCCGCGAGACCGCCGACTACCTTCTGAAAAAATTAGAGATCGAACCGCAACCCTTGGACATCGAGGTCACACTTCCACCCGAAGCGGAAGTCGTCGCCGGAGCGCTACGACTGTATCGCAAAGCAGAGCAAAACGGGTTCTCGCTGTACGGCTCGCCCGGCCTGGGCGCAACCGATCATGTCGAACACCTCCGACACATGGCCTATTGGCTCCCGGCTTTGTCATTGGCCAAGCGTAACGCGCACCTTGAGGTGCCCTGATTCGACGGACGCAAAGGAATGGGTAGCACTCCCCGGGGTTGTCTGCCTGCGTGGAATGTTGATAATCCAAGACGCTAGCTTGAATTCTTTTGAGTATTACCACAGAGTCACAGAGAACATTAAGTTTTGGAATAGAGGAATAGAAAATTCCTTCCATCCTTTACTCAGTGTTCTCTGTGCCTCTGTGGTGAATAATCTGGATTCAGGCTATGCAAAATAAATTCACATTCCCGTCCGAGGTCTCCCATTAAACCAGGTGCCCCATGCCACGAAACAAAACTTTCCAGAACGCTGCCGAAGCAATCGGCGATACGCCGATGATCCGCATTAACCGTTTGGTCCCTGAAGGTCAAGCGACCGTGTTTGCCAAGTGCGAATTTTTTCAGCCGATGAATAGCGTGAAAGATCGCATCGGGGCGGCGATGATCGCCGCCGGCGAACGCGATGGCAAAATCAACGCCAGCACGCACATCATCGAGCCCACCAGTGGCAACACGGGGATCGCGCTGGCGTTTGTCTGCGCGGCCAAAGGTTATCGGCTCACGCTCACCATGCCGGAGTCGATGTCGGTCGAGCGCCGCGCGTTGTTGCGAGCTTTGGGTGCAGAACTGGTGCTCACGCCCGCGGCGGGTGGCATGAAAGCAGCGATTGAAAAAGCGGGCGAGTTGGTCGAAACGGGCGACAACGCTTGGATGCCTCAACAATTCGACAACCCAGCCAATCCCGCGATTCACGAAGCAACCACCGGCCCGGAAATCTGGGAAGACTCGGGACAGAACATCGACGCGATTGTCGCGGGCGTCGGCACGGGCGGTACGATTACGGGTGTCGCACGGTTTATCAAACCGAAAAATCCAGATTTCAAAGCAATCGCCGTCGAACCGGTCGACTCGCCTGTGATCAGCGGCGGTCAGCCCGGTCCGCATAAGATTCAAGGAATCGGCGCAGGATTTATTCCCGGCAACCTCGATATGTCACTGGTCGACGAAACCGTCACGGTCAGCAACGAAGAATCATTCCAATGGTCCCGTCGTCTATCGCGTGAAGAGGGCATCATGGGAGGCATCAGCAGTGGGGCCAACATGTGCGCCGCCGCCAAGGTAGCCGCACGGCCTGAATACGCTGGCAAGCGAATCGTGGTGATCATCCCCAGCCTCGGCGAGCGATATCTGTCGACGCCCCTGTTTGAAGGGCTCACAGGATAAGAGATTTTTGGCCAACGGCCATGTTCATCGTAGCCTAGGGCAACGCCCTAGGATCACAGGGAGAGACCATCGATTTGGCTGAAGGCCAAATTCACTCGCACGAATAATGAATATGGCCTTTGGCCAAAAGAGGTTTCCATTTTCAGGTCCTGGGGCGTTGCCCCAGGCTACGGTAATGGAGGCCTTCGGCCAAAAAAGTTGTGATATAATCCAGACGAGTTTTATGAATCTTAACTGGCCGTTCAAATGCCAACACTACCAAGCCCACGGACGGACACTCCACGCCGCCGGCTTCCCGAGTGGCTGCGTGTGAACTTGCCTGCGGGTGCTGCGCAAAGTTTGTTCAATTCCACGCAACTCACGGTGCTTGGCAACACGCTGCACACCGTGTGTGAGGAAGCAGGCTGCCCGAACATCCACGATTGCTGGTCCCGCGGCACGGCCACGTTCATGATCGCGGGAAAACAGTGCACACGCGGCTGCCGGTTTTGCTCGGTGGAAACTTCGCGTGAGCCGTCACCCCTGGAAGCGGACGAACCAGAGCGACTTGCCGATGCCGTCGCGCGCATGCAGCTCGAGCATGTGGTCATCACCGTCGTCAACCGCGACGACCTGCCCGACGGCGGGGCCGACCATTACCGACGGTGTGTCGAAGCCGTGCAGCACCGCTTGCCTAAAATCGCCGTGGAATTGCTCTGCAGCGATTTGGATGGCAATCGCGACGCGCTTGAACATTTGTTGGACACAAATTCGCTAGCCGTTTTTGCCCACAACGTGGAATGCGTCTCTCGTCTCGACCCGCTGGTGCGCGACCCACGTGCGTCGTTTTCGCAAAGCCTGGAAGTTCTGCAGCGCGCAAAAGCATATCGCCCCGACATCTGGACCAAAAGCAGCATCATGGTTGGCTTTGGCGAAACCGATGCCGAAGTGACCGAAGCTATGCAGCAACTTCGCGACGCGGGCGTCGACATGTTAACCCTAGGCCAATATCTGGCCCCCGGCCGCACGGGCAGTCGCTTTCTGCCCGTGGAGCGCTACGTGCATCCCGACCAATTCACAAAGTGGAAGCACGAAGCCACGCAGCTAGGTTTCCTTGCCGTAGCCTCCGGCCCACTGGTCCGCAGTTCTTATCGCGCTGGAAAGCTATTGAAAGAGGCGGCGGGAAATTCCCACCATAACAATTAGCCGAACGGCGCTAGCCGCGGTTAACCATAATCGACAAGCAAAAACCGTGGCTAGCGCCATACGGCTGATTATCTATTGCCCCCACTCACGGCACCGCTGCCGCGGACAAATCAACTTCCAGATGTACCGAGAGCGAATCGTCAACCACGCCCAGCTCGCCGCGTAAGCCGCGGAACCAAGTTAGCAGTGGCAGTTGATAGTCGTCAGGCACTTCGGTCAGCAGGAATTGATTCGACGGTGCCAAAGCCGAGCTGCACCAGACTTCCAAACTCCGTTCGGGTGCGAACAGTTCGTATTCGCCGCCCAGGGGGCAAACAAATGTCCCATCCACCAGCCGCTCGGCGAGCGCCCGACATTCGTGACGCGGCACATGCAGCAGGTTGGCCAAATTGTTCATCAGTCGGCTCGCGGCAACCGACGTTTCTCGCGCACGCATGTAACCGAGCGTACTGGCCATGGCCGCTAATTTTTTGCCGGTGAGGTCTTCCACATGTAGCCAAACTTGCCCGGGTTTTTCCACCGGCTGCAAAGCAAGCTGCGGCAACACCTCCTCGACCACCTCCGGCTTGAACGAGATCAGCAGGAATTTTTCTTTTTGTGCTTGCCAAAAATCTTCGCCCACCGGCTCCGCTTCTTCTCCGTTCGGTGGCGTGTTGCCGGTAAGCAATTGCAGCAACCCCGGTCGAGGCCAGGCGCCTAAGTAACCGCGAATTAACTCGGTGTGTTCGTCTCCGAGTGCTAGTTTTCCCTTTTCGACAACCAATGGCGACAGAAAATCGCGAAGCCCACCGAACAAATGATGCGGTTGACTCTCGCCGCCCATCAACGGCACCGGCACGTCGAGCACCGCCTCGAACGAAACCACGTCGCCCGCGACCGGCTGCAACCGCTGCTCGGAAGGCTCCCCCAAACTGTTACGCAGCGAGCCAAGTTTTAATTTATCAAGTGGCTCAACCAACAAGTCGAGCGACATCGTTTCGCCCCCCGCCTCGTTTGGCAACCGTTGGATACCCGCGGCAATCGGCGGCATTTGTCCTACGTCGTCACGAAACTTTTTCGCAAAACGTTCGTAAGCGGCCGCTTCCTCAGCCGAGACGGGGAACTCAGGCACATCGGCTATTGGCCGAAAAAATCCCAACGCTCCTCGCTGCGAATCCACCACCACTGATTCGCTCTGCTCCAAAACACTGCTGTCCGCTCGGACAGCAAACCCACTCGGCAAGATCCCCGCTGCAACCAGTTCCTCGACCGATTGCGCAGCAACTCCTTCCGTAGCGGCAGCATATTGGGCCAGTTCGATCAAGCGCGTTTCGCGCGCCGATCGCACACGCCGACGCGATTCAATGCGATAGTGCGGACTGCAAAGATTTTGAAGGAACTTCTCTGAGATAAAGGCGAATACTGAGTCATTCCGGCTAATAGGGAGCTCGGCTCTTGCACGATGAAAACTAGCCAGCGACGCAAGCGACCCAGTGCCCTGCCCTGCCTCGATAAATCGCTCGATCAATTTGGCCGAGTTGGTTACCAAATGAAAAGAATCCAACTGCAAATAATAAGAACGTACCCGACCGTCGGACGTCGAAATCAAAGATATATCGCGATCCGCGATCTGGACCGTTGTTTCGGTGGCATCGGAAAATTTCTCCAACGCTTCCCGACGCTTGGACATCAGATCTTGCGAAAGCAAAAAGTCGTTCTTTGCATGAAACAATATCCCAACACCTGCACCTAGATCTGTGTAAGGATCAAAACCTATGATCGCCGCATCGGCAATCACATGGGGGCCAAGAATCTTAGCCAAAGCCGATTCGCGCAGCGCGAGTTGCTGCTGAGTGCGCTCCGAAGCACCACGGCGTATTCCCCGGCGGACGATCATGTTCTGCAAATCGCCCTTCCACTTCTTATTCAGATCGCGAAACCAGAGATAGTTGGTAAACGTGCCAAACCGCAAATAAAAACATTCCTCCGGAACATAAGCAGCAATCTCCTCCATGGCCAACTCTTCCGATACGTCGGTTTCTGAATCGGCCACATCCGACCACTCGGGGGGCTCAGGAATCGGCTGCAAAACTTGCCCCGGCAGCCCGGGCTCAAAAACCATCTCTCGATCAATGGCCAGTCGATGCGATTCACTGACAAACAGTTCATCCCAAACCGTGTTTTCGGCCTTTTTCGGCGAAAGCAATCCCGTCATTGGCTCGGGAAGCGGTCGGTTCAGCCGGCGTGCCAAACTGGCCACGAGAAAATTTTCTGCAATCGGCGGAAAGGCTGGATCTTTTTGCAGCTGTTGCCAACGGCCTGTCGCCTGTTGCCACCATTCATCTAACAGCCGACGATGCCCCGCCGGATCGCTTTGTGGTTTCACACGCACGGCATGTTCGACAGGCGAAAACGTAGCCAGATCGAATGGCTCTTCACCCAAGAACAGATAATAAATCGTGATGGACGCGGGCGTCTCGATTTTCAAAAGCTGCCGCACAAGCCGCTTGGCAGGCTCCTGTTTTTGCACTGGGTAAAAAGCGCGACCCGATTCTTCCCACAATGTAAATCGTTCGTCGCTCAGTGGAATGGCCGGCTCGCCGCGAAACACGTCAACGGTCACCCGCCCCACCCCAAACGGTTCACCCGCGTACGCTTCCGACCGCTGCCCCGCATGCAAACATTGATTACTAAAACATGCCGACCCGGCAAAACACACCATTGCCAGAAAACCACCGAAAAACTTACGCACAGAAACTTCTGCGCCTTGAGAAACCATGTCACCCTCTACTCGTTCTGTCTGATAGAAATACCACAGAGTACAAGTAGATTATGGTACCGACCAAGTTGCTCGGGCGACAGGACCCACTAAGAAAACAGCAACCCGTTGGTAGTTCCGTGTGCAATCATCACACTATAAGCCTGAGCAGCAGCCAGATAGCACTTAGTTATCGAGTGCCGCTTGCCAACGCTCGCGGCCGCGCTGCAAGACGACCATCGGCGGCTGTATCGAAATAACTTCGATCCCCGCTTCCGTATCCCCCTCGGCCACGGGGAATACCACGCCATCGATCGACAGCACCACACGATGTCCCACCACGTTGACAAAGCCTAGCAATTGGACCGATTCTCCGTCGTCCTGGTTGCTCAGCATGTTGTTCCGCTCCCGCTTCGGAGCGACAAACAAATTCACCCGATCGGGAAACGGAGGCTGATAATCAGCGGCAACAGTCTGCGATGTCTTTTCGCGATTTTCGTTCGCTGGCATTTCGTCTGCTACGGTTTGTTCTCCCGCTGGAGCAGCCGAAAGTTCTAGAGAAGCAATCACCGGAGCGAGTGCGTCGCCATGCGATGCAGGAGCGGACGCCACACGTTCGGCACTCGCGGCCTTGGGAGCACTATCGCTTCCGCAACCACAAAGCGATACCAGCGCAGTTCCGCTAATCAGACCGCGAAGAATTAGTTGTGTTGGAACTTGCATAGCGCGCCTGCTGTGGCTGTGGTGGATCGGAACGGTTCCCCCCACAAATCTAGCACACGCAGGCATTTCAGAGCGATTCGCCAATGCCGATTTCAGTCACAACTCAGGTTCCACCGATACGACCGCTTTTACCGGTAAAGGTTTACCTACGTATTAGGTACGGCACTACTCAGCGAGCCCGAGTGCCGTTGGTGGCCCGATAGCGGTCCTGGAATCCTGCCCGAAATGGGGCCGTACCCTTCAAGGCCGAATTAGCAGCGCGATTTCGTTGCGATTCAGACGCTTCAATCAGCAATTGTTCCTCGACGTCGGGCAACTGCACCAATTCATGGCTCAAGCCACCCGCGATCTCTGAGGGATCGCACCCCGAACAGGGCGACTCGCAACCCTCGGCCAACGGCACACGGTCGAGCCGACAATGAACCGTCTCCTGGGCAAGATAATCACGTCCTCGGAGCGGTTGGTCATAACCAACAATCTCTGGCATTATGAATACTACCAACTCGCTCTCGCGGACGTTCGTATTGCGAGAGCGGAACAACGGTCCGATGTAGCGAACGTCTTTTAGATACGGAATTCCGTTGAAATCGCCCGTGTCGCTCCGCTGGCGCAATCCGCCGATCACTAGCGTTTGACGATTGGCAATGCGCACAATCGTACTTGCCTTACGCGTGTCGATAATCGGTTGGTTGTCTTGCTCGGTAAAGCCGGCAACGCGACTAAATTCGGGTTCGACTAGCATTTCGATCGTTCCATCCGAAGCAATAGTCGCTTTGACTCGCAAGGTAATGCCCACTTCCTTGAATGCCGTGGTGCCAATTTGCCCGCCAAGTTCCGACTGTGTAATTTGTTGAAACGGAATCTCCGAAACACTTTTCCACTCCGCAAGTTCGTTTTCGACCACCGTAACATTTGGATCGGCAAGCAAGCGCGAGTCATTAGCGTTTTGCAGGAACAGCCCGACCGTGCTGATGTCGAAGTTTCGCGTCAGGCTCTTGATGGTCATCGTTCCCCCCGCTGATCCTGCGGTAAAGGGAGCCAACGTTTTCGTGTCGAAGGTAAACGACTGTTGCGCGACTCCGGCGGCGTCCAGATTGTCGCCCTTGCCGACGCTATTCCAATTCAATCCCAACTGTTCCACGTCGGCGAGACTAATATCATAAATCAACGCGGTCACTCGCACTTGGGGCCGGGGACGGTCGATCTTTTCGAGCACCTTACGTACCATGTCGAGATTCGCTGCGTAATCGACCGCAATCAATCGATTTTCGGCAGGCATAACCGCCACCCGACCAAGCTGACTCAACACCGTCGAGACCGCCTCCTTCGCATTGTCGACCGGAATATACTGTGTATGAAAGTAAGCCGCTTGCAAACGATTGAACGAACCCGAGGGAATTCCGCCCGACGCCTTGACAGCGGTAGCCTCCATTTGCGAGACAAACTCGCGAATGGAGTCCACCCGATCGGCAAAGTCAATCACCAAAAGACTGCTCGCCGAATTCAAAGCTCGGACCTGTCCCTGCGAACTGATCAATAGCTTAGCAGCTTCGGCAATCTCCTTCAAATCGCTATGAACAATCGGAATCGCTGCCGACTCAAACAGAGGATTGGCGCTACCTACTTCCTTAGTCTTTTGCACAACCAGGCTCTCGCCTACTGCCCTATAACTATACCCGTTGGCAAGCAGAATCGCGTCGAGCACCTCACGCAGAGGTGCCTGGCTATAAACACAACTAACCGTGCCCTTCACATCCTTGCCGACGACGATGTTCACGCGCCAACTCGCTCCGATGGTAAACAGCGCTTTCTCGATCGTCGTGTCTTGCAGCGAGAGATCCCCGCGGGTTTCCAGGGCCTCTGCCAGCGAGGGAGCCACCGTTTTGAACACGACTTCACTCCGAAGAGCAACGCTAGACACATCGTCCTGGGCAATCAGCTGCGCACTCTCTCCGCTAAAGAGACTCAGCGCAACAACGACCACTAGAGTGCGCATCAGCACCGCAGCCAATCGGCTAAATAGGTTCCTCGCGCAATGGTTTTGCATGTGTCCTCCCTGACACGCTACAAGCAGTCGATCTTAAGATGTGTAATCAAAAACTAAGAGATGGCTCCGCAGCAGTCCGTACAGCGTTTCACTATCTCTTAAGAGCAAAATACCACAATTCCAATTCCATGCCTGCCACCGACTTCCCAACTTCTGCTGATTGCAACTGCAGTCGATGCGGATAGGACAGCATATTGTCTTTCTCCAACTCGTCCAGCAAGTTATGGATGCTAGTCATCTCGCCGGCAACGCTCAAGTTGATCGTTCTCCGCTCGAGCGTAAATGGCGTCTTGCTCTTTTTCTGTGCTACTCCCAAATTGGTATTCATAATCAGCGGGTCATCATTTTCCAACCACGGCCTCGATTGTGGTATGCCCACCTCAAGGCGTCGCATCCGACAGCCCGACTCGCGTATCATTCCCACCAAGTCGCTACGAGCTCGGCTGACCGACTCCTCCGTTACGGTGCGCGTTTCAAGCATCGCAACTTCATCGACAACTTGCTTCACTCGCTGTTCAAACTTTGGAAGCGATTCGTTCGTTTTTCGCGCACTAATCAATTCTTCTGTAAGAACCCTTCGATCTTCGCTTTTTTCAATATAATCATCGACCAGGGGCACCAGCACCAAGAGTGCAACTACGGTAGTAACGATTGCAACGGTCAGCTTGCGGTGACGGCTCTCGATGAAACTGCGGAATACTGTTTCATTCATTACGGGCTACCTCGGGTACAGGGTCTACTGTATCGCTAAAGTTTAACTCAACGTCAAAGTCGATGGTGGATCCCGAATGCGATCGAGAGGCTCGCGTGCTATGCAAAGCCACGTCAATGAACCCAGGGGCCTGTTCTAACCACCGTACAAAATCAAAGACTCCGGCTTCCAAAAAACTGCTCCCAGTAAGTGTTACCGTCGTCATATTCTCGATAGCCATATTCCTGAGCCAGACGTCGCTCGGCATACAATGCCCTATCCGCTCGGGAATATCGCCCACTGCGATTGACGGCAAACTCTCTACAAGCCGCTCTAGTTGGATTCGTTTGACTTCCGCGGAAGTCAACTCCAAACGCAACTCGCGATGGCGAGTCCGCGCGGGCTGCAGTTCATCAAGCTGAGCCTGTAGTTCATTTACCGAAGTCTGCAGATGAATGTTAAACAGCCAACCGAAAAATCCTATCAATAACACTGCGGCCATCGGCAGCAAGCTGCGGATCACAATGGGTCGCATCGGTTCGCGTGCGCGGTCAATCACATGCTGCATGAAATTTGGAGCATCGTCTTCTTCCCTTGGCAAATACGTTCTTAACAAGTTTCCCAGAGCCGGCACAAGAGACGATCGCTCGACCCCTTCTTTTAGCTGCCACGAAGCCTGAATTGCGGAGGGGTGAATTTCTTTTACGTCGAATTTTTCAAATTCAGCAAAGGCAGACATAGACTGCTGTACCGCTTCTCGCTCGCCACAAAAGTACACCCTCCGAATCGACGGTAAGGATTTCTTCAAGGTGCGATCGCAATGACGTTGCAGTCGGTTCAAATGGGAATGCACCAACCGAGCAATCCCCTCGGAGCAAGAGTGACCTCCGGGGCGGTAGTCAAGCATCAGCTGCCCCTGAAAACAGACTCCTACCTTAGCGACTTTATGGTCGCAATGCACAATGAGGCATGGTTCGTCGGGGACATCTTCCAGCCGGCCAATCACCCGACATAGCGAAACCAGAGCGGGTTCGATCGAATCAATTTGAATTCCAGCGCGCCCGGCCGCAATCTGCAGCGTTTCCAATGTTTTGTGGTTGCACACAGAAGCCACGGCACATCGGTGTCTTGCATCAAGGGACCGCGAGTTCGTCGCTACAACTTTTTCACCCGTTCCGAGCGAAAGGTACAGTTGGCTGCGCTCCTCTATCTGACGAAGTTCATCTCGCACTTGCTCCGTGGTTCCGCGCACCGATTTGGTGACACACAACTCTCCTCCCAAAACAAAATGGAAATTTGCATCCTGCAAGTCATTTTGATCAACCAACTTGACAAGCGCCCTCGAAAGGTCGTCAACGCCCGACTCTGAATTGAGAGGGGAACCCTCAAGGTTCCAAGTGACAATATCCGACTTTACCCGATCGGACCGATCATCAGCCGATTGCTGCAAAACAGCTAGCCGAAGATCCTGTTGAGCTATCTCAACAACCGCAGTCACCTCACCGCCATTGCGTTGGCGAATACGAGCTTTGCGGCGTTCGCGGCTGGTCCTACGCTCTTGTTTCTCGCGGCGTTCAGACATAAAAATCCTCGTTCTCTTGCTTGTTATAATTCGATATTTGCTTGCACACGACGAGTCACATCACCCGCAACGCCACTGGAGGTGATCACAACCCTGGTGGCATCCGCACCGTCCACTGCGGTTGCCGAGTAGGTGTCGTCCCCCGGATAGCTCCCGTCGGTGATGGTTCCCCGCCAAGAACTGTTTGCTTCGAGCAGTGCTACCGCATGGTGAACCCCTGCGTTAGCTAAATGGATGGCTCGGTTATAATTCATGGAATTGCGCAGTGCCGATAACTCTAAAGTCGTGGTATCAAGAACATTGATTACCATCACGGTGACGATGAATATGATGAACAATACAAACAACAACGCAGCCCCACCCCGGCAACTGTGTGTTGCCTTCCTTCTCGCTGATTTTCGAAATAGTGTGGTTCTCATTATGTCGTTCATATCGTTATTGCGTTGTACCTTTACCATGTCCGTAAGTGTACAGAACTGTACCAGGTCTCGGTTGTAGTGGTTGCCAGCCGGGGAATTTGCACTTGTGTGATCATCAATACGGTATGAATCAGGTTTGGATCTGTCGTGAGAGAGAATGAGCTCTTATAGCCATAGAAAGTCAATTGCTCGATTCCCGTTGCAAGCACTTCCGTCGCAGTTCCGATGCCGTAGCGTACTTCCTTCGTTGCATTATCATGCTCCCAGACGAGGAAGTCGCCATTTGGCATCACTACGCTTAAACTTCCTGATGAATCGGTGGATGGAGTGATTGTCAACACTGCCGTTGCCTGTCTTACTTTCCGAGTAATGTGTCGCAGCAGAGCACTTGCGGACTGACGCTTTTCATTGTCCAGCCGATGCCTGTTCCATGCGGTATACGACGTACGCACCAAGGACATGCTTGCCGTAGCAAGCATGGCTAAGATGGCCGTAGTCACAGTCAACTCCATGAGAGTGAAACCGCGTGCGTTTCGGAATCTAGTTCGGTAGGTTTTCATAAGATTGTAGCTTGGCGATCTTTGTTCGATATTTAACCGAGGGCTCATTGACATCTAGGGCCCCGCTTTGGTTGAGATCATCAAATGCGGTGACTTGAAGGTGATAGAGCTGGTTGGTAATTCCCCCGTTGGCGGGATTGTCAGAAATTGAAATAGAAAGGCGAATGTTTTGATATCCGTCTGGCGAAGGAAATGCCGTAGTTACCGAATAATTTGAGAGAAATGACGAATACTGCGCCACGTATGCTGAAAATAATTCCATGTAATAATTAGCCGAAATACTCAATACGTTGCGGTGATTCATCTCCCGACTCTTGGCCATCGAATCGCGCATCACGGCCAACGCGGGGACCAAAGTTCCCGCCATCAGCGCCGTGGCAAATACCATCTCCAGCAGGGAGAACCCACGCGCAGGCGACTGCCTGATTCGAGGCCCCAACTTTTCGCGCATCGTTCCTAACATAGATTCACTTGGCATCGCTGACCTGGAAATCAGTACCCGACTGTTCAATCTGAGGCATACGTAAACAATGCCCCACAAAAGGTAGCTTACGAAACGTGGGCACGACTAAACCCTGCAGCCCGAATTATCAGAACTTTTGAATGGATTCCGACATACCACCCGCATGCCCCATTCTGGGAACCAGCTAGGGGGTCGTTTCCGTGGCGCGTACAGATCCGGTAAGCTGGCCCACGGCAACATTCCAACTGCGGTTGGGCCCAGCGATAGTCACCGAGTAAGCCGCCAAGGCAGAGCCGTCGAAGTCGAATTCCAACACGGTCTGGGCGGATGTGACTGTTACGTCCTGTGGAACGGCCCACGCCTGGTCGACTTGGACATCCCCGCCGGAAGCACGGCGCATGAGCGTGTAACTCGTCACGCTGCCACCGGAAACTGTCAGTTGCAAATAATGATTGTCGCCGGTCGAAATCGTTGCCCGCCGTGCATGGACCAAGGCAAGCGAAAACTTGCGGGCAAATCCTTCTCCACCGCTATTGGCGATCGTCGAGTGCCCAAAGCGGCTAATCGCTGCAACGGCCAACAACGCCAAAATGGAACTCACCACCGCCAGTTCCAAAAGACTCAGGGCCCGACGTCCTGATGGTCGTCGAGCCCTGGTTGTAAATTTATTGATCACTTGCATCACACGTTTATCGACGGGTCAGTTCACACGTTTGGTCGTTGCGTTCAGCGTATATGCGGTGCCGTCGACCGGATTGGCGGGAATTCCATCCGGGAAGTAGTTTATGTCGGCACTAATATCCGACAAGTCGTTTGCGGGCCAAGCGTTCTTGTCGATATACCAGCGTTCGACCGCGGCGTTGATGGTTGCCTTGTGGTGATCTCGCACTCGCTGCTTAGCGGTGTCGCTCGAAACAGTGACACGCGGCACAATAATCGCGGCAATAATGCCGAGAATGGTGACCACTGCCAACAGTTCAAGCAGCGAAAACGCGCTCCTCTTGTTTGGTTGGCGTGCTTTCATGAGAAACATCTCCTTTGGAGGTCTATACGATTTCTGGGCAAAAGGCCCAGGCGGGCCGATCTCTGGTGTTATCTAAACGTAGGTCACAAAATGCGCATGTAGAAATAATCTTTCAAATTGCTGTAACATATTTGCTTGCTAGTGGTTATGCCCTATCACTCGACCAGACGAATCGATCGTATAGGCTGCTGCGTCCACCGGACACGTCGGCAAACCCTCTGGGAAGTAATTCAAGTCGGCTC
The DNA here is from genome assembly GCA_029259915.1 of Planctomycetota bacterium. Lineage (GTDB taxonomy): Bacteria > Planctomycetota > Planctomycetia > Pirellulales > Lacipirellulaceae > Bythopirellula. Next base: position 234,084 of record JAJDED010000020.1, on the reverse strand, counting down.
CAATATCGGCCAAGTTACTTGCAGGCCAGGAACCCAAATTGTGCATCCACAGTTCAGCTTGAATTTCGATATCACCCTTGTATGTGTGGCACGCAGCAATCTTGGTAGAATCGTTGCCACCGGTAACGCGCGGCAAAATCACGGCAGCCAAGACCCCCAGAATTGCAATGACAGCCATCAGTTCAACGAGTGAGAAACCGGGATGTGAAAAACGTCTTTGCATTGATCTGAGATCTTTCGTTATTTCGTGATTGTGTTCACCATGTCGAACATCGGAAGATAAATCGCCAGCAGCACCACAGCGATCGCTGCCGCCAGGCCAATCGTGAGAATGGGTTCAAGCGAGCCGACCATAAGAGTCGTCCTACGCTCGATCTCTCGACGTAAAAAATCGCAAATGTCGCTGGTCGCGCGAGTCAGTTTGCCCGTGCTTTCGCCCACGATCACCAACTGGTTAACAATCGGAGGAAACAGTGCCTCGTGCCGCTCGATTTCATGGCTGAAACGCTCGCCGCGCTGCACGGCCACCTGTAAATCGCGAACTCCACGTTTGACAGCTCGATTGCTGACCGACGCGCCTGTTTCGCCCAACGCCTCGGCCAGCGTATAACCCGCTGCCATCAGGCTGTGAAGCACATCCATCATTTGCAACACGGCCATGTCGCGCAGCCAATTCCCGAATAAGGGAAGCCGTAGCATGGATCTATCCATTTGCAGAGCAAACGCCTCTCGTTTGCGTAGTTGCTGAATGGTTGCCGTGGTCACGATCACTAACGCAAATACCATCCAACCATAGTTCTTGGCAATCGCTCCAACCGCTATGAGTGTTTGAGTAATCAGCGGCAACGGCACGCCGGCCTTGTCGTAAGTCTCTTGAAACACGGGCACCACGTAAAGCAGCAAAAAGGCAATCAATCCGCTGCCAAGCGTAATAAGCAGGCCTGGATAAGCAAGCTTCTTGATCACATCCCGTTTGAGTTCCGCCGTCTTGTCGCGATTTTCCGACAAATGCTTGAGCGTTTCGCCCAGCGTTCCCGATCGCTCCCCAATGCGAATTTGGTTGATCGTAATCCGGTCGCAAAATTGAGGAAACTCGCTGACAGCCGTACTGAAAGTAACGCCCGATTCGACTTTTCTCCGCAGGGTGTCCAGCACTTTCTCGTGCTTTGCCAGTCCTTCTTCCTTGGCAAGCGTGGCAAGTGCCTTGGGTAGCGACACACCATTGTCGATCAGGGTCGACAAAGTACGTAAAATAAAAGTCACTTCATGCTGCTTGAAATGGTCCTCTTTTTCGTGCGGCTTATCCAATGCCTGACGCAACGTGTCTAACAAGCCAGGCGCAGACGCTCCCGTCGATCGCACGGCAGCAGCGCCACCGGCTTGTGGAATCGTTGAAAATCGCTTGCGGCGTGCCATAGTTGAAACCCGTTAGCCGAAACCTTTTAACCGGATACTTTGTAGAACACTTCCTCGATCGTCGTTTTTCCTGCTAATACTTGCTCCATACCTGCGGTCGCAAGTTCTACCAGGCCCTCTTGAATGGCTAAATCTCGCAACTTGGTGGTTGGCAATCCTTTCTCGATCGCCTGGGCCAAGGTCGGTGTGACGACCATAACCTCGTAGATCGGCAGGCGTCCTAGATAGCCGGTTCCCAAGCATTTCTTACAACCACGTCCTGCGAAAAAAATCGTGTCGTCGGGAATTTCCAGAGCATGATGCAGCGCGCTGAGGTAGTGGTCATTGGCATCCACAGGTTCTTTACAGTGAGGGCAGATCGATCGCAGTAACCGCTGGGCGATCGACCCCAACAAGGCTCCGCCCGTTTTGAAGCTGTCGATTCCTAAATCGCCAAGTCGAGCAACCGCACCTACCGCATCGTTGGTATGAAGCGTGCTAATCAGCAAGTGACCCGTCAAAGCGGCTTGGACGGCCGTGGTGGCCGTTTCGTGATCGCGAATCTCGCCCAACATAATCACGTCGGGGTCTTGCCGCATAATATATTTCAGGGCGTTTGCAAAACCCAATCCGTGGTCGTTGTCCGAGGCCACCTGGTTGATGCCCGGGATCCGATATTCCACCGGATCTTCAACCGTAACAATATTTCGGCTAATCGAGTTTAGCTTTGCCAATACCGCATACATTGTCGTGCTTTTTCCCGAGCCGGTTGGCCCTGTCACCACGATCATGCCGTGCGGTTTATCAATGAGTGCTTGTATTTTTTTGAGATCCCGGTCGCTCAGGCCCAACTGGTCAAGCTGAAAGATGCGGTTGCCTTCATCCAGCAGTCGCATCACCACCTTTTCCCCGCCAACCGTGGGAATCGTACTTACACGAAAATTAACCCGCGCCCCTGCTTCATTCACGCTCAATTGACCATCCTGAGGACGTCGATTTTCGGTCGTATCCATATCTGCCATCACTTTGATACGTGCAACAACCGATTCTTCAATATGCCGCGGGATAGTCATTACCGGCTGCAACTGGCCGTCGACGCGATAACGTACGCGCATTTCAGGCTGATGCGGTTCAAGATGGATATCGCTGGTTCCGGCGTTGATAGCACCCATCAAAATTGCTCGAACCAATCGAACGACCGGAGCTTGATCTTCTTCAAGAATGACATCGGTTGACAATTCCTCCTCGATGGCATCTTCTGCCGCCTCGAGGTCCGCCATTTTCATGTCGATAATCGTCTGCCGGGCAACCACGCGATCGTCGAAACCACGCTCCAGCGCCCCTTGAATACCATTTTGAAACGAGACCACCGGATCAATTTGATAGCCAGTAATCAATTCCGCCTCGCAAATGGCATCCATGTCGTCGGGAGCCGTCATCGCCAGTTGCAATTTTCTCTTCGCCACGTGGATCGGCACCATCTGTTTCTGCCGAGCCAGTTCCTCTGGCAACAGCCGAACCACCTGCGGGTTGATGCCCTCGGGCACAATCTCCACAAATGGTACGCCGTACTGCTCAGAAAGCGCCTGGCCTAGCTGCTCGTTGTCGATCAATCCCCTCCGAACAAGAATCGTTCCCAGCAACCCACGTTCCGATCCTTGCGCCGCAAGCGCACTCTGGACTTGCCCTTCGGTAATCCAACCGTGCTTGATCAGGATGTCGCCTAAACGCGCCATAACTTCTTTCGATTACATAGTAGGGAGGGAATTACTCTGCTTGGATCACTCGCTGCAATCCTATTTCGCCGCTTTTGCTGCAACTAAAAGGGCTTCAACTTTATTCTCGAGTACTGAGGGGTCGTAGGGCGTAACCAAATACTCGTCAGCCCCCGCATTAAATGCCCGCTGCACCTCTTCCAAATCTGCGTTTGCCGAGAGATAAACCATCGGCAATTCGCTGATGCGCGAATCATTACTCAGCTGATTCAAAAACTCTACCGATTCCATGTCCGCCAAATGACCTATGGCGATAAGATCGGGCAAATTCTCTGCAAGCCAATGCGACGCTGCTTCTGCCGTTTCCACCGTAGTCACTTGATAACCGAGCAACTCCAGACGAAACGAAGTGATTTCCAGAAGAATCGGCTCTTCTTCGATCAGCAAAATGTGTGAGGACTGTACATTCATAGACGTTGCTCGCAATCAAGCACGTTGATTTTATGGATTCGGTTCCAACGCTTCGGTCCAAAAATGAAGCTATTTTTCCAACAAACCGTAGCTTGCCGCCTGCAAGAGTCAACGCAAACTCTGTTTCCATGCTTGTTGCAATCGATACAAGCGATCTATCCGGAAGATGTGTGCTCCCGTGTTCAAACAACACTGCAAAAATGGCAAGCTAAAATTGTCTGGCGGCCCGGTATTTAGATAACCAAGGGAATACACGATTCCAATGTCACATCCAACTAACAAACCTCTAGGTTTTTCGCTATTGGAATTGCTCGCGGTTGTCGCTTTGATCGGGATTATCGCAAGTCTGCTTGTAGCGCGAGTTGCTGACTCCACGAGTTTGGCGAAAGTCAAATCATGCTGGCACAATCGCATGGACCTGAATTCCGCCATCGAACGCTACGGCGTTGTCAACGGCAGCTATCCCTCGGCTTTGTCGGACCTGAACATCCCCGATTACTTTCCAGGGGGAATTCCCATCTGTCCCGTAACGGGATCAGCCTACACGATAAATGCAACGACTAATCGCATCGACGGACACACCAGCAGCGCAGCACCTGGCGATCACTAGAGAAAGTTTTTTTCGCTAAGCCGCAAGCGGCTGGCCACTTGCGGCTTAGCGAAAAGTTATATGTAAGAAAGGCTTAAGCCGAGCAGATAGGAGATTGGGCTTCGTACATGGCCTTGAGTACATCGCGTCTGGCGATCAGACCAACCAGTCGGCCATTTTCCATCACCGGGATGCGTCGCACACGGTGAGCAATACAGATATCTGCAACCTTGCTCACTGGGTCATTCGCTTCGACGGTCAGCACCTCGGGAGTCATGTGTTGGGCAACCGTGTCCTGGGAGACATTGGAGTCGTAAGCAATCGCCAGCAGCGCAAATTCCGTGACAATCCCAATCAGATGCCCATCGTTGTCGGTCACCGGCAGGCCGCTGATCTCCTGCAACAGCAATAGTTCAATTGCCTCTTGCACCGAAGAATCGGGACCAATGGTAGCGACATCGTCGGTCATAATTGCACGAGCCGTAAGCATAGAATCATCTCCACATGAATATTTGCTGCTAATCCTGATCTTTATTACACAGCCTTGCGGGGTCGCTTGGCCCATAGAAAAGCGTAGTTCACAATTGAAGCGAAGTAAGCTTTCAAGTGGGTACGATTCAATCGAGCATCATTCGCCGAGTGGGGATGGTCGATACAATTGTCATAGCCCTTACAAAGCTGGGGTTGTTTCACTAAATGCAACGTTATGCATTTTTCGGAAGAGTGCCGATATAATGAACAACGTTTCCTTGATTCCGGCATGAGGAGCAAAAAGGACCATCCGTGAGCAGCACGCTTGACCAAAACATTGCAGAAACGGCATTAGCCTTTCGCGGCTATAATGTCAAAAATCTAGGACGAACCACTGAGCTTCTGGCTCAGCCGGCCTATCGTGGAATCGTCACAGACGAATTGCAGCGATTTTCCACAATCTGCAATGAATTCACACCTTCGCGGATCGATTTAGTTGCACGCGCAGAATCGGGACTTGAACCAACGCTCAAGGAATACGAAGAATCTATCGCACTGATTATGGCCGTCGAGGTCGCTCAAATGCGGTTACTGCACGAAGTGCATGGGGTGGAGACTTCGCGCGCGAAATTCTCTTTCGGCTACAGCTTGGGCGAATTGACCGCCGTAAGCTTTGGCGGGATGTTTACCGTTGACGAAGTGATTCGTGTTCCCCTGTCGATGGCTGCCGACTGCGTGGAACTCGCTAAGAACACGACCATGGGAGTCTTGTTTTCACGCGGACCGGTAATCGACGAAGGTGATGTCGAGCGACTCTGCTTGCAGATTACCGCCGAAGGGCGCGGGTCGATTGGCATCTCGGCCCTCTTGTCGCCAAATACTTACTTGCTTATCGGACAGAACGATACGGTCCTGCGTTTCAAGGAAATCATGCACAACCTGCTGCCCCATCGTGCACACCTACGATTGAATTCAAACCGATGGCCGCCGATGCACACGCCCATTGTCCGTCAAAAGCATGTGACCGACCGTGCTTCGGTCATGATGGAATCGCTCGCTGGCGGTCTGACGCCGCCCTGCCCGCCAGTATTCTCTCTGGCAACAGGCACCATGAGCTACGGCGATCACTCGGCCCGAGAAGTTTTACGCGACTGGGTCGATCATCCCCAACGGCTCTGGAGCGCGATCGATCAAACTCTGGCAATGGGCGTGGAAACCGTAATACACGTAGGGCCAGAACCAAACGTGATTCCAGCCACCTTCCGACGACTGAGCGAAAACGTGCTGGAGCAAACCTCCGGCAACACGCTCGGAAGCCTGGGAATGCGAGCCGTCTCCGGGTTGGCAAGACGCCCCTGGCTGGCCTCGCTGCTACCAGGCAACGCCGCACTACTTCGCGCCCCGTACGTAAAGCAAGTGATTCTCGAAGACTGGCTGCTAGAAAACTTGCCGGAGTAAGCCTACAGGGGGGCAGCCAGCCTTTGATTCTCTGGGCCCACTTTTTTAGGATATTCTCCAAATTTCCTTGATCGATCTCTCTGGCATGCTTATAAAGGTAGCTAGGTCGGCAGGTAAGCCTTATTGGGGTAAGGTGACCCGGGGGTATATCTTTAGTGCTGACGCATTTCACAGTACGGCATCTTTTGACAATCTTCTAGCTGCTAATGATTCTCTAAACCGTTTTTTTCAAGCCCATCGGGATTGGGGTTGAGGCTACTCGGACGGTTAGCGGGGGGGATCGTCTCTTCGCGCCGCATTTCTTGCACCACGGTTTTCTGTACCACCGTTTTTTCTTCCCAGGTGGAAAAGGAGAGAAACTAATGTCGATGAGATTCTTATGGTTGGTTGCGCTAACTTGCGTAACGCTTTTCTTTGTTGCACCTGCCAGCCAGTCGTTTGCGACGATTCCCTATGCAGGTGCGGGAGGGGCTCTTCCTGGGTTTGGTCCCGGTCTGATTCCGCCTCCATTAGTTGGCGGAAAAGAGTATTCGCACGACTCCGACTCAACTACTATTGGAGCGGTTGGTTCTCCACCGCCGTTTGATGCCGAGCAGATTATCGCTTGGGATGGAATCGGGGGCACGGTTGATGTAACCGACTACACCGGCACACGGACAATCTACACGCCGGATGACGAAATCGATGCGATCGCCAACCATGGCGACTTTGCGTATGAAGAATTGAAAGCGGATGTGGCTCACTTGGTGTTTTCAGTGGATGATGTATTTACGGGCTATTCGTTTGGTGCGCCATTTCCTGGACTTATCCCCGCAGCAGGGCCGGTTGCGTTGCCCATTGGTCCGATCGGCGGTGCGGGTGAAATCTCCTACGAATTGGGGACAGCCTTTGGCGCTGCTCCAAGCACGGTGGGCGTCTGGGCAACCCAACCGATGATCAACGGAATGCCACTGCCCGACGATATCGACGGCACGGAACTCTGGGGGCCTGAGCCGCCTTTGGCCGATGCGGATAAGTATTCGCTCGACGTGGATGGATTCAGCCTGGGCGTATTGCCAGGCGATGCCGTTTCCGTGTGGAATGGTGCTCCAGCAGGTGCACCACCCGCCTTCGGCACGCCTTATATTGCCCAAAGCTTGGTGATCGCCACAGTGACTGCACTATTAGGTCCAGCGCCTCCCGGATTGGATCCCGAGATCAACCTGGACGCGTTAATGGTGCACGACGTGGTCGAAGATCCAAACTCTTTCGATGGACTCGGAGGACCCCTTGGCGCACCTGGCGACGAGATCATCTTCAGTATCCGCCAGATCCCCGATCCTGGCGATCCGGATGGATACTACGCCACGGGAAGCGAGTTGTTTGTGCTCAACGCGAGTGCACCACCCGCGTTCCTGGTGCATGGTGGTCACGTTTGGGACCATGCGTATTCGCTTTTTGCGTTTGAAATCTTCTTCGCGGACCCAAATAACCACGGAGTGCTTGATATCAACGCCATCGAAGCGATAGGCGAGTTTGCAATTCCCGAGCCGGTTAGCGCTGTTTTACTTGTATTCGGCTGTGCCATTGCGGGCTCAGTCCGACGACGAATTTAGCCATCGAAAATTTTTGAAATGAAAGTTTAGCCGTAGGGGGCACCAACGCCTCCTACGGTTTTTTACGTTTCCAACAAGAAAATATCTCTCGCAAAGGCGCTAAGGCGCAAAGAAAAGAAAACTACTCGCAAGTTGTTTTGCGCCTTAGCGCCTTTGCGAGAGATCAAATCTTAATATCTGATTGTTGATTGCTAAAAACAAGAGGGGAGTCTTCGCTCTAAACATAATTCATCAATTATGAATTCTTATCTGTCTCCGTGTTCTCCGTGACTCCGTGGTAAATCAACAGCCAAGGGCCCTTCTGTAAGCAGTGGTAATTCAAAACACGCAGCCCATTCCGCGTTGCGCACTAACAGCCGCGAGCCGACGAGCGTGGGATTGTTCCAGGTAACGCCTTCCAATGCCTGAAAGCTTCCCAATTCGCGATACTTCTCCGAATCCACGGCGGCCAATACCACCTCGCCCTCTTCGGTGAGAATTAGCAAGTGTGTTCCCACCAACAGAATTTGCCCGTGACCAAAAGAAGGGCGACGCCGTTTTTTCCACATCGAATCCCCCGTAGCCAGCTCAATGCACTGGAGATTCACTTCGTCCAGTCCATAAACAAATCCATCGCGAATGGCGACGTTACACATTTTCGTCTTCATTACGGGCCGCTTCCACACGTGATCGATTTCCCACTTGCCATCGTCTTGCCCAATTTCCAGCAATTCCGCACCGCCGCCGTAACCCTTTGAGAGGAACAATCGATTTTGACCGATCGGCACAGGTTGAGAATTCGAGGCATTCGCGTCGCTGATGCCAGGCCAAGGATGTTCCCACAAGATTTTTCCGTTATCTGCATCGTGTGCGGTGACAAATTCTTCGTTGACCACCACGATTAGCGGAACGCCAGCAATGGTTGCAGACACGGGAGTCGCATACGAACTGCGCCGATCACCGGCGGTCCAAACCACATCGCCATTGTGCCGATCGTACGCGACTAACGAATTTCCGAGCCCCTCGGATTCAGGTTTTATATTTGCATGAGAATCACCAACGCTGACGATTACCCCGTCGCCGACGACCAGCGGCGAAGTCGACTTGCCCCAAAGCAAATTATTCACCTTAAAATCTTGGAGTGTGTCGTGAGACCAAACTAAATCGCCCGTGGCAGCATCCAAGCAGTTGAGAATTCCGGTCGCACCGTGCACATATATTTTTCCATCGTGGATTGTGGGCGTAGCACGCGGTCCGATTCCTCCTAACGACCCGCCACCGCTGGGGTCGAATCGCACGTTGTCTGCATGAGTCCAAACGATTTCCCCGGTGTGGATATCGGTGCAGGTGACCAATTCCTGTTCGTCGCGCTGTTCCTGCGTAACCGCATAATTGCCAACGACAGCAAACGACGACCATCCCGCGCCAATCCGCCGCCGCCACAATTCCTTCGGACGGTTGGTTTCCCAATCCTGATCAAGGGCAACACCGTGCGCCTCAGCCCAATAGCCATTGCCTAGAAACTTCGGATAGTCCAGCGACGAGGTTTGCCAATCGAGCGCAGCCGCAGCTTGAGTCTCCGGCAAAGACAACTGTTGATCGGGCCGCGACCAACGCCACCGCCAACCGACAACCCCCACGTCGCCATTGTTGATCGTTTCAATCGGCAACCACTGAAGATAGTAGCCCGCTACCAGAACCAACAAAACGAGTGTAATACTCCACCGTTTGAAAACCGAAAAACCACTTCTTAAAAAAAGCCAAACGATCCATCCCAGCGTCAGAAGAATAATCGACGCATGGACCAGCGAGTTGACTTTCCCGCGATCTTCCCAAGCAAACCACGCAGCCGTGCAGATTCCTGCCAGTAAGAGTGGCCACACCCACGGGAACCAGACTCGACGGGCCCCTGTCTGAAAAGCGTGGTCATCCGTTGCCTGAGGTTCCTGAGTCATCGACATTCTCATCGGCCAAATGGTACATTGAGCGTTTACAGGTTCAAACACTTTATCCTAGGTCGCTCTCCGGCAGATGACAACCGCACTCTTTTGAATGCGGAATTCGGATTGCGGATTACGGAATATTGGTGAGCATGGGGCTAATTTGTTCATCACTCATCATTCATAAATCAAAAATACAATCCCCATGTCCCACGACATCCAATCGCCGCTTACAGGAAAATGGGCTCTAGTCACCGGCAGCACCAGTGGGATTGGCCGAGCGATTGCGCTCGAGCTTGCACACGCTGGTGCCAACGTTTTGATCCACGGCAACCGTCGGCAGGAGGCAGCGTCCGCTTTTGCAAATGAATTAGAACAGCTCGGTGTAGAATCTACTGCCCTTTGCTGCGACTTGGCCGAGATCAGCCAACTGGATTTGCTCGTGAAAAAGGCTTGGGAAATTGCACCGATCGATATTTGGATCAACAATGCCGGTGCCGATGTTTTGACCGGGGATGCCGCCGCGTGGTCATTCGAGCAAAAACTCGAACAGCTTTGGAAAGTCGACGTGCATGCCACCATCCATCTTTCGCGCAACATAGGAAAACGAATGCAACAGCGCGGCCAAGGAGTGATTCTCAACATGGGCTGGGACCAGGCCGAAACGGGTATGGCAGGCGACAGTGGTGAAATGTTCGCCGCAATCAAAGGAGCGATCATCTCGTTCACTTGCAGTTTGGCAAAATCGCTGGCTCCCCAAGTGCGGGTCAACTGTTTGGCACCTGGTTGGATTCGCACCGCGTGGGGAGAATCGGCTTCCGAAGAATGGCAACATCGCGCAAAAAGCGAAGCATTGCTGAATCGTTGGGGAACACCCGAAGACGTGGCCCGAGCGGCCAGATTCCTGGTTTCGCCCGCTGCCGATTTCATTACCGGCCATATTTTGCCCGTGAACGGCGGACGGCCCTGAGCGTCGAGCGTGAATCGCCATGTCCCACGAGCATATCCATTTCGTCACCGGTCGCTTGGCCCAACAATCTCTTCGCAAGATCGTTGCGCAACTTGCCGATAACGTAGGCTTCGACTTTTCAATCGATGTACTGCCCATCACCGTGGCAGCGCTGATGACTCCGCCATGGATTGCCAAACACATCCAAGTTCCCCAGCAGGCGACACTCGTTTTGCTTCCCGGTTATTGCGAGGGCGATCTCGCACCATTACTTGCGGCGAGCAAGATTCCCATCAAATTCGGCCCAAGGGATTTGCGCCGACTCCATTCGCATTTTTCACGTGAAGAGATCTCCGATGATTATGGCACTTACGATGTCGAAATCATCGCCGAGATCAACCACGGCCCGCGACTCCCACTGGCAACGCTTCGAGATACGGCCAAGGCGCTTGCAAGTGACGGGGCCGACGTGATCGACCTCGGTTGCGAGCCGGGGGAAACCTGGCCAGAAGTGGGTCAAACCGTGCGAGCGTTATGCGACGACGGCCACCGCGTATCGATCGACAGTTTTAATGGCCATGAAATCGAACAAGCGGTTCGCGCCGGTGCCGAATTGGTGTTGAGCGTCAACAGTTCAAACCGCGATGCCGCTGGGGATTGGGGAGTCGAAGTTGTCGCCATTCCCGACGAACCGACCAATCTCGCCAGTCTCGACGAAACCGTCAATCACTTGGACCGCTCGGGAATTTCCCTACGCATCGACCCGATACTCGAGCCGATCTCATTTGGCTTCGCCGAAAGCTTGGAACGTTATCTGCGCGTGCGCCGGGAATATCCGGATGCAGAAATGATGATGGGCGTCGGCAATCTCACGGAGTTGACCGACGCCGACTCGGCAGGCATCAATACGCTACTGCTCGGCTTTTGCCAAGAACTTGGTATTCGCAGCGTGCTTACCACACAGGTGATCAACTGGGCGCGCACCAGCGTACGCGAATGCGACTTGGCACGCCGGCTCATGCACTATGCTGTCGCACAAAAAGTTTTGCCCAAGCACGTCGAACCTGGCCTGCTGATGCTCCGCGACGCGGATATCGTAGAACCCTCACACGATGCACTGGACCAGCTTGCCGCAGAAATTCGGGATCACAATTACCGCATTTTTTCGGCAGACGACCAGGTGCATCTTGTCAGTTCCGATTTACATCTTCACGAGCGCGATCCATTCGTCCTCTTCGAGAGTCTTCTGGAGAGCATATCATCGACAAACGAACGAAAACCGATCGAAGCCAGCCATGCTTTCTACCTTGGTTACGAAATGTGCAAAGCAATCACCGCGAATACCTTGGGAAAGAACTACCAGCAAGACGAACCACTCGACTGGGGTTTGGCTACCCGCCACGAAAATAGGCATCACTTAAAGAAACGTCCGGGGAATAAAAAGCCGTGACGCAAAGTGCCTTTTCCAACATTGAGAAACCCGCGGATGATCTGCCGTTGGTGGCCCCCCTGCCGGCAGACCTCTCGCCGGTCGACGTGTTTTGCCGATTGGTCCATCTGCCGCATACAATCTTCTTCGACAGTGCTGAGCAGGACTCGAAGCAAGGACGCTACTCGTTCGTCGCCGCAGATCCATTTACCTGGTTGACTTCTTCAGCCGACGAGAGCGATCCTCTTGAAGAATTGCGAACTGCCTGGCGCCAGTATCCTTCCGTTGCGCGCAAGGACCTACCGCCCTTCCAAGGCGGCGCGGCTGGAATGTTCGGCTACCGTTTGTCGCACAGTTGGGAGAAATTGCCCGACGCCCCAATCGACGATCTGCCGGTGCCCGACCTGGCCGTCGGACTCTATGATGTGGTAATCGCGTTCGACCACGTTCAGGGTCAAGCCTGGATCCTATCGCAAGGATTTCCCGAAACGACTCCCCCCGCCCGCCGCGAACGTGCGACCAGCCGTCTTGCAGAAATGCAAAAACTGCTACGCTCCCCCCCTGCCCCAGCAATCGAATATACTAGAAACCAGTTGCCGAGCGCTGAACTGGCCCCCCAATTTTCTGTCGAGGTGCCTAGCGTTACCAGCAATCTGTCTGTCAAGGATTATATGGCGATGGTTCGCCGGGCGATTGAATACATTCACGCCGGAGACGTGTTTCAGGTGAATCTCTCTCAGCGTCTACTTGCGCCCGCGACGACCGACGCGGTGGACTTGTATCTCCGACTTCGAGAAAAAAATCCAGCACCCTACGCGGGATATCTTGATCTTGGACCCTCGCAAATATGTAGCGCATCGCCGGAATGTTTTTTGACGGCTAGCGACGGCCAAGTGGAAACCCGGCCCATCAAGGGAACCCGAGGCCGCAGTGCCATGCCTGAGGCCGATCTGTTTGCAGGCGACGAACTCCAGGCCAGCAAGAAAGATCGGGCGGAAAACGTCATGATCGTCGATCTTCTGCGTAACGACTTATCGCGAGTCTGTGTGCCAGAAAGCATCGAAGTAACGCAGCTCTGTCGGCTGGAAACGTATGCCTTCGTCCAACATTTGGTTTCGACAGTTCGCGGTCGATTGAAACCCGATGCGGACCCGTTCGACCTGCTGCGGGCCTGTTTTCCCGGAGGATCGATCACCGGGGCGCCGAAAATTCGCGCGATGGAAATTATCGCTGAGCTAGAACCCACGGCACGCGGCGCTTATTGCGGTTCGCTGGCATATATCGGCTTTGACGGGCAGATGGACAGCAGTATCCTAATAAGAACCATCACCGCCAGCAAAGGCTGGTGGCAATTGCCGGTTGGCGGAGGGATTGTCGCACAAAGCAACCCGGAAGACGAATATCGAGAAACCTGGCAAAAAGCCCGCGGTATGCTTGATGCTTTACGTGAGTGATCAACTTTTTTTGTATAGGATTGAACCACGACGGCACAACGGCCACAACGAAATAAAGTTTATCAATGTTTTTTCTTCAGTTCGTAGCCTGACTGATAAACGGAGAGCAGTTTTACAGAATTTTTTTGGGTTATTGCGGAGACACCTGTCGTTGATTTAACTTGCGTTGCGGCTACCACGTAGTGCTTGTCGTGCCGTCGTGGTAAATATTTTGAAATGAACAATATGATTTTGCTGATTGATAACTACGATAGCTTCGTACACAACCTTGCCCGGTACTTGGAAAAGCTGGGGCAGGCGACGCTTGTGGTGCGCAACGACGCGATCGATGTCCCAAGCATCCGTCGGTTGCGTTCTCAAGCAATCGTTTTATCCCCCGGCCCTTGTACTCCACAGCAAGCGGGTTGTTCCGAAGACATTGTTAGAGAATTGCATACGGAGATTCCCCTGCTTGGTGTTTGCCTAGGCCACCAGGCAATCGCCACCGCGTTAGGAGGCAAGGTAGTTCCGGCCACGGAGCCAATGCACGGTCGGACTTCGTCCATCACACACAACGGCACGCCCTTATTCGCAAGTATCCCAGAGACATTTAGTGCTTGCCGATACCATTCGCTGGTGGTCCAACCCGAGTCGCTCCCTGCACAGTTAAAAGTATCTGCAAGGAGCGGTGATGGCACGATCATGGCTCTGGAACACGTTGACTATCCGGTGTTTGGAGTGCAATTTCATCCCGAGGCAATTCTGACCGAGCACGGATATCGACTTCTGGCAAATTTTCTGGCACTGGCTGGTTGTAATGCAACAGACAATGTCGAACAACTTGCCGCTACAGAACAACAAATGCTTGCAAAAACAATTCAACCAATCCTCTGCGAACCGGTTACGTTTTGAACGTCGAGGGAAATGCTATGAAGGACAACTTACTACCACAACTGGGTGAAACGGGGCGCATTCTCGAAGGCGTGGTCACGACCATCAACGAAGACGGAACATTAAATATTTCGCCCATGGGACCGATCGTGGATGAACCAATCGATCGGCTCGTCCTGCGTCCTTACCAAACGTCAACCACGTTTACGAATCTCAAGCGGACCGGCCAGGGAGTTTTCCATGTGACGGACGATGTTCTGCTGATCGCTAAGGCGGCCGTGGGAAAAATCGATCCGGTTCCGCCAACGTTCCCTGCCACCAAAATCGAGGGATCGGTACTTGCCGACGCCTGCCGCTGGGTAGAGTTCCAAGTCGAAACAATCGACGAGCGAGATGAGCGCACGCAGATCATAGCACGCAACGTCGGCGAAGGACGCCAGAGAGATTTTTTTGGCTTCAACCGTGCCAAACACGCGGTCATTGAAGCGGCAATTCTGGCAACGCGGCTGCGAATGATTAGCGCGGAGGAGATCTCCGAGGAGTTTCGGCGACTGGAAAACCTGGTTTTCAAAACGGGCTCCCAAGCTGAACACGAAGCGTTTGCATTGCTTAAGGAGTTTGTCGAAGAAACTGACGCACCTTCGCTGTGCGAGGTTCAACCATGAACACCAAGGTTTGCGTCTCCGCCCCCAGCCGCCTGCATTTCGGTTTGCTCCGTTTCGCGCAACAAGACGGACCAAGCTTCGGCGGATTAGGGATGATGATCGCCCAACCGCGAACCGTAGTGGAAATCGCGACTGCTAACCACTGGACCTCGTCGGGACCAAATCACGAGCGGGCTACTCTTTTTGCACAACAAGCGCTCGCCCATTGGGCTCCAGAAACATTCGACGCTTTGCGAGTCGACGTGAAGAAGGCGCCGCCAGCACATTCTGGGCTGGGAAGTGGAACACAATTATCGCTCGCAGTTATTTCGGCCGTGGCCAAGCTATGTAATCAAAACACTGTCGATTTAGAAGAACTGGTCGCCGTAGCCGGACGCGGCAACAAGAGCGCGGTGGGCTGCTATGGATTTCAACGAGGAGGTCTGATTTTTGAAGACGGGTATCAACCGGGGGATTTGTTCGGCAGAATGATCCGGCGCGCTGCAATTCCCGAGGATTGGCACATTCTGCTAATTCAGCATCGGGCCGAGCAGGGAATCTCTGGCCAGACCGAACGTGACGCTTTCTCCTCACTACCGCCTGTACCGCAAGGTGTCACCGACGAACTCCTGCGTCTGGCCGTCTATGAAATTTTCCCCGCAGCAGTGCAAAACAATTTCGATTCCTTCGGCGAGGCCGTTTACCAGTACGGCCTGTTGGCTGGGGAATGCTTCAGTGCGATTCAGGGAAGCCCGTTCGCTTCATCGAGAATTTCCGCGTTCGTCAGGGTGCTTCGCGACATGGGCATTGCCGGCGTCGGACAGTCCTCCTGGGGGCCGACAGTTTTCGCCTTCACCGAGAGTCACGCTGCAGCAATGCGTTTGCAAGAACAGCTTCAATCGCTTCGAGAATTTGCCGACACCACGATATCCATCGCCGCACCCTGCAATCAAGGGGCACAAATCACCAGCCAAGCGTCGCACGCCTCGGTGATCTAAAGCAAGCCATAGCCCACAAGCGTGTCGCGTAGCGAAGTCTCTTCCGCGGCAGTGAGCGGCGTCATAGGCAAACGCAACTCGCCAGAATCCCGTCCCAGCATTTTCATGGCCGCTTTCACCGGAATAGGATTCGTCGATAGCCCCAGCATGTCGCGACAAAGAGGAAACAATTTATGATGCCACTCTTGGGCCTGTTCCATGTTTTGCGATTCCACTGCCTGCACCAGCCCAATCATATCCTGCGGAACGATATTGCCCACAACGGAAATCACGCCCCGCGCGCCGACCGACATCAACGGCAACGTCAGACTGTCGTCCCCGCTCAGAACCGTGAGATTCGTCTGGTTGATAATTGCCGAAGCCTGATCCAACGAACCGGTTGCTTCTTTCACCAGATCGATATTTTCAAGCTCGGCCAGTCGGGCAATCGTTTCCGGCTCGATATTTTTGCCGGTCCGACCGGGGATATTGTAAACACACTGCGGCAAGCCTGTCTGTTCGGCCAGGCATTTGAAATGCTCGTAAAAACCCTGCTGTGTTGGCTTGTTGTAATAGGGAGCCACCTGCAACGCGGCATCGGCCCCCGCTTTTTCCGCGCTCTTGGTAAGCCGCAATGCCTCGGCCGTGCTGTTCGACCCCGTGCCTGGCATCACCTTGATCCGCCCAGCCGCGGTTTCGCACACAAAGCTGATCACACGTTCGTGTTCGTCGTGCGAAAGTGTGGGCGACTCGCCCGTGGTCCCCACCGGGCACAAACAGGTCGTTCCCGCTTCGATCTGAAATTCAATATGCTCCCGCATGCGATCGTAATCGACCGCCCCATCCTTCAACGGCGTGACCATCGCAACCGACAGCCCCGCAAACTGTTCTCCCTTTGTAGCCATTGAATCGTTCCTCTTCTTTCGCAACGCTTAAGTCTATTACTGCAGGACATCATAGCGTCAAATGCCGCTTGCTCGCAATTGCCTCGCAGCAACTTCCGACGATTCCAGAAAATGGGAGCCTACGATGAAACCAACCGGCTCATATCCCGAACCGCCTGTTCCAAACCGACCATAATAGCGCGGGAAATGATGCTGTGGCCAATGTTCAGCTCGCACATCTGCGGGATTTTTGCCACCGGACGAACATTACGATAGGTGAGCCCATGTCCCGCGTGCAAAGTCAGCCCGGCTGAAACCACCTGCGCAGCTGCATCGTGTAATACTTGCAATTGGTCCGCCGCCGAAAACTCCGCTGCCGCATGTGCATAAGCACCCGTGTGCAACTCCACCGCATTGGCACCCGAGGCTACTGCCGCGTCGATTTGTGCCCGATCGGGGTCGATAAACAAACTCACCACGATGCCCGCATCCTGAAGTCGCTTCACCGCATCGGCTACGTGCGCCGGGTTGCCGGCGACATCCAAACCACCCTCGGTCGTCACCTCTTCGCGGCGCTCGGGCACCAAAGTCGCCTGGAATGGCCTCGTTTGACAGGCAATCTTAAGAACATCGTCGCTGCAAGCCAATTCGAGATTCAACCGCACCGCTGCCGTCTGCCCGAGCAGATGAAGATCTCGCTCTTGAACATGCCGACGATCTTCGCGCAAATGGAGCGTGATACCCTCGGCCCCCCCCAATTCGGCAAGCGTGGCGGCCCACACCGGGTCGGGTTCGTTCGTCATGCGGGCTTGCCGCACGGTAGCGACGTGATCGATATTAACGCTTAAACTGGGCATGGATGTTCATCGTTTCAAATGGATTGTAAGGGAAAGACAACCCTCGCCCTCCGTTTTACGTCTGATCTGCTCCCCGTGCTACCCTCTCTACGTCTGCAGAGCCGAATCGTCACCCACAGGTTCGCCAGCGGCAATAGGATCCCACCCCACGCAAAGCCGCCCTCAAGACTGGCCACAACGCCTTTTACAAAAAAGACTTATGGCACCTCCTCCTCGGCTGCAACGATAAGCTACACTTGCATGGATCGTGGTATTTGGAGCCCAGGTTCCCGACCGTAACCTCCTCGCACGTCTTTAGTATTCTGGTCTGGCAACATTGAATTTTTTACAGGTGAGCCGTCAGGCGATCGAAGACGAACTACAAGTATTTGAATCAGCAAGAGGCGAGAACCACATCATGAATTGCAACGAACTTGCAGAAAAAATTCAGCAACTCCAGCCCGAAGCATCCACCCAAGATGTTGCCCGGCTCTGCCTGCTATTGGCTAACGACTCCGAGCAACTCGACCAGCTTCAAGAGCCCGACAAGCTAAGGTCTGCCTGGAGCGAAGTCGGCATGAAGCTGCAAGCGGCAACCGACCAACATGCCGCCATGACCCAGGAACTCGAAGACTTGGCGAGTTCCGATCCCGAGAAGTTCTCGCGCGACCAAATCTGGGTACTCATCCGCGCAATCAAAGTGCAGAGCCAAGTCCTACAAATGTACGTCGGCCAGCCGATGCTTGATGTCTAGGATCAACTGCCAAATTGGTCATTCGCCCAAGCCAATATGATTTGGGCACAACATCCCTATTGCATATGCCTCGAGCAGTGCTCGTTTCCTGGAATTACGAACTTCAAGATATTGATATTCGTATCCATTGCGAAGTTTCCAACCCATGCGATCGAATTTCACAGCGGTGAATGATGATTGTCCATGGAGGTGGTTGTTCAGACGCTGATGTATTCCTCCTTTACCTCGAAGCGTCCGACCAACATGCATCACCCTGTCTCCACAGTAGATGACGTATACTCCTTGTGCTTTTGGTGCATTAAGTCGTGTCCGGGGCTTAGGGAAGGGGAATCTTTTCTGTCGACGTAATTTGCGGAGAAGATCTTTTATGTCTTTAGGTTCAGAATTCATGGGTTCATCATAATCCGTCTGATCCGCGCTAATCCGCGTTCTATTCCCCAAGCTGCGAGAGCGCCCCGATCATCTTCATCGCCACCGTCATGTAGATGATAATCCCACCGATGTCGATCAACACTGTCACAAAAGGCGTGCTCATCAGTGCCTCGTCGACTCCCAGCCGGCGAAACAACAGCGGAAGCGTCGCGCCACAAAAAGCGCCAAACAACACGACGACCAACAATGTGATGGGGATCACCAGCAGCTCGTAGGCAGTCGGCCCGTCGAGAAGCATCAGCCCGACCAGGTAACCCAAAATTGCCAGCGCTCCGCCCAATGCCAATCCGGTCTGCAATTCGCGGATGATCACTCGCCGAGAATCGGCCAGCGTGATGTCGTTGTTGGCCAGTGCCCGAATAATCAGCGTTGCCGACTGTCCGCCCGTGTTGCCGCCGCTCGACATGATCAAAGGTATAAAGAACACTAGCCAAGTGACCTGATCGATAGCTGATTCATAGTTTTTCAGCGCGAAAGCGGTAAGCAGTGCTGCGGCAAACAAAGTGAACAACCAAAAGCCGCGTTTCCACGCCAACTCGACAAGTGAAGTCTGCAAATAGCTGTCTTGCAGCGGTGCGACCGCAGCAGCATGGTACGCATCCTCTTCGGCTTCTTCGCGTAAAACGTCGATCACGTCGTCATGGGTGATAATTCCCACCAGATGCTGTTCGTGATCGACGACCGGAATTGCCAAGAAATCGAAATCCGCCACCTTGGCTGCCACCTGTTCTTGATCGTCGGTCGCTTCCACAGTGACCAGATCGCGCTCCATAAATTCGGCAAGCTTGGTGTCCGGTTTTCCAAGCCGTGTGACAAGTTGACGGGCAGAAACCAATCCACGTAGATGATTTTCGCCGTCAACAATATAGATGTAGTAGATCGTCTCAAGCCCCTGGGCTTGGCGGCCGATCTCTTGCAATGCTTCGCCCACGGTCATCGTTTCCGACAGCGTTGCAATGTCGGTCGTCATCACCGAACCGGCGGTACCTTCGGGATGCTGGCTCAACCGAAGAATGTCGCGCCGCTCTTCTTCCGGCACCAGCGGCAACATGACCTCGACAACCGCTGGCGTCACGCGATTCAGCAAATCGACCCGATCGTCCGGCGGCATGTCAGCGATTAAACTGCTCAGCTCGGCAGGATCGCCGGTCTCGATGATCTCGACTTGCTTTTCTTTCTCCAGAAACTTGAAAATTTCGACCCGAGTCATCACATCCGTAGCACGGATCACTTGCCACGATTCCTGGGCCGAGAGCCCTTCCATAAACTCGGCCGTCCGGCCCGGATGAAGCGCCACACAGAACTCTCGCAAGCCGACGTCATCGCCATCTGCAAGCATCTCGCGTAATTCGGGTAAATAGAGCGTATTGATCATGGCAGTGTTTTCGAACTGTGCATAAATTCTAAAAGTAAAAACCGCCAAGGACGCCAAGAGCGCCAAGGAACTTTATTTTCGATTCCTTAAGGCTCGACTTCATATCACTTGTCGGAGACGGTTTGTTTGCTTGAAAAATGTATATTTTTCGTATTTCTTGGCGAACTTGGCGGTTCATCCTTTCAGTTTGATTACCGACATCCGGGCAGAGCAAGCCCCATCCCATGTTTACGAAGCGAGTTTCAGGTCCCTATTTCACTGGATTCTAAGCTGGCTTGGAGTTGATTCCCATCGGTCGAGGGCATCCAGTTTCGATTGACAGATGGCAAGATCAAGATTAGCCTAAATACTTGCGCATGGCACGGTAGCGTCAGGCATTTTCTTCTATTTTTACGGTTTTAAGATCGCATGGCAACGCGCACATCGCGGCGGATTCTGAAAAGCTTTACTCGTTCCTGCAAAACTCGATGAGCACCAACTCGACGAACGATACGACCGGCCTCTCGTCCTGTGATCTTGAAGCCTGTCAGCAACGCATCGGCTATCAATTTTCCGATCCCCACTTGCTGGATGCAGCCTTGAAGCATGCCTCGGGGGTATCGCATCGTCTCGCCTCGAACGAACGCATGGAGTTTTTGGGAGATGCGATTCTGGGAGTCGTCGTCTGCGAGCAGCTCTATCTCAAGTATCCTGAGTATCTTGAAGGCGAAATGACCAAGATCAAATCGGTCGTCGTTAGCCGAGATACCTGTGCGCAGATTAGCGAGAATATCGGTCTCCAGGAGTTCCTGCTGTTGGGCAAAGGAATGGCTGCCGATCCAGAAATCCCGCGATCCGTGGTTGCCGCGGTGTTGGAATCATTGATCGCCGCAATCTATTTGGACGGCGGCATGGAACCTGCCAAGGCGTTCGTTTTGCGGCATGTAGAAAAAGAGATTGAACGGACCGTTGAGAGCGATTACGGAGACAACTACAAATCGCAACTTCAGCAATTCGCGCAACGCGAACACGGAACGACCCCTGTCTACGAACTGCTCGACGAAAAAGGCCCGGACCACAGCAAATGCTTCAAGATCTCCGCCCAAGTGGCCCAGCAGCGTTTCCCTGCCGCCTGGGGACGCAGCAAAAAAGAGTCGGAACAACGCGCCGCACACAACGCCATCAACCAACTCCGCGGCGACCCGGCCGCCCACCCTTCCGAAGAATCGCCCTGCTCGGAACAGACTGACTGACATCGGTTTGTTCAAGAGTCGTCAGTTAGCAGGGCTAAGATTTTTCTCAGGTGCTCCAGGTCGTCCTTCACAAGCTTCAGATATTGCGTATTCGAACCGTCTGTATTGAGTCTGCTGAAGTTGTAGACGACGCGAATCGAGTAAACGTCGGTGTCTTGAGTGCTGGCTTCGGCGAGGATTTGATTGATAAACTCACGAACACTGTTGATGCGTTTTTCGCCTACAAGCCAAAAGATATTGCCTTCGGCGAGCTTGCCGATTTCCAAGCGTTCAAAATCTTTGCCCGGATCGAGAATCAGCGCTCCTCGTTCATTATGGAGATCGTAGGCCGCCTGCAATTCTGGTGTAACATCGGTGAGTTGCATGCCGAGAACTGAAATGGCCTTGGGCTTGACGGATAGCGAAATCTCCTGCAACTGAACTGCAAAATTTTTCTTGTTGCTATCAAGGTCGAGAGACAGCTTAATCTTTTGCTTTAGATCTAGGGCGTGTACACGAAGTGTAGTTGCTCCTTCGACAAGCCCGCGCAAGACGAACTTGCCCCTGGCGTCGGTCATAGTCGCTTTGCGATGCGATCCGTTCTTTCGCGTCGCTTTGATCATCACGTTTGAGACTGGTTGTCCCGTAACGTCGAGCACCGTGCCTGAAATTTTGAGACCAGTGAGAAGCTTTATCCGCAGAGCTTCACGCTGGTTTTGCGGAAGTGCGTAAATATCATCAATTTTACTACTGACGTAATCTGGATGAGAAAACCCAACAGCTCCTTTTGCAATGTTGTCACCGTGGGCGAAGGGCTTGATGGAGTAATTGAAAAGTTCGAATGAGCCATCGGAGTTGCTCACGGTTCTCTCGACCCCGCCCGAAGAACGGGCGTACCTGGCGTTTGCGGAGATATTCGCAGCCACCACAGGCTTACCACTTTCGTCGACGATAATGCCTGCCAGATAGAGCGAGGGCTTGAGTGCGAAGGACGCTTCGGCTGCGACGCCAGGTGCCACTTCGATATACCGCGCATCGCCGCCACCCATTAAGGTTCCTGCCAACTTACGATAACCGGGCTTCATAGCATCAATGGAGATAGTCGTGGGTATTGTGATTTCTGGAAGTTCCAGCCGATACTCTCCGTTGACATCCGATTTAGTTTCAAACAGCTTGTGTTCTGTACTCGAGTCGACGAATCGCATTTCCGTGGCGGGAATGGCAACTCGCACACGAACCTCTGCCAGAGGTTCACTTGCTTCGTTCGTCACACGACCACCTAAAATAGCTCCGGTAGCGGCGGCAGAATCGTGAGCCGGCGTGGCAATCTTGTTCGTCGGTTCTGGAACGTCGGCTGCTAAAACGACAACCAGTGGGACGGCAACGATTCCCACGACAAACGCGGCACTCAGAACACTCAGACGGTTCGTCCGGTTTTTGGTCAACATTCGTATTCTCCTTGATAGCGAGCCAGTGGAATAGGCTGCGGTAGACAGTAAAACGGGGACGCGAGGGTGCTCTGAGAGGAATTCCAAGGTATCGACTAAAGCTGCGGCATAGGTCCTTGCTTGATCCGGGACCAGTTCCAGCACTCGGCTGTCGCAGCACTGTTCCTCGAGATCGCGCAATCGTGAACATGCCCACCATACGACGGGATGCCACCAGAAAAGTGTCGTTGCCACGAGTTCAAGGAGTCGAACGAGATCGTCGCGACGGCAGACGTGGGTGAGCTCATGAGCGAGGATCATGGCCTGAGCATTTCCACTCAATCGGGCAAACAGTTCGGAAGGCAGAATCAGACGCGGCCGGCCTCCAAGCGACCAGACCAGAGGCGGAAGTGCGCGAGACGTCATCAACACGTTGGGGATTCGTCTCAGACCAAGTCTGCTCGCAAACTGTGTGACCATCCTCGAGATGACCTGTGGAGATGGCTCGACCTTCTTCAAGAGGCTTGCAAAACGACAAATCTGGAATACATAGACCAGAGCAATACAGGAACTGCCGCAAATCCAGACGCTGGTGAGGATAGTTAAAAGCTTGCTATCGGTAGCCACGTTCAACTGATCCTGCTGCGCATGGTGCGTATTGGCGGCGGCGTAGGGGTGGTCCGTACCGCGCAGATTTATAGAGGCACCGGGAACAGCTTGCTTAGCAACATCAAGTGTGAACGAGGGCGAAATTTTGTCAACAGATTTGGAGCTATCTGCAGAAGGCAACCAATTTACGGCAAAGTGGGTTTGTGCTGTGATAATTGGTGGCATAAAGAGCTTTAGCAACACTACCACCCATAGTAAATGAATAGCGGCGGGATTCTTCCACATGGGGCTCAGGAGCATAATGCAGATCGCCAGGACCGTAGCGACAATGGCATTACTGGCGATGATTTCCCAAAAAAGGTTCATGGGTTGTCACGATCAAATGGTTAATGGTGAGATCATTTTTCCGATGGCCAGAGTTCGTCGATGAGTTCGCGAAGTTGATTGCGGTTCTTTTTTGAAAGTCCCTTTGATCGGAGCAGAGTCGTCACAAGCGGAGCGATCGAGCCGTCGTAAAGCCGATTAGCCAACGCCCGCAGCCGGTCGTGGAGGAAATCTTCACGACTCACCAAGGCGTGGAAGCGATGGGCTCGTTCGCGGCGATCACGGCCCACACAACCCTTAGCCTCCAGCCGCTCAAGAAGTTTTTGCACCGAGGCCATTTTGGAATCATTTACCTGCTTATAATTGGCGGCCGCAATATCACGGCTAGTTGGAGCTTCTTGTTCCCAGATAACTTCCAAGATCGAGAGTTCCCCATCGGTAACCTGCTCGATATTCATAGACTTGACTCTCCGGAATTAGCAAAGACAGACGGTCTGTCTATGTTGATTCTATGCGAGTATCCGGCAGCGTCAATAGTATCAAAAGATTTTTCTAGTAATTCAACGATTTGCCATCCGAACCCTATGTAACATTGAAAATTGTCTGAACTTCGATGACTAAGACCTATGACAGCTCCACGGTAATCAATACTCCACAGGTGATGAAGCGGCTGTTACCCAGGATGGCATTCCCTGTAAATGAACTAAGGATAGTCTCCAAGGAATTCTCAATTGTGAACTTCCCAAATAGTCAAAGCTGAATCTATTAGTGTCCACATTTCGACACACCCTCGAAAACTCAAGGGCAAATTCGCTTTGCAATTTATCCGCGTTTTGACATAGACTACTTGTTGAGGCGGAGGTCGTTGGCTCATTCATCTTCGGGAACAGGAGAAGGGCTATGGGTAGAAGATTCTTTCATGGCGATGCGCTCGTCACAATTATTGTCTCTTGGTTTCTCTGCTCTGCAGCGGGTATCAGCCAACCGTTGAAAGCTGCGGATGATATCGCGATCGGACCAGGAGACATCCGCGCCGACGCTATCACAAGTCGCGAAGCGCTGGTCTCCCGTCTGAAGGCGCTCGACAGCCACACACTGCGCGACCAACTTATGAAGCAAGCCCGCCAGAAAGAAGGCGGATCTCGACTTGCCCACTGGTATGCCGGAGAAATCCAAGACGGCAATCGTTGGATGTCCATCGATAAGACACGTCAGATTGCCACAGAAGATGTGCAACTCTCTCAATACTACAAGTTACGGAACAGCGCGCGCGACACACCTCAAGATCACGAGCGACTTGCCAAATGGTGCCAAAAAAATGCACTCCAAGAAATTGCCGACATGCACTGGCTGCACGTGTTGCGGTTCTCACCTCAGCATCGAGGCGCGCTCAACGCCCTCGACCTGCGATGGCATAATGGTTTCTTGATGTCTCACAACGAATTCGAATGGGCTCAAGAACAGGAGCAGTGGCTCGCACGGCAACAGAAAAAATGGAAGCCAACGGCATCAAGGCTGCGTCGAGAAATCGAAAAAAACAACCCTGATAAACGTCTGGAAGCGCGAAAAGAACTACGTCAAATCCGCGATCCCGCAGCAGTGCCTGCGCTCGTGGCGGAATTCACCGAGAAGGCACCCTCCGAAGAGGTCGCCGCGAGCCTGGAATCGGAATTGGTCGAAACATTAGGAAATATCCCCAGCCCCGAGGCGGTAGAAACTATCGTGCGGTTTGCCGTGAATTCACCTCGGGAATCGGTCCGCTACATCGCGATCGATCAATTGAAGGAGAGAAACTACGAAGAGTACGTTCCCGCGCTGCTCGCCGCAATGAGCATGCCAATCGAAGGCTCTGTAAGTGTCCACGAGATTGGCAATCGAATCGTTACCGATTATTCCTATTCGCAAGAAGGTCCCGCTGGACGCCAAGTTGAAACAAGTCGGCAATCCTACCGAAACGTACCCGGGCAAAGATATCGCGCCGCAAATGTTTTCAAGTACAGGTCGACTACCCCCGCTGTCCGTGTTCCGGAAAGAACGGTCCTTAGAGATCGTTATCCTGGACATAGCAGCCGCGTAGTTGGCGGAGGGTGTGGCTCGCCACCACGCTTGGTTTATCGGCGAGATCTGATGATCGAGGAGACCATTCCCGGATACACAATTCCAACTCGAGATAACTATGAAAGAATCGGCACCGTCATTGGAGATGAAGACCCAAACTACACAGCACGAAAAAATAGAGTAGCTACGGCATCCCAAGCAGATGCCCAGCGCGAGGATCAAGCACTCCGACAACGCAATCAAGCAATAACGGCCCAAAACGAGCGCATTGGGCAAGTGCTTGTGGAAGTGACGGGAGAAAAACTAAAAGCCTTTCCAAAATCTTGGTGGAACTGGTGGAGCAATTACCTGGACCAACATCCAGATCTGGCAGCGTCCGGAGCCAGGCAACAATTCAATGCCGCGCTCTTGAACCAGCATTTGCGGGGATTAGCCCGTGGGACATTGGTGTGGACTCACCAAGGAAAACAGGCCGTCGAGACCGTCCGTCCGGGTGATTACGTTCTCTCGCAGGCTCCACAAACAGGAGAACTTGCTTACAAACTTGTGCTGGCTATTGGGAATCCGCGCGAAATACCAGTTTCTAAAATCCACATGGGCGAAACATCATTGCATAGCGCCCCTGGACATGTGATCTGGGCCACTGGATTGGGCTGGCAACGTGTTTCGAAGCTCACTCAAGGACAACCGCTGCATGGGTTACATCAGGAGCCTACGGTTGGACAAGTCGAAGATGCATTTACAATCGACAGCTACGATTTGGTGATCGATGATTTTCACACACTGTTCGTCGGCCAGCATGGGCTGTTGGTACACGATGCAACGCCGATTCAGCCAGCTTATGTTGCATTGCCTGGCTTCTCAGCCGGAGCCGTCTCCAGCGCAGTCCGACTAGCTGCCATAGGCCCCAATTCGCAATAATGCTCCAACAACGAAAAAAGCCCTGAATACCCAGGGCTTTTGACGATCTGAAAAGTGGCGGGGACAGGATTCGAACCTGCGACCTCGAGGTTATGAGCCTCGCGAGCTACCGGGCTGCTCCACCCCGCGTCATGTGATCGCTCATTATAACATTCCGCAGTCCTATCCGACAAGTGGCTTCCCCAACCAAAGTGTCGATCTATGGCTGATAGGAAATTAAGCGTCCCAAGCGAACTGCCTCTTGCGGCTTCGCGGGGCAAACAAGGGATTGAAGAGGTTGCTTGCCCGCGGCACAGGGGCGGGATAAGCTAAAGATAGTCTTTGCCAAATTTCGATTACGGTCTATCTTGGCCCTGCAAAGACGCACGGAACGGAGAAATCGGCTATGTCACGCTCAGAGCCTTGCCTGCCTGTCGGCGATGGCCTTTTAGGCGTGTGCGCTGAGGGAAGTCCCCAGTCAGTCCAAAAGTCCGGTTCCGTGAGCGATTCCTCTGATATTTTTTCGGCATCCGCGAGTGATACCGTTGGGCCCAGCGACGTGGGCGGTCGCGCTGTGGGTCGGCAAGCTCTTGCCAAGCGTTCGACGCTTCCGCCACTTTTTTCTTTGAACGATATCGCGTACGACGCACCGCCATGGCTGTTTAGCGCGGCGTTGCACATGCTTGCGGTAATTCTGTTGGGACTGGCGTTTTTTGCTCCCGAAGTACCAGAAGAGCTCCTGCTCCAATTCGACTACCGAGATAACTACAAAGAAGACTTGAGCGGAACCGATGTCGACGTGCCCCTCGATTTGTCGCAACCCGATTTCAAGTCGGCACTTGCTCCCGAAGAAATTCCGACACTAGAAAATTCGCTCGCCAACAGTACTCCAGAAATCCGTTCCCCGCTGCTGCACACCCCGTTGCAAACCGATGCGCCGCCAATCCGGATGGCGCTCTCGGGTCGAGAACATGGAATGCAGCAGGCGTTGCTCGACGCGTATGGCGGCACGGCGGGAACCCAACAGGCGGTATTGGAAGCTTTGCGCTGGTTGGCGCGCAATCAGGGCAATAAAGGCCTGTGGAGTATGACCGGCAAGTATGCCGATGGCATCGGCATCGAAAATCAAGAAGCGGCCACGGCCATGGCATTGATCGCTTTTCAAGGAGCTGGATACACACCGCACGGCGATTCCAAAGAACCTTTCACGAAGATCGTAAGCCGCGCTTGGAAAAGCTTGCTGGATCAACAAGACGAAAATGGCAACTTTTTTCACACGGGCCGTGGGCACGGGCAACTCTACACCCAAGCGCTCTGCACCATCGCGATCTGTGAATTGTACGGCATGACGCAAAACGAGCAGTATCGCAAACCGGCCCAGAGGGCGATTGATTACTGTGTTCGCATTCAAGCTCCCGAAGGGGGTTGGCGCTACTTTCCCGGGTCGGGAAGCGATCTGTCGGTCACCGGTTGGTTTGTCATGGCTTTGCAAAGCGCGCGGATGGCAGGGCTCAGCGTACCCAGCCCCACCTTGGATCGCATCTCGGAGTTCCTCGATTCACTTAGTCGGCAATCGGGAAGCCGATATTCCTATCAGCCCAACACCGCAGCAACGCTAAGCATGTCTGCCGAAGGCCTGCTTTGCCGCCAGTATCTGGGGTGGTCGTATTCCGATTCGAGATTGCAGCAGGGTGCCGACTTGCTGCTCGAAAATCTGCCATCTTGGGAAAATGGAGATCGGGACGCCTATTACTGGTACTACGCCACCCAGGTCTGTCACCACATGGAAAATAGGCATTGGCGCACCTGGAACCAAACTATGCGCACAGTGATTCCCGACAATCAAGTCCGCAAAGGGCGCGAGCGGGGAAGCTGGGACCCGCAAGGCGATCGTTGGGGAGACGCCGGCGGGCGATTGTTTGTCACATGCTTATCTACCTACATGCTCGAAGTTTACTACCGACATCTTCCCATCTACCAGCTTGATCTCATGAGTGGAAGACGCTGAAGATCGACAAAACTGCCACTGGTTTTAACCGAATATTTTCTCAAGCAGTTCGTCAGTCAGCCATGGTTTGTCGATATCTTCGACTTCAAGTGTGCGAGATACAATCGCACCAAGCTCGGAAGTTTCGGTGAACGCTGGGATAAGGTCGTCTGCTCGAGCCGCCGATTCGGCCACGGCCTCAACCGGTGCTGTCTCAAAGAAAACCGGCGCTCCTTCCTCTTCCGCCGTATTACCCAGCCACTCCAGAGCCAACGCAGCATCGATCAGGTTCCCTCTGGCAACCGGCGAAACTTCAACCTTCTCAATGATTTCCACCAATTCGGATTCACAGATCAACGATTCAAGAAATCTCTTGCGTTGTTCGCGTGTAACATAGCGACTGAATTTGTCGCGAACCAAGACCTCATTCAATTCCTCTATCAACGATTGGAGACAAGAATTGTTCCATTATTCAACAGCCAAGTGAATGCTTGCCCCTCTTGCCGATGTGACAAGTTCCGTCGCTGAACCAGTAGATCGCATTCTTATCGATTAAACTGAGCGTATGTTCGAGGCCGTGTGTCCGGTTTGAAGTTTCGTACTCTTGAATGAATTCATCTGGTGTCATGATTCCTCTCCTCTGCCAAATAACTTGCTGTCCGTTGGGAAAGCCGAGGAGAGTCAGTGTATGGAAGAAACTATGAATATGCCAGTTAACAGCATCACCCGCAAAGTTTGCCTCAGGTGTATTCGCCTTGCCACTGTACTTCTCGACAGATTGGATTCCCACGGGCAATAACGGCACAAACGTCACGCCCCGCAAGATCAATGACGCCGCTGGGCGGAGAATCGGCGTAATCTGCCAGCTCGGCTGTCCATTGTAAGGAAGCCCAAGGCCCCACCAGATATGCCGGTTTCGCACACTGTTCCAGGTTTGCATGGCGGCTGAAAATAGTTTGCTAGCAACTTTGGCTGCCGCCGATACATCACACTATCCTGAGTTCTCTCCCGTGAGTCCTCTCACCCGTTTTGACGATTGATACGAGGCATTCGATGGCTGAAGAGAAAACGATTCGAATCGTAACCCGAGGTAAAAACGGTGAGCTCCGCACCCGTGACTATCAGCATGAAGAATCTGTGCTGAAAATGCACACTCAGATCGGTATTGACGACTGCAGCACCGACCTGAGCCTCCGCGGCATGCCGGTGTTTCGAGGCTTAATCGGCCCTATGCCCGAGGCAAAAGGAGTCGTCCGATACGAAGCGCCTGAAGTATTTGAATCGCTCACCAAAGAGTGGGGAGCAACGCCAACGGGCCGCAAGTCGCGACGCCGCACGTCGTCATAACGGTTTGTGAATCTGCTACCCTTAGGGTAATTCCTCGCCCGGATTCCAGCGGACGAAGCCTTCAATCGCTTCATACTCGGCAAGCCCCAGGGCATCGTACAGTTGGGCCGTTCTGCGATTGCGGTCTTCGGCCCTTTGCCAGAACTCTCGAATATCGGGCCCAGGGAACAGTGCCCGATCTTTCTGCGATTCATGCTTGAAAATCGCATTCCGCTTACGCAATAGTTCTTCGGGACTCAAGGGGACAGCCATGTCGATCTGATGAGGATTCCACTCCTGCCAGGCACCGCGGTACAGCCAGACTTGGCAATCCGAAAACCACGCTTCCACGTCAACACGCTGGCAAGCCTGCAAGACTGCGCTGAGACATGTTCGATGGGTTCCATGCGGATCGGAAAGATCGCCGGCCGCGTAAACCTGGTGTGGCCGAAGCTTCTGCAACAATTCCACCGTCAATGCAATGTCGTCTTCGCCGAGCGGTTTTTTCCGCACACGACCCGTTTCGTAAAACGGCATATCGAGAAAATGAAGCTGGTTGGCCGGTATGCCAAATGTTCGGGTCCCGGCACGTGCCTCACCCCGACGAATCGCACCCTTCACCAATTGCACCGCCTCGCTATCAATCTGGCCAGGCTGTTTGTTTTTAAGCGACTGCTGCATTTCCTCGATAATTTCGCCGGCGCGCCCAAGAGGAATTTCGAATGCCTGTTTGAAGTCGTCGATGAAGTCGGCAAAGCGGATGACGTCGTCGTCGAACACCGCGATGTTTCCGGAGGTTTGATAAGCGACATGCACCTCGTGCCCCTGGTCGGCAAGGCGATTCAACGTACCGCCCATCGAAATCACGTCGTCGTCCGGGTGGGGCGAAAATACTAGAATCCGCTTAGGGAAAACGTCGTCGGGGTGTTGTGGTGGGTCGCCAGGTAAACGGGCATGCTCCGGTTTGCCACCCGGCCAACCCGTGATCGTCGATTGCAGATACCGAAACACAGAAAGGTTGATGTCGTATGCCGACCCATGCTGTGCGAGCAGATCTTGCATGCCTTCTTCGTTGTAATCTTCGGCTACCAATTTGAGGATGGGCTTGTTCACGTGCTCTGCAAGCCATATCACAGCTTTGCGAATCTGTGGTTCGTCCCAATCTGTCGGTCCCAGGACCCAAGGACAACGAAAACGCGTGAGCTTCTCAGCAGCAGCCTGTCCCAATACAATTTTTGCGTTGGGATGTTCCTGTAAGAAGCTGGCAGCAACCGATTTGGAAACCTCGCCTTCGACGGCCTGCGCAACTACAGATGCTTTGCCCTCGCCAAATGCCAACAGATAAATCTGCCGGGCATCAAGAATCGTGCCAACGCCCATCGTGATCGCTTTGCGGGGAACATGCTCTTCGCCGAAAAAGTCGCTCGCTGCGTCGCGCCGCGTGACCCTGTCGAGCGTAATCAACCGCGTTCGGCTATCGCGTCCTGAACCTGGTTCGTTAAACCCAATGTGCCCCGTTCGGCCAATACCGAGAATCTGTATATCGATTCCGCCCGCGTCGACGATCGCTTGTTCATACCGACGACACGATTCCGCCACTTCGCTCTCTTCGAGCGTGCCATCGGGGATATGAACGTTGGCCATGTCAATATCGACGAGGTCAAACAAGTGTTCGCGCATGAATCGGACATAGCTTTGCAACGCCTCTGGTTGCATGGGTGAGTATTCGTCCAAGTTGAAGGTCACCACGTTACGGAAGCTGAGTCCTTCTTGCTGATGCAATCGCACCAGTTCGTCGTACACCGAGACGGGAGTACTCCCAGTCGCCAGGCCCAGTACACAGTTTTGCCCCGCGTCCGACCGTTGGCGAATAAGTTCTGCAATCTGATGGGCCACGTAAATACTGGCATCGTCCGCATGTTGGAACACATGACAAGGAATCTTTTCGTGATGCATGGTGGGGTCACTCAATTGGTCGAGACTGGCTTCGTTTTGCAGTGGCATAGTACCCTTACCATTTATTAACAAACATAATAAAGAAACCGCACAAAGCTAGCCTATCAGGATTTGAACCTGATTGCACGGCCTTTTTGCAGGCTTTCTGTCTGTTTCTGGCAAATAGTAATGGCATCCCGGGCTAAGCTGGCATCAAGAATATCCGATCGAGATTCCTCCCGAACACAGCGAGAAACCTCTTTGATTTCAGTGCGAAACGCGTCCATCGGGTCGCCCGAGCCGAGTCGCGGGTGCAGTACATTGCCCTTGCTGTCCAGCAGCATGGGCTCACAGAGGGTACAGGGCTTGCCGCCGATCACGGCGAATTGGAACGCCAAGGTTGCCTGCTCCAGGTGGATTTCAAAACCGTGGTCGAACGATCGCCCTTGTTGACGGACGACCCCGCTGGTGGCTTCGACGATCGGTCCCTTAGGGCCATAGTTGAATTGGCTGTGCCAGAACTCGGCAAGTCCTTTTCGCATTCGTCCCTGGGACACAACCGCTTGCGGCAAGCCAAATACCAGGCGAATAAAATGGGCGTCGTGAACGTGCAAATCAAGCATCGGTCCACCCACTTTTTCGGCCGACCAAAAATGGGGCAACCAAGCGGGATCGGAAATCACACGGCGAAACGAACCGCCCAACACCTTTCCATACTTCCCACTGCGAATTGTTTTGTATGCCCAGGCATATTCAGGAAAAAACGGCAGCACGTGGCCAACCATCAGCAGCTTTTTGGCCCGTTTGGCTGCCTCGCTCATCCGTCGACAATCGCGAACGGTAAGTGCCATCGGTTTTTCGCAAAACACATGCCGACCGGCTTTCAGCGCAGCCACCGCGATATCGCCATGCAAACCGGGCGGAAGCGTAATGTCGATCAGATCGAGCGAATCGTCGGCAAGCATCTCATCCAAATGCTCGTACTTCGCCACACCGGACAAATCCATCCGACGCCCTGCGGGACCAAAGTTTCCCTGGATCCCCCGCCAGTCTCCGGCCAAACGCCGCTTGTCTTGCTCGCAAACGGCGGCGACTTTTACTCCACGAGTTTTTTCATAGGAAAGATAATGCACCATCCCCATGAACCCAAGGCCGGCAATTCCCACACGGATCATACATCCGCCCCAGCAGACTGTTTGTGCTCTACAGAATTGCCGTCGCCGTGCTCATGGAACAGAAGTGCAAATATCAGCAACACCGCGCCGGCCATGGCCGCGGGAACGAGCCAGATCGCTTGCCAATCGTGCGGCGGCGTTCCCCCGTCAACCGCATAGTGCCCGACAACTTTTCCCGAAATCAAAGAGCCGAGGAACAAGCCGACCCCCAGCGTGACAAAAGTGAGAAAACCTTGAGCGGCGGCACGTACCGAAGTCGGTGCTTTGTTATCGACATAAATCTGCCCGGTGACGAAGAAAAAATCGTAACAAATCCCATGCAGCAGGATTCCCACATAAAGCATCCACATTCCATCGTTCGTATCGCCAAAAGCAAACAACAGATAACGACCTGCCCAGGCAACCATCCCAATCAACAGCATCCATTTGACGCCCAGTCGGACAAAGAGCAGCGGAATAAGCAACATGAAAACAACTTCCGACATCTGGCCGTAGGTCTGAATGCCTGCCGCGTTGCTCACACCCAATTCGTTCAAAAAGGGATTAGTAAACGTGTAATAGAACTGAAGCGGAATGCAAATCAGCAGCGAGCCGACCACAAAGATTGCGAACGAAGTCTGCTTCATCAAAGAAAGCGCATCCAATCCCAAAATGTCGCGTACCGTGGGGCTACCTCCTGAATTGCCAGGGGGAGTGTGCGGAAGCACAAGGCAATAAATCCCCAGCAAACCTTGCACAGCCGCGGCAATCATCAGCGGAGTGGCCGTGGGCTCGATGCTGGCTGCCTGTCCTAAATCCGCGCCAGAAGAAAACGTAAAAGGCAAACCCAACGGTTGCTCAAAAAAGAATCCAATCGCTTCTTGCGACACACGCAGCGAACTCACCAGCAGCCCGGCAACAATCCACCCGATCGTCCCCAAAACGCGCACCCCGGGGAATTGTCTGGCAGGATCGTCCAAATGGTGAAACGACAACGAATTGGTCAGCGACAACGTGGGCATGTAACACAAAAAATACGCGACAAGCCCACCATAAAACACCGAAGGCGTAGTGATCGAGGAAAGCGCATAAAGCAATCCGGCGCCTGCCAGATGCAGCACGCAGAGCATTTTTTCCGTAGAGAAAAAACGGTCGGCGATCATGCCAACAAAAAACGGAGCAATCATCGCCGCGATGGCTGCCGTGCCATAGGCGTATCCGACAAACGTATCTGTAAACAACCGCTGCCCATCAGCGCCGGCGGCGGTGCTCAAATAGGTTCCCAGTGTGACAAACCATGCTCCCCACACAAAGTATTGCAGGAACATCATTACCGAAAGTCGAAATTGAGTGCCCCGCAATGGTTCGCTCCTATGTTACTGAAAATGAAAACCGCCAAGGACGCCAAGAGCGCCAAGGAACGGGTACTATTACTTTCTTAAGACTCGAATTACAATCGCTCATCCGAGACAATGAATATGCTGATTCTCTTCCTCACCTTTCTTGGCGTACTTGGCGCTCTTGGCGGTTCATTTCTTCAGTTTAAGTATTTATTAAGAAGAGTTGAATTCTGCTTTGAGCTTTTCGAGCAACTGTACCGCCTGGCCAATCTCGGCCTTTTGCCGTTCGGGCTCTTGGGATATTTCCCGCTCGATCGTCAGAGGGCCATCATAACCTAAAGCGTCAAGCGACTGTAGATAGCGCGGAAAGTTTACAGCCCCCTCGCCCAAAGCGACTTCCTGGCCCCAGGTAATCCCCGGCTCGTCCGACCAGGTGGCATCTTTGCAATGGACGCTGTGGACATACTTACCCACCTTCTCCAAGGCCTCGATAGGCTCGCCACAGCCATAAAGAATCATATTGGCAGGGTCGAAATTGATGAACAAATTCTCAGACGCCACCTCTTCAATAAACCGCAGCAAAACGTCGGCCGGCTCCTGCCCTGTTTCCAAGTGGACTGCCTGCGAATTGCCCAAGCAATGTTTACAAATCTCGCGTGTAAGCTGAACAAGCTCCGCATACTGCGGGTCGTCGGGTTCATGCGGCACAAAACCAAGATGCAAACCCACGGCGGCGACTTGAAGCATGGCCGCAAAATCGGCGATTTCTTTGAACTCTTTTGCCCGGCTGGCCCGTGTGGCCGTCGGCACAAGTCCCACGGTGCGATTGACCGTAGGAATATCGGCATAACTTTCACCTTCGAAGCCAGCGAAGACACAAGTAATCGTGATTCCCAGATCAGTCACCCGCTGAAGAAAATCCGCCGCCCGCTCGCGCGTACGCGAACCATGTTGCGGCGCATGCAGTTGAATAGTAGGCACACCCAGTTCGTGTGCCACTTCTAGCTGCACACCAAAACCGGCATCGATACTGGAGAAAACTCCCAAAGGCCAACGGCTCTGCATAACTTAAATCCAAAAACTTATTTGCAATGGCGTGTTTGTAGATTTGAATATCATCGAACGATATTCACTCAACTTCAACAAGACGAATGCCACGATCTTCTTGGCCAAACATGTCTGTCGCCTGAACTTCGAGAACATACACGCCGGGGGTTCGTATTGCAGGCAATTGAGCTACCCATATATGGGCGGTGATCGCAGGCTGTGGCAGTGGCCTGCGCCCCTCAAGATCCGCATTTCGGCTACGCTCGCCTGCTTCGGCAAAAACAGGATCTTTACGCAACGTCTTCTGCATCGCAATCCAGCCGCCCTGTCCGCGGATCCGCATCTGGACTTTTGACTTCTCGTTTCCGTTAAAAATGTTTGCTAAAATTTCGGTTCCCGCAGTATTCTCCACGGCGATGACGCTTGGTGCGTGAACCAACATCTGAAAATCGTCCCGCATTCTAGCGGCTTTGTAACGAAGACGATAATCATGTCCTTTGAACGTCGCCAGAATGTAACCGTTCGGTGCGCCGTCGGCCATCGTTGTCACAGGAAAGCCCTGTTCATCGAGCGGTCCGCGATACCAACTCCCCGAGGCAGTTGCTACGTTGTGATGATGGTGTTCCGTCCCCTCGGCAGGTGCATAGCCATCTTCGCTTCCAGCAAAATCTTGATGATTGAAATGCGTATGTGCTGAGAACGACATCGTGTGGGGATGATTCGAAAGGATTTCCAACAACTTGCGGTACTGAGGAGTCCGATGTTTCGAATCCCAATCGAGAATTTCTGGCAGCGGAATATGGGTGCAGACGGCCACTCGCTCTTCCCGAGGAACCAGCCGTAGATAATTCTCAACAAATTGCAATTGGCGTTCAGAAAGTCGGCCTTCGTAGCCGCCCTGCTCACCTCGACGCTCGGGGCCATGCCAATGCACGTTGTCCAGCACAATAAAATGCACCGCCCCGAACTGAAACACATAATTCGCCGGCCCGTAGACTCGCTCGAACGTCTCGTCGGAATACTTGTCGTTGTGCGATCGACGGTTGATATCGTGATTGCCCAAAACATTGCGCCAAGGAATGCCAACAACCCCCTGCACTGCGTTGACCGCGCCAAACAGCGATAAGTCGTCGCCCACAACATCGCCCATCGAGATGCCGAACGCAGCAGACGAATCGACCAATTCGGCAATCACGTCGTTGGCATAGAATCGCACCTCTTCTCGACTGGTGGGTTGCGGATCGCCCATGACGATTACCGTAAATTCGTCTGGCTCCGGGCTCGAAGTCAGCGGGAAATCGATCGACTCCGGCAACGGCCCCGTGGGCTCAACTCCTGCGTAAGTAAATTCTTCGTCCGGCGAACCGGCCGGCTTATGAATGAAATAGAACCGCGGAATGTTTTGTTCGTCGATCCTTGTCTTCCAGTCTCTTGGCTTGATCACAAACACAATCGTGTCGTCATCGATCGGCAACTGATAATGCCCTTGATCGTCGGTCGCGATAATCTCCAGACCGTTGGAAACGTACACACCAGCCAAGCCGGGCTCGCCCTCGTCGCGAATGGCATTGCCATTGCGGTCGTCGAAAACCACGCCACGGGCCGTCTCGGCTTGCGCCGTTCGACCCATCGCAAACAGCGCCAACAAAAGCAAAACACAACGCACGAGATTCTTGAAGACCGTGTGATTCATGGCAGCAGTACACGCTTGTGAAATTCGCTGGAAGAGGAAACAAAGAAACAGAAGCCAATCGTTGACCGCAGCCATACGGCTTCGATACACTTGAGCCAAGGACACTTTAGTCAAGGAAATCGGCACGGTACCCTTTCCCCGAACCAACAGCGTA
The DNA here is from genome assembly GCA_029259915.1 of Planctomycetota bacterium. GTDB lineage: Bacteria > Planctomycetota > Planctomycetia > Pirellulales > Lacipirellulaceae > Bythopirellula. Next base: position 196,702 of record JAJDED010000020.1, on the reverse strand, counting down.
ACATTTGATGAGAGTGGAATCGACCCCCTCGATGTACATTGAAACAGGAGCAACAATGATTCAGCAAAGTTTACTATGTGGGGTAGTTGGCCTCTGTTTTTTCTCAACGCAGGCATTTACTGCGGATTCCACGGGAAACGTGATCGAAAAAGTCGAAAGCGACAAAGACCCTCGTCGCATCAAGTTTTCTGGAGTCACCTGGATCACCAAACGCAGTAGCGGCTTGGTTGGCCCCGGCCCGAACTATTTTGCCGATGGGCCGGAAAATATCTGGGTCGACGACGCCGGGCGACTTCACCTGACGATTCGCAAAGACGACCAGGGCCACTGGGCATGTACCGAAATTATTGCCGAAGGTTCCGTCGGCTATGGTCGGTACGAATTTTATTTGGATAGTGCCATGGGCGCGCTGGACCCGAATGTCGTGCTGGGGCTATTCACTTGGGACACCAAAACTTGGAAAACCGAGATCAATGCTGAAATCGATATCGAAGTGTCTCAATGGGCCAACCCACTAGCGCCCAACTTACATTTCACCGTCCAACCAGGCTGGGGCCCCGACACCGAATCGGGCAAGTACGCCGAACGCACCCTGGCAACGCACATGGACCCACGCATTGGCCAATCCGCGCACGTCTTCAATTGGCAAGCCGATCGCGTAACCTTCGCCAGCCACAGCGGACTTAGTTTGACGACTGGCAAGCCGTTTGCCGAATGGCAGTTTACCGCCGAAGGCAACCTCGGTCGTCATGTCTACAGCCACGACGTAAAAGGTCTCAAAAGCGACGCGGTCCTGATCCCACATCCCAGCCCCACCACACAAACCCGAATCAACCTCTGGCTAGTCGACAAAGACCGCGATGGCAACCCCGAACCGCCATCAAACAACGAGACGGTCGAAGTCGTGATTTCTCGGTTCGTGTTTACGCCAACCGATGGGGCTGAGACTCCTTGAAGACGTTTTGCTACTGAGTGGGAATAGCCGCGATCTTACAGATCGCAGGCCCCGGCGATTTGTAAAATCACGGCTAAATCACGCTCCATTGCAAGGACTGCAACTGGGGGATTGCCCCCAAGGTCGCCCCATACTTGCGAGGTGATTCGCAAGACATTTTCGCCAGAAGCATCTGCACTTGTTAGAAATTTGTGCCCCAGCAATTTATTGGTACATTGCAAGCACTCGGCAAATTGGATTAGAATCGGCACAAGAGCGGAAAGAGGCACAGAATTGTCCCAGCATTTCTTATCTTTGTGGGAGCACAAATTCTATGTTTCACCGCGCCTCTTCCAACGCATTTTCGTTACGATCTTTTCATTTCTTGATTTTCGCATCTGCTTGTGTCTTGCTGCCAGATAATCAAGCTGTTCAGGGCGAAACCTGGACGGACATGAGTGGCAAGCACTCCATCGAAGCTAAGTTTATCGCGATCAAGGACGATGAAGTTCTGCTACGTCGCAAAAATGGGAAACAGCTTCGGATCGCACTCAGCAAGCTTGACCACACTTCGCGAATACGTGCAGAGCGACTCGCTGGAACCAAACCCGCGAAGCCCTCCCAAAGCATAGCTGCTCTTATCAGTAACGCGCGCGAATTAGAATCTCTTGCTTCGCAGCAACGCACGGCAGTTCGTGGGCTCAGATTCTACGAAGACTTTCTTGCGAGAGATGACCTAACGGCTGAAGATCAAGAATCGGCTAAAAAAAAACTTAAGACGTGGTACCAAAGAGCAGAGGCCGATCAGTTCCGTTGGGCAAATCGCTGGGAAGAAATTGAGAAAATCCAGCAACGATTGAAGGATGAAGAACGACTGTTAAAAGAAGCTCATCGTCTCATCGAAATTGGAAACGATATGATGGCGCGTGAGCGATTTGAAGAGGCTAGCGAGACGAATCCTGAAGGCGTCCGTGGGGATTTTTATCTAGGGATTCTCCATGCTCTCATAGGCAAGCATGCGAAGGATGCGGAAAAACGCTTTTCGATCTGCGTGAATCGCTTGCAAAAGGCAAAAGACCGCCTTACAGGCGCACGCCGCTCAAACTTGATCGCCGCTCTTAACAACCGAGCAATTTGTCGTGTAAGAATCGGGCAACATAAACAGGCTTTGGGAGACTGGGATAAGGCAATTCGCTTGGCCCACTTGACGCCTGAGCTTGTCCAGAATCTTGGTTACTACGCAAAACTCGCAAGCGTAGTTCCAGGGTGGCAGGTGTCACGTGCCGCGTCTCGACGTGCTTCGGATCTCTACGCAAAGCTAACCGTAGCCAATCAGTCCGATGAATTTCATAAGCATGTTGGTTGGCTGTTTATTCCTTACGTCGATGCACCGACATTGCCAGATTTTGAAAATGTGGAGCTAGTCAAAAACCGCGGACAGAAAGATGCCGAAAATCTTGCCGATCCAGGTGGCCATGCGGAGGATGATTTACGTATCATTGGTTGGGCTACTGGTGTAGCTGTCGATCGCGACCATCTCCTGACAGCGCGCCGATCTGTTCAGGATTCACGCGGCCTTTGGATAAGACGTGACGGTCAAGTTCGTCGAGACCTTGCAGGCAAAGTCGTTGCAGTTTCAGGAAGTTATGACTTGGCATTAGTTCGTTTTCGCGACCTTGGTGCTGAGGTTATTCCATTTGAGACCAAGGAGTCCACTCGGGCGACTGATATTAGAGTCTTAAGTTTCGCAGAACCTGGAATCTTAGAAGATGGGCCACAAAAAACGGAGGGCACCATAGTGGATTTACGCACTGTTTATGTGCCACTGGGAAAACAGTACCTCACTCGAGTTGTGCAAGCTTCTTCATTTGAGGTGGACGAGAAACACGCAGTGGGCGAGTCGACAACTTTAATGGAAACAACTGCAGTTCCTATTGGAAGAGAACATGTCACCGGGCTGATTCACGATGCGTTTGTTAACCAAGGAGGCACAGGAGCACCACTTTTTAACCTTGATGGAAAAATCATTGGTATCGACTTGGCTGGATTTCAACCTAGAAAATCTTCCCAAAGCGGGCGCCAAGCTGTGAATCATACGGAAGTCCGATCATTTCTGGCTTCCACAGGCATGAACTTTCCGGCTATCGATGAAGTGCCAACTGGCGTGATCGAAGACATAGAAGACTATGTGTTATCCGCAGCAGAATCTGCAATTTTCCAACTCGCCATTGTTGGCCGAGTACCCCGTTTAAGCTGGACAGAACGAATCGGAAAGATTCGTAATATACAGAAAATGAGGGAGTGGAATGCCTTTGAGGACGACTGGTGTATTCGCTGCAACGGTACGGGTGAAATCACGTGCCCCTACAAAGGCTGTGTGAAAGGCTATATCTCTCATAAAGAGAGGTATATCAAGGAACGTTTACCCGTAACTAATACTCCTGTCTACGAATATGAATGGATTCGTGAGAGATGCCCTGGATGCCATGCAAACGGTAATGTTACCTGCCCGCATTGCCACGGGAAAAAACTTGAACCATCTCTTTGATTTATTGACAAACTCATCTAAGTAATCGGCTTGGACGTCTTGAAGGCTATCACCGCGTCGAGCTCGCTCTTGAGCCGTGGCAAGATTTCTTCGTAGCCGAATTGGCCTAGCGTCTCGGCACCTCGCTTGAGATTGACGTAATTCGGACCGCACCACAGGCCCAGGTCGGCGTCGTCGGTTTCGCCGGGGCCGTTTACGCGGCAGCCCATCACGGCGATGGTGATCGCGTGGTCGGCGGCGTAGCGGGTCATCTCTTTCACCTGCTCGGCAAGTTCTACAAACGCTTCGTTCTCGACTCGCGAACAACTGGGGCAACTGATAATGTTGAGCGTGTCGAGGCCGTAGTCGACCACCGAGCGAACGCGGCCAGCGGCGATATCCTCCAAAATCTGTCGGCCCGCGTCGATTTCTTCCGGTTTTCGAGTATTTGATACCGTGAGCGAAACGCGAATCGTGTCGCCGATGCCGCGGCTGATGAGCTGCTCCAGCGCGATGCGGGTTTTAATGATCCCGTCGGGAGGCATTCCCGCTTCGGTCACGCCCAGGTGTAGCGGCACGTCGGGCCGCGCTTCGGCAAAGCGGCGATTTACTTCGATCACTTTTCGCAGATCGGAATCTTTCAGCGAAACGCAGTAGCGCGTAAAACCCAATTCGTCGAGTGCCACGCAGTGGTCCAGGGCGCTGGCGATCATCGGGCCGACGGAATCGTCCGCGGCGAATTCCGCTCGCTTGGCCGGATCAACACTTCCACAATTCACGCCCACGCGGATCGCACAATCCTCGTCCGCCGCAACCTGCGCCAGATAACGGACCTTCTCTTGCCACGGTTTCTCCTGCTCGTGATGGTAAAGATGCCCCGGGTTGTAGCGAAGTTTGTCGACATGCGGAGCAACCACCTCGGCCAGCCTGTAGTTTTCCTGCAGATCGACCACCAAGTTGGTCGTGGTCTGCCGACGAATTTCGGCCAGCGCATGTGCATCGTGCTTACTGTCGACCGCTACGCGCACCACATCGGCCCCCGCGGCATGTAAGGCTTGAATCTGCGCGACGGTGGCGTCGACGTCTTGCGTTGGCGTAGCCGTCATGCTTTGCACGGCAATCGGCGCGTTCGCGCCAATGGTAATCGAGCCAATGCGTACCGAGCGGGTTGGATTGCGAGGTAAATTCATTGCCATAACTTCAGTTTCACGGCGTATCGATCGTCAGCCAAAGCAGTGCGATTGAATAGCCGTTGAACAACGCGTGGGCCACTAACCCCGGCACAATCCGATGCGTACGTTGATAGATGTAACCCAGCACAATCCCAAACAATGCCAACGGTACCGGGGCCACGCCGTGTCCCCAATGGGCCAAGCCAAACAGCACGCCGCTGATGATTATAGGCATCCAACCTCGCGGCAACAAACCTAGCAAGCCGGGCGTCGGCAGAGAATCTGCTTCCTCGTCGGCTTCTGTTTCTTCCGTAGACAACATTTCGCTGAGCGCATCGCGGGACTGAATCTGCTCGTCTTCGTATCGTTCCAGCCAGCCCTGCAATAGCACCCGAAACGTAAATTCCTCGAACACCGGCGCGGCAATCACCGCCGAGAAGAAGCCGACCCACATCATTCCTGGCGCACGATGCTCGAGAAGCTGCTCGACGAGTGGATGCGTTTGTTCGGGCTGGAACGTAATAATCAATGAAAACTGGATCAAGTAGATTGGCAACAACACTGCCACACAGGCCACAATGCCGATCCACACGTCTCTGCCCAGTTGTTTCGAATTTGCAGGCAGGCCAAGATCGCTGGCATCAGCCGAGCGCACCCGAATAAGCCACGCCACCACAACGGTGACCATTGATAACAGCAGCAAGGAGAAAATCCAGCTATTAAAAATGAAATCATCAGGTTCGAGAACTTTTTCTTCTTGAGAGGCTCCCCAAATGACTTCGCTGATTTTGCTGACGAGAAAGAACAGCGGGATCAGCAGCACCGCCGAGCCCCAAGGAACACGCCGCCTTGGTTCGTAAGCAAGCAGCGGCTGGCCGCCGATGTGCCGTTGAAACAAGGAAAACCCCGCGATCAAGCTCAGCAAACAGGCCGTAGCCATCACTGCCGTGGTCGCGCTGTTGGTGGATAGATCTTCCATCGTTTGTCATGCGGTGCATGGTTCGTGCGTGTCAGAAAATAGGTAACACTTCAGTCGACTGCAGGAATAGAACACGGATGAACGCCGATGAGGCTGATTTCCACAGTTCTGAATAGTAGAACCAACGTGCGCCGTAACAGATTGTGTTGGCTCTGAGAACTAAAGAAAAAGCTTGTGGATCTGCGTCGATCCGCTGAATCCGCGTTCATCGGCGTTCTATTCTTCCCTTTTGGCTGAACAATTACAAAAAAGGTGAATCGATCAATCTGTCTCGCACAGCCTGCTCGAAGCAGCTTGAATGTATCCGATGGCAGAATAAAGCGTAAGCAATACAGCAGCCCAAACTACAACCACAAGTCCCTGCGACATCCACGCAGGTGGTGGGTTGACCCAGGTTGCGTTGGCCTGATCGACATACGTAAGCTGCACAATGCTCCAGCCCGCGGCAAGACACTGTAGTACCATCTTCCACTTACCGGCCCACTTGGCAGAAAAATCTCCGCCCTGCTGTTCGACAAAAGTGCGCAGCGCAGTGACCAACAATTCTCGACCAACAATCACCACCGCCATCCAGGGAAGAATGCCCGAAGGCACCGTGCCATCGGTTAGCGGAGACACAGCCCCCAGGAATATGAAGGTTCCACAGATAAACAGTTTGTCGGCAAAGGGGTCGAGCACTCGGCCTAGCTTGGTCACCTGGCCATATTTTCGAGCCCAATAACCGTCGATCCAGTCGGTGCCTGCAGCTATTACGAAGAATACAAAACTTGTTTTGTAGAATCCAAACGCTAAGAACGAAAACAACACCACCGACAACGCAATCCGAGACAGCGTAAGCTGATTGGGCACATTGAGTATTTTCGAAGGTGCTGACATAAGTGCGGAGAAAGTCGTTGGCGGAGCAGGGTTGGGTTTGCGATCGAATGCAAAAAATATCACAAAGGCTCGCCATTGGCGACACCGATCAAATCGTAATCCCGGCGGGCAACCACTTCGCATCGTACCATTGCCCCTGGAAATAGGCCCTGCCCCGTCACATAGACCACCCCATCCACATCGGGGGCGTCGGCATACGATCGCCCGATCCAGGCGTCCACTTCTCCGGGGACCGGCGTGTCGAGCAACACGTCCAGCTCCCGACCAATCTGACGGTCGTTCCAAGCAAAGGCAATTGCTTGCTGCTCGGCCATCAAGCGATCGCGCCGGGAATTCATCACATCGTCGCTCACATGACCTGGCAACTTGGCTGCAGGGGTATCTGGCTCGAAGGAGTAGGTAAACACTCCCAGCCGTTCAAACTGTTGTTCGCGCACAAAGTCGACGAGCTCGTCGAACTGCTCGTCCGTTTCTCCGGGGAAACCGGTAATCATCGTGGTCCGCATGACCAGCTTGGGAATGCGATCTCGCAATTTTGCGAGCAACAATTCTGTATCCTTCCGATTGACCCGCCGCTGCATCCGACGCAGCATTTGGTCGTTGGCGTGCTGCAACGGCATGTCGAGGTAAGGCAAAATCCGCCGGCTGCCTGCAATGGTGTCGATCAAACGATCGTCGACGTACATCGGGTAAAAATACATCAGCCGAATCCAGTCGAGGCCCTCGACTTGATCGAGTGCTTGCAATAGCTCGGTCAAACGCGACTCGCCATACAGGTCCATGCCGTAGTAGGTGGTGTCCTGGGCAACGATCACCAGTTCCCGCACTCCGTCGGCCGCTAACTCTTCGGCTTCGGCCACGACTTCTTCAATCGGCTTGGTGGCATGTTTGCCACGCATCTTGGGAATCGCACAGAATGTACACAGCCGATCGCAACCTTCGGAGATTTTTAGAAACGCAAAATGTTTTGGGGTAATTCTCAGCCGCGAGGTATCGGGGAGCGGGTGCGTCGGGGCCGGTTGGAATACGGTCCGCTGTTCCTCCAGCCCTCCTAGCAAACGGTCGGCCACTTTGGTTACCTCCTCGCGACCAAACACGCCAACCAGATAATCAATCTCCGGCCGGTCTTCGAGCAGCAACTCCTTCTGCCGTTCAGCCAAACAGCCCGAGACAATCACTCCCCGCAAATCGCCGCGGCGTTTGAGCTCAAGCATCTCGTCGATTACCGCAAAGGATTCCTGGCGGGCCTGTTCGATAAAACCGCACGTATTGACGACGGCAAAATCCGCTCCCTGCGGATCGTCGACCAATTGGTAGCCGTCCAATTGCAGCATGCCCAACATCCGCTCGCTGTCGACCAGGTTTTTTGGACAACCCAGACTAACAAAAGCATATCGGCCTTTTACGTCATTACGTTCGGAACTGGCTGTGTATGATTTCGGCACCATCGGCACTCAAGTCGGACAAAAGAACGAAAGCCCCTGGAAGGAGACCAGAAATACGAAACGGAAAGTATACCGCAATCACCGCAGTGCGACTATCGACACGAATCGCAATAAAATTGCCGCATTAGGGTTCATGCGGCGTGCGATCATCCATAAAATCACTCCTGCCCGATCTCGCACGGCAACCGTGGTTTGTATGGCACGATTCCAGCCAGACTCTGTAGAAATCGTATTTGGAGCAACCTTTTACTATGTCCGCCAAGCGTAAATCCGATGCAAACTCTGCTACCGAGCCCGCTCATAATTCGATCGAAGAGGTCGAAGTTCGTGGGCATATTATAGACAGTCTGATTCTGCCGAAAGTTCTCGATTGCATCACTGCCGGGGGCGGTTCGTTTCATATCAACAATGTGACGATCGGCCACGACCGCACCGACCCCAGCTACGCGGCGATCGAAGTGCGCGCAGCGAGCGATTCTGAATTGGAGGAAATTTTAGCGCAAATTGCCGACCACGGTGCCGTGCCAACCGCGGGGGGCGATTGCCGATTGGTCGAAGCCGATATCACGGGCACGTTTCCCGAGGGTTTCTACAGTACGACGAACCAGCGCACCGAAATCCGGCTCGACGAAAAGTGGCTGCCCATTGCCGATCAGGAAATGGACTGTGGCGTTACGGTGGATCTCAAGTCTTCGACTGCCCGATGCGTGCCGATGTCGGATGTGAAAAAAGGGTTGCCAATTGTTGTGGGACATCTGGGCACACGCGTGTTCCCGCTGGAACGGGTCGAACAAGACCATGCTTTTGCTTTTATGAACAGCGCCGTGTCTACCGAAAAACCGAAGGGCGTGGTGATCCGCCAAATCGCAAAGCAGATGTTTGAAAACCGCGCCGGCAAGGGAAAAACTTTGCTGGTGGGCGGGCCGGCTATTGTTCACACGGGCAGCGGTGCGTTGATCTGCGAATTGCTGCGCGGCGGATACGTCCACAAACTGTTTGCCGGCAATGCACTCGCCACCCATGACATTGAGCAATCGCTCTTCGGCACCAGCCTCGGCGTCAACATACAGGAAGGTAGCTTGGCCGACGCTGGCCACGAACATCATTTGCGGGCGATCAACCGAATTCGTCGCGCCGGCTCGATCTTAGCGGCAGTCGACTCCGGCGTTCTCACGTCGGGGATCATGTACGAATGTGTCAAGAACAAGGTCGAATTCCAATTGGCAGGCAGTATCCGCGACGATGGTCCCCTGCCGGACGTGGTGACCGATGCACTGGAAAACCAACGCCTGATGCGCGCTAGCATTCACGACGTAACTTTCTGTCTGATGGTTGCCACGACGCTACATTCCATTGCCGTCGGGAATCTTCTACCTGCCTGGGTGAAAGTGGTTTGCATCGACATCAATCCCTCGACGGTCATCAAATTAAGCGATCGCGGTAGCTTCCAAACCATCGGACTGGTGACGGATGTCGAACCCTTCCTGCGCGCACTCGTTGCCGAAGTGCAACGACTTGAGGCTGCCGCATCATGAGCAGTTCGACACACATCCTGATGTGCCCGCCCGATCACTATGGAATTCACTATGAAATCAATCCATGGATGAGCACCGAACGGCAAACAGACCACGGCGAGGCGGTCAAACAGTGGCAAAAGCTTCGTGAATTGTTGGTTACTACCGGAGCTACGATTGACGAAGTCCCGCCGGTCGAAGGATTGCCCGACCTGGTGTTCACGGCGAACGCTGCGGTTATTTTTCAACGGCAGGCCGTACTGGCTCGCTTCAAACACTCCCAACGGCAGGGCGAAGAATCCCACTTCCGACGCTGCCTCGAATCGCACGGTTTGGAAGTGATCGAAACGCCCGGCGACTTTTCCTTTGAGGGAGCGGGGGATGCGCTCTTTTGTGGCGAAACGCTATTTGCCGGCTATCGCATGCGGAGCGACGCCACCGGGCAACAAGAAATTGGCGCATTGCTGGGCGTGCGTGTGTTGCCTCTCGAATTGGTCGATCCCTATTACTATCACCTCGACACCTGTTTTTGTCCTTTGTCACCCAACGAAGCGATCTACTTCCCGGGTGCGTTCGACGAATACGGACGTCGTGTGCTTGAAGAACACGTACCGCACTTGATACCTGTCGAAGAAATCGAAGCCCGCCGGTTTGCCTGCAATGCGGTGGTCGTGGGCAAAACGGTGGTCACCAACCATGGCTGTCCCTGCTTGCACGCCGACTTGCAGGATCGCGGTTACGCGCCTGTGGAAACGCCCCTCGATGAATTCGTCAAAGCCGGCGGCAGCGCGAAATGTCTTACCCTACGCCTCGATGGCGAAGAAGCGACCGATTGGAAAAACTAAGAATCATTGCTCTGCAACTTCCGGCGGCGTTTCTTTAGCCAGGGCGCTAATCTGTTTGAATTCCGAAGTTCCCGCTTGGCCACACCATTCGAACAGGGCCGCTTCAGTTGTGGTCAACAGGGCTCCCGAAGCTTCCATGCGGCGTAGGGCGATTTCGTGATCGATCGCGCTTCGCGCACCGACTGCATCGGCAGCAATTAACACTTGATATCCCGCAGCTAGCAGATCGAGCACCGTTTGCTGAACGCAGACGTGCGTTTCGATGCCGCAAACCAAAACGCGATGAATGCCCCGCTTGTGCCATTCAGCAAAGATTTCATCGCACGCACAGCAGCTAAACGAAAGTTTGCTCACGATGGGCGTCGTGATACGCTCAGCCAATTGCGGGACGGTCGGCCCCAATTTTTCGGGGTACTGCTCCGTGGCGTCCGCGCGCACGCCAAGCGTAGTGGCTCCGTCGAGCAATCGTCGAATGTTCCACACAATCCGGTCGTCACAGGGTTCCACTGCAAGCAGACGTTCTTGCACGTCGACAACCAGCAATGCTGTGTCTGCCGGTTGCATTCGCTCCGGACTGCGTGGGACTTGGGGGAGAGAGTCGTCTTGATCCATGAATTTTCCGCACCAAAGAATAAAATTGGAATCCTGGTTCTATCATACGCATCCGCTAGAATGTTTCCCAGACAGACAAACATTTACCTATTAGCTTAGCCGCTGGCAGAAGCCAGTGGTCCCCCGGCTTCCACCGGGGTCTAGGGAATTGAATCGATGGCAAGCAAAAAGCCTCCAACTACTGAAATCTGCGAATGGTCTCGGGAGGAGATGCGCGAACATTTTAAGTTTTTGTCCAAAATCGTTTCAGCCCCCAAATATCTATGCCCGAAATGCGGACGTGTCGCGAATCAGAAAAAATGGCTTTGTAAAGTAAAAAATCTGGAAAAGCACTAGCGTCTTCCCCCCCCTAGCCTCCTGTGCCAATGTGGGCGACAATGGCGGGTTCATTTATCGAAAACCAAACCTTCCCTACCTCCCCCCCTGCCATGAAAACTCGCTCCACCACGATTCTTACCGTCCGTCACAATGGCCAAGTTGCCATGGGAGGCGATGGTCAAGTGACTATGGGACAAACCGTCGTGAAGTCCGATGCCGTGAAAATCCGTCGATTGATGGACGACCGTATTTTGGTCGGCTTTGCCGGTGCCGCTGCCGATGCATTTGCACTTATGGAACGGCTCGAAACCAAGCTCAAGGATTACCCTGCCAACTTACCACGGGCCGCCACGGAACTTGCCAAAGAATGGCGGACAGACCGGGCGCTGCGTCGGCTCGAAGCCCTGGTGGCTGTCGTGGATGAAGAGAACACGCTGCTTGTATCTGGCACCGGCGACGTCATCCAGCCCAGCGATGGGATCCTGGGCATCGGGTCGGGTGGCAACTATGCCTTGGCAGCCGCGCGTGCGTTGGCAAAGCATAGCACCCTCAACGCCGCGGAAATCGTGCGCGGCGCGTTGGAAATTGCTAGCGATATTTGTGTCTATTCCAATGGAAACCTTGTGATCGAAGAGTTGAAGTGAAAAACCTTACCCCCCGTGAAATCGTTGAACAACTCGACCGCCACATCGTTGGGCAAGACAATGCCAAACGGTCTGTTGCCATTGCCATTCGCAATCGTTGGCGCCGGCAACAGCTCGACGAAGAACTGCGCAAAGAGGTCGCGCCGAAAAACATTTTGATGATTGGCCCCACGGGCGTCGGCAAGACAGAAATTGCCCGCCGACTGGCAACGCTCACCGGTGCCCCTTTCATCAAGGTTGAGGCTTCCAAATATACCGAAGTCGGCTACTACGGTCGCGACGTGGAAAGCATGATCCGCGAACTGGTCGAAAATGCGATTGGGTTGGTGCGTGAACAAGAATTGGCCAACGTCGAAGAAGAGGCCCAGCGCCGTGTGACCGAACGCTTACTCGACTTGTTGGCACCCGCTCCCGCTTCGTTCGACGTAGGCGTCGAAAGCGACGATTCGCCCGAAAGATACGAGCGGACCCGGGAAAAAATGCGAGCCATGCTCGTCGCCGGAGAATTGGAGAATCGCAATGTTGAAATCACAATCGAACAAAAAACCCAGGCGATGATGATTCCCGGCATGGGGCCGGGCACCGATCAAATGGATTTTGACATGCAGGGGATGCTCGAAAAAATCCTCCCCAAGAACGTTTCACGACGAGAAATGACCGTTGCCGAGGCCCGGCGCGTTTTGTTCGATCAAGAATGCGAAGCGCTAATCAACCAGGAAAAGGTCAACACACTGGCAATCGAATTGGCAGAAAACACTGGCATTATCTTCCTCGACGAAATCGACAAAGTCGTCTCCAGCGAAGGGGGCAAAGGAGCGGACGTATCTCGGCAGGGCGTCCAACGCGATTTGCTGCCGATTGTCGAAGGAACCACCGTGCAAACACGGTACGGCTACATCCACACGGACCACATCTTATTTATTGCTGCGGGGGCATTCCATCGTGCCAAACCTAGCGATCTGATGCCGGAGTTACAGGGTCGTTTTCCGATCCGCGTCGAATTGAGTGATCTAACCAAAGACGATTTTGTACGCATCCTGGCCGAACCGAAAAACGCTCTCACCAAACAGTATGCCGCCCTGATGGAAACCGAAGGGGTCACCCTCGATTTCCGGAAAGACGCCATCGACTCGTTGGCAACCTACGCCCATCAGGTCAACCAATCGACGCAAAACATCGGTGCACGTCGCCTGCACACGATCCTGGAGCGTCTGCTAGAAGAACTCAGCTTTGAGGCCCCGGACATGAAAATGGGGAAAGTCGAAATCAACGCCGCGTATGTCCAAGAGCGGCTTGAAGACGTCGCCGGCGACGAAGACCTGAGCAAGTTTATTTTATAGCTATTTCATATTTATAGCCGCTGCTCGAAGCAATTCGACGACTGGACTGAGAGCACGTGAACCGCTGGAAATAGTAAACTGCCGCTGTGATTCCCCCGTCACCTCGATGTGAATTTCCACCGTATCGGTCGGCAAAAAACTTTCCACCCGGTCGGCCCATTCGACAAACGTGACTCCGCCGGCATCAAAATATTCTTCGAGACCAAGCTCCAATAGCTCGTCTTCATCGCGTAATCGGTACACGTCGAAGTGAAACAGGGGCAATCGGCCGCCCGCGTATTCGTTGACCAATACGAACGTGGGACTGGTGACCGTTTCGCGAGGAACGCCCAACGCGGCAGCAACCGCCTGTACCAGCCGGGTCTTACCCGCACCGAGCGTGCCCACCAAGGCAACCACCGTCCCCACAGGCAAAACGTCGGCCAAAAGCTTTCCCAGGCGGTCGGTATCAGTTTCATTTTCTGCGAGAAAACAGAAATCGCTCATTTAGCACCCTGATGCTGATAGCCAAGTGGTGCAAGTGGCATGCGTTTTCCCGATTCGTCAAGTTGCCATAAACCGGCATCTGCGACGATTTCACCAATGCGAGTAATCAAAACCGACAGCGGTTGGTCCCGCAATAGTTTCTGAGCCGCCTCGTCTGGCACGGACAACATCAACTCGAAATCTTCACCATCTCCCAACGCATGCTCGATTGCCGAGCGGCCATCGCGGTCGCTAAGCCGAAGTGCATCTTCGGCGAGCGGAATCGCTGGGAGATCGAGTATGGCCCCCACACCGCTGGCTTCCGCCAAACGCGAAGTGTCGAGCGCCAATCCGTCGCTGATGTCGATGCCCGCGTGCAACGGGTACCGTTCATGAAGTACGATCGCTTCGGCCACCCGAGGCTCGACGGCAAGGTGACGCCCAAGAATACTTCCGCCAAGTCGGCCCGTAACCAAAAGTTGATCACCCGGTTGCGCGCCGCTCCGCTTGAGTGGGCCTCGGGACGTAGTCTCGCCGATCGCGGTGATGCTAATCGCCAGGAGGCCGTTCCAGGTATTGGTATCGCCCCCGGCAATCACAATTCCCAACCGCTCGGCCAGGGGGAGCATTCCTTCATACAGAATGATGGCAAGTTCGGTAGCCGAAAGTTTTCCTGACCCGTGACGAGGTAAAACCAAAGAAACAAACGCGGCGACGGGTTTTGCGGCCATGGCGGCCAAATCGCTGAGATTCACCGCCAACGCTTTATGACCCGCTTGTCGAGGATCGATTTCTTCTAAAACGAAATCGACGCCGTCGGTAAGCATGTCGGTCGTCACAACGGGGTTCGATTCACAATAACCGTTGAGTACCGCAGCATCGTCTCCCAAACCGATGTCGAGACGAGGGCTTGTAGGAAGGTTTGCCTTGAGCCAGGCGATCAGATCTTCTTCTATCGACATGTTTCCCCGCAAATTGCACGACACTTTTTCTGGAGCGGGCTGCAATCTTTCAGATCGTCCGTGCCCGATCACTCAAATTAGCAGCAACAATCGCCTGGAGAAAGACCGCCATTGCCCAGAATTCGCATTTTACCCATTCCATGAAAAAGCATGCCAATACTTCTGATTTCCACTCTAAAAAATATGCCCATCTGCGGACTTCTGCTGCTTGTATTTGGTCGAACTCAGCACTAATGTTAGGCAAATGGGGCGAATACAAATCCGCGGATCAGCTCTGCGAGAGCGTGGAGAAAGTGCTCGCAACTGGCACTTGCGTACCGAAAGGGAATTCAAAGCGTGTTGGTAGTGTCGCGAAAAGTTGGCGAGCGCATCCTCATTGGCGACAAGATCACGATTACCGTGGTCAAAGTCAGCGGAGGCGGGGTACGCATCGGCATCGAAGCCCCGAAAGAACTGGCCGTGGTGCGCGAAGAACTAGCCGAGCAAATCCGTCAAGCCGAACTCTTGGCACTCGAAACGGCGCAACAAGAGCAGGCCGAAACCAACGCTTCTTAATACTCTGTTATTTCACCAACGGCGCATCCGCCTGCGGAGGCGAGGTCTTCTTGACCGTGCGAGGTGTCACTTCCAGTTGGTGGCGTACGTCGACAATCGCCGGGCCGCGCACCGAATCCAAAGGGCCATGCTCCTCAATGCAACTCTTTAGCCGCGAAAGTTTCGCGTCAAACGCATCTTCCCCAGGGGGCTCCGCATTCGGGGCAGCACCCCAAACTACTCGTGTTCCACCACGAGTAATCAGGTCGTAGACAAAAAACCGATGCTGGTCACGAATTTCTGGCCGCGCCGAAGGCAATACATCTACCAAGTGAAGCGATTCCCAGGATTCGGAAAGCTGGTCGGCAATTCTTGCCGCACCGACTACACGTGGGTCAGGCCATTGCTGTCCCACAGGAGGGCGACCCACAATCCCGCCAATTCGCGGGAGGTAGCGCTTGCGGAGTTTCGGTACATCCTGGGGCGGTAAATGTACCGCGTGTGCGTCGATCGGCACCAGAATCGCCCCATTGGGCCCCGACAGTTCAACTACGGCTATCGGCTCTCGGTATTTCAATTGAACATCAACACCCGGCGGATAACGCTTCGTAATGCGAACGACCTCTTCAACCCATGGATGCAAAGCAAACGCATCCTCGATTACTTGCACAAAGTTGTCTTCCAACACCGACAGCCTCCCGGCAAGTCCCGCATCGCGGACAACTTCGGCACGCACGTCCGCGGTAATCCACTCGGGTAGCTGCGAAATCGTAATCCTCTCGGCACTCAATAGATAACGCTCTCGATGAATCACCGACGGGGCAACCTGCTGCCAGAGCGAGTGCATTCCCCAGCCCAGCACTCCCACCACTGCCAGTGCCAGCAACACGCGCGCACGCGGCAAAAAGAAACGAACCCCCTGCCCAGGGCTTCGTGTGCGAGATTGCTTGCGCTTCGCTTTGCGATTTGTCTTGACGCGTGTCATGGCAACACCTCCTTGCGCTGCAAACGAATGCTTTACCAGATTTCAAGCTCCGTTTCCAATTCCACGCCCAACCGTTCCGCGACGCGGCTACGAATCATGTCGATCAGCCTCAAAACATCCTGGCTGGTGGCACCTTGGTGGGCAATGATAAAGTTCGCGTGACGTTGGCTCACTTCAACCGCACCGATATTCATGCCCTTGAGCCCTGCCTGGTCGATCAACATCCCCGCACTCATACCCCGAGGATTCTTAAATACGCTGGCCACGTTTTGGTGCGACAGCGGCTGGGCCGCCTTTTTGACGATCCACTGTTTCTGCATTCGCTTGGTCAGTTGCTCGGGGTCGTCGTCCTCGAGATCGAATTCTGCACTGAGAATCACAAGTTCGTCGAGGCTACTCTGTCGGTAGGCAAAAACCAAGTCCTCGCGATCGCGTTGCAGAATCTCGCCAGCTCGGGTCATCACCGTCGCGCGGCATGCCCACTGTCCAATGTCGCCGCCACGACTTCCAGAATTTCCGTGCAGCGCGCCGCCCACTGTACCGGGAATACCCACCAAGGGCTCTAAACCTGCAAGCCCATGACGCACGGTTTCGCTAATCGCATGGGCCAATGTGGCTCCGCCACCGGCGGTGAGCCTCCTGCCGTTTACTTGAATCTCGGCAAAATCTCCGTTGGAAAGGCTCACGACCATACCCGCCACGCCATCGTCGCGGATCAGCACATTCGAGCCCCCGCCCAGTACGCGGATGGGAACTTCCTCTTCGCGACACCGGCGGACTAAAGCCGCCAGTTCGTCGACCGACTTGGGCTCGGCGTAGAAGGCCGCACACCCACCTAGTTTCAGCCAGGTACGGTCGCCAAGCGGTTCTTGCCGGCAGATAATTTTCTCGAAGCCACTAACCAATGTCATTGCAATATACCCTCGATGAGCAGCCCCCTATGGTGACTTGTTAACCGCTCGTCGTCAATTCACTCTGTAAAATGCCTTGTTTTTCTGGTCAAATCGCCCGCGCCCCCATCATCTCTCCCCCCATCTATCGGCAAAGCTCTTCGTAGAGGTCAAATCCATTGTCTTAAGCGCCAATCATGCCGTAGTGCAACGGAGAAATTAGCCATTTTTTCCCCTTCGTACGCAGATTTTCCTCAAGCGGCATAAGCCATAGAAATCTACGCGTGAAGCGGCCGAAATTTGCCTCTTTGTTTCCTCTGGGGCATTTTGAACAGGAGGAAACAGAGCGAGCGGAGAACTACATCCTAGCCGCCGGCGGGAGCCGGTGGTCTACTGGCTGCCGCCAGCGGCTAATTAATCATCGCTACTTCAGACATGCTCAAACTCTCCATTCTCTCTGTTACCTCCTGTTCATTCCTAAATCTCGGTCGCGTCCCACTGGCGAAGCGCCTCGTACGTCGCCACAGCTACGGCGTTGGAGAGATTCAAGCTGCGGACCTCCGAACGCACGGGTATTCGCAGGTTTTGATTCGGATTCGCATCGAGCATCTCGGCGGGCAGCCCTTGCGATTCGCTGCCAAATACCAACACATCATTCTTCTGAAAACTAACCGAAGTGTACGGCTTCGTCGCCTTTTTTGAAAAAAACCAAAACCGCTCCGCGGGGAGCTGCTTTTCTAACGCTGCCCAGTCGTCGACTACTTCCCAGTCGAGATATTGCCAATAGTCCAACCCGGCCCGACGCAGATAGTAATCATCCACCCGAAACCCAAGCGGCCGGACCAACCACAGTTTGGCTCCCACTGCCACGCACGTCCGCCCTACACTCCCCGTGTTGTAAGGAATCTCCGGCTGATAAAGCACCACGTGCATACACAAAATAGGGGGCAGAAATTTTTAATCAACGAGGTACCTTGTACCGCTACGACGATGGACCAATTTACCACGTGACCAATCGTGAAAACAACCGGCAGGAGGGGGTCCGTAATTGCGACGGCTTCGAAGCCGTTTTCGTCACCCGAGAATTCTCCTCTTAGGACAAATAGAATTGCCCCCTCATTCATTCCTTGGTCTTGCTTTGCACGATCGTATGCACCTGATTGCATTGCAAGTCGGAGGCTTCCTGCCGACTTCCATTGGGCCAGATAATCTCGATGTTGGCGGTGTTCGCCTTACCAAGTCCAATGTGCTGCTGTTTGGGATTCATCGAAAGGTATCCTGAGCCTCCCTGGATTTCCCGAACGACGCGACCACCACTGCCGGGAAGAGTGACAATCAACTGTGCGCCGATTGCGTCACGATTCGTGTTCTGCTTCGCATCTCCGACCAAGCGGATTTTTATCCAGTTGTTGTTCGTCTCTTGGCTGTTATTCCGCAATACCGTCGCCAGAGTGTGGAAGTTGTTTACCACGACATCCAGGTCGCCATCCTCATCCATATCCAAGTAGGCCGTACTGCGTGAGTTGCCGGAGAAATCAGTTCCACTCTCGAGTGAACGATTCTTGAGCTTGCCGGATTCATTGACAAAAAACACGTTCGACTGATGGCTGTGAGTCAGCAAGTAGGCCCTATGCTGTCTCTTAGCGGACTCATTTGGAGCCATCTCCCCCAATTGAGTTTCGTCAAATACATAATCGAAAAAATTGTAGTCATTGTTGCCATTCACACAATAAAGATCGTCGTCTCCGTCGTTATCGAAATCAAAAAACTCCGCATCCCACGCCCAGCCTGTTGACGTCGACCCGCGCTCGACATCACTCGACGGTTGGTAAGCGTGCAATCCATCGTCGTCGGCCTGCGACATATAGAGCATATTTGCTTCCTTCCACAGCATAGAAGCCATCGCTCTATTTTCGAACTCGAGTGGCGTGTCCTTATTGGGCATCACGTACTTAATGTCCTTGACGAACGTGGAGATATTTGACACGTACACGTCGGGATAGCCGTCACTATTCAGATCAGAAATTCCGACATTCATGGAATGATAAAGCTTGGTAACACCCAGGTCCTGAGCGATGTCTTCAAATTTTCCATCGCCAAGATTCCGCAGGAAGGCATTCCCACCGAAATCATTAGCGATCACGATGTCCTGCCTGCCGTCGCGATCGAAATCGGTGTGGGAAACTGCCTGTGCCCAACCCGTATCCTCGGCTCCGCTGCCTTGCGAAATATCGCGGAACAGAAAATCACCCTCGTTACGAAACAGCTTGTTGGGCAGGGCGTTGTCGTTGTCGTGACTAGTGGTGGGGATTGCCCCATCAACATAGTTGCCAAAGTAGCAAATGTAGATGTCCAGCAGGCCATCGCCGTCGAAGTCGGCCACGGTTGCCGGACCGCCAATCAGTCCCGAACCTCCCAGTTCTGCTCCTTCAGTCATATCGACGAAATGGAGCCCGTCCACGTTGCGGTAAATTCGATGATTGTCGCCAGCACATGTGAACAGAATGTCCGTTCGACCGTCGTTGTCGAAATCCGCAAGTATCGGTTGTCGCGCCTCGACCGTCCCGCCGTCTTTCCGGCGAAAGGAGATACCCGCGTCCTCAGTGATCTCCCGAAAATTGCCAGCGCCGTCACCTAAAAAAAGTGCGTTGCCTCCGCCTCCCACCAAGAGCAGATCCATATGGCCGTCGTCGTTGATATCGTCGGCGGCTATTCCTCCACCAGAAAATGTTGGAGGACCGGACGGTGCTCTGCGTCGAAAATCGCCTAGCCACGGGGAAGAGCGATGCGTATAAACAACGCCCGAGTCGGCAGTCACATCTGTGAAATACGTTTCCTCTCGAGTGGTATCACCCTGAGGCGGTGAAGACGAAACGATACCCCCGGCATGTTTTGGCAGGGGCGGCGCCGCACGATGACGCCTGACCAGTTCGCGGATCCGGTCACGCCCGTAGTAAAGGTCGAGCGGCAGCAAGTACTTTTCATCGAGCTTCTGGCGTGCATGAGTGCCGGCCATGCGCAGCAAGAGGACACCGTATTGTGAAATCGCCTCGACCACGATTTCAACTGCAAATGGGTCGGGAATAGCGTTCGACTCTGGTAGGTCGTTCAATGCAGAGTTCAAGATCATCCAGTGCATACCAAAGTCGCGATAAGAATCGCAGTCATTCGCCTCCAAAAGAACGCTTTCTCCGCTGTTGGCCAACCGGCTAAAGAAATGTACGTCTTCGAGGTCATCGACTTCAGGCGCTAGTAGAAGTTCGACAGCAGTTTGCGCATCGTCAGCTCGTATGAGTTGATGCCCGCTTGCTTTGGCATGTTTGTCGGCCTCTTTAAGCAACTCGACCGTGAACCTTGTCGTCACTTTAATTAGTGCTTGTCGGTATTTGCGCTGTGCTGGCTGATGATCCGGCGGCGGGTAGCGCGCGTAAAAGCGCTTCGTGTTCCTCCACATCAACAGCGATGCTTCGACTTCGGATACCTCGTTATACGCGCGGTAAGCGGACCATTTACCTCGAATCGTATTCTTCAGTACGCTCAGTGCTCCTTGTCGTGCCTCATCTGCCGAGGGCGGCTGACGTGTTGTCGCATCAGCGACATGCGGAATCGCCTCAACCGGCACCAGCGCGCGCCACGCCTCACGCATGTTCACTTCGGTTACATTCGCCTCGTTGGCTTCGCGTGCTCGCTGGTCGGCAACGTGCAATGCGCAAACCGTTATCGTGTCGAGAGCCTGCTTGAGCGCCGCCAATGCATCGGAAGTAAGTGGCACCAATGCGGGACCGCCTCCAACCATCGCATCCTGCTGGACGCTAAGAATAGCACGTAGCGAGTAAGCAATTGACGAGAACTGACGAAACCGCACTTGAGCAATGGCGATGGGCTCCTGACCATCGATCGAAACCGTGATCTTCCCGTCATCTGACAGGATTCCTTTTTCCGAATGGCTGGTAGTAAACATCGTGTCAATCAGCGACTGCAATTGGTCTGTGGTCAATTCCTGACGTCCATTTTGCGCTGCGTCTCGCGACGCACGGGCCCAAATGGATGCAACGAATTCCTTTTGCAGTTCCCACTTCACGTTGCGCGACTTATCCGTCAGCGGCGTGCCGTAAAGAAAATCCTCAAACCGACACGCAGTGGAATGGCACTTCGCATCACGGGCCGATTCTAATTTGACAATCGAATCCACGATCGACTTCGCGGACAGGTCCGCGATGGAAGCCGCGTCCCCTGGGGTGCTACTCTCAAGCGAACTATCGTTGCTCGGCTCAGCTTGCACTTCCTGAGGAGACAGCAGGGTGTGACCAAGAAGCATCACAACCAACCCGCGGATTACCAGAATGGGACAAGTCTTTAACATTAAGCTGGCGAAACCCACCTGATGGGGCCTCCTCGCACTACAGCGCATTGACGTAAGCCTATATGAGGACATGTGATAGAAAGTCTAGTCGACATCGGGTGTCGATTTTACACTCCCTCGAACCTTGTTTCAAGCATTGGATGACGGAAAGATAACGAACTAACGGTCCGGCAAGCAACAAACGTGAGGGCACTTGACCTCGTCTCCTTTGCAACGAAATCAGTTGGGATGCAGGCAACGATTAAGACATGGACAGCGTCGATCGCACCCCTTTTCCAAAAATCGGCCTTCCGCTCTTGAGACGATTTCGCGCACAATACCGCGCTCGTATCTGGATTCATGGAGCCCATAAATTGCGTCTGAAGACTGCTACCGATGTTTCTGCTTACGCCCTGGTGCGGGTGCTGATTTGCGTGGTGCAGGCATTGCCGCTGTCGGTTTGCGCGTCGCTTTCACAGCGGCTTGGCCGGTTTTGTTGGCATGTGCTCCGATTCCGTCGTGCAACGGTTGAAGAAAACCTGCTGATCGCTTTCCCGGAGAAATCGATTACGGAGCGCGAACGGATTGCCGTTGGGATGTGGCAGCACCTTTTTTTGATGATTATGGAAATCGCGCATGCGCCGCGCAAGGTGCATCGCACGAACTGGCGACAGCATTCTTCCGTCACTCAGATGAAAGAAGTTCTCGCTCGGTTGATCGACGAACGGCCCACGGTATTGATCTCCGGCCACTTGGGTAATTTCGAAATCGGGGGGTTCTTGCTGGCGCTGCACGGTTTTTCCACACACACGATCGCCCGACCGTTGGATAATCCGTATCTCGATAAATTCGTCAACCAATTCCGCGGCTCGACGGGGCAATACATGCTGCCCAAGAAAGGCAGCAGCCAGGCGATAGCCACGCTGCTCGACCGAGGCGGAACCCTGGTGCTGCTGGGCGATCAATATGCCGGACATCGAGCGTGCTGGGTCGATTTTTTTGGACGCCCCGCCTCAACCCACAAGGCTGTGGCTGTGTTCACTTTGAGCGGCCAGGCACCGACTGCCGTGTGTGCGGCATTGCGAAAAGCTCCACTGCAAATCGAAATGCACTTGGCAGACTTCATCGACCCTACAGACGAAAACTTTCCCTGGGGGACAATCCCACTGATGACCAGCTGGTATACCCAGTGCTTGGAGAATTTGATCCGCAAGGCACCGGAACAGTATTGGTGGGTCCATCGCCGCTGGAAGGGCCAACCTCCACAACCTCGTCGCACATCTCGCCCGAATGCAGCGGCATAGCCGAGCATAGGATGATTTGTGGAGAAAATTCGATGGCACTAGGCATCAGTCCATCGGCTAACGACTTGCGATGCTGCGCAGGCTTGCCATAATCATGGCTGTGAATCTCTCGCCTAGGAAACCTACCTTCCAGCCCCCAAGCTGCCAACCAAAGTGTATAGCCTGCGGCCTTTCCGTAATACCGACCCTCCCTATCTTGCTGAGATCTGGCGTAGCCAGCCTCCGCAACGGGGAATGCTCCAGCCGGTTTCCGCACCGCTGTTAGAGTATTCGGTGTTTTCGAAAATGCACTTTGATCGTCAAGGCTTAATTGTCGCCACACGCGATGATGAGCCGGTCGGGTTTGTCCACGCTGGATTCGGGCCCAATGAAGACGGATCGCAGATTGATACAGGCATGGGGACGACTTTGATGCTACTGGTGCGTAGCGATGTGGACGATCCCAATCTCGCCGACCAGCTGCTAGCCGCCAGCGAAGAATATCTTCGCTCCCATGGAACAACCGTGTTCTATGCTGGTGGAATCAAGCCGCTCAATTCCTTTTATCTTGGTCTTTATGGCGGGAGCGAAATTCCAGGAGTTCTCCATGCCAACAACCTTCTTCGTGAAGCGTGTCTTCGCAACGGGTATGTGGAATCCGCCAAGGTGCTGATCCAGCATTGCGACCTAGTTCGGTATCGCCCGCTAGTGACTCGCAAGGTCCGGCAGTTGAAATTCTGTGTTCGCCTTGAAGAGTCCTCCGATCCCTCGGCATCCAATTGGTGGGAGGCCTGTGTTTGGGGCACACATCAGCGCGATCGCTTCGAGCTGATCGACAAACAAGAGAACCGGGTGATCGCGTCCGCATCGTTTTGGGACGTTCAGCCATTGTCGATGTGTTGGGGCATCTGCACCGCTGGGATGTGCGACTTGTATGTCGAGCCGGATCACCGTCGCAAGGGATGCGCAAGTTTTCTGATGAATGAGGCTTTCCGCATTTTGCGTCGCCGCGGAGTTGCTACGATCGAGGCACAAACCATGGCCACAAATGATGCAGCAAATGCTTTCTATTCCCAGCTGGGATTCTCCGAAGTGGATCACGGACTGATCTATCGCAAAGGCCCGGCAAATGGCAATGGAGTCGTTGGGCTAGGTAAATAGGGCAGATTTACCAAGGATTCTCTCCACGCGATATATGCTTTCGGATTGATTGCAAAATTATTTGCTGCGGCAAAAACTCTTGCCATCGCGTGTTTTGGGGCATTAAGATAGTTTCGCTCTTTGCTAAGCCGCAAGCGGCTCTTTCTGGACCGAAAGGATCAACCATGTCTTCCACTGTCGAACAAATTGTTTCCCGTCCGCAGATTCGCGAAACCCAGTGTTTTATTGGAGGCAAATGGCTCCCCGCAGCCAGCGGCAAAGTTTTCGATACCATCCACCCTGCCACGGAAGAAGTCATTGCCCAAGTGGCCGAGGGCGATAAAGAAGACGTGGATTTAGCTGTCGAAGCTGCGCGAGACCAGTTCGACGGGGGCGAGTGGTCGCGCCTCAACGCCCGTGAGCGGGGTCGGTTGATGTATCAATTAGCCGATGCCATCGAAGCGGAATCGGAAGAATTGGCCGCTCTCGAAACATTCGACAACGGCAAACCGATCAGCGACGCGCGCGGCGACATTAGCTTGGTCGCCGATTGCTTACATTACTATGCCGGCTGGGCAGACAAAATCCAGGGAGACACGATCCCAATTAACGGCGAGTATCTCTGCTACACGCGTCGGGAGCCGGTCGGTGTCGTGGGCCAAATTATCCCTTGGAACTTTCCCGCTTTAATGGCGGCATGGAAATGGGGCCCTGCGCTGGCCGCCGGTTGCACGATTGTGATGAAGCCCGCGGAGCAAACGCCGTTGACCTGTTTACGAATGGCCCGAATCGCCCAGAATGTTGGCATTCCCGACGGGGTGATCAACGTTATCCCAGGCTATGGGCCAACAGCGGGAGCCGCGATTGTAAAACACCCAGGCATCGACAAAATTGCCTTCACCGGCGAATTGGCAACAGCAAAGATCATTCAACGCGAAGCCGCCGAAACGATGAAGCGGATGACCTTCGAACTTGGAGGGAAAAGCCCCAATGTGGTTTTCGCCGATGCCGATCTCGACGTGGCGGCCGAAGGGGCACATTTTGCACTCTACTTCAACCAGGGCCAATGCTGTTGCGCGGGAAGTCGACTGTTTGTCGAAGAGAAAGTGCATGACGAATTTGTTGACCGGCTTATCGAGAAAAACAAAGGCCGTCGGCTTGGCGATCCGTTCGATCCACAAACCGAACAAGGCCCGCAGGTGGATCAGGCACAGTTCGACAAAATCATGCAGTACGTCGATTACGGCAAGCAAGATGGCGCCCAATGCGTGAGCGGCGGCCAGCGATTTGGCGACCAGGGATATTTTGTCGAGCCCACTCTGTTTGCAGGCGTCAGCGACGACATGCGCATCGCGCGCGACGAAATTTTCGGTCCCGTGCTTAGCGTACTGAAATTCAATGACGTCGACGAACTGGTTCGACGAGCCAACGACACTAATTTCGGACTCGCAGCGGCCGTTTGGACACGCGATATTACTAAAGCTCACCGGTTTGCCGCCCAGGTTCGCGCTGGTACCGTGTGGGTGAATTGCTACGACGTATTCGATGCAGCGGCACCATTCGGCGGATTCCAACAGAGCGGCCTCGGCCGTGAACTTGGGGAGGCCGGATTGGCAGCCTACACCGAATCGAAGACCGTGACCGTATCGCTCGGTTAGCGTCGTGTACGAGATGAGACAGCAAGGTCTGCCACGTCGATGTGACCAAAGAAGGTCTCTTTGCCGCGAACGATGTAGAACTTGACGTCGCCCGCACGAGCAAGCGTATCAGCCCGGTCGACTATAAATCGCAAATCGCTTTCCGATGCCGTTTTCCAACGGTGCATCCGCACCAAGATATCTCCCTTACGAACTCCCTGCTTGTCGGCTGAGCTCTCTGGACGCACGGCGACAACCTGC
Organism: Planctomycetota bacterium; assembly: GCA_029259915.1. Taxonomy (GTDB): domain Bacteria; phylum Planctomycetota; class Planctomycetia; order Pirellulales; family Lacipirellulaceae; genus Bythopirellula. The sequence goes on along the minus strand of JAJDED010000020.1, from coordinate 170,997 downwards.
AATCCGCTTTCGTAGGGAATTTCTTGCCCTCGCAAGGCACTGCGCGGCGCAACCTCCAGAATCATCCCCAGTGCGTTCCACGTATCCCGTTGCAAAGGGTTAGCTGGTTGAGGAGTGCGCGATCTGTCTCGCCCAGGGCGTCGTGCCAGAGTGAGATTCAGTTCAATCTGCTCATGATTGCGTCGCACAACAACAGGCACCCCTTCACCCGTGCGGCGGCCAAGCAGCGCCCGTTCGACATCGATCGGCCTTCGGATCGACACCGAACCAATGCGCTCCAACAAATCGCCTCTCTGCAATCCACTATTCTTAGCTGGACTGCTGCGCTGGACCCGCGCGACCGTAACCGGCCCAGAGGGTCCGTCCACCGACAAGGCGGTCATGCCATGCCAGTGATTATCCAACGTTTCGATACTCAACATCTGTGTTGCGACCTCAAGTGCCTTGTCGATCGAAATCGCAAACCCGATGCCTTGGGCACCGGCGCGTACCGCGACATTCACACCAATCATTTCCCCGTCGATATTCAACAGAGGCCCGCCCGAGTTGCCTGGATTGATGCTCGCGTCGGTTTGAATCAAATCCAAGTATTGTTGCGTTTCGTTCACTTGCACGTTGCGATGCAGTGCGCTGATGATTCCGGTGGTTACGGTGTGTTCGTAACCAAACGCATTGCCCACGGCAATCACCGTTTCGCCCGGCATCAAATCTTGCGACGTCCCTAGCCGCACAACCGGCAAGGCCTTGGGAGTGCTAATGAAGATGATTGCCAGATCGGTTTCCTTGTCGCGAGCGACCACCTTGGCAACATAGGTTTGCCCGGCAGCTAATGTGACATTGATTCTCCGCACACCATCCACAACATGATGATTGGTAAGAATATATCCCCGCGGGTCGATCACAACGCCGGTCCCCATGCCATTGACTTGTCGCGATGCGCCGCCGGCGCCCTCCCGCGAGTCGCTGACCGATTTTTGCCCTTGGATATTCACCACCGCAGGACTTGCCTCGCGCACGGCGCGAACAATCGGGGTGATTCGCTCTGAATGAACTGCACGAGCCGGGGCTATGCCCCAAACAAAGCAGCCAAGAAATAATGCAAAACTAAGAGTGCCGAGAGGTCGGCAATGGGTATCGCGGGAGCGCAGGTCGTGCATTGCGGGTCGTCCGAGGTAAGGCCAGCGCACCAATGGGCGAGTTGCGGGAAATCAGCGGGGGGTGTCTCAGTTGCGAAGATCGGCCTCGTCCGACGATTGGCTTGACAGCAAGAGCCACTCGCCCTCACAGTCCGCCCAACTTGTCAGCGGTGATAGCACGACGCCCGGGGCAACCTAGTCGCGGCTAGAAATTCCTAGCTGCGGGCCATATTCCACCTCGATCGAGCCTCGGACAGGCTCGGGGGCCGACATGTTGACCGACGAGAAAACCGGTCGAGTCGGCACCAGTAAAAAATCAGGAGGCATGGGAGGGCGATACGAGACCGGAGGTGGACCCGATTCAACGCGTGAGCCGATCCTTAGCGGTCGCTCGCGAAGGCATCCGAACGGCTCGATGCATGCATCCTCTACAAATGTCGAACAGGTCTCCGTTGGACAACTTTCCGACAGACAACCGTTGCCGCAACCGCAGGTCATGTATGGCTCGCCACTACACAGATTGTGTACCGCTCGGGCTATCTCACACTCATAAAAAGCACCCGCACAGTCATCGGGCAGGTGATGCCAGTGAGCAACGCAGCCGCTACTGACAAGCAACACTGTCGCTAGCAGTCCCGTCATCAAAGCTGATGGCTTTTTGGTCACGAATGTTTGCCTGAGCAGTTTTTTAAGATTAGCCGCGATCTAACAGATCTCCGGAACCAGCGATCTGTAAGATCGCGGCTAGACTCCACCGTTGGGCAAATCGGCAATGCACCGCCTTTAACTTTTGCCTAACCGACAAAGATTACCGCGAACGCTAGCAAAACCATGTCGAGGACTCACGATTGCCGTTCGCTATCATTCGACGAACGGTTACCCAACGAAGATTTTCGCGATAGCAAGAAAGGAACAAACTGGATTCCCAAAAAAACCGCCAGAAAAACCAACAGCAGATGAGGCCAGTAGTGGGCCAAGGGCACACCCAAGATTGCTCCCAGCCAACCGCCCAACAACAATATCGGGGGCAATACCATCAATGCCCCGCAACCCACCGCCGACATGGTCCCTTTGAACGCTAACTGCTCGGTAAGCTGCTGCGGGTGGACATCGATCATCCGACCACGCCGCAAGCTAATCTCGATCGTGTCGGTCAGCTCCATTGCACGCAAGGCGTCAGGCCAAGTCGACTCGGTGGAATCCTGATTTTCCACGGCAGCAACAAAACGGGACATCGCTGAACTGCCGGAGTCGGACATTGGCGCTGAAGTCGATTGCGATTGCACTGCCTGGATGGTCTCGAAATGAATCTGTTTGGCATCCAGATCAAATTCGATCGTGAGTTTGCCTTGCTCCGCAAACAATTCCATTCGCGGAGAGAACGATTGCTCTCCAGGCCCCACGGACCAACGAACCGGTAGTTTTCGCTCGCCAAGCATCTGCACGCTCAACCCGGAGTAGGTGACGTGTTCGTCGGGCGAGCCATGAGCGCCCAAGCGATCGAGCCGACCAGCAACACGAGCAAGCCACTCGACATCGCGTGCAAAATGCCAAAGCACCTGTTCCCGACTGCGGTCCCTAAGAGGCCGCTCCCAAACAATTTGTTCGATTCTGCCTAATTGGGGATGCCCATCGCGAATCCATGCTTCGCATTGCTTACGTAGCGACACTTCTTCAATCAACGGATTGAAGTGCCAAAGCACGGCCCCGCTCTCGGTCCGCGACATGTCGATTTCGTAATACGACAACACCGACTCAACCAGTGGGAACGTGGTAAGCACAGCAATGCCGTTTTTTACCAACAGGTTTACCTGCTCCGCGCGCTGCGTGGCCGAAACCGCACCGCGACCGGCAATCACGGCATCGCAAGCCTGCTGGTCCAGCAGCAGTTCCCAGCGATCTTGCTGGTCTTCTATTGCAATCCATGATTCGTCGAACTGTCCTTGTTCCCGAGCAAGATCGCCCCACCAGACAATCCTATGGCCCTCGGAGATCGCGGTTTTAGCGAGGAAAATACTTTCGTCGTCAGCACCAAATAGAGCAAAATCCATGCGATCGAGCCTAGTCGAACAGCCTTTCTGCCACAACTCGCTAGTCTGAGGGTCTCTTTCCGTTGAGCCCAAAACGGCGTATATTGGGTTTTTTGGCAGGGTAACCTGGCCACCACGCGTACCTTACGAGCAAAGCACTTTTCGATGGAAGAGAAAAACACACCAAACGCTGCCTGGGATGAGTTGATCGACGAACTAGGCGTCGAAGCAGATTCCCAAGCCCTTGAGCGACATCAGCCGGAGTCGACAGAGTTGTCATCTGCAAGTGTATCGCAGGGCTCAGACGCCCCGCCCGACCCTCCCCAATCGCAGCCTAGCGATTGGAATGCTCTTGCCAGTTCGTTAGGAGTCGAGGTTCCCCAGGAGGCTGCGGCCAGCACAAGTCAGCCCGAACCCAGCGAGCCCGATGAGGTTTGCGAGAGTGTCGACGAATCCGACGCCCAGAATGACGTGGAAGAATTGCCTTCGCTTCCCAGTGAGATCGACCGTGCCATGGACGAGTCGGACTGGGACGACGATTCGGAAGAAATCTCCCAAGACGAGGATTCATCGGATTCGGAGTCGGGCATTTCGGGAGAAGCAGCCCGCAGCGCTTTTGACGCTCTTTTTTCTGAAGCGACATCCGAGTGGGAAATATCGACCAACGACGCCAGGTCGCTGGATACTCCACTCGAGATTCAACTCTCTGAAGACGACGCTGCCGATCAGGGCATTTTCGATTCTGATGTCGTTGAAGAGGAAGAAAAAGAGGAACGCCCCAAGCGCCGACGTTCGCGTCGTCGGGGTCGCCGTGGTCGTGGACGTAAGACCTCCGAATCAGAAACCACCGAAAGCGAATCTCAAGAGGAAGCGGATTCCACGGCAAGCGAAACTTCGGAGTCCGCCGAACAACAAGACCGTGGGGACGGCTCGACGGAATCTGAGGAAGAAAAACCTCGACGCCGTCGTCCGCGGCGCCGCCGGAGCCGAAAGTCTGCCGAGGACCAGGGACCTCATATGGATGATTCTGAGGGAGATCGAGAAGACGCGGAATCGGTTCTCGTCCACCAAAATGGTGCGGACTCCGACGAATCAGACATTTCAGAACCGCGATCTCGAGGCCGATCCAGGCATCGCAATCTGCCCACTTGGTCGGAAGCCATCGGGGGTATTGTCGATTCAAATCTTCAACAGCGCAAAAACTCTCCCAACAAATCGGGGGCTTCCCGAGGTCGTGGCCGCGGACGAGGGCGCAAGAAGAACTGATCGGCGCGACGTTTCTCTTCAAAACGCACGCTTGTGAGATTAGCTATGAGTGCCGGTTCCCAAACAATCTTGGGCAACGTCGTCGATATCGCCAACCGATGCGTGTTTGCCGCGGAGGTGCATGTCGCCGACGGTCGTATTGTTGCGGTCGATCCGTCCGATGCGTCGCCCGAGACTTATCTCTTACCCGGGTTTATCGATGCGCACGTCCACGTGGAAAGTTCGATGCTCGTGCCCACCGAATTCGCCCGAGCGGCGGTGGTCCATGGCACTGTTGCTACGGTGAGCGACCCGCACGAAATCGGCAATGTCTTGGGAGTGGCCGGAGTCCACACCATGCTGGACAATGCTGCCCACACGCCGCTAAAAATCTATTTCGGCGCCCCTTCGTGCGTTCCAGCCACAACGTTTGAAACTGCCGGGGCAACGATCACGGTCGACGAGGTTCGACAACTGCTCGACGATCCACGGATTGTGTACCTTAGCGAAATGATGAATTTCCCTGGCGTACTCAACGGCGACGAAGAATGTCTGGCAAAAATTGCCGCGGCCCACGAACGCGGTAAACCGGTCGACGGCCACGCCCCCGGATTGCGCGGTGATGAAGCCGCTCGCTATGTCGCCGCAGGAATCACCACCGACCACGAATGTTTCACCAAGGAAGAAGCGCTCGACAAACTCGCAGCCGGGTGCAAGATCTCGATTCGCGAAGGCTCCGCTGCCCGAAACTTCGACGCACTCGTTTCGCTCTTGGGTGAGTTTCCCCTGCAAACCATGCTTTGCAGCGACGATAAGCACCCCGACGAACTGCTCACCGGTCATATCAACGTCCTGGTGAGTCGTGCCCTGGAAGCGGGAATCGATGTCTTTGACATACTACAAGCCGCGTGCATCAATCCGATCGACCACTATGGTCTCGACGTGGGTCGGCTGCAGGTTGGCGATCCGGCTGATTTTATTGAAGTCGATTCGCTCGAATCTTTCCAAGTTTTACGGACCTGGATCGATGGAACAATTGTGGCGGAAAACGGCAAGACGACGCTTCCCCGTGTTGAATCGACCGTGGTGAATCAATTTGTAGCCACCCATGTCGAGCCTACCCAACTTGCTGTACCTGCTGACAGTGGCAAGCTGCAAGTTATCGAAGCACTCGATGGGCAACTGATTACTAATCGTCTGCCCGTGGAGCCTAAAGTTTCTCAAGGGATCGTCCTAAGCGACATCGACCGTGACATCCTAAAAATGGTCGTGGTGAATCGCTATCGGCAAGCTCCGCCGGCGATGGCCTTTGTGAAAAATTTTGGACTTGGACGGGGAGCGATGGCTTCCAGCGTTGCCCACGATTCGCATAACGTGATTGCCGTGGGAACAAACGACGATGACCTTGCAGCAGCAATTAACGCAGTGATGGATGCACAGGGAGGACTGAGCGCCGTTTGTCGTGCCGAAGACGTGGCACACGTCTTGCCGCTGCCCGTGGCAGGTTTGATGGCTACCGGCACTTGCGAAGAAGTGGGGGCTGCTTACGGACGTCTGGACGCCGCCGTGAAAGAATGGGGCTCAAAGTTGCGAGCACCTTATATGACGTTGTCGTTCATGGCTTTGCTGGTCATACCTGAACTAAAACTGAGTGACTTGGGATTGTTCGATGGCGGTAGATTCGAGTTCACGCCGTTACTGGCATAATTGGAATGCACTCCATGATGTTTTTGTCGATGTATTCGATTTCAGGAATAGAACACTGAGGAACACCGATTAAACGGATTGTCGCAGATTAATAATCTTTGAATTCAACCGTTGAAAAACCAGGAGCAACAAGGTTTGTCCAAGCTCATTTTTTTTTGAATCTGTGAAAATCCGTTTAATCGGTGTCCATCTGCGTTCTATTTTGAGTCGTTGACAAAAATATGCCTCGAGCCGTTGGAGCGACCATGGATGATTTCCTTCAAGCGGCCATCGAGCAGGCACAAATCGGGTTGGCCGAAGGGGGAATTCCGATCGGCTCGGTATTGGTAATCGACAACAAAATCGTTGGCCGGGGTCGGAATCGTCGTGTACAAAAGGGGAGTGCCATCCTGCATGCCGAAATGGATTGCCTGGAAAACGCCGGTCGGCTTCAGCCAAGCGATTATCAGCGCGCAACATTGGTCTCCACGTTATCGCCCTGCGACATGTGCAGCGGCACGGCACTGCTGTACAAAATCCCAAGGATCGTAATTGGAGAAAACCAAACATTCCAAGGCCCCGAGCAATACGTCCGCTCCCGTGGAGTGGAAGTAACGGTTGTCGACAACGAACAATGTATTGAACTCATGCAACAGTTTATTGCCAAGCATCCGCATCTTTGGAACGAAGACATCGGCGAAAGCAACCCTTAATCGGTATACCCCCTTCGAAGGTGAAGTCACTGTGTCTGACATGCAAAATGCCAAGGAGCAGGTGCGTCAATCGATCGACATTGTCGATTTGATTGGCAGCTATGTGTCGCTGCGCCGGCAGGGGCGCGGCTATGTCGCCTTATGCCCCTGGCACGACGATTCGCGGCCCAGTTTGCAGGTAAACCCCGAAAGGCAGTCGTTCAAATGCTGGGTCTGCGATATCGGCGGCGATATTTTCAGCTTTATGATGCGGATGGAAGGGCTCGAATTTCGCGAAGCATTGGAAATGTTAGCCGATCGCGCGGGAATATCTCTCGCGCCCTCTGCGCGAACTTCAGATAAAGAAAACCCGTTCGATCGCCGCAATCTGCTGAAAGTCATGGCTTGGGCCGAGCAGCAATTCCACGATTGTTTGTTGAAAATGGACGGCGCCGAACCGGCGCGACAGTATCTGGTCGATCGGGGCATCAGCGCTGAGAGTATCGACCAATTCCGCTTGGGCTTTGCGCCGGCATCATGGGATTGGCTGTTGCGCGCTGGTCAGCAGGCTGGTTGGTCGCCGGAGGTGCTTGAACGTGTGGGACTCGTGGGACGCAAAACATCGGGCGAAGGTTTTTATGATCGCTTTCGTGGTCGGCTGATGTTTTCGATTCGCGATGTCGGTTCTCGGCCCATCGCATGCGGTGGCCGGGTGCTGCCGGGAGTGGGAAATGAGAATCCCGATCGTCCCGAAGCGAAATATATCAATAGCCCAGAGACACCGCTGTTCAGCAAAAGTAGCCAACTCTATGCCTTGGATTTAGCGCGCTCGGGAACCTCACCGCAACAGGGCCTTGTCGTGATGGAAGGCTATACCGATGTGATCATGGCCCATCAACACGGCATCACCAACGCGGTAGCAGTGCTGGGAACCGCTCTGACCGATCGACACATTCCACTCGTGCGTCGGTTCACCGATCATTTGACCTTGGTTCTCGATGGCGACGAGGCCGGCCAACGCCGTACAGAGCAGATCCTGAACGACATGCTAGCACTGTTTGTGGCTCAAGAAATAGATTTGAAAATTCTGACCTTGCCTGAAGGGGCCGATCCATGTGATGTTATTGCATCGCAAGGAAGCGACGCGTTTCGACAATACCTTTCCACTTCCGTCGACGCACTCGAACACAAGATACAAGCTGTGACCAACGGATTGGCATCGGCCCCTGGCACTCATGAAACTTCCCAAGCTGTGGAAGAAATTCTCGGTGCCGTTGCGCATGCACTTCCCACAGGTGCGACAAGCTCGTCCACGACGTTGGTGCGAGAGCAACAAGTATTGTCGCAGTTGGAACGCCGCTTTGGCATTGGCGAAGAAACGCTCCGCACGCGACTGGCAGCGCGTCGACGCGAACTGGCCGCCAAAACTCACATGCAGAGTTCCAGAGCGACGGCCGACGAAGCTGTCCAGCCCACGCAGCGGGTCGACCTCACTGCTTGGGAATCGGAATTGTTGGAACTGTTGCTCCACCATCCCGACGTGCTACCCCGTTTAGCTGATACTTTGTCCCCCAAAGATATTCCTTCGCAGGCCTGCCGCGATTTTTATCTCCAGGCAATCGAAACGATGCATGCCGGGCTGATTCCCAGCTTTGAACAGCTCATGCTCGCCACGGACGACCCCGAAGCCAAAAACTTATTGGTTCGTTGCGACGAGCAGGGGCATGGAAAAACTTCCAGCGACACCGAACAGCGAGTCACCGATCTGCTGGCTGGGATCGCTCGCCGAAAACAGAAACAAAGTCACCAATCCCAGTTTGCAGACCTTAACCAGAAACGATTCGACCCAGAACATGAATTGGAGGTACTAGACGAACTGTTTCATGATTTCAAACGTCGCCAAACAGGTTCCAAGCCCACGGATGGGTGAGGTGTTTGGTCGGCGCGAATGTTGATTGCTTCGTCAGGCGCGGAAACACCGCCCCTGCCTTGTGGAATAAATCCCAGGCAAATCATCCGCACGACCGCGAATCGCAACATTCAATCCCGCCTTTACTTTTCCATTCGCACAGGAAGTGCCGGAGGAGTTTGTGATGACCTTGCAGAAAATTTCTTATTCCCAGCTAACACAACTTGCCGAAACTCAAAGATTTCTAACCTACGATCAAGCGAACGATTTTCTTCCCGACGAAGCGGGAGATTCTCAACAAGTTGACTTATTGCTTGATCTTCTCGACCGAATGAAAATCGATCTCGTCGAAGTCAAGCATCCACCACGTGCCGCGGATGAGGAATCCTCGGCCGACACCGACCAAGAGCGACTTTTCGCCGAGGAACTGCCCAAGCTTACCGACGATCCGATTAGGATGTATCTCTCGCAGATGTGCAAAATTCCGCTGTTCACGCGTGAAGAAGAAATCACGCTGGCAAAAAAAATTGAGCTGTCTCGCAAACGCTTCCGTCGCGACCTGCTAAGTTCGTTTTTCGCGTTGCAGGCAACCACCGATACGCTCCAACGCGTCCATCTTGGGGAATTGCCCTTTGATCGCACGATCAAGGTCTCGCTCACCGAGCGGCTGACGAAAGATCAAGTCTCGGCACGTATGCCACACAATTTGGCAACTTTGCATCATCTACTGCGTGAGCAGCTGCGCGACTTCGCAACACTCACCAGCCGCTCAGCAGATTCCGAGCAGAAACGGATAGCTCGCGCAAACTATCTGAGCCGCCGAACGAAAATGTTGCAATTGGTCGAGGAGCTCAGCTTACGCACGCGTCGCGTTCAACCGTTGATGAACCAGCTCGAAGAATTTTCTGCGCACATGGATCGCTTGCAGCGTCAATTGTCAGAATTGCGATCCGAGGGTGCTACGTCGACGCGCATTGAGCCCGTCCGGCGCGAGTTGCAGCAACTCATGCAGCAAACCTTGGAAACACCGACGAGCCTTCGCAACCGCTGCCAACGTTTGAGGAAGCGGCTCAAGGAGTTTGAGCGCGTCAAACGCGAACTCTCCAGCGGCAACCTGCGGTTGGTTGTTTCGATTGCCAAAAAATATCGCAATCGCGGCATGAGCTTTTTGGATCTGATCCAAGAAGGAAACACCGGCTTGATGCGGGCGGTCGACAAGTACGAATACCGTCGGGGATTCAAGTTTTCGACCTATGCCACCTGGTGGATTCGTCAGGCGATCACGCGAGCCATTGCGGATCAAGCACGCACGATCCGGATTCCGGTACATATGATCGACGTGCTCAGCAAATTGCAGCAAACGGCCAAGCGGCTGCAACACGATCTGGGACGACATCCCACGCATGAAGAAACGGCGCAGGCGGCTGGAATCGATCTCGAGGAAAGTCTGCATGTCCTCGATATCGGTCGAACTCCCGTAAGTCTCGATCGCCCCATCGGCGAAAGCGAAGATTGCAGTTTTGGAGAGCTGGTCGAAGACTCCCATACCGACAATCCGCTCAAATTGGCTAACAACAGCTTGCTTCGCGAGAAAATCGAGGAGCTACTGAAAACACTCACCTACCGCGAACGAGAAATTATTCGTTTGCGGTACGGTTTGGCCGACGGCTATAGCTATACGTTGGAAGAAGTCGGGCGGGTTTTCAAGGTAACCCGCGAACGCGTTCGGCAGATTGAGGCCAAGGCAGTTGCCAAGATGCAGCACCCGGTTCGCAGTTCGGAACTCTCCGAATATGTGGCCGACAGCCCTGAATTGCCGGTCGAAGAAACCTGGGAAGAGTTGCCCGCCGAAGTCGCAGCGGCCGCTTGAGATTCCGCCCACAATCCGGTTAGCAACCATCGAATCCCAGGGAGACTGCTCCCTGGGCTTCTTCTTTATTCGACCGCCTATGGAAACAGGAAAATCCCGCTACAATGGAGTGCTTGACCCCACGCTGCCGGAGCAAACAGTCTTTGAGAAATCAGCAGGGCACCGCCCCTTAGGAATATTGGAGTTATTATATGTCGGTATCAACGGCTGTGTTGCGCGAGCTGCACCGTATCCATCTGCAACTGAGTAATCTGCGTGAGCGCCTGGACCATGGTCCTCGACAGGTGAAGGCGCGAGAAATAACTGTTGCAAAATTCGAAGCCGCTCTTGCAGCTGCCCAAGACGCGGTCAAGCAGACAAAACTCGCCATCGATCAGAAGCAACTTGATCTGAAAACGGGTGAAATTAAAATCGCCGATTTGAAAACTAAGCTGAACGGCTGCAGCAGTAACAAAGAGTATCAGACACTTCTTGAGCAAATCGCCGCTTCGGAAATGGCAAACAGCGTTTTGGCCGACGAAATTCTCGAAGCCATGGAAAAATGCGATCAATTGGAGATCGGCGTCGGTGAAGCACGAAAACATTTAGAATCGGCCAAGAACGAATTATCCAAATGCCGGGATACCGTTGCCAGCGAATCCGTGATTATCAAAGGGGACATCACACGCCTCGAAGGCGAACTGGGCGAAATCGAAAAACAGTTGCCTACTTTGATGAAAGACGACTACCGCCGAGTCATCCGCGGCAAAGGGGCTCACGGCATGTCCGAGGTGGGTGATGGGGTTTGTTTAGCTTGTGGGAACAAGATGACTCTCAACATGCAAAATGAGTTATTGCTTTCAAAACCTGTCTTCTGCAAAGCTTGCGGCTGCTTGCTCTACATGGGAGAAGATTGACTCGGCGTTTAACTTCGATGCTTGTCCTGGTATCAAGAAGAAATAACCACAGAGACGCAGAGAACACAGTAAAGATTTGGAACACTTATCTTCGCTAATAATCTCAGATCAGCGTAGATAAGTGTTCTTCTTCCCCGGTGAATGCTGAGAAGAAAAGGGTTTCTTGGGAAAAACTCGATCTTTACATTATCATGCCCCCGATTCACAATATCGTGTAGTTAAGGGTCTTCCGCAAGGAAGGCCCGTTTTGTTTGACGGGGTTTTTATATTTGACGTTCTTAATTTGATAAGGTTTGGCCACGCCTAATTCTCACCTCGACAATTAAGTGTGCCTGTTTCAAGACTTACGGGGTATCCCTATCTCGGAGAATTTGAGAGGTTGCTATGTCCGAACGTGTTCCGATGACTCGCACCGGTTACGATAAGCTCAAGGCAGAGTTGTATGATCTCGAAAACGAAAAGATGCCTGAGATCGAAAAACGCATCGCCACGGCGCGCGCAGAGGGAGATCTCAGCGAGAATGCCGAGTATCACGGTGCCCGGGAAAGCCAGGGTATGTTACAGGCAAAGATCAACCTGCTCAAAGACAAGCTCGTCCAAGCCGACATTGTCGACCCCGCCACGCTGCCCAAAGATCAGGTTGTGTTCGGCGTGACCGTCAAGGTGAAGGACCTCGATTTTGGTGACACCGAAGAGTTCACACTCGTAGGGGCAGGCGAAGAAGACTACGACGCCGGTAAAATCTTGATCACCAGCCCCTTAGCCAGGGGTTTGCTTGGCAAAAAGGTTGGCGACACGGCAGAGATCGAAGTCCCCGCCGGAACCAACCGCTTCGAGATTCTTGATCTTCGCTTCGAGGAATAGTTCTGAGTGGAAAAAAGTTCCCCTCCCAAAATTTTTTGGGAAGAGAACCCTCTAGCACTACGGTTGCCTAAACTAAAAAGACGGCATCCTCGTCGTCTTTTTCGACTTCGTCATCTTCGTCGATGAACAGAAAATCGACTTCTCCATCCAAGGCGTGAATCTTGTCCGCGCCTGGACCGCCCGCGATGATGTCGTTGCCCGCTCCGCCGTGGAGCGAATCATCGCCAACTCCGCCGAGCAAAATATCGTTGCCCGAACCACCTCGGATCTGGTCATTACCATTTCCGCCGTCGATCAGGTCGTTACCACGTCCGCCGAATAGGCGATCATGACCAGCAAAGCCAAAGATCCAGTCGTTGCCGGCTGCACCGACGATCAGATCGTTTCCGGCACCACCTTCCATGTGATCGTTTCCAGCGCCGCCATGGATCAAGTCATGGCCTCCATCGCCGTAAATACGGTCGTTGCCCAACATTCCCAACAGAATGTCGTTGCCACGGCCGCCGTAAATCACGTCATCCGAATTCATAACTACATCGACTGCCGCGACTAATACGGATCCAGGTGATAAGGCCGCGGCATCGATCTTACGAAAGATTGTGTCCGCGTCGGCAAGGTCGGCACGCTCAATTTTCCCGTCGACGTCTGGTTCTTCCACAGGATTTTCGGGCTCGTCCAGAATTCCATGGTTCGGATCTCCAACAATCAAATCATTGCCGTCGCCGCCGTCGAGCTTATCGCTACCGCTTCCGCCGAAGACATAATCTCCGCCAGCGCCGGCTCGCACACCGTCGTCGCCATTGCCGCCGAGCACAATGTCGGCACCGGCGCCCGCATAAACCAGATCGTCACCATTTCCTGCAAGGAGAATGTCGTCGCCTTCACCACCGTCAATCATATCTTTTCCTGAATTGACGTTGGTGTATTTCATGGCGTAGTCGACGAGCCCTGCGTAGTCGTCGGGCACGTCATTGGTGGCATCGCCAAACACCCAGTCGTTGCCTGCTCCGCCGTTGAGATAGTCGTTGCCACTACCACCGGCAATCGCATCGTGACCTTGGCCTCCATGAATCTGGTCGTCGCCAAGCCCGCCCGCTATGGCATCGTTGCCGAAGCCACCACCGATCGCATCGTTGCCCTCTCCGCCAATGATCAGGTCGTTGCCAAAACCACCACGAATCCAATCGTTCCCGATTCCTCCGCGGATATAATCGTTCCCCGATCCGCCCAGGATGGCGTCATTGCCTGCGCCACCGCGGATTGCGGTCCATTGCAGCACGCTGTCGTCGATCCACACCAGATCGTTCCCGCCTTTGGCGTTTACATAGATGCCATCGATTTGGCTGCTGCTGAACACACGCTCGTCGCCGTTGACGACTACGTGCAGCATGTCGTCGGCATCGACAAACGCACGGATTCGATCCGCTTCTTGCGTTCCTTCGGCAACAACAATTCCAACCGGCGGATCCGTGGGATTGATGTCATCGACCGGAAACGGGGCGACCGCCGCAAAATCGGCTGCCAAGAGGGTACGAGTTTCAAGCGATTCGAATCTCATACTGCGATTCGAACTAACAACACGATTCTTCTTTCGTTTTTTTGAGTAAAACTTAGACATGGGAAAGCTTCTCCGTTCACAAACAAACCCCTACCGTTGTTCGCAGCGACTGAATTGGCGCGCACCCCGAACCGGAAGTGCGTCGCACTTTTTTCTTGCACAAGCGCGCAGCTTCCACGCAGAGCTTTCCGAAAAGAAACTTGGGTTCCGATTGGTCCAGCGATTCTTTGCCGAAATGGCTATCCGTGCTGGTTGAAGTGCGACCCTTGCAAAAAAATGTCAATCGCCCCGACTGACCCTGCTTCCCATTAGGAAGCAAAAACCCCAAGCTGGCCCGTTCCACTGACTAACCAATGCCCCCCGACATCTGGCCTGGAACAGGAGAACTTCGTGAAGAACTCCCGAAGTAAATAAACTATAGGCAATTCATAACTTATTGTCAACATTATTGCGCGGTGGCACCAAAGCGAGGAAAGTCACCGGGACAAGAAGAACAGAAGGTAACAGAGAAAACAGAGGACTTGCTCTCCGTTCTCTCTGTTACCTCCTGTTCATAATAAACAAACATTGGGGTGCTATTTCTTTCTGCCCTTCACGCGGGCTGCTTGCGTAATCTTGTCGCCGATCATGGAAATTTTCTGGTCGCGGAGCCGTTTTTCATTGAGCCAGTAGGGGCTCGTGATTTCCTTGAAGGCGTAAATAGCCGCCTGGATTCCCTCGGCCCAGGCGACGGTTACCAATTTGATGTCGCCATGGACGTCGCCCACGGCAAATAGGCCATGCCGGCTCGTTTCAAAGTAAGGGTCCACGGCAATGCTTCCATCGTCATTCAAACGCACATCCAGCCGTTGGAAAGTTTCCTTGGCAGAGAGAAAACCAATTTGCACAATTACCGTGTCGGCGCGAATCTGCATGCCACTGGAAAGCGTTAAGGCCATCGCTCCTGCATCGTACTCTGCCGATGTGATTTCGGTCGTACAATGCACGCGGCCGCCCGACTGTTGCACTCGGGCAACCGTGTCTGCTTTAGCTGCGGGAGATTCACCGCGCACAATCACATCCACTTGCCCGCGACGTTCCAAGGCCATTACCGCCGCGTCGAATGCCGAATCCCCGCCGCCAACGACTACCACATGCCCGTTCTCGTAGTCGCCAATTTTGGGGACCTTGTAATAAACGTTTTTCGAGTCGAGCGCATCGACCACGGGCAATTTGCGTGGGAAGTGAAGCAACCCGCAGGCAATCACCACTTTGCGACAAAGATACTCACCGTTCTTTGTGACCACTCGTTTCAGTAAGTCCTCCTTTTCGAGTTGGTCGGTATCTTCAATCGTCACAAGTTCGTCGTTGAACCGAAACTGCACCAGCGCATCGACCGCTTGCCGATAAGTGCGCTCGGATAACTCTTCGCCGCTGATTCCATCGGGGAAGCCGGGAATATCGACGATCTTCTTGTCGGGATAAAGAAACTGAGGTTGACCACCCGGTTTGTCCTTGGCTTCGATCACCAAGGTGGTCAGTCCGCGATGTGCAGTCGTCAGGCTCGCCGCCAAACCGGCGGGTCCAGCACCGATAATCACAACGTCCCAATAGGGTAGGCTGTCGAAATCGAGATCTTCTGCCAATTCGGTGACTTTGAAATCGGCCATCAACAAAACTCCTCGGAAAACTCTCGTGAACACCCCGATTGTGGAAACCACGGATGCCACTTGGGCGTCGCTTGGGTTTTTATAGAGAGGGTGGGAAAACGAGTTCTTAAGCCAGGGCAGTACAACCTACCTATGAGTGGATCAAATAAGGGCAGGAGCCGCAAGTTTCGCGCTATGCGTGGGGCGGTTAATTCTGTTAATCTGGAATGATATTGAATGCGAAAAATAAGGCGTTGCCTGAGAAGCCCCCTTCCCTATCAGGAGGGTGGAATCGCTTGGTAGTTCGCCTTTGGAACCGAAAATGATTACCCCTGAAGAATTGATGACGTTGGCAATCGAGGCTTGCCGCCGTGGCATTGCTGCGGGGCAAAGCCCCTTTGGCTGCGCGATCGCATTAGGCGACCGCGTGATCGCACAATCGCACAACACGGTGGTGATGACCACCGACATCACTGCCCACGCCGAAGTGAACGCCTTGCGGGCCGGTTGTCTGGAGATCGACGATATCTTTCTGACCGACGCGATGGTTGCCACCACTTGCGAACCGTGTCCGATGTGCATGGCTGCGCTGCATTGGGCTCGCGTGGGAACCGTTTATTACGGCGCCACGATCGGTGATGCCGATGCCTCGGGATTCAACGAATTGCATTTGCCTGCCTCGGAGTTACTGCGGATCGGCGGCAGCAGCGTCAAGCTGGTGGGCGATCTACTGGCTGATGAATGTTGCGAACTGTTTGCCGAATGGAAGGCCAACCCCTCGCATCGCGTGTACTAATTACATGACTTGAACCACACACCCCAGGAACAATAATTGCTTATGGTTACCAAACTCGATCTCGCCCAAGACTGGCTGCCTCGTTATACGGGCATGCCGCTTGAAGAATTTGGCGATTACGTATTGCTGACGAACTTTCGTTCGTATGTGCACAAATTTGCAGAGATGTTTGGCTGTAAGCAATACGGAGAAAGCCGTCCCATGCAGGCGGCCACCAATAGCAACGGGCTGACGATCATCAATTTTGGCATTGGCTCGCCCAACGCGGCAACCGTGATGGATTTGCTCACGGCTTATCATCCTCAGGCAGTGCTATTCTTGGGTAAATGCGGAGGACTGAAACGCTCCACGGAAATCGGCAATTTTATTTTGCCTATTGGAGCGATACGCGGAGAGGGAACTTCCGACGATTACTTGCCGCACCTGGTGCCGGCGCTGCCGTCGTTTAAACTCCACAAATTCGTTTCCGAAAAGCTGGTCGAACGCCAACTGGAATACCGCACCGGAGTTGTTTATACGACGAACCGTCGCGTGTGGGAGCACGACGAAGAATTCAAACGCCGTCTTCGCGAATACACGCCGATCGCGATCGACATGGAATCGGCCACGATCTTCGTCGTCGGCCACAAAAACCAAATTGCCCGGGGCGCGCTACTCCTGGTTTCCGATCTGCCGATGACCCACGAGGGAATCAAAACCCAGGAAAGCGACGCCGAAGTCAGCAGCCGCTGGTCCGAAGTGCACCTGGAAATCGGTATCGAGTCGTTGACCCAAATCGATGGGAAAGGTGAGAAGATTAAGCATTTTCAGTATTAGATTTCTGTTTTTTGGATTTACCACAGAGTCACAGAGAACACAGAGGTTTTACACTTATCTGCGCTAATCACAAACAATATTAGCGAAGATAAGTGCTGATTAGTGTTTCATGCAAATTGCCCTGAAGGGGCAAAACATGACAGCCCAGGGCGCGAGCCCTGGGTTAAAAGAGAAGTATTACCATCGTCCGAGCGGTCGACGTTGTCACCAGATGAAATGCAACCGAGGACGAAATTAAGCCGCGGATTTGTGTCGGCCTCGATTACGTGCCGATTGATGGCAAAGCTCCCCGCTCAGCCGAACATTCGTTTGCATACTGTACCCAGGACTGCGGCCTGTCTCGCTAGGCTCGCCGGGCCTTGCCCTGGGCCATTATATTTCGTCCCTTTGGGACTAATGCACTTTATGCCGACTCTGTTTTTGAATTTCCTCCATTCAATTTCCTGATCGACCGTTGTTTGTGAGCCGTCCCTTATTGTTTTTTTTGTAATACATACGTTAGGTGCAACTATGTCCCGATATTTACGATTTTTGTTCAGTGTAACTCTGGTGGCCCAATTCGGGTTTTTCTTTGACAACACAAAAGTGGCTGCCGACACTTCGTTGCGCATTGTTACGTTGAATGTCGAGATCTTTACTGCCCCCGGAGTGCGCGCCGGCCAGCTCCAGAAGTACCGCTGGGACGTCGCCCGCAAACAGCAGTTCGAAAGCGTCGCATCGATTATTGAAGCGCTGAATCCCGATATCTTCAATCTTGTGGAAGTCACTTCGCATGAGGCTGTCGATTTACTCATAAAAATCCTGCACGAAAAGGGGCTCACCGACTATCGAGGTTACCATGTCGATTCCAACGACACCTTTACGGGCATGGACGTGGCACTCATCAGTAAAATTGCTCCTGACCCTGTCGAGGGAAAGCTTATTCGCACGCTCTATTCTCCGGAAGATGATCCTACCTGGCGAGAAAGCTACAGCTTCACCGGGCGCTCGGGAAACCCTGCTCGATTCACTGCTAGCCTTTCGCGGAATTCGACCTATCTGCTGACTGTAGATGGGTACCGGCTCGGTTTTTTAGGATTGCACCTTAAATCCAATCCGAGCGATCCGTGGGCAAATGCGCGTCGTTCGGCCCAAGCCAAGGTTGTGCAACGCGCGATTCGCCAGGAGCTTGTCGGACGTGGATATCTGCCAATCGTGCTGGGCGACATCAACGATTACGATCCCGACGTCCCCGATCGGGATGAAGAGCGCGACCCAGTGACTACCGTGCTGCGTGACATCAAAGATTTTGACCCCGAGAGGCCGGGGCCAGAACTGGTGAACGTTGCCGAGCGAATCCAACGGCAGGCTGACCGATATACCTCGTTCTGGGACCGCAACGAAAACCGCGCTGCCGATCCCTACGACGTGTTTACGATGATCGACCATATTCTGCTTCCCAAGGAATTGATGCCCCATGTGACCCGGGCGTTCATCTTCCATAACGTCAGTTTGGATACGTCTGACCACAAAGCGGTCGTCGTCGATCTTCTCCTGCCCTCGCAGCCCTGAACAGCCAGTGCTTTGGTGCGCGATTGCGAGCATTCTTGCGGATACTACCAAACCGGCTGGTAATGGCTCATTTTTAGGTTAGATTGTGCTCCTAACCTTTTACCCTGTCACACTATACGTCGCAGGCTAGTTTGACATCCCATCCTTCCCTGTTTACCATGAAAGTGTGGTCTCGTGATCCTCTTGGTGCCGGCTAGCTATCGCAAGAAAACTTATGCACACACTAGCCATTGGCGCTGATCACGGTGGATTTGAACTCAAGCAGATGCTTGTCGAACATCTCCGTTCGTGTGGTTATAACGTTGAAGATTGCGGGACCCACAGCACGGAGGCGGTCGATTATCCACAGATTGCCGCGATGGTGGCCGGACGGGTTGCCGACGGACGGGTGGACTTTGGCGTAATCGTCGATGGGGCAGGAATTGGCTCAGCGATGACCGCTAACAAGCTGCCCGGCGTGCGGGCTGCTTTGTGCTACGACTTGTCGTCGGCACGCAACAGCCGCGAACACAACAATGCTAACGTACTTACCCTGGGAGCATCGCTTATCGGTGCCGGGCTGGCCCGGCAGATTGTCGACTTATTCCTGGAAACAGAATGCACGGCCGAACGACACTTGCGCCGAGCAGCAATGATCAACGAAATTGAAAGTAAATCGCATCCCTCCTCCGAGTGCTCCTGTTCAACCTCCCCCGATACGCACTCACAGAAGAACTCCAACCTAGCAGAGCAAGCCTTGTCTGATTTATCCGAAGCTGATTTGCAGAGAGTTGCCAGCCGCATTTTTGAAATGTTGGGTAGCACGAACGGCGGAACTGCCGAGCACGCGTGTACCGATGCTTGCGGCTTCTGTCAGAGTTGCGCGGAAATCAATCCGGAGTTAGTCCGCAGTTTTATCGATCTGGGTGCCGATCGCATCATGCACCGGGGCAACGGTGAAGCGGTTCCCGCCGACGTTGCCAAATACATCGATCATACTCTTTTGCGTCCTGATGCCACCTTTGAGCAAATCACCACGCTGTGTGAAGAGGCGGACGAATTTGGGTTCGCTTCGGTTTGTGTGAACCCCTGTTATGTTCGTCACTGTGCAAAACTCTTGCGTGGTTCGTCGGCGAAGGTATGTACGGTCGTCGGCTTTCCGTTGGGAGCCAACGTGTCGGAAACCAAAGCCTTGGAAGCACGTCGCGCGATTCGTGAAGGTGCCAGGGAAATCGACATGGTCATCAACGTGGGTGCTTTGAAAAGTGGCCAGGATGAACTGGTTTACCGAGATATTCGTGCCGTGGTCGAAGCCTGCATGGATGGCGGAGCCATTTGCAAAGTGATTCTGGAAACGGCACTGCTTTCGGACGAAGAAAAAACGCGTGCCTGTCAGGCAGCACGGCGAGCCCGAGCCGACTTTGTAAAAACATCGACCGGGTTTGGCCCCGGTGGTGCCACTGCCGAGGACGTGGCCTTGATGAATCAGGCGGTTGCCGAAGCAAAAATGGGGGTCAAGGCTTCGGGAGGAATTCGCAACTTTGAAGACGCACAACAGATGATCCGTGCCGGAGCCACACGCATCGGCGCCAGTGCGGGTGTCCGAATTGTAAAAGAATCGCAAGGCGTTACTTATTCTGACGCAACCAGCGGCAAATACTAACCAAACGAGAAAATACCATGGCGGAAGTCGATCTGAGAACCTACGTCTTTTTAGACAATATCCAGGCGCAATATGCAGCCTTCCTAGGGACGGTAGCCCAAGGTTTTCTGCCGGTGGCTGGGATGGCAAGCTTGTATGTAGAAATCTCTCCTGGAATCGAAATCAATCGCGTCACCGACATCGCACTGAAAAGCACTCAAGTAAAACCTGGCATGCAGATCGTCGAGCGTTTGTACGGCATGCTGGAGATCCATTCCGAATCGCAAGCTGATGTGCGCCAGGCGGGGCAAGCTATTTTGGACGCACTTGAGCTGACCGAAGACGATCGCACTAGGCCAACCATCGCTTCCAGCCAGGTGATCCGCCGCGTCGACGATCATCAGACGCAACTGATCAACCGCATGCGGCACGGCAACATGATTATCGCTGGGCAAACGCTTTACATCATGGAAGTCGAGCCGGCCGGCTATGCGGCTTTGGCTGCGAACGAGGCGGAAAAGGCGGCAGACATCAACATTTTAGAGGTACGCGTTTTTGGCAGCTTCGGTCGACTATTTCTGGGCGGGGAAGAACGCGACATCGAAGTCGGCTACCGCGCTGCGATGGCCGCTATTGAAGGCGTCACGGGAAAGTCGAATAAGTAACAACTGCCACAAAACAACAATAAACCTGATTAGCACTTTAAAAACTCGCTAAAAAAGACCCACCCTTATCCACGGAGATGAATCGCTATGTCTGAAGCCTTAGGATTGATTGAATGCCGCAGTTTCCCCACGATGGTCGAAGCGGCCGACGCGATGGTAAAAGCTGCCAAAGTCGAATTGGTGAGTTACGAGAAAACAGGCGGTGGTTATGTGACAGCCGTGATTCGAGGCGACGTGGCTGCGGTGAAGGCCGCTTGCGATGCGGGTCAGGCTGCTGGTTCGCGCGTTGGCGAAATCGTCGCCACGCACGTAATTGCCCGTCCACACACCAATGTCGATTCGGTGTTGCCATTGGGACGAGGCGACGATGCCCCCAAGAAAAAGTAAACTCTGCTCACCGAGCAGCGGAGGGTTCGTGCCATGTTGATTGCCAAAGTGATTGGGACCGTTGTCTCGACGCAAAAAGAGCCTGCCCTGGAAGGCCTGCGCTTTATGCTGTGTCGTCCGGTAAATGCCAAGGGCGAGGAATCCGGGGCGGTGGTGGTTGCTGCCGACGCGGTTGGCGCAGGACTGGGCGAAATGATCCTTTACGCCACAGGCAGTTCTGCGCGACAAACGATCGCTACGGAAAATCGGCCTGTCGATGCGGTGATCATGGCAATCGTCGACCAGTGGGAAGTCGAAGGAGAAACGAAATACCTCAAAAGCGAAGACAGTTAACCTGCGTGCCTCACGAGATTAACCACGGAGCCACGGAGAACTCTGAGTTTGGATTTATGATTGCTGATTGATGAACAAATATTCCAACACGTGATAAATCATAAATTCTTTCCCGTCTCCGTGTCCTCCGTGCCTCCGCGGTGAAAAATCTGGGGTAAGTGCGAGTAATTTTTTTGGGACCCTATCTGTGTCAAAGCTCTCCAATCAACAAATCGATTCTATCGCCCGGGAATTCTTGCGGCGTATGCCGACTGGCGGTAGTGGGCAAACACCGGCCGGTGCTTTTAGCGAGCCCCACAGCAACCGACAAAAGCTGGGGGTTTTCGATAATCTTGATGCTGCCGTTCGAGCTGCGCAAGCCGCGTTCGAATCGCTCGATCAGCTTTCGTTGTCCAAACGTGACGAAATAATTGCCAACATCCGTCACGTCATATTGCAAGAAAGCGAATCGCTCGCTTTTGCCGCCCACAGCGAAACGGGGTTGGGCCGTTATGAAGACAAGATCATCAAAAACCGTCTGGTCGCCAAAAAAACGCCAGGCACGGAAGTGTTGCAAGCGGAGGTGAAAACGGGCGACGGCGGTTTGTCGCTGTTCGAAAAGGCGCCGTTCGGCGTGATTGGTTCGATTACCCCCTGCACAAATCCGACGGCAACGATCATCAATAACACTATTTCGATGGTGGCGGCCGGCAATTCCGTTGTTTTTAATGTCCATCCTTCGGCAAAGGCGTGCTCGATTCACTGCGTCGATCTATTGAATCATGCCATCGTCGAGGTGGGCGGTCCGCCGAATCTGGTGACAACACTCGCAGAGCCTACCGTCGAAACAGCGCAAGCATTGATGGTGCATCCCGGTATTCGTTTGGTGGTGGTCACCGGCGGAGCGGGCGTGGTCGATGCTGCCATGAAAAGCGGCAAACGGGCCATCTGCGCCGGCCCCGGCAATCCGCCGATTGTCGTTGACGAAACTGCCGACATCGATCAGGCGGGCCGCGACATCGTGCTGGGTGCGTCGTTCGACAACAACGTCATCTGCACCGACGAAAAAGAAACGATCGCCGTCGGTGGCATTGCGGACAAATTACTCGGAGCAATGCGAAACTCTGGCGCGGCAATTCTCACGCAGTCGCAAACCCGACAGCTGGAAAACCTCATCTTTACCGAGGTGCATGGCCCACGTCAGTCAGCCAAAATCAACCGCGATTTGATCGGCAAAAACGCAGGACTCATTCTGCAGAAAATCGGCATGAACGTGCCAGAAGATCTGCGGCTGGCGGTGATCGAAGTCGGTGTCGACCATCCGCTCGTGTGGACAGAACAGATGATGCCGATCATGCCCGTGGTGCGTGTGAGGGATGCCAATGAAGCCATCGATTTAGCGGTCCTTGCCGAAGGTGGACGCCGGCATACCGCGGTGATGCACTCCAGAAATATCGACAACCTGTCCCGTATGGCCAAGTTGATCAACTGCAGTATTTTTGTGAAGAACGCACCGTGTTACGCGGGTCTGGGGAATGGGGGCGAAGGGTGTACGTCGTTCACGATTGCCTCGCCCACGGGGGAAGGCATGACCGACGCTCGCACATTTTCTCGCTTGCGTCGTTGCGTAGTTTTTGACCACTTTCGGATTGTATGAAACACTTTCCTGCTATTGCGCTGATCGAATTTAGAAGCATTGCTGCCGGGGCGTTTGTTGCGGACAAAATGGTCAAGCGTGCGCCGATCGATTTATTGCAAGCAGGAACGGTTCAGCCGGGGAAGTACCTGATCCTCGTCGGGGGCGGAACTGCCGAAGTTGAGGAAAGCTATCGCGAGGCGATGCAAGTGGCGGATGGTGAAATTCTCGACGAAGTGCTGCTTCCCGATGTGCATCCCCAAGTGCTCGCAGCAATGAACACGTCGTCCAACTTCGACACGTACGAATCTCTTGTCGTGCTGGAAACTTCAACCACCGCGGCAGTCATACGAGCAACCGATGCTGCCGCCAAGGGCGCACTGGCCGAAGTTGCCGAAATACGATTGGCCAATGGGCTTGGCGGACGGGGCGTTGCGATTTTGGGCGGCACGCTTACCGATGTCGAAGCGGCCTTCGAGACCGCCCAACAAGCTCTTGCAGGCAGAGAGGGAACCCTCTGTCATTCGATCATCTCGAACGTGCATCCGCAATTTGCAGATCGTTTGGGACATTCGACCCGATTTTTCCACACTAGCGCTAACAACTTGGGCGATTAATCTCTGGAGAATGCCATGTTGTTAGGAAAAGTTGTGGGAACGCTTGTCGCCTGTGAAACTTACGAAGGTCTCGAAGGCGTGCCCATGCTAGTGGTCCAACCTCTGACCAAATCGGGCCAAGCTGTCGGCGAGACAATCGTTTGTGCCGATTCCACCTCCATGGCTGGGCCTAATGAACTGGTCTACTACGAGGGCGGACGCGAGGCGGCGATGGCGCTTGCCGTGACGTTTGTGCCTGTCGATCACACGATTATCGGCATCGTCGACGACGTCAACCTTTCCGACGAAGCGGTGGGGGACTAAGCCATGTTTGTCGGTCAGGTAGTTGGCGATATTGTTGCCACGATCAATCACCCCGCGTACACCAAGCGGCGATTGCTTGTGATCGATCGACTCGATGAACTGGGAACCCCGACGGGTGGGTATCTAATTGCCGTCGCCGCGGTGGACGCCGGCGTCGGGCAGCGCGTGTTGGTACTGGACGAAGGCAACGGCGCCCGACAAATCTTGCGGGATACGAAAGCCCCGATACGCTCCGTGGTGGTGGGAGTCGTCGACGAGATGCATCTCGCCTAAGGGATCACCGCAACTCTTGCTTGTACGCTTCTTCGGCCCGTTGCTCTCGGCCTTTTCAGCAGATATGGTGGAGGGGCTTGTTACCGTGTGTTCTTCGCATGGCAACCTCTCAAAATATGTCTTCTCGAAGGATGTGATTCGATGCTGGAATTGTACGATCAGATTGAAGAAGCCGCGGCGGCGATTAAAAAACATTGGAAAGAAACGCCGGTTGCGGGGATTATTTTGGGAACCGGTTTGGGCAATTTGGCGGAGCAAATCGAGTCGCCTGTTGCGATCGATTACGAAGAGATCCCGCACTTTCAGAATTCCACAGCCGTCGGACATCGTGGGCGATTGGTTTGCGGTCGATTGCAGGGCGTGCCGATTGTTGCGATGGAAGGGCGATTCCATCAGTACGAGGGCTATCCGCTCAAGCACATCACGTTGCCCGTGCGGGTGATGAAAGCGCTCGGTGCAAACACACTGCTCGTCACGCACGCGGTGGGCGGCATGAATCCGCACTACAAGCCGGGCGACATCATGATTATCGACGACCAAATCAATCTGATGGGAGACAACCCGCTGGTTGGGGTGAACGACGATCGCCTGGGCCCCAGGTTTCCCGACATGTCGGCTCCTTACACGCCTGAACTGATCGATCTCGGTCTGGAGATCGCACGCCGAGAAAACTTTGTCGCGCATCGGGGCGTGATGGTGGCAGTGACGGGGCCGAATTTAGAAACTCGTGCCGAGTATCGTTTTCTGCGTTTGATTGGTGCCGACGTCGTCGGCATGTCGACGGTTCCCGAAGTGATTGTGGCGGTGCATAGCGGGATGCGCACCTTTGGCCTTTCGGTAGTGACCGACATGTGCCTGCCCGATT
The DNA here is from genome assembly GCA_029259915.1 of Planctomycetota bacterium. GTDB lineage: Bacteria > Planctomycetota > Planctomycetia > Pirellulales > Lacipirellulaceae > Bythopirellula. Next base: position 145,641 of record JAJDED010000020.1, on the reverse strand, counting down.
CGCTCAAGCCGGCAGTTGTCGAAGAGATTATTGCTGTGGCGAATGGTGCGGAACCGAAACTGCGGGCGCTGTTATTGGGTGTGTTGGCACACGAAGCGGAGCGGAGTTAATCGCATGTTGCAACTAGCCTCGCAAATCGAATCTGCCGCCGACGCGGTCCGCAAGCAGTGGAATGGCACGCCACGCGCGGGCATCATTCTTGGCTCGGGACTGGGGGGATTGGCCAACGAAATTTCGATCGAAGCGGAGATCGATTATGCAGAAATCCCTCACTTCCCGCGTGCCTCGGCATTGGGGCACCGTGGGCAACTTGTGTGTGGTTCTCTGGGCGACGTGCCGGTGATCGCGTTTCAAGGACGGTTTCATCTCTACGAAGGCCATTCGCCACAGCAGGCTTCGTTGCCGGTGAGACTGATGCGAGCGCTGGGAGCGGAGAACCTGGTGGTTTCCAATGCCGCGGGGGGAGTGAATCCGCGATACCAAGTGGGCGATGTGATGTTGATCGAAGACCAAATCAATTTGATGTTTGCTAATCCGCTGGTGGGAGTGAACGACGATCAACTCGGGCCCAGGTTTCCGGATATGTCCGCCCCTTACGATGCCGACTGGATGCAATTGGCCGCCGAGATTGCCCGCAGCGAAAATTTCGTGCTGCGTCAAGGCGTCTACGTAGCCATGTTAGGGCCCACTTACGAAACGCGGGCCGAGTACCGGATGGCTCGCACGCTTGGTGCCGATGCCGTAGGCATGTCGACGGTCCCCGAAGTGCTTGCTGCACGTCACGCGGGAATGCGTGTGTTGGGGCTCTCGACGATTACTAATGTTTGCTCGCCAGATGCACTAAGCGAAACCACCGGAGAGGATGTGCTTGCCGCAGCCGCCACCGCGGCGGACAAGCTCTTGAAAATTGTACGTGGAGTTGTGGAAAGTTTACCCGCGAAAGATTAGGCATTGTTTCATGAATCCTGTTTGGACTATTGCCAAAAAACGTGACGGCGAAGAACTCACCGCCGAGGAAATCGGTCATTTTATCACGGATTATGCTTCTGGTGAGATTCCCGACTACCAAATGTCGGCGCTGGCGATGGCCATTTACTTGCAGGGAATGAGTACGGCGGAGATTGCCGCGCTGACCGACAACATGCTCGCCTCCGGCGCTACCTTTAGCTGGCCCGATGGCGGTCTGCCCAAGGTCGACAAACATTCTACCGGTGGCATCGGCGACAAAGTTTCGCTCCCCCTGGCTCCCATGCTCGCCTGTTGCGACCTGCAGGTGCCGATGATCTCTGGCCGCGGCCTAGGCGCTACGGGTGGCACGCTGGACAAGCTGGAATCGATCCCCGGATTCCGCACCGATCTGTCGATGGACGAGATGCGCCAAGTGGTCGACTCCGTGGGTTGCGTGATCAGCGGGGCCACCGCCGACCTTGTTCCAGCGGACCGCAAGCTCTATGCGCTGCGCGATGTGACGGCCACGGTTCCTTCGATTCCACTGATTACCGGCAGTATTATGAGTAAAAAACTGGCCGAAGGATTGGATGCCCTGGTACTCGACGTAAAATTCGGCAGCGGTGCGTTCATGAAAACCGAAGCCTTGGCACGCGAGCTTGCCGAGTCGATGGTCAACACGGGCAAACGGATGGGTGTCGGCACCACGGCCCTGCTCACCGACATGAATCAGCCACTTGGGCGTATGGTCGGCAATGCAGTGGAAGTCGACGAATCGGTCGCCGCATTGGAAGGTCGTGGCCCAGCAGACCTGATGGAAGTGACGCTGGCGCTCGGTGCGGAGTTGCTTGTCTCCACCAAACAGGCCGACACTCTCGACCAGGCCCGTGCGACTTTACAGCAAACGATCGACAACGGCGCAGCCCGCGAGAAATTCGCCCAGATGGTCGCCGCCCAGGGTGGCGACCTCGAAGCGGCGCGCCCCGTTGCTCCGGAAAGCGAAGTCGTCACGCCACGCGCCGGTTTTGTATCGGCGATCAATGCCGAACGACTCGGCGAAGCCGTGATCGCCATGCGCGGCGGTCGGCAACAACTGGGCGACGTGTTGGACCTTTCGACAGGATTTGAAATGCAAGTCCGCCTTGGCGACCGCGTCGAAGCGGGCCAACCATTGGCACGACTATTCGCTCCGCCAGAAGTCGCCAACGCCGGCCGCGACAAACTACTCAGCGCTATCGAACTTTCTGACGAGCAGTCCGAAGTCAGACCGTTGATCTTGGAGCGGATCGCGTGAGTTAATTGATAACCATGAGATTGTGAGGCAATGCCATGAGCAAACCGGTTCAACAACAGCTTGTCGATGCAGCGTTAGCGATTCGCAACCAAGCCTACGCGCCGTACTCAAAATTCCTTGTCGGTGCGGCAGTTCTTACTGACGATGGCACCATTATCACGGGAACCAACGTTGAAAACGCATCGTACGGGCTAACGATTTGCGCCGAACGAGTTGCCGCCGCGGCGGCCGTTGCGGCAGGGCATCGGAAAATCAAAGCCGTTGCGGTGGCCACGTCTGGCGGAGCATCGCCATGCGGTGCGTGTCGACAGTTTCTTGCCGAGTTCGGCGGCGCGATGGACGTGCTGCTGGTCGATGCCGACAAGCCAGATAAAATAAAAACCATGTCTCTTGCAGAACTATTGCCTGAGCAGTTTCATCTCGAAAACTGAAACAATTGCCGGGAGTAATAGCCACGAAAAACACGAAGAGACACGAAAAAAACCGACTTAATGAGATATTTCCATATCTTTTTTTGTGACTTTTTGTGTTTTTCGTGGCTATTGAAAATCTGTGCTCATCTGCGCTATCCGTGGTTTCAGCCGTTTTGCGGAAGGCAATGATCGAGCATTTCTGCCGGGGAGCAAACGTAGCCCGCCAAGAATGGTCCAAACTCGGCATAGCGGGCGCTGGCTTCGTCGAATCGCATTCGGTAGACGATGTCCTTCAGGTACTCGGGATTCACCGCCCAAAGCGTCACGCCCCATTCCCAATCGTCGAGTCCCAGGCCAACGGTTATCAATTGGCTTACCTTGCCGGCAAACGCCATCCCGCTGCGGGCGTGCTCGCTCATCAGGGCGTTGCGTTCGTCTTTCGTGAGCGTAAACCAATTTTCGCCCACCTTGCGTTTCTTGTTCATCGGGTAGAAACAGGTGCTAGGCCACTCAGGAAAATCGGGGGTCAATCGCTGGCGGTTCATCCCCTCCAGCCGGTCGGCATAGCCTTTGACTTTGGCTTGAAAAGTGGGGCTCCCCTCTTCTTCACCTTCCGAGACGAGCCGTTTGCCAAAGTCTTCGATAGAAGGGACGTACTCGCTGATTTCGGACATCGAAACGAAAGAATAGCCGGGCACGACCGCTTGCCCTAACGCTCCCGCCATAAGTCGCTGATGCACACGATCGACTTTCAGCGGATCGGTGTCCATCACCATCAAGCTGAAGTCGGCCTTATGCCCGCTGACGATTGAAGTTTGCAGGCGAAGTGGTGCGTCGTTACCCGCGGGATCGATCGCCGAGATCGCTTCGGCGCGACCGGCGGTGACTTGCTCCGCCGACATTTGCGCGAGCGCTGCGCGATTCCAAGTGTAGTAGAGATGGCTGCAATGCCAGCCGCCTCCGGCCGGTTGAAGCGAAATTTCGAATTGGGGCTGCTGACGTGCGGGGCGATTCATACTTTTGACGGATCAAACGAAGGATTTGAAGCAAGTGAGAAAAATCAGTCCGCATCGTAGCAAATCTCCCATGGAGGTTGAATGGGCAAAACCGTCAGAATGATCCGGCATAAAGATCTGTAAACGAATCTCTCGCCTTCACCGTGCATGCTTCCCTCAAAGAGGGGCCGATTCAGATCGCGATCAAATAGCGTTTGATAAGTAACCATGCACTCTCTATTTTGGGCAGAAATATCCCGCTTGTCGATAATTTTCAGGAAACTAAAAAAATTCAGGATGCCAAAATCTCGTCGACTGTTGCATCAAAATCTGCGACCAACCGCCCCAAGACCTCGTGAGTGAGCGTAGCAGGGACGCTGACGCGAGCCGCCCCCGATTGTTTCTCGTACCGACAAAGCTCAATCGAGCCACCACGACGCAAAAAAAGCTCGTAATAGCAGCGGCTGTTGTCTCCTTGCAGCGGAGGATTGCTGCGCATCTGTACCACACAGCCATCCGCGTCGGTTTCGATCGGCGAGATCGGCTCCAACAAATAATTGACGCGTTTGCAGAGCGATTGGCTGGCCGACTCCAGCTTGGAAATGTCAGCGCCGGCCAACTCATTAGTTTTCAACACAAACTCTGAAACGGCAACTGCCAATAGTTCGCATTGCTCGATCTGACCGCGCACTACCCGCGAACCGTCGGCAACGCTCACCGTCTCGTTGGCTTGCCCGATGATCGCTTGCAGTTCTTTTAAGAATTCATCTTGGAGTTTCATGCTGCTTCCTCTTCGTCGTCGGTGTCGACTGCATCCATGATTTCCAATTCATGATCGGTTCCGTCGAAGCAGAGTACGGCTCGATTTCCTTCCAAAACGGTCTCCACGTGGACCGGTCGGCTCCACAGCCTCTCGAGGTTTTCCAAAACATCGCGTGCGTAATCGATCTGCAACTCCACGCCCGAGTAGTCGTGCTGGAGATACAATTCGCCCCGGTTGAGGTAATTGCCGTCCACCACCTCGATTGTGGGGCGGCCCCGGTTGGTTAAGCTTTCCAGGAGTTGCTGTTTGACCTTGGGAAACTCGCGGCTTTCGATCTCATACACCTCGGTGTCCTCGTTGTAGCCGAAGCGGAAGAACTTATGCTCGCGGACGAAATCGAGTGTGAGAAACGTATCGATGAAAGTGAGATCGTTGTGGACACGTCGGACCTCAAAAATTTTCTCGCGCCCTAACCCCGCATCGGTGTTCCAATCGCGACGTTTTTGGTAATCATCACACTCTTCGTATTCGCGGCCAAAAGCGCCTCGGTTCCAGCGGTCTTCGATGTTGCGGAACAACTCGATGCCGACCTTGTAGGGGTTCAACTGCGTCTGCGAGCTGGCCATCGTGCCGCTGTGATGATCGCAGTAGTTTATGACATCTGCCGAGGTGAGCCCCTGACGGATCATGATTGTCGAGTGCCAGTAGCTGGCCCACCCTTCGTTCATGATTTTTGTTTGCGCCTGCGGTGCAAAGTAGTAAGCCTCTTCTCGAATAATGGACAAAACATCCGCCTGCCAGGACTTGAGCGGAGCACGCTCCAGAAGAAACCGCATCACGTCGCGCTCGGGCCGCTCGGGAATCGCTCGCGAGGAAGGAACGTCGCTATCCTCATTATCCTCTGCTAATGCTTCAGGAGGATTGATGAACGACTCCATATAGTCTTTGGCCGCAAATCGCGGTGATTCGCGCGGGCTTTTCTTTTCCTCAGATTGCGAGAAATCGTAGCGATCTTTCTTCTCGCGTCGCTGGATGAAGGGGGCGTGGATGTCGATCAAATCTTCAATACTAAGACAAGCATCAATAAAATTTTCGACCTCTTCCACACCAACTTCGTCCATGTGCCGCCGAATGCGTGTGCCGTGGTTGGCCATGTCGTCCATCATCTTGCGATTCGTGTGGGCAAACCACTGGTTGTTTTTGAAAAAATCGCAATGCCCGTAGACATGGGCCATTACCAGCTTTTGATCAATCAACCCGTTGGGACGCATCAAGTACGCGTAGCAGGGATCGTTGTTGATAACCATCTCGTAGATCTTTTGCAGACCATAATGGTAACCCTTGCTAAGCTGCTCGTACTCCATTCCAAACCGCCAATGCGGATAGCGGGTCGGGAATCCCCCGCGAGCAGCAATCGCGTTGAGCTGGTCGGCATCGATCAATTCAAAAATCGTAGGAAAAAAGTCCAGCCCATAGCCGCGCGCGTACTCTTCAATCTCCACCTGTATGGCGGCCAATTCCGGCGTCAATTTTCCTAAGCTCAGAGCCATGGGTCGTTATTCTCGCGTTGCACCGTTATTGCCTAAGCTGCCTGTCGGACCGCGAATCGCTCGGAGGCGAGGCTGCGGATAATGTCGTAAAATCGTGGCATTTCAAGGGCCAACTTTCGCCGGGCTAGGGCGATTGCCTCTTCACGCGAAACTGCCTTGACAATCACGGTGACGTGGCCAACTTTTACCTGATATGCGTTTGGTGATGTCTCATGGTTGTGCATCGTTTACTTTCCTTTGCCCAAAAATGTTTTGATTGATTGGTAAATGCCGTCCTTGTCCGGAATTTCCGAAAGGATGAGCGAATCGTGATCGCCAAACTGCTTCCCCAAGGCATCGATAAAGTCGCCGCTGCCGTAGGGGCTCTCCACCTGTCCGTAACAAAAAATGTTCGACGCGGGCAACAAACGATCGGACAACAAATCAAACGCCTGCCGATTGTCGTCCCCCCAATTGTCGCCGTCGGAAAATTGGAAACAGTAGATATTCCAATCCTCGACGGGAAAATCTCGCTTGATCAATTCATCACACACCTTGTAAGCCGAGCTGATCCGCGTGCCTCCGCTCTCGCGCGTGTGATAAAAGGTGTTTTCGTCGACTTCCTTGGCAACCGCGTCGTGAATGATGTATCGCTTCTTGATTCCCTCGTATTGACTGGCCAGCCAGGTGTCGATCCAAAATGCTTCGGTGCGGACAATCTCCTTTTGATCGTCTGTCATCGAGCCAGATACATCCATCAAATAAATCACCGCCGCATTCACTTGCGGCTGAGGAACATCGTTCCACGAGCGATATTGTTTGTCGCCCTTCACCGGAATTACACAAGGATCGTCCGGTACGTAGTTCCCCGTGGAAATCTGTCGACGCAAGGCGTTGAGATACGTCCGTTTGAAGTGCCGAAGCGATTCGGGTCCGGTTTGGCGAATGCTGTTGTATTTGGATTTATCAGCGGTGATGTTGGCGGCGCCTTTCGGCTCGATCCGCGGCAACTCCAATTCATCGCCAAGCATGGCTGCCAACTCGTCGAGCGACACTTCGACTTCCATGAAATGCTCGGAACCAGGTTCACTCCCCGCACCGCCCGCACCTGCGGGTCCCTCACCAGGCTTGCCAACCGGATCGCCGACGTCTCCATCTCCCTGCCCGACGCCGCCTGAACCATTCTTTCCGAATCGGAACCGAGGGACGTCGAGCTGCGGAACAGGAATGCTCACCACATCCCGCCCACGGCGACCGATCATTTCGCCGTGTGTGATATATTTGCGCAGATTCTCACGAATTCTTCCCCGCACAATCTGCTTGAAGCGATGTTGGTCGCGTTCGATTTCCATCACCATGGAGAGTACCCTCAAAATTCCCTGGTGCCGCTTAAATCCTTTGCACGCAACACGTGACGCGTATTTCACCCGGCACAGCCGAGAGGATTACGATTTCTCCTTGACATCTCCTCGTGCAAAGATGCTCGCCACATAATTCAAGACGTCGGTTGCACTTTCGTCGTTGTAGCCGTAATCACGAATCAAACGGCCTTTGACCACGTCGATCTTCTGCTGGGTTTCAGCATCAATCACGTTGGAAACCAGGCTGGTAAGCTTGATCGAATCTTTCTGATCCTCAAACAGCTTGAGCTCCAGCGCCTTGTTCAAACGCTCATTGGTTTTGTAATCGAATTTCTTGCCGTCGATCGACAATGCACCGATGTAGTTCATGATCTCGCGGCGAAAATCGTCTTTGCGACTCTCCGGGATATCGATCTTGTCTTCGATCGACCGCATCAAGCGTTCGTCCGGCTCTTCGTATTGACCGGTAAAGGGATTTTTTACCTTTTCCTTTTGCGTGTAAGCCTTGACGTTGTCGATGTAATTTCCACAAAGCCGCGTGAGCGCCGCTTCGTCGGCTGCAATGGCTCGCTGGACCTCGAGTTTTACAATGTTTTCGTATTCCTCTTTTACGGCACCGAGAACTTCTCGGTATATCTGCTTGGTTTCCTCATTGTTGATGAGACTGTGGTGCTTCAGGCCACCTTCCAACTCATTAAGTACCATAAACGGATTGATCGAGTTCGCATCGGGATGGGCTACCAAAGCATTGGAAATTTTGTCTTGCACATAACGCGGAGAAATACCGATCAAACCTTCGTTGACGGCCTGATCGCGTAGCTCGGTAATATTTTCTTCCGTAAAACCGGGCAACGTTTTTCCGTTGTACAGCTTCAGCTTTTGCAGCCGAGACAAACCCGCATGTTTCGGTTCTTCCAACCGTGTGAGAATCGCCCACATGGCAGCCATCTCGATCGTGTGGGGAGCAATGTGCTTGCCGGAAACAGTCTTGGCGTTGTAATCCTTCTCATAAATGCGGATTTCATGCTCCAACGTCGTAACGTAAGGAATGTCGATCTTGACCGTACGATCGCGCAACGCTTCCATAAACTCGTTATTCTGCAAACGGCGATACTCGGGCTCGTTGGTATGGCCGATGATCACTTCGTCGATGTCGGTCTGGGCGAATTTTTTCGGCTTGATGCGGTGCTCTTGGCTAGCACCCAACAGGTCGTACAAAAACGCCACGTCAAGCTTCAACACTTCGACAAACTCAATGATACCCCGGTTAGCAACATTAAACTCGCCATCGAAATTAAATGCTCGGGGATCGCTGTCGCTACCGTAGACGGCAATCTTCCGGTAGTTGATGTCGCCAGTGAGCTCGGTGGCATCCTGGTTTTTCTCGTCCTTTGGTTGGAAGGTGCCGATGCCAACACGATCTTTCTCGCTGAGAATCACACGCCGCACACGCACATCCTGAACCACGCGGGTCCAGTCGCCATCGTATTTTTTGAGCCGCTCTTGATACATGAAACGGCAAAAAGGATCCAACTCTCCGCGAATTCGAATTCGAAAGTCGCCTTCGTCGCGTCCCTCGTTCAGTCGCTCAGCAACTTCCGCGCGAAAACGCTCGGGAATTAGGTGCAACGGTTCCTCGTTCATCGGGCACCAATGCACCTCATCAGGATTCTCTTCGTCGACCCAACCCAGCGAGTAGAGCGCCCCTTCGTCCGTGGCAGAATATCGCTGCAATCCTTGCTTCAAGAGTCGCACAATGGTGCTCTTGCTGCTCCCCACGGGGCCGTGCAGCAACAGAACACGCTTTTCGATCCCGTATTCGCAAGCCGCACTCTTCAGCGCGTTGACCAATTTGTGCAGTGGCCCGCGCAACCCAAATACCGCATCGCGACCGTCATTGTGTGGATCGTCGAAAAAATGATAACGATGTTCTTTCTCGCGCCCCTTGGCGACAACTTCGACGCCCTCGGACAGAATCATATCGTAAATGCGCTGGTAAGCCGTTCGAGTCACCTGCGGATTGTCGCGAACAAGGTTCAAATAATCCTCAAAAGTTCCAACCCAATTTTTGCGTCGGAATTGTTCGCGATCTTGTCGATCGGATACTAAGGAAACGATCTCACTTCCGTTAGTCATCTCCATGCTCCTTATAACGGGGGAAACTCCTGGGAGGGAATTTCTCTCGGGGGTATTCAATTCGTTCTGAAAAAATTCCTTGGCCTCTGTTCTTGTTCCTCGCGCAGCCGCAAACACTCATACGCTTCTTTTCACTCTTGCATCCAACGACTAGGTGCGCGTCCCTGCGCAGACGGTTAAGCAGCACAGACTCATTGCCGCGAGGAGTAAGTGGTGGGATGTCCCGGCTGGGTGCCGATAGAAGAAAAGAGGACAACTCACGCGCTCAACGGGAAACAGTTTCCCCATCTCGCATGTCTGAGTGCACACACCTAAGCGAAGGTTGGCAAAGAGCGCTGAGGTTCCGGGATGCTTCGGACTTGCAATCCAAAGACTGCTAGCCGAACTCCGCCACACGCACCACAGGGCGACAAATCCCGCAAGCACGCTACTGCTTCTAGTATCGACACAAATTCCGCAACAGGCAACATCGAGTTTTTTGTGCCTCTACTTAAAACCTAGCGGAATATCTCCTGCTAGGCCGTATTTCTCGGTGTTTTTACCTGGTTTTTTTGCTGGCTCCGTGGGCGAATACCTTCCTCCGGGGGGGACATTCTCTGCCGATCGGATTCCATTTCGCCGGTGCTGGACATTCCGAATGCATGCAAACTTTTGTGATTTTTTCGCTCTTGATAGCTTCTCAGTCAAAAGGCCGCTAGCTCTTTCAGTGACGTTTTAAAGGAATCAGGAGAACTTTTCCGATTTTGTCAACTTTTCCGAAAGTCACGATTCCCACGGCACCGATACCAGTTGTACGTGTTGATTCTCGGGGGGGCTACCGAGACGCACAAACGACATGCCAGCAGTAAACCGCGGCCATGAAAATGGCCCAGAAACCAAGCTGCCATGCCGTGCGTCGATGACCAAGGCGGCGGTTCATTCTTTTCCAAGAAGGTCTGCTGAGGGTCGATCCATGAAATGCTCCCGTACTTACCAAATAATTATTCTGACTATAGTAACGTCAGGTTTCTTCGCCTGGAATTCAAAGGATAGTCGCGCCCACGATACAGGTGCGCAACACCTCCACTTCCAGAAGCCAAGCAGTGCCGCTCAAGCACAACAGGACAAACAAGCGTTTCGCTCACCTCAGGTGAGTTCGGCTGCGAGCGATGCCCCTGCGTTTGTAAAAACCCAGAAAAGCGTCGGCCAAAAATCCACCGAACAGACAGCGATCAAAACAGCATCCAAGAAAGTTCGACCACCCGCAAATACCCCGGTTCGTCGTGTACAGCATATTCCCGACCCGGCCGAAGAAGTGGAACTTCCCACCCCCCAACCGCAGAATAAACAGCCAGTCACGGAAAGCTATAGCCACACATTCGATCAGCCGTGCGACGGTTGCGGAATGTACCCTGGCGGTTGTGCTTGCGAAGTGAGCTGCGGAATTGGCGAGCCTGGCTGCGGAATTTATGAGCCCACATGTGGCTGCAACGAACCCACTTGTGGCATTTGCGAGCCTGGCTGTGCCCTCGAACCAAGCTGTGGCGTAGGTGGTTGCGACGTCGGCGGGTGTGGAAGCTGTGTGGCCCGACCAGGTCCCGATTATTGGTGTTTCCCGATCTGCTTGCCACGCTTCAAAGATCTAACGGTATGGACCGGCGTCCACGGTTTTCGTGGGCCCCGTGACTTCACACCCGGCCCCTCCAATGAAGGGGGACGCAGCGATTCGAACTTCGGTTTCCAGGAAGGATTTAATTTGAGTGGCCGGGCACCGCTGGTGGGTCTGCTTTTTCCTCAGTTGAGCTATCAACTAGGTTATCAAGCGGTTCATAGCCGATTGTCGGGAACGGTCGATGCAGCGGACGAACGGACGCAGCAGTTCGTTACCGCGGGATTCTTCCGACGCGTAAACACGGGTTTGCAATTTGGTGTTGTCTGGGATTTGATGCGTGACGACCTGGATGTGGAAGAAGACCTACACCAGATACGTTCGGAGCTAAGTTTAAAGAGCCCCCAAGGTCGCGAGGTGGGTCTGTGGACAGCCACTTCTACCAACAGCGCGCAAATTTTGGGCGTCACTTATGAAACCGTGGATCAGTATGCCTTGTTCTATCGCTGGAACTTTGGCAAGAGCTCCGATGGTCGATTCTGGGGAGGTCTGACCAGCGACGACGAAGGTATCTTCGGCGCGGAATTCAACACACCACTCAACGATCGCTGGTCACTGCAATCTGGTTTCAACTACCTGATCACCGACAAGAACGCAGGCCTCGAGGGAGTTCGAGAAGAATCGTGGAACATTGGTATCAATCTTGTCTGGCACCTTGGCCGGACAGCGCGCCACTGCGACAGAAGCCCGTACCGACCTTTGTTTAGCGTCGCGGACAACGGCTGGATGTTCGTCGATCATAATTCGGGACCAATGTTGTATAATCAGGCTGCTAATTAGCAAATAGCCTATCCCTCAACGGTTCGCTATCAAAGCATCTTAGTATGATGTTAGGGCTCAAAGACACCGTAGTAGAAACCCTGCAAACCGTCTCAACCGGCGATAAAGGGCTATTTTTGCCTAATCCGGGCATTTTGCCATGGTTTTGGCGCTGTGTGATGCCGAATCGGTGAGTACACTGGAGCGTTTCTACAGGCCCCGTTGACGCCTACCGGCTGCGGGCCCCCTTGAACCACCGAATTTTTTGGGAGTCAAATACGATGCAAACTGTTAGTGCAAATTGGGAGGACGAAGAGAACAATCGCCAGGTGGCATTTTCCGTGGCATTCACCCGCCAGGAAAACGCGATCGCGATCAAAACGTTGACTCCCAAACAAGTAACGTTCTTCTGTCCGGAAACCAAGAACCCCGTCCGTACCATTGGCGTCTGGACCGACAAAGGCCGCGAACTTTTGAAGGGCCAGCTCTACCAAGCCGGACACCTGTCTGAGCTGGAAAAGCAAATCGACGCCTCATTGGCCGTATGATTCCGCTAATCTAGGTTCACCTGCCAACACAAAAAACTCAAAGCCCAAGGGTAATCAACCCTTGGGCTTTTTTCGTACCTTTAGTTAGGCAATGCTCGTCCTTGCACATCAAATTGCTCGCCAGCGGCACGCATAATCGATATCACCCGCAAACATGGCAAATTGCCTGCATACTTATTCGGTCCAGAAGATGAATGGGCATGCTTATAACGATTTTCGCACGGCAGAAGCTTCAGAAAATTCCCGTAAACCTTCCACCTTCAATTCACTACTCTCCTAGACTATTAGTGGGTGAAACCACCCAACCCCCATCATGAATCCCGCGAAAAAATCGTATAACGTTCCTCCATTATCTCGGCAAGCTACTTTCAGGTTTGCCAAGAATTACGCCCGGCTAAAAGATGTCTTTGCAACATCTCGAAAACTCATCATCTGCCCAATCTCCGTTGATCCAGTGCGGTCAATGCGAAGAGCAGTTGCCCCTGCGGCTAAGTAGCGGTATGGACAACGATGCCGCGGTTTGGATGTGTGCCGATTGCAATGTGCCCGTGATCGGGCGATGCGACAAACAGATGTTTTTGCGCCGCGCTCGAAGCGTGTATCTTGACCAACGTTATTTTGATATCAGCAAATTACCGACTATCACCCCACAACAGAGGGAGAAGGCACTTTCTCTGGTAAACCGTAAACCAGGAAGTCGCGAGCCTGAATCTCGGCGCTCGGAGCGATCGTTCCGATCGCTGGTTGTTCCCTCAGTGGAACTTACCGAGGATTTCAATCCCACGGGTTCTGCCTTTCAGGCGCTTGTTGCCAATCTTTCGCGAGAGGGCGTGGGCATGATCGTTCAATCCGAAATCCAATCTTCCTACCTTGCAATGCTCTTATCACCAGCTGAAAAACCAAACTTTCAGGTGATTGTCAAAATCATCCGACAAGTGAGCCTTGGTAACTCATTTTTTGAGATTGGCGGGGAGTTCCAGGTACGCATGGGATGCTAGGGAACAGCGTCATTGGATTTTCAGGAGCATGGCTCTCTAAGCCGCAAGCGATTTAGCCGAACAGTCCCTAACGCTAGCATTCAGTTCGTATTGTGATTTTCGCAATAATCGACTAGCTTTTCGGCTCTTTGCTGTCAACGAATTGTACCGATACGCGCTCTCACAAGGATGTGAAAGATGAGAATTTCGCAACTGAGCCTCCATGGACGCGGAGCTTGGCCCGACCTGCGTTGTGGAAAGCTGAATCCCCACTTGAATGTGTTCTATGCACCTCCCCGCACTGGCAAAAGCACACTGTCGGAAATGATTGGGCATCTTCTCTACGGGAAAACCAGTAGCCAGTGGCGCCGGCAATTCGGACAATCGGTTCCTTTCACCGACGGTTCTGCGACGGTTATCAGCCCGCAGGGGAAGATGATTTTGCAGCGCCATCGCGACAAAGACAACGCTCAAATCACAACAACAGCCTCTCAAGGCAGTAATATAGCTCGCGAGACCGTTGACTTATTAGGAGGGCTCTCTCCTCAGATCGCTTCCCAATTATTTGCAATCGATTTCGCCGAGACACCGCGGGTGGAATGGCTGCTCAGCCAGAAATTTGCGAACGCATTTACACGCCAAAGCAAAAGCACATCTGACCTATCTTTTGCAGAGCATAAATCACCCGCCGATTGGGAATTGAAATTAGGCCTCGATCGAAAACGGATTGAAGAATTGATTCGGCAACGAGACGCGATCGCCAGCCAAATCGAGGCCGACTTGTCTTCCCAGCGCCGGAATAATTATGTCATAGAAAAAGACTTGGCCGACGTCGATTCCCAATTTTCCGATATTCGAAAGCAAGCCGAGCAAAGCCAACAGCAGTTGCGCAAAGTGGAAGCACGACTGTCGGAACTGTCCGCACAATTACGCCGTGCATCGCTAGAAGCTTCGCTAGTCGGCGTCAAACCGTCTGATGCAAAACAATTCCAAGAGAAACTGGGACTTTGCGACGGCGAAATTTCCCGGTGTCGACAGGCACTGGCCGATTTGCAATCGAGAAACGCGCAGCTGAGCACCGAACTCGCTTCGCACTGCCCTGACGGAACTGCCGACCCAACGAGTTGTCGTCACGACAGCCGGCAAACGCTGGCCCGAATTGAAAACCTCCTGGGCGAGCTAGACGCCGAGGTGGCGCAATTGGCGGGTGCCAATCCACCAAGCTTGCCCCCAAGGCAAGATACGTATGCCCGTTTTTCCCCAGTTGTCGATTTACTGCGACAGCAGGTTTACACGCTCTGTGGGCAAATGACCCAGCAACAGCGCAACGTAGACCGTCAACAGTTGCAAATCGAATCGCGGCAAGTCTCGCATGCTCAGGTCAGTTTGAGTGAGCGATTGGAACTTCTGCTTGCCCAACGCGAAACACTTGTGCGAGAATTTCAAGGTTCGGTTCAAGACCATGTTCCGTTGGCCCAGCCCCCGGTGGGCGACTTCTGCTGCTGCGAACATCACGAACAGTTTGTTTGCCAATCAGATCAATCGTCCGATCTGATCAAGAATTCCAGGCAACAACAAGCTGTTCAAGATTCCTACGCGGAGCTCGAAAGAGACCGGGTCCGATTGCTCGACGAGTTGTCGCGAAGCCGAAATCTCATTTCCAAACTGGAAAAGCGATGGAGGCAATTGCAACAAGAGCGTGCCGGCTTGTTGGGAAGTCGGACCATTACAGAAAAACAGGATGAACTAAAACGTCTTGAAGCGATCTTGCAGCGAACGCTCAATCTGCGAACCCCTGCTCCTAAGCAACGCCATGCTCGCATCTGGCGTGCCTCGCAAACACTTGCTCAGCTCACCGATGACTGGCTGGTGCAAATTCGTCTGCAACGACATCCCCATCAAACCACGGTGCTGGACCGCACCGGGCAAAGCCACTCCCTGCAGTCGCTAACCGCGGCTCAGCACGACCAACTCTATTTGGCGCTGACGCTGGCCTTATGCAGTGCCTGTGCTGCCCGGGGCAATTTGCTGCCTTTGATTCTGGACGAGCCCTTCCTGCGGCTCAATCCGGCCGAAACCGCCATCATGGTCGGGGTACTCACGACGTTTGCCCAGGAGGGGCGCCAACTGCTTGTTTTCACAGAAGACCTGCAAGCACGCCAGCGATTCGAATCGCTCGGCAGAACGGTTTTTGATTTGCATCAGCTCCGTCAAGTAGACGAAACTCCAAACATTGCCAAGCCAACAACGCAAACGCGAATTGTCCGCGAGCCTCGCGACGACCGACAATCGCCCACTTTGCGATTAACACCGCTGCATAAAGAAACCGATTCCGAACGATTCTATTACTTAGACGCTTCGAGTTCCTTGTCAGACTTTCCTGTTCTTGGCAGCGAAACTGACGCCGTATTTGGTGCGATGGAACTCCACTCGGTCGGCGATCTCCTGGCAGCCGATGCGGAGGTTGTTGCCACGTGGCTCAATCGGGCAGAAGTTGGCACACAGACTGTAAAACTTTGGCAATGCCACATGCGACTATTATGCAGTATCCCGGAACTGACACTCAACGATGCGCAACTCCTCACGGCCAACGGCATCAACTCTTTTGAAAAATTGCGCGATACCAATGCGGACGAACTGGCAAAGAGAATTCTTGCTTTCTGCGAAACACGCCAAGGCCAGCGGATCCTGCGTTCGGTGAAGGCGCCCTCAAAAAAGAAGATCGCCCGCTGGGTGGAATTCGCGCAGCACCACCGGTCGCTGGAAGCGGCCTAAGCTACTAATAACCAATATCTAAATCCCAATGCCCAATGTCAGGATTTTGTATGGGTCCATCAGCTATCGAATTGGTCATTGGTGCTTGGTCATTGGGAATTCTTAAGTATTCTAGATGTGGGTATCCCAGCCAACTCTGGCTACCACAGCTAGTATCACAGCATTGCTAGCTGGGCAAGATCGCTTGACGGCTCGACGAATCGCCAGTATTAACTGCGACGCGCTTGTCCCGTAACACTATAAACCGCAATCTGTCCTCTCTCGAGGCGACCTGTGCATAATCGACTGCTGAACATTCTGCTTCCCCTATTGATCGCGATAATTTGCGGGAATCATCTATTGGCACAGCGCGTTCAATTTCCCTCGGCAGCGCCCGTGTATGCACCGATCACTCCCCCACTCACCCCCACGCCGCAACCAACCCTGCCAAGTTTCGATCCCTATGGAAATCCCCTTCTAGGCACCCCACCGGGGGATGTTCCTTATCAGGTTGCTCCGCAGATTTCGCCGCCGGTTGGCGCTCCTTTTGCCGCGCCGGGCGTCCCTCAGCAGGGTGGATCGGTTTACCCGAACGGCTTGCCTTACCAGTGGGAATCGGGAGCGTATCAATATCAGAATTCCGATGGCTCGATTGCGCGGCTGCAACGTTTTATGCAACAGATTAGTTTTGAACACACATGGATCTACGGCGAGGATTCGCTCGACGATTTGGCTATCAACCGCTCGGAAGCCGCGGTAACCTTTGGACTCCCAATTTTCTACAACCCGGATACTCCGCTTCTGCTTACGCCCGGCTTCGCGGCAAATTGGTTTGAAGGGCCCGTCACTAGCGCCGCAAATGGCATGGCCGACTTGCCGCCGCGTGTTTACGACGCGTATCTCGATGCGGCCTGGTATCCACGTCTGGCCGATTGGCTGCATGCCGACTTGGGACTACGCACCGGCGTGTGGACCGACTTTGATCATGTGAGCAGCGATTCCATACGCATCTTGGGTCGCGGTTTGGGCGTGTTGTCCTTTTCGCCCCAATTCGATTTTTTAGTGGGTGTTTGGTATCTCGACAGAAATCGAATTCGCATGCTGCCCGCGGGCGGTATCCACTGGCGACCCAACAGCGATTGGGACGCTTACATGGTGTTTCCCAACCCAAAAATCCGTAAGCGTTCGATCAATATCGGCTCCAGCCAATGGTGGGTTTACGTGGCGGGTGAATACGGCGGGGGACGCTGGACCATCGAACGAATTGGTGGCGTGGAAGACGATATCGACTACAACGACATCCGTATGCTGTTCGGCTTTGAATGGGAAACCCAAACGCAAGCCCGCGGGCATATCGAAGTCGGCTACGTCTTCGATCGCGAGTTGCTGTTCGACGGTACCATGATGCCGGCCAAGCTCAAGCTGGACGATAGCATCATGGTCCGAGCGGGAGTCGACTTTTGAGTAAAAAAGAGGTCAAAACTCTTTTTGTCGTCTTTCTGCTGGTTCTCGCAAGCGAGCAGTTTGCCTCGTTACACGAAGCAGCCGCTCAGCAATCGCCCTCCCCTGCTTTTGTGCGACCGACGTCTGCTTGGGGCGGGCAACTTGCCGCAACTGCGGTGCCCTATCAGCCGAGTGCGTTGTTCGTTCCTCCCTGTGGCGACTCATGCCCGATACTGCTCGACGAGTTGCCGGTAGCTGACTCGCAGGAGTTTCACCTTACTGGCGTCACCACCGACACCGTCCCCAACGGCGAAGACTACTATTCCAACGCCAGCGCGCTTCCCCCCGGAACGCGTGAAGGAGTGTTCCAAAAGCTTTTCGCAACCGGCACCTGGCTTCCGCGACTGGAAAGCGACAGCCTCGGCTGGGGCGATTTTGAAACGGGATTCGTTCTGGGGTTTCCTTTCATGCGGCGCGACACGCCGCTGTTGGTCACGCCCCGTTTTGCCGTCCACACGCTCGATGGCCCCAACACACCCGACCTGCCTGCGAGTGTGTACGATGTGTCGTTTGAATTTCGCCACATGCGCAAATTCGGCACCGGCCCCTGGGCCATGGATGCCGCCGTGACGTTGGGCCACTACAGCGATTTCGAAAAGGGCGACAGCGACGCTTTTCGTGTGACTGGCCGAGCGCTCGGAGTTTACGAATCGACGCCCGGGACCAAATGGATTTTTGGCGTCGCCTATCTCAACCGGGCAGGTGCCACGGTGCTACCCGTCGGCGGCGTGATCCACGAACCCTCGCCCGACGTCAAATGGGAACTGATCTTCCCGCAACCTCGTATCGCTTGGCGCGTATCGCCGGGGTCCACGGCTCCCTATGACGAACGGTGGGTCTACGTCGGCGGCGAATTCGGCGGCGGCGTTTGGTCAATCCAGCGCCCACTCAGCCTCACCCAAGATCTGTTGACTTACAGCGATTTCCGCATCCTGGTAGGCTGCGAACGCAAACTCATCGGCGGCATCAGTCGCCGGTTCGAAATCGGTTACGTCTTCGGCCGCGAAATAGAATTCGACAGCGCCACGCCCGACGTGACTCTCGACGATACGCTGTTCGCCCGTGCGGGATTGACGTATTAGAAGTGCCCTGAGTGGCAAGCCGAAGCTCATTCAGGCGGCTTCTTAAAGAGCCAAAGACCGATGATCAGAACGATCAGAGCAGGTAGAAATGCACCGACAGCATGACTTACTCCAACTCCTGAAGCATCTGTAACTTCTGGTCCACTCATAAGTGTTCGTATTCCGCTGATGACCAACGCTACTGACAACAAGAAACATACGATTCCAGCAATCCGTTTTCCGCTCATCTTGTATTTCACCTTTCCAGTTTAATGCGCCAATCTCTATCCACCTGAGCGCGGAATTCCTTACTTCGCTTTGGCGATCGCGCGCTCGATGGCGGTGCCCATGTCGGCGGGGCTTTCGGCGACTTCGATGTTTGCCTCTTCAAGTGCTGCGATTTTTTCTGCTGCGGTTCCTTTGCCGCCGGAGATGATTGCTCCCGCGTGGCCCATTCGCTTGCCGGGAGGTGCCGTGCGACCGGCGATGAACGCGGCCACCGGTTTGGTGACATGCTCTTTGACAAACGCGGCCGCTTCTTCCTCGGCCGAGCCGCCAATCTCGCCGATCATCATGATGGCTTCGGTTTCGTCATCTTCCTGGAACATTTTTAAGAGATCGATAAACGACGTGCCGACGATCGGATCGCCACCCAGGCCAACACAGGTGGTTTGTCCCAGGCCGACTTCCGAGAGTTGCCAGACGGCTTCGTAAGTGAGCGTGCCGCTGCGACTCATCACGCCCACCGAACCCTTTTTGTGGATGTATCCGGGCATGATGCCGATTTTGCATTCGTCGGCAGTGATCACACCGGGACAATTCGGCCCGATGAGATGCACGTCAGCATCGCGAATCACGTCGTATACACGCACCATGTCCACCACCGGGACACCTTCGGTGATTGCCACAACGGTGCGAATTCCCGCGTCGACCGATTCTAAAATCGCGTCGGCCGTAAACGCGGGCGGGACAAAAATCATGCTTGCGTCGACGCCCTGTTTTTCAACCGCTTCGGCCACGGTGTCAAACACCGGCAGCCCCAGCACTTCCTGGCCTCCCTTGCCGGGCGTGACGCCCGCGACCAGTTGCGTGCCGTATTCGAGGCAATTCTTACTATGAAATTCCCCCGCTTTACCGGTGATCCCCTGGCAAACAACTCGTGTCGATTTGTTGATGAGAATGCTCATGTGTTTTTAGCTTTCAGTGGTCAGCAGTCAGCTTTTTTAGGTTTTTTTGAACTTCAAGAATATCGTGGAGTCAATAAATAACGTGTGACACAACATTGCCCTGAAGGGGCAAAATATAATAGCCCAGGGCGCGAGCCCTGGGTTAGAAATTTGAAATCACCATCGTCCGAGCAGTTAACGCTGCCAGATAACGGAGCGCGACCGAGGACGAAATCCGGCCGCGGTTTGATCTCGGCCTCGGTGGAGTGCCGATTGCTGGCAAAGCTTCTCGCTCGGCCAACCATTTGTATGCACACTAAACCCTGGGCTGCGGCCTGTCTCGCTACGCTCGCCTGGCCTTGCCCTGGGCTATTATATTTCGTCCCTTTGGGACTAATGCACTTTGGGCCAACTCTGTTTTGAATACCAACCATCAAACCTTCCTGAGAACTTCTTCCTGCACATGGCGAATTAACTCTTGATAGACCTCATCACCCATCAGGCCCCTACCCCAACGCGGCAACCACTTTGTTCGCGGCATCGGTTAGGTCGGATGCTGCGAGGATGTCGACGTCGCTCTCGGCGAGGATTCGGCGGCCTTCTTCTACTTCGGTTCCTTCCAAGCGAACAACCAACGGCACGTTGAAACCGACTTGCTTATATGCGGCTACCAAGGCGTTGGCGATTGTTGTGCAACGCATGATGCCACCGAAAATGTTGACCAACACGGCCTTTACATTTTTGTCGGCCAACAAAATGCGAAACGCTTCAGTTACCTGTTCCACTTGGGCACTGCCGCCGACGTCCAGGAAATTCGCCGGCTCTCCGCCGTGCAGTTTGATCAGGTCCATGGTGCTCATCGCCAATCCTGCTCCGTTGACCAGGCAGCCGATGTTGCCTTCGAGCTGGACATAGCTCAAGTCGGCCTCCGCGGCGCGGACCTCGGCAGGGTCTTCTTCGTTCACGTCGCGAAGCTCAACAATCTGCGGGTGGCGGAACAGGGCGTTGTCGTCGAAGTTGATCTTCGCGTCCAACGCGATCATGTCACCCGCCTTGGTTAGAACCAAGGGATTGATCTCTGCCAAGCTGCAATCGAGGTCGACAAACACTCGGCACATTGCTCGCATGAACGCGTCGGCCGACCGTACGCTTTTTCCGGTGATATTCAACCGATAGCAGAGTTTGCGCACTTGGTACGGCTTCAACCCGGCGTCAGGGTCAAAACTTTCTTTGAAAATCAATTCCGGCGTCTTCGCGGCAACTTCTTCGATGTTCATGCCGCCTTCGCTCGAAACCATCAAAACGGGCAACCCGCAGGAGCGGTCGATCACGATGCCGAGATACAGTTCGCGGTCGATTTCGCAGCCGGCTTCTACCAGAACTTGATTGACCGTTTGACCCTCGGCACCCGTTTGAATCGTCACGAGACGATTACCCAATAGATTCCCCGCGACCTCGGCTGCTTCGGCTGCGCTACGCACAAGTTGCACGCCATGCTGCTCGGGGTTTGATTTGATGGTTCCTTTGCCGCGTCCGCCGGCGTGGATTTGCGCTTTGACCACCGCAAAAGGGCCGCCCAATTTTCCGAACGCCGCGGATGCCTCCTCGGCAGTTCTGGCAACGTGGCTATCGGGAACGGCGATCTGGGCATCGCGCAAAAGATGTTTCGCCTGAAATTCGTGAATCTTCATGTCTTCATCCGTGCAAGTCGTTTGCAGCTAGTCGTTTTAATAGTTTGTGGGGCAATCACCCAAATTTTCGCTTCGGGCGTGGAGTATAGCGCGTGTGACAGACCAGGGTCAACGGGCGAAGGTAAACGGAAGCAAGTCATATACACTGCTTCATTGGCCGAAGGCCATCGTCACCGTAGCCTGGGGCAACACCCCAGGTCTGAAAGTCTTGAATGATGTTTGGCTGAAAGCCGTATTCACTTGCGTCCAGGGTGATTATGGCCTTTGGCCAGAGAAATGTCTTTGCCTCTTAATTCCTGGGGCGATACCCCAGGCTACGGTGAAGCAAGGCCTTCGGCCAAATCAATCCACAGTGGATTAATGAACCGTTTTTCTCCCCTATCCGGCTTGCCCAAACCCTTTGATGCCAGTATGTTATTGACTTCAGCCTGCATTTGTGAAAAAATTCACAAGCCCTAAATCGCCCGGGCATTCCCTATTTGAATCCACTTCGTTTCGTCACCCGATCACACTGTTATGACCAACCTCAGTCGTGTTACCAAGGGATTGGATCTACCCATTCAGGGTGCCCCGGAGCAAGCAATTTCTGACCGTCCCGCAGTCCGCCACGTTGCTTTGCTGGGGGACGATTACATCGGCATGAAGCCAACGATGTCGGTCGGCGAAGGCGACCGCGTTCGGCTCGGGCAGGTGGTTTTCACAGACAAGAAAACCCCCGGAGTCCAATATACGGCCCCTGCGGCGGGGACGGTCACAGCAATCAATCGCGGGGCGAAGCGGAAGTTTGAATCGCTGGTGATCGAAGTCGATGGCGACGAAAAGGAAACTTTTACAGCTTATCGCGATCACAATTTGGCCCAACTCGACCGCCGGGCTGTCTGCGAGCAATTGATTGCCTCCGGACTTTGGACGTCGCTGCGAACACGACCTTACAGCCGAGTACCCGCAATCGACGCGGTACCTCAGGCTTTATTTGTCACGGCGATCGACACCAACCCGCTCGCCGCCGATCCGGCGGTGGTACTGGCAAATTGGCAGGCGGAGTTCATTGCTGGCCTGGAAGTGTTGAGCACTTTGACCGAAGGATCGGTTTACGTTTGCCGAAGGGCGGGTTCGGAAATCCCGGGCGAGGGAAAAACTCCGGCGGTATTCCACGCTTTCGAGGGGCCCCACCCGGCCGGTCTGGCGGGCACCCATATCCATACACTTCATCCGGTGAGCGCGGACCACACGGTTTGGCACGTCGGTTATCAAGACGTCGCAGCCATCGGACATTTATTTCTTACTGGCGAACTGCAGACCGATCGAATCGTTGCGCTTGCCGGGCCGATCGTCAGCAAGCCCCGGCTCGTGCGAACACGTGTCGGAGCATCGCTTGCGGAACTTACCGAAGGCCAAGTTCAGCGTCCCTCGGGTGGCGATGCTCGGGTGATATCTGGATCCGTCCTGTCAGGACGACGTGCCAAGGCCCCAATCGACTTTTTAGGGCGATACCACACGCAGGTTTCCGTGC
Source organism: Planctomycetota bacterium (assembly GCA_029259915.1). Taxonomy (GTDB): domain Bacteria; phylum Planctomycetota; class Planctomycetia; order Pirellulales; family Lacipirellulaceae; genus Bythopirellula. The sequence goes on along the minus strand of JAJDED010000020.1, from coordinate 122,582 downwards.
TTGCCGAGGGAGGCGAACGGGAGTTTTTCGGCTGGTTGAAACCGGGCCACGAAAAATTTTCGATCCGCCGCGTTTTTACTTCCGGCTGGAGTGGCAATCCCAAACATCGCTTCGCCTTTAACACCGGCACCGAAGGCAGCCCCCGAGCGATGATTCCCATCGGGATGTACGAGCAAGTGATGCCCTTGGATATTATCGCCACGCCGCTGCTCAAGGCGCTGATTACCGACGATACCGAATACGCGCAGCAGCTTGGCGTGTTGGAACTCGACGAAGAAGACGTCGCGCTGTGTACGTTTGTTTGTCCTGGAAAGCACGAATATGGCCCCATGCTGCGGAAGAATTTGACTCGCATCGAGCTGGAAGGCTAACTGAGGAGAAATTTTTAAGTGTTACGGAAACTGTTAGATCGATTGCATCCCACCTTCGCCCAGGGAGGAAGCTTGGAAAAGCTTTTCCCCTTGTACGAAGCAATCGATACGTTTCTCTACACTCCCAGCGACACGACCCGAGGTGCCTCGCATGTGCGCGACGGCATGAATCTCAAGCGGATGATGTCGATCGTCGTGATAGCACTAGCGCCGTGCTTTTTTATGGCACTGCAAAACACGGGCTACCAGGCTAATCTGGCGATTTCTGCCGAACAGGGAACGCCCTGCGACGGTTGGCGCGAAGCGGTCGTGCAATCGATGGGTCGGACGCATGATCCGGGTAGTTTTATTGACAATTTTCTACTCGGCGCATTGTACTTTTTCCCTGTTTACATCGTTACACTTGCAGCTGGCGGGTTATGGGAAGGCCTGTTTGCAATGGTCCGCAAGCATGAAATCAACGAAGGTTTTCTGGTCACCAGTGCCCTGTTCCCGCTGACGCTGCCGCCCACGATTCCGCTTTGGCAAGCGGCGCTAGGGATTTCGTTTGGCGTGGTGATCGGCAAGGAAATCTTCGGCGGCATCGGGAAGAACTTTTTGAATCCCGCGCTCACAGCACGCGCGTTTTTATATTTTGCCTATCCGGCAGAAATCTCGGGAATGACTGTCTGGACTGCCGCCGATGGTTTTAGCGGGGCGACCCCGCTGGGTGCAATCGCCGAGGGACCTGTTGGGCAGTCGATCGAATCGCTTGTCGGCACCAGTTGGTGGGACTGTTTTATTGGCACAATCCAAGGTTCGATGGGCGAGACTTCGACGCTGGCGTGTTTGATTGGCGCGTTGATTCTCATCGGCACCGGTGTTGGCTCTTGGCGGATTATGGTGGGCGTCACTTTGGGAGCCTTGGCCAGTTCCGGACTACTTTGCTTCTTTAGTAGTGCTGATACCACAAACGCCTTGATGCAGTTGCCGCCGCATTGGCATCTGGTCGTCGGGGGATTTGCATTTGGGGCGGTATTTATGGCAACCGATCCCGTTTCCGCGGCGATGACCGAGGCAGGCCGCTGGTGGTATGGAATTTTGATTGGCGTGATGACCGTTCTGATTCGCGTAATCAATCCCGCGTTTCCCGAGGGAATCATGCTCGCCATTTTGTTCGGCAACACCATGGCCCCGTTGATCGACTATTACGTGATTCAAGCAAACATCAAACGGAGGATGGCCCGTTATGGCACGGGATAGCATTAGCCATACTTTGTTGGTGGCAACCATATTATGTATCGTTTGCTCCGTGCTGGTGGCCGGTGCTGCGGTGGGGCTGCGCAGTCGTCAAGAAGCTAATAAAGAGCAAGACCAAAAGAAAAACGTGCTGATCGCGGCCGGCTTGTTTGAAAAGGGAAAACAAACTGCCGATGAGGTCGACGCGATTTTCGACGCCTCCATTACGCGCGTGCTGATCGATCTGGAGACAGGCGAGCAGGTCGATTCCGACGTAGTCGACCCCGCAAGTTACGATCAACGCGAGGCAGCGCGAAAACCAGAGTTCAGCACTGCGGTCACGCCAAGCGATGGCTTAGGCGGCATCAAACGCCGTGAGAAATACGCTTTCATCTACGAAGTGAAAAACGATGCCGGCGAGATAGAGCGAGTCGTGCTGCCCATCTACGGCAAAGGGCTTTGGTCGACCCTCTATGGTTTTATTGCGGTCGGCAACGATGCTTCTACCGTGGGTGGAATCACATTCTACCAACATGGCGAAACGCCCGGCCTGGGTGGCGAAGTCGACAACCCTCGCTGGAAATCGATTTGGCAAGGCAAACAACTGTTTGACGAAAATGGCGACGTCAAAATCGAAGTGATCAAAGGGACTGTGGTCGATACTACCACAGACGCCACACACAAGATCGACGGCCTGTCGGGTGCCACGATTACCAGCAACGGCGTCGAGCAACTTGTGCAGTATTGGGTCGGCCCCGATGGTTTTGGGCCTTTCCTGGAAAAGCTTCGCCAGAACGAGGCAGGAGGCTCTCGTGGCTAAATCAAAGAATAAAGAAGTGCTCACGAAGCCAATCTTCGACAACAACCCGATTACGTTGCAGGTGCTTGGGATTTGCAGCGCGTTGGCGGTGACGAGCAAGCTTGAGACTTCGGTTGTGATGTCGCTGTCGGTGATCTTCGTACTAGCGTTTTCTAACGCTGCGGTAAGCTTGATCCGCAAGCAGATCCCCAGCAGCATCCGGATTATCGTGCAGATGACCATTATCTCTTCGCTGGTGATTCTGGTGGATCAAATCCTCAAGGCTTATTCCTACGAAATCAGCAAACAACTGTCTGTTTTTGTGGGACTGATTATTACCAACTGTATTGTGATGGGGCGTGCCGAAGCATTCGCGATGAAGAACCCGCCGATGGTGAGCTTTTTCGACGGCATCGGCAACGGCCTGGGATACAGTTTTATTTTGCTTGCTGTTGGATTTGTGCGCGAACTGTTTGGCTCGGGCAAACTGTGGGGACAACCGATTCTTCCGCTGGTAAGCGAGGGGGGGTGGTATGTGCCCAACGGCCTGTTGCTACTGCCGCCGAGTGCGTTCTTCCTGATCGGCCTGCTCATCTGGGCAATCCGAACCTGGAAGCCAGACCAAGTGGAACACGAGGGCTAGTTTGATGGAAGAATATCTGAGCATCTTTCTCAAGTCGGTGTTTGTCGAGAACTTGGCGCTCGCCTTTTTCTTGGGCATGTGTACGTTTCTTGCCGTATCGAAAACCGTAAAGACCGCGGTCGGCCTAGGCATCGCCGTGATCGTGATTCAAACAATCACAATTCCTGCCAACAATTTGCTCTACCAACACCTGCTGAAAAAGGGTGCACTTTCGTGGCTCAGCAGCTCGCTGGTAGACGTCGACCTAAGTTTTCTGACGCTCATCACGTTCATCGGCACGATTGCTGCGATGGTGCAAATCCTGGAAATGGCGCTCGATCGGTTTTTCCCAACGCTCTTCAACCAACTCGGAATCTTCTTACCGTTGATCACAGTGAACTGCGCCATCCTGGGCGGTTCGCTCTTCATGCAGGAACGCGATTACAATTTCACCGAAAGTTGCGTCTTTGGATTTGGTTCGGGTTTCGGTTGGGCTTTGGCCATTGCCGCACTCGCCGGGATCCGCGAAAAGCTTAAGTACAGCGACGTTCCCGACGGATTGAAAGGCCTCGGCATCACATTTATGACTGCCGGCTTGATGGCGCTGGCCTTTATGTCGTTTGGAGGAATGTGAGAGAGCTGTTAGCTATTAGCTGTTAGCTGTTAGCTTTTTACTATGAGAAACTTTCGTAATCTTGAAGTTTGGAAGAAATCGCATGCTTTGACGTTGACCGTTTATCGGGTGACTGAAAAATTTCCGAACAATGAGAAATTTGGGCTTACATCACAACTCCGTCGCGCTGCTGCCTCGATACCGGCAAACATTGCCGAAGGTGGTGGACGGGAAACCGATGGCGATTTCCGGAGGTTTGTCGAAATTGCCGGCGGGTCGGCATGTGAAGTCGAATACCATTTTCAGCTCGCGCACGACTTAGGGCTGCTAGACAAAGACACATACCAAGAGCTGGACATGAAAATCAATGAAATTAAAAAGATGCTTGGCTCATTAAGCAAACGCTTGCGATCCCCTAAAAGCTAAAAGCTAACAGCTAATTGCTAACCGCTAAAGGCTCCCCCTATGCTCGAAATACTCTTAGGCGTCGCGATGTTTACGCTGGTTGTGCTGGCGTTGGTTGTGCTGATTCTGGCGGCCAAGGCGCGGTTGGTTCCCAGTGGCAATGTTACGCTATCGATCAACGAGCAAAAAACGATCGAGGTACCCGTCGGCGGAAAGTTGCTGGGGGCGCTCTCCGATGCTGGGATTTTGGTTTCCTCTGCCTGCGGGGGCGGGGGGACTTGCGCCCAATGCGAAGTGAAAGTGCTCGCAGGTGGCGGCGATATCCTGCCGACCGAGCGCACGCACATCAATCGTCGGGAAGCCCGCGAGGGTTGTCGGCTTTCCTGCCAGGTGGCGGTCAAGCAGGACATGCGCATCGAAGTGCCGCCCGAGGCGTTTGAAACCAAAAAGTGGCTCTGCAAGGTGCGCTCCAACCACAACGTCGCCACGTTCATCAAGGAATTTGTCATCGAATTGCCCGAGGGCGAAGAAGTCGGCTTCAAAAGCGGCGGCTACATTCAGATCGAATGTCCTCCGCACGAGGCGACTTACAAGGACTTCAACATCGAGGAAGAATATCGATCTGATTGGGACAAATACGACGTTTGGCGATATGTCTCGAAAGTCGACGAGCCGGTGACCCGCGCTTACTCGATGGCGAACTATCCCGGCGAAAAGGGCATCATCATGCTCAATATCCGCGTGGCCAGCCCGCCGCCCAGAATGCCTAACGTGCCGCCGGGGAAAATGTCTTCCTACATCTTTAGTCGGAAGCCTGGGGACGAAGTGACAATCTCCGGCCCGTACGGTGAGTTCTTCATCAAAGACACCGACTCTGAGATGGTTTACATCGGCGGCGGAGCGGGCATGGCACCCCTGCGAAGCCATATTTTTGAGCTGTTTAAGAACCGCAAGACAAACCGCAAGGTTTCTTACTGGTATGGCGGACGGAGTATGCGCGAGTTGTTCTATGTTGATCAATTCCGCGAGATCGAAAAGGAATTTCCCAATTTTAAGTTTAATATCGCTCTTTCCGAACCGCAGCCCGAGGACAATTGGGACGGCTACACGGGGTTCATCCATCAGGTGTTGCTCGAAAATTACTTGAAAAAGCATCCTGCCCCCGAAGATATCGAATACTACATCTGCGGCCCGCCGATGATGAACGCGGCAGTGTTCAAAATGCTTGACGATTTGGGAGTCGAGAAAGAGAACATCGCGTATGACGACTTCGGCGGGTAATGCGTCGCGATTCCGTTTCTGGATGTCGACCGGTCTGCTATTGAGCGTCGTTTGCTTGAGTGCGTGTCGTCCCGCGTCTGATGTTCCGCGGCTCGAGGTGTCGTCCTTTGCTGGACCGACAATGGGCACGCGGTACTCGGTGAGCATCGTCACAAAATCCCCTCAGTCTGTTCTGACTGCTATCCAAGAACAAGTCGACACGCGGTTAGCCGAGATCAATCGGCAGATGTCGACCTACGATGCCGAGTCGGAGCTGTCGAAGTTCAATCAAACCACCGGGAACGATTGGTTTGCAGTCTCGGCGGAGACTGTACTTGTGATTGAATTTGCACTGAAAGTCGCCGTGGACTCGGGCGGCGCGTTCGATCCGACGGTGGGTCCAGCAGTAAATCTTTGGGGATTTGGGCCTGAGAAGGACCAAGTGCTGCCGCCCGCTGAAGCAGATATCGCCATGACGTTAGCAGATGTGGGTTTTGACAAGGTCGAAGTGCGACGCGATCCGCCGGCGCTGCGGAAGTCGGTGCCGGGGTTGTATGTCGACCTCTCGGCGATCGCCAAGGGTTACGCGGTCGACGAAATTTCAGCACTGCTCGACAAAGGTGGGTATTCCAGTTCGATGGTTGAAATTGGCGGTGAAGTGCGCACACGCGGCACGAAGCCCGGTGATAAGTTGTGGCAAATTGGCGTGGAAACACCGAACGCCGCGGGCCGATCTTTGCAGAAAGTTATCGAGCTTCGTGACGCGGCGCTGGCCACATCGGGTGATTACCGCAATTTTTTTGAGTACGAAGGCGTACGTTATTCGCATACCATCGATCCGCATACTGGTCGGCCTGTATTACACAATATGGCGGCCGTTTCCGTAATCGCCGACACGTGCATGCAAGCCGACGCCTGGGCGACCGCCCTGTTGGTGATGGGAGACGAGTTGGGGTATGATTGGTGCGTGGCAAACGAGGTTGCGGCGCTGTTTTTAGTACGTCGGGATCAGGAGATCGTCGAACACGCAACGCCTGAGTTTCAGAAATTACTTGATCGTCAGAAATAGGATTGCAGGCAATGTGGTTTACCTTTGCAATTACATTTGTGGTTTTTGCAATCGCAATTCTGGGGATGGCGATTGGCGTGATCCTTAGCAATCGACGACTGCGAGGAAGCTGCGGCGGGTTGGCCAATCTGCGAGATTCTCAGGGAAACACGCTTTGCGAGGGGTGCAGCAATCCGTTGCCCGAATGTCAGGGCGAACCGCTCGAAACCACCGAGTAGGGCATTCCCTAAAAAATTGTAGCCACAGAGTACACAGAGATCGCGGAGAAAATGTTGCTGATGGAAATTTTCTCTGTGTTCGACTTTTTGCAATTTTGGGGCTCAGGAACCACCGCAATTTCGTCAAAAAAAGAATAGAACACGGATAAACGCGGATGAAACGAATTGGCACCGATTACGAAATAATTGAGAGGTTCGTTCTCATGGACAAGGTTCTCAGTACCCTGCAAAAAATCTGCGGAAATCCGCATGATCCGTGTGCATCTGCGTTCTATTCTGCTTGTTAAAAGTGCAAAACTCGAACTGTGGTCTCTGTGACTACATAACTGAAGTATCCACTCGAGTCGATCGCGAAGTTTACTATCTGACGCCGGTCGAGATTTCCATCATGGCCACTTCGGTTGTGAATTGTACTGCCAATGTTTCACTCGCCCGATCGCGCACAGTCCGACGAACGTCATCGTCTGGCAACCATTGCGACACGTACCAATACTCGCTCCCCTCGGAGAGCGATTCTCGAAAGTTGCGGATTTCGTTCTGACGTTGCTCTTCCAACTCGGCAAAGATCGGGAAACTGGATACTTTCCAGTCATCGTCCAAATAGTAATCGAGCGCTGCGGCCATATAGGGTGAAGCGACAAGAATCGGTCTGCGCGTCTCGGAAGCTTCGAGATATTGCGCAACTGCGCGGAAGTCCTCTCCCTGGTAACGTGGATTGAAAAACTGATTTTTCAGCGCGATACCATGGATCAGTAACAAAACAGCAACCGCCACCAAGGCGGTTTTACTTTCGCCGCACCGCGCCGCGCCGGCTCCCAGCCATAGTACAAATGGCAGCGCAAGCCAGATTACGTAGCGATACACAAACCCAACCCCCGCAAAATCCCCGCCCCAACCTATGACGGGAGGTAGAACAATCAGCAATGCCGCAAACAGAGCGAGCAATCCCGGCTTGCGTAGTTGAACCAGAGCATGGACGGATAACGTCAACAGCACGATGCCAATTGGCACAACCCACGGGAGAAATTGCCGAATGCCCTCGGCAGCGGACATGGTGCGCAGTTCTCGCATCGAAGGACCTAACGTAAAACCCGACACGAGCGACATGAATGTGTAGGCCCAAGCCTCGATATCAAAACTCGCCACCAGTTTTTCGCCGGGCAAGTCTTGCGAGGCTTGCCAATAGAGAAACACCGTCGGCAGGCATGCCACTCCCGCCCCTAGCATCACTGCCAAACCCAAGCGGAAGTCCTTTCGACCCCAAGCCACCAGCAGTGCCGATATCCAGAGAACCGTTAACAATGGCAGCGCAAAGTAATGGGTGTAAATCGCCAACACACTTGCCACACCGAGGAAAAGCCAATCGGCAAAATCCCCAGTGCGGCGCAAACGCAACATGGCCCAAATCGCCAAACTACATAACAGAAAATACATCGGGTACGCCCTGCCCTCCCGACTGAAGTGGACATGCAGCGGGCAGGTTGCCAATAGCAACGCCGGCCAAATCCCAGCACGCGGTCCCAAAAGTTCCACCCCCGCGCGCCACGCAACCGCTACCGCTACGACACCGAACAACACGTTTAGCCAGCGCGCTGCCAAATCGGTGCCCGTCAAGCGAATCGTGGTTGCCAACGCCACTCGATACAAGGGTGGAAATCGGTCGTCGTCTTCGTCCAGAATGATACTGCTCAATGGCGCATGGGCCGATCGTACTTCCGACACTTCATCGGCCGTAAAACCTCGGTCGTGCAATCCCCAACCGCGCAACATGTAAGCTAGGATCACAATACCAAACAGCGTGAATTTTAAGATCGCTGAATCACGTACAAGACGAGATTTGGTTGCAATCGACGTTGGTTCTGAGCCGGTCATGAAGAAAATTGCGACTCCTGGCGATCTGGCGAATCGCAGTGCGTCTTCGAACCATCGGCACTGTAGTCGGCAAGTTGTTTTTGAAATTCGTCGAGCACCGATTTCTCCAGGCGCGGTCGATTCGCGCATGGTATTGGCGGAAGATAAAGTTGCTCAAGCTCGGCGTTTTCAAGTTGCAGAAAATCTTGTCCCACGCGTCGAACCAAAGCTGCAGAGTCGCGGCAAACATCTTCATAAGCGATCCGCAGAAAACGGTCTGCCCCAATTCTGTTTTCCTGCTTCTGTGCCTGCCCGAGATGATATCGCACCTGCTCGCAAATCGAGGCGATCGGATCGTCGTTTTTCTCTGCTTCGTCCGTTGCTGTTCCGTAGGGAATCTCCAGCGATCCGTGAATCATCAGCCGGGCGTAGTAGAGCGATTGAGCCATGTAAATGGGATCGCGGGTGAGGCAAACGAAGTACGATTTCTCCAGGACTCCGGCCACGATGTGCGCAACCGCATCAAGGTTGTTACACTTTGCCAGCAGGGGATGTTTGAACGCAGCTTCCCAGGCGGCAAAAAACTGTTGCATCGCGATTGCTACTTCCGGCGTTACCGACTGCGAGGGCCTGCGGCGATCCTTACCCAACCAGCGATCCCAAAGCACGAGCGCATCGCTCATTCCCGACAGTCGACTCGTCCGCCCATAGAAACTTTTTTGATCCTGCTTGGGTGCTCTAAACCAACGCTTGGAAAATCTCGTGGCCAGGATGGGCGAGCGAGGAAACAGAGAAGTAAAATTGGTAAAACGGGACACAGGCAAATGGTTGGACAACAGTTGTGCCGCGAGCGTTGTTCCTGTGCGTGGTCCCCCACAGACAAACACCAGCGGGCCCTGTCGAGGGGGTGCCTGACGAATGGCCGTTTTCTCCAGCGGCGAAAGTAGCCAATCGCACGGTGCGCTCACAACACCCAAACCTGCGTTAAACATTGCAAACAACGCGGCCGGGTCACGCGTTTTCACCAGCCGACTGGCAAGACCTAACGGGTCGTCAAAATGGTTCGGCACGACCCGGTGCAGCAGATGTCTCAAAGTGCTGGGCATGCTACTAAAATCCCTCTGTTCTCGCACGCGCTAACTCCCCACTCGGTACACTACGCTCAAGGCGATGCAACACGGCCTCGGCATGTTCGCCCATGGGGACAATGCGGTGATGACGCCCCAACAATTCAAGAACTTCCCGCACGAGCGATATTTTCTCGTCCGCGGAGCATTTCATCGCCGGGAAAAAGGCCAGGTCACTATCGTCTTCCGCTCCCAAAAAGTCCAAGGGATGCATTAGAAGCGAAGGCTCCACACGCATTACTCGGCAAAGTAGTAAAGCCATGCGCCAATAGCTGAGCGCTAACACGCGAGAGAATTGGGCCAAGTAGAGTAGATAACTCACGTGGATCGGGATCTTTAACAACGGCATCGTCGTCACGGGAATTTCCAGTATTTTCTCCGAAATGTCCTGCCACAAGTGCGGACGTAACGGCGAAAAGCCAGCGACGAATTTGCCGAATAGCTCTTTGCGCTCTTCGCGTTGGGCACGCGTCAGGTGGGTGCTAAGGAAATAATACATCCGAGCCAACGGCCCCAAGAATGTTGGGAATGTCGACGCGTCGTAACGATAGCCGCGCGCGGCGAGCTCATCAAGCAAAGGACGAGAGTGGCTGAATCCCGGACCGCGAAAGCCGATAGGGCGTTTGCCTGTGGCGTCATGAATCGCATTTTCCGCTTGGGTGAGTTCTTCAGAAATTTGCTCCGGCAAATAAAGGTGGAGCCAAGGTTCGTGGTGGAACGAATGATTGCCAATTTCGTGCCCCGCGTCTGCCAGGGCACGTAGTGCTTGGTGATTCTCAGGCAATGCGGCATCTTGGCCGACTACAAAAAATGTGATTTTCAGATCGCACTCGTCAAGCAACTCCAGTACGCGCGGCACAACAACATCGAGGTAGCTGGGAAACGATTCCCAACCCCGATCGCCGTGGGTCTTGAGATACGACCACTTGTTATCCAGATCGAGCGACAAGCTCGCCAGCGGTTTCGTCATGGGAATTTTCATCTTTTGAGGCATGTGTTTCAGAATCCGTCTTGCAGCATGCGGGCAGCAAGTGGTCGCGGAAAGCGAGTTCTGCGAGTTCGACAACTTCGTTAACGTTGAGTGTTCCTTTGACAATGTGGGCAGAATTGACGGCAAACACGCCGTCGAGAGATGTTTGCATAGCCGGCAAGTTTTCGGAATAATTGAGCGTCGGCAACGCCATCACCTGCTTTACCCGCGAGACGCGAAACGCTTCGACGTCGTCCTGCGAAAAATACGGGAACATTTTTTCCAAAGCCGACAAAAACTTTTCCTCAATCTCTGCATCCGACCATTGCCAGGCAGGGTCGTCCGCGGCAACGTATCGCGGCAAGTAAACAAGGTGCCGATCGCCCATCTCGGCGGGATTGACCAACGTTGTCATTTCAATCACTGCCGTAAAGGGCACCCAACTGTCCGTGATATTGGTGACGTAGTATGGGCTCAGCCCCTTTTTCAGAACCACCGAAGCGCAGAGAATCCCCAGGTATTCTACCTGTTCGTGTCGGGTGCGCTCATTGTCGTCGAGCTGCGGGCAGATTCGGCTGATAGTGGACGAAGGGGTGGTGAGCACCACGCGATCGAACTCAGAAGCCCCTTCATCACCGCACTGCACTTCCACACGACCATTTGCGAGACTTCGAACCTCGTTCGCCGGACAATCGGTTTTGATCGTGACGCCGAGCTTGGTGAGCTTATCGGAAAATTGTTCGAGAACGTTCGCATAACCCCCGGGAACATAGCCGAAGAGTTCTTTCTTCAATCCGCTTTGGCGTGCCCGATACATGCGGGCAATGGTTGCCCAGATAAATGCGGCCGAGACGCGCTGGTAGGTTTTCCCCAACTTGGCCTGCAAAAGCGGGAGCCAGATTTTTTGGAACGTCCCCTGGCCTGACCATTTTTTGAGCCAGTCGGCTACGAAGATCTTTTCCAAAGGTTTGGGATCGCGAATTTTCGAGGCGCGGAATATCGTCAGCCCCAACCGTAGTTTTTCAAGCAGGTTCAGGGGCGGGAATCGTAAAAACTCAATGCTATTCGACATCGAAACCAGGCTGCCGTCGGTATAGAAACCTGTTTTGGTTTCCACCCAGCGCATTTGCTCTTCGAGCCCCAATTCGCCAAGTAGCTCGCGCAAACGCAAGTCGGAGAGCAGCGTCACGTGGTAGTGTCGGTCCCACACAATGTCGCCTAACTGCCACGCGCTAGCCAGTCCGCCAATCTCTGTCGCGGCTTCAAGAACCGTAACCTGCTGGCCCTGTTTCGCAAGCCGATAGGCAAGGGTGAGCCCCAACATTCCGCCGCCTACCACCGCCCAATCGCGCTGTGCCGTGTTGGTTTCAGGAGTGCTCATGCGCTGGTGCCTGGACTGACTTCGGTAATTTGGCTATCGACGATCACATAACGCGCACGGCATGCGGAACAGACAACCGATTCATGAGCCACTCGCTCGCCGGCAGGCCATTTGCGAATCGGTTTGCCACATCGGCAGACACAACCAATCGACCGCGCTGGATTCCCAACAACCAGATGAAAGTCGGGCACGCTGCGCGTCACCACGCTGCCCATCCCAATCATGGCAAACCGACCGATGCGCAATCCGCTGCTGATCACACAACCGGCGCCAATCGTCGCGCCGGCGCCTACGACGGTTTCTCTTGTCTCTTCATCGGGGTCGGAAGAACGCAACGTTTTCAGATCAGCAGTCGTTGCGCGAGGAAATTGGTCGTTGGTAAAAATTGTCCCCGCACTTACCATCACGCCATCTTCGATGGTTACACCGTAGCAAATGTAAACCATCGCGTTGATCTTTACTCGATTGCCAATCCGCACATCGTACGCGATATACGACTTCTCACCAACAAGGCATTGCTCCCCGACGCTTGCCCCGTGACGAATATGCACATTGTCCCACACCGCCGTCCCAGGCCCCAGTTCGACGCCTTCTTCAATGATTGCCGTGGGATGAATGCGAACGTTGTCGGACATAAACATTTCTACAGTCGGTGCCAACCGATGTGCCTGGCTCCTCTGCTACAAGGAAGCTACGAACTTGCAACTGGAACAATCGGTTCCCAGTCGCCCTGCTGCATGGCGCGGTATGCGGCCTCAATCACTTCAACCGATGCCAACGCATCTTCCGGCGTTACGACCAGCGGTTCGCGTTGACGAATGGCACCGGAGAAATTCTCGATCTGCCGGACAAACGCGTCGGTTTTGTCGTAGCCCGAGCCAAAAATGTTCCATGCACTGTCACCGGAGCGACGGTATTTCGACTCCTGCCAACCGACCAGGAGCGTGCCACTGCTTCCGTAAATCGCGATGAAATAGGGCTGTTCTTTATTTACACTCCAGGAAAGATCGATACTTCCTAACACTCCCGACGTGTTACGAACAAACATTCGCACGGTATCTTCCACTGGCAAATCCTGTACGCGGTTGCCCTCCATTACCTGCACTTCCGACAGTTGGCCCAGAAAGTATCGCGTGATGTCGACCGAATGGGTGCCGTTGTCGATCAGCACTCCCCCGCCGGAGATCTTTGGATTGGAATTCCAACGTTGCGACATATCGACGCGTCCGGTAAATACGTTTTCAAAAAGCACAATGTCGCCGATCAATCCCGACTCGATGATTGCCTTTGCTACCGTCACGTCGGCAACGTAACGGAACTTCGAGGCCATCGTGAACACAGTACCGTTGCTTGCCGCCGTATCGAGAATCTCCTGCGCCGAAGCCGCGTCGATCGACAGTGGCTTTTCGCAAAGTACGTGAAGACCGCGATCCAGCAATTCGCAGCAGACCTGGCGGTGCGTGACCGGAGGAGTGCAAACTACGACCGCATCGAGATCCATTTCTTGGGCCATATCTTGAGCAGAAGCAAAGGCGGCACATTCGTTTGCTTCGCCGAACGCCTCCGCGGCCTCGCTACGACAGTCTGCCACCGCGTAGAGCTGTGCATCTTGAGACCTTTGAAACGCCTGGGCATACGCTTGCGCTATCGCACCGGCGCCTACCATGCCAAATCGGATGGGGGATTGCTCGTTCATGAGGAAGCCTTCTGCAAATCGGTTGCAACTTTGCAGATCGTGTCGACGACGTAATCGACATGCTCCGCTGTGTACCGTTCGTTAAGTGGAAGTACCAACACCGACGCCAGGGCGGCGTACGTGCCGGGGAATTTTTCTTTGCGGTAATCTATCGCTTCGGCACGGGCCAACGTGAAGGGGAATCGACTGTTGCCGAAAGTGCACTGTTTTGTAAACACTTCACATTCAAAGGCAGGTTTTTGAATGTAGCGCGGTGCACAGAAGATATTCCGTTCTCGAAGCTGGCCGGCAAGCGCATCGAGCCCGCCATCGAATGCCAACGAATCGACATGCAAACAGTATTTCCAATAGGTATGCACACCGTCTGGCTCAACACGGGGAATAGAAATCCCAGGCAGGTCGGCGAGTCCTTTGTCCATCCTGGCTGCAATCTGGCGTCGTCGATCCACGAATTCGGCAAGCTTTTCTAATTGCGCACATGCCACTGCGCCCGTCAGCTCGTTCATCCGATAATTCAACGCCAAGAAGTAATGATCTGGTCGAGAGTCGCCGTAGCCCCAGGCCTTGTTGATGAACAAGAACATGCGCCGCGCGAGTTTTGCATCGCTGGTAGCTACCATTCCGCCTTCGCCGGTGGTGATATGCTTGCCTTGCTGTAGGCTGAAGCAGCCGATATCGCCAAACGTGCCGATAGGCTTACCACGATACGTCGCGCCAAATGCTTGCGCGCAATCTTCGATCACGGGAATCTCGCGTGATTGGGCCAGTTCCATGATCTCGCCCATGTTCGCCGGATTTCCGAACAGATGGGTGACCATAATCGCCTTGGTCTTTTCGCTGAGTACGCGCTCGATCGCCTCGGCAGTAATGTTGTAGGTTTGCGGATCGACATCGGCAAATACAGGGATGGCTGACTGGTAGAGAATCGGCGTCAGGGCGCCCATGTCGGTGATCGACGTCGTCACGACCTCATCACCCGGCTCCGGATCAATGGCGGCAAGAGCCGTGTGCAAGGCGGCAGTACCCGACGAGCAGGCAAAGACACTTCCAACGCCAAGGATTTCCGCAAATTTCTTTTCCAGGTTTTGGACAAACTTACCCTTGGTGCTGGTGAGTGTACCGCTCTCGATTGCCTCAACCAGTTTTACTATCTCGTCATCTCCCATGTCACGACCACTCGCGTCCTGGTCGGAAGGGAGTTGGATTATTTCTTGTTCTCTCGTCAAATCGGTAGCCACGAAATTTCTTCTCCCCTGCTGAGCCGGTGAGGCTACTCAAATTTCATTTTGGTTTTAAGTTTAGCTGTTTCGGTTAGGTGCAAGTCATTTTAGTGCAACAGCGCTATGTTTAACCACAACGGCACGACGAAAGAGGAAGTGCTTAACAGGGTCTTGGCTGTTCGAAGCCTGATCGAAATCAACAGCTTGTTTCATGGAGTTGATTGGCTTGTTGGAGACACGCTTGTCGTTGCCTTGGTCTTCAATTCAGCTATCACGTTGTGCTCGTAGTGTCGTCGTGGTTCAATTTTCTTAGCGCAGCATTTTTAGGCGATCTCCCAAAATGTGTACGATGAGATGCAAATGTCTCAGGGCCGAGCGAAACACTCGCATCTTTGAATATCCGGCGATCCTGATTCGCAACACCGCGGGGTGTTCTACAATTTGGCCCCCCTGCCGATCGACCTTCCACAGTAACTCGGCAACTCCCACATATCCAGCATTTTCAGGCTCGAGCGCTACGACCTTCTGCTTGCGGTAAACGCGAAAACAACTGGTGTAGCAATAAAGCTTTGTCGGCATTGCTAGCCGATAGAGTCCCGACGCAATCTTTGATAGCCAAATTCGCCAACGGGGAACGTCCTCGACCTTTCCCAACGGATGGTAAGGCGATGCAGTCACCACATCGACATCATCGGTTAACAGAGGAACCATTTCTTCCAACAGCGACGGCTCGTAGGAGCCGTCGGCATCGATCGACACCACCACCTCGTGGCGTGCTTGGCGTATGCCCGTGTGAATGGCTGCGGCTATGCCGAGATTTTCTTGATGCCGCACAACTTGGAAATTCTCTCTGCCGGCGACCGCCTCTTCCAGCATGTCCGGCGTGCCGTCGCTACTACCGTCATCGACCAGAAGAAATTCAAACTGGTATTGCTCGCTCAATTGTACATCAAGATCGACCAAAGATTCCAGCAACACAGTGACGCAGTCGCGCTCGTTGAACAGCGGTACCACAACGCTAACTTGCTGCACGCGCGGATCGGGAACCACTGCCCGCCGCAGTTCGGCGGGCACGGATGTCGATAATTCTGTAGTGCTGGATTGGCGGATCATCATGGACGTTCGGTGTGAGGGATCAAGGTTTCTTTAGGCTCAAAACACTTCGTAGCCGACAGAGTACGGCGCTTTGCACGCTGCCGGGCCGTTTCATAAATTTCGATCAATCGTTGATAATTGGACTCGGGAGTATATTTCTCGAAGTAACGCGACTTCGATACTGCGGCCATGTTTTGTCGTTCCGCTAGCGGAAGCGCAACAAAACGCCACACTTGCTCGGCCAGAGAATCTGCTTGGCCGGGCTCGAAAAACAATCCCGTGCGACCTTCCTCCACGAGTTCTTCCATCGCACCTAGGCGCGAAGCGATGACAGGAGTGCCGACAGAATAGGCTTCGATAATCGTTCGCCCAAAAGTTTCGTACCAGAGCGATGGCATGACCAATGCCTGCGATCGGCTTAGAATCTCCTGAACTTCAGAGTGATCGCGCCGACCCAGCCAATGAATCCGGCTATCATTTTTCTGCGCCGCGCGTACCTCATCGGCCAACGGTCCGTCGCCGAGTATCTTTAGCGGCGGCAATCCAGGGTCGGCTGCCCAAGCTGCGAGTAGCGTGGAAACACCTTTTTCTGAGGACAAACGGCCGACAAACACAAAGTGGTCCGATTTTTCAATACCTGCTACCTCTACCGGTGCGACCGAATTGGTTTTCACATGCACGCGATCCTTGGGGAACCCGGCTTCGATAAATTTGCTGCGGGCAAAGTTTGTCAGTGTGAAAAACGCATCGACTTTCCGGCGCCACGTGCCCAACGCCCGATGCAAAACCAGCATCGCCACCACAGCCGCGCTAGCGGGACGACTGTCGCGATAGCAGCCATGCCGCACCGCTGGCCACGGTATCGCTCGGCCGACACAGTCTTGGCACGGTTGGTCGTCGCGCATCAAGAAGGTCCCGGGGCAGATCAAACGATAATTTCGCAACGATTGCACAACAGCCACACGTTGCTTTGCCGCCTGGTGGATCACCGACGGCGAAATGAGCGGGAAAGTGTTGGTGCAATGCAACACGTCAGGACGGTGGGTCGTGATGAGATGCCGCAACTCGTTGGCGGTCTGACGATTCCACAATGTCATCATTAGTTGTGCAAGTGTCCCCTGCTCGGCAAGCTCGCGGTTGTGGCGCGTTAGCTCGATAACTTCATGTCCATAGTCGCGTAACAGCGCACGCTCTTCCTCGAACGATTGATCTTCCCCGCCCCGCTGCTGGTAGTAGCTATGGCATAGGAGCACCTTCATGATAAGGCCCTCGGATCAACAGTTACTTCTAGCATTGTGCCTGGTAAAACAATCAAACTGAAAAGATGAACCGCCAAGAGCGCCAAGGACGCCAAGAAAAGCAAGGAATTTGATTTTCCAAGTATTGAAAATGCATCCATCACACGAGCTGGAGCCAAATCTTGAGAAATCACAAAACTCTGTACCTTGGCGCTCTTGGCGTCCTTGGCGGTTTTCTCTTTTTGTATTAAAGAATTCAACATAGTATTTGATTCAAGACACTTTCATAGGGCGTTGCACGTTTCGACGAAGCCGCAATCTGCCGTGACTCAAACTTTCCAGGAAAAACAGCAGATAAGGAACGGCCCAGTAAAAGACTTTCGGTCTTGGCGCATGGGCGCGGACAAATGCCCACCACTGGCGCGGTGGGCGATATCCCTTGGGACCCATCATCCGTCTCCACCGCTCGGAAAAACTCAAGCTGCTGTCGAAAGACGAATTCGCAATCGGATTGAGAGAACACTCGCCGAGATGGCCCGGTGCGAGCAATAATTCAACCCCCTGTTTTCGGGCACGAAGTCCATAGTCGCCGTCTGCAAAAAAGTGGGTATATGCCTCGTCCAAACCACCGATGCGTTCTTCCACAACGACTGGAATCAGGACAATGTTTCCGTTAAACGTGTCGCACGGTTGAGTAACATCACTGGGATCGATCACCCGCACGTCGTACCAGCTTCTGCGCTGCATACCACCAGTACAAGTCTTGCCTTGTTGTGGATCGCACGTGGAACCGACGACGATTGCCATCGGGTCTTCCGCCGCTCGGTACGTTTCAAGAAGCACCTTGAACGCGTTGGGCCGAAGGGCGACGTCGTCGTTCAACCACAGATAGAAATCCGCGGGCCGTGCGGCGTCCCAAGCCAGTTGCGTTCCGCCCGTCCAGAAGAGATTGCCATCCCCTGACAAAACTTTCACTTCCGGAAATTCCTGCCGAACCGCATCGCCGGTGCCATCCGTGCAACCGTCGTCCGTTAAGTACACTTTCAACGCACAACCATCAGGCAAGTCCTGTGCAAACAGATTTTGCAGTCCGCGCAGAGTTGTCGCACGACGATTATGACACGTCATCAAGACCGCAATTTCACAAGATGGTAATTGCTTGTTCATGAATTTTGACCCACGAGATTGCAAGCGCCACCGGCTCTATTCACAAGTTGGGCATCCGTGTTGGAAAACACTTCCCCAACGTCTGGGGGAGACGGCGTCATTCCAAGCAAATCGAAGTACGTCGCGTTCATCACATGCCCCAAGCGGTTCCAATCAAAAAATTTCGCTCGCTCTGTCGCCGATTGACTCATGCTGTGCAAACGCTTCGAATCCGCAGCAAGTGATTCAACTGCACATCGAATGTCTTGCACCACTTGCTTTGGAGAGCCCACAGGAATCCGCACCGCACAATCCTTGGTCATAATGTCGCGGGCACCCTGATGATTGAGTCCCACGATGGGCACGCCGCAGGCAAGCGATTCCAGCAAGCCGGTTCCTGACGTGTCGCGCAAACTGGTAAAGACAAACACGTCGGCCCAACGGTAGTGAGGCATCCGCAATTCATAGCCGGGCCAACCGACCCACTGAACGCGATCGTCAATTCCCAGGCGATTTGCCAATCGTCGCCAACGGCGTTCGCAACGCCCCGCGCCAACCACCCGCAGCTCGAAATTTACATGTCTTGGCAATTCCGACAGCGCGTCGAACAACAGCGGAAGCCCCTTCCAACTCTCCAGCCGGCCGGACCAAAGAATTCGTAACGGCTTGGTCGGATCGCGCTGGGCAGGTGTGGGTTCAACCCCGACGGTGACGCCCGTTTCGAGTTGCACTCTCGGCGACTCTCCACCCATTATATGTAATTCGTCTCGAACTTCCTGATTCGCAGCAAAGACCGTTGCCAACGAAAGCGCACGCCGGACTCGTCGACTCAATCTTTTTTGGCAAGTATTCACGATGTTTCGAAACAATTCTTTAATCGCCCCAGACCATTCAAGCGTGCCGAGGAATCTTGTCGGGAAGTTCTGCGTGCCGCCAACAGGTCCCCAGACAAAAGGCACGCCCAACCGCCAGCAGTCTCCCGGTTCGCGAAATCCGCAATAACTGACTTGGTGAACCAGCGAAAAAGGATCCGCAGCATGCAATTTTTGCACCTGCCGATACACTCGCCCGTGCCATAAGCGATAGGCCAATGAAAAGCCCCCGGGAAGCTTCGTCAAACATCTCTCTATCCAGCGGTGAGGAATCTGGACGATCCGAAAAGCAGACACATCCTCTTTGGAATCCGACTTGGAAGAAAGATTCGACTGGGCACAAATCACGGTCGTATTGAACTGCTCGGCACACTGGCATGCACGAAACCACGCCAGCCGCGATTCCATGGAGAATTCACGATCTACTCGATACGCCAAGAGCAGGACACGTGTTTGTCGATCGCCATCGGTTTTCCGGAGTGAATTCATTTTTCTGGCGGGGCAAGAAACAAAGCTCTCGCAACGAAGTTGTCCCTCTCAACGGATCCCTTTGTGCAGAAGCAGTGCCGGAAGGGTCGAAAGCAGTAGCCGCAAGTCCTCCCAAAAGCTATAGCGATGGATGTAGTGAAGATCCATGCGAACCCAATCGTCGAATCGCACTTGCCCCCTGCCATTGACTTGCCAGATGCAAGTAATCCCGGGGTTCACCTCCAAGCGTCTTCGCTGCCAGCCGGTACAGGCTTGCGATTCCTCGGTTGGCAGAGGCCGCGGCCCCACGAGCGACATATCGCCCTTCAAGACATTCCAAAACTGCGGAAGTTCATCGATGCTGCTCCAGCGTAGGAATCGACCAACTCTCGTGATTCGAGGATCCCGCTTCATTTTGAACGCAGGCCCATCCTGATGGCTCAGCGCTCGCAACTCATGTTGCTTTTGCTCCGCACCGTTTGCCATCGTCCTCAGTTTCCAAATCAAGAACCGCTTTCCTCCCAATCCTTCGCGCTCCTGGCGGAAAAACACCGGGCCGTAAGACGTGAACTTAACTGCAGCCGCGGAACACAGAATCAGCGGAGAACTAATTAACAATCCTACGACACTGCCGAAAACATCAATGGCACGCTTCCACCGGGGCATCGCTTGGGCAAAGAAGAATTCGCCAGAAGTCTCCCCAGCTACTTCTGTTGTTTCTTGCTCAAGTTCCTCTTGAGAAAACTCTTCCTGACGGGGACGACTCCGATGCGGATAAACCAGCACATCGCACTCGGGACGCGAAGGCCCCGGGGGATACACTTCGCTGATATCGGTGGCCAATTTCCAAGCGCCCTCGGCAGGGGTGTCGGGCAGTAGCACGGCTATCTGGCCATCGTCGAGCCTGCCCGGCGTATCGGTCGTCCGCAGTCGGCCTTCCAGGACGCGAGAAAGAAAAGCTACATCGCTATCCGCCGAATGACTCTCCGATAGCCGAATCAATAACAGAGATAATATCGACCCATTGCGGTCGACGCGCATCCTTTCGCACTCAGCGGCAAATCGAAATTCTTCGTCATCCAAAAAAAAGTCTAGGTCGGAAGTTCCGCTACGACGCAGAACTTGAGCATGCAATTTTCTTGTCTTCATATCCTGTTTCTATTTCACTAGGTGCAAACGTCAGCGGAGATCGACTAGGACAATCTTTTGCTTTAAGAAACAACACGTTTCCACGTAATCGGAAAATAATTTCACGCATAAGTTTCGAGTTATTTCAGAAACCCTCGACATCTTGCATAATGCAAGTAAGAACCCCCGCGGAGACAGCCGAATACCGACGGCGTCTTCGTGTAGGGCCCGAAGTCGGATAGGCGATAATCTCGCCGAAAATGGACCCTGAAACTCAATTGGCCGATTATAATAGCTCCCTCAGTGGGGACGAAGCATTTTAACTATTTTTCCTAAATTTCCTAACCCGAAAAGTTGCGGTAGTCGAAATTGAGACTTTGCTGGATTACCAGGTGCTGATTTGAAGTCGGTAATTGTCGCATTTGTTTCTTTCACAGGGACTGAGCTCCATGGCGCCAACAAATTGGAACAAGGGCTCGCATAGCTTGGAGGAAGCGACTTTCATGCCCAAACCGACTGACACCCTGGGTTTAGGACTGCCCGAATCGCATAATCTTGGCACTTGCCTGGTGGATCCGGATACCAAGGTGATCTTTGCGGCCGATGCCGCAATTCGCAATACCCTGAAAAAGGTCAATGGCTCTCACGACAGCCAAGAGATCTCTTCGCTAATCCCGTCGTTCTCCGAGAAAACTAAGCAGGCTTTCCAGAAAATCGGCCGCTGGCAGGAATTTGAGTTTGAATCGACTGTTGCCGAGTCCTGTGAGGGCAGTTTCCCGGCACGGATTCGGGTCATCCCCTTGTTGACCGATTCAAGCGAAATCTTGCTGGTAATCATCTCGGCAGTTGGTACCAACATCGACGGCGAATTGATTACCGACGCGGTTACAGGCCTTCCCGACCGGCGTGCCCTGGAGCACTTTTGCCGTCTTTGGCAGTCTGGTGTGCCAACGGAACCGACACCTCATGCGGTACTTTTTCTGGATATCGATGATTTCAAACAGGTAAACGACCTGCTAGGTCATGCTGCGGGCGACCAAGTGCTTGCAGAACTTGCGAAACGCTGGAAAGGCTGTATTCGTGAAGAAGATTTGATCGCGCGCTATGGTGGAGACGAGTTTGTCGTGCTTGTCAAGCAAGTGTCAAGCCGACGCGAAGTCGAGCCGATCGTCAAGCGTTTGTCCCTAGCAACCCAAAGCCCAATTGAAATTGGCGGGGAGACTTTGAAGATTTCCGTAACGATTGGAATGGCGCTAGCAGAGGGCACAACTATCGACCTGGCGCAGACAATCGCAGCGGCGGACATTGATATGTATGCAACTAAGAAACAATAATATCTGTCCACCGATATCACTAAAGCCATGGGGACCGGAAGGTTTTGTTCGAGAAAAATGAGAAACAATTTTGAAATCCTAGATTTGCAGTGGCAAATTTGCTTGACTTTATTTCAGGATACCGGTACTATGCGGTTGTTCGGGCACGATTGGTGCTTGATTCCCTGTAAGCACATTTCAGGTCAGAACTCATAGTTTCAGCATAAAACCAACCTTTACAAAAGAAACGCTAATACAAAAGCGACTTCCTGAATCTTCTATTTAGTACGCTCCCACGGATGGGAGGCGAACTCAGAAGGTTTTGGAAGCCGCTTTTTTTTATTGCCCACGTGGGGTGTCCTCCCGAAGGGGAGCGATTGGGCTGTAAGAAATCGTGGTGACCGCAGGAAGCGGGCAACTTTGAATCGCGCATCTAGGAAACCGCTAATTAATTAAACGACGTACAGATTCTTTCCCGGTTCATCCCGAGTTGTTGATGAGCCATTTTTGGAAGGCTTCTGCGCGTCGTTTTTTTATGCACTTACATGGCGCAGTGAAGTTTTGAAACAGGCTGGGGCAGCACTTTTTGATGGAGAAGAACTAATGGATCGAGTAACAACAAAGATTGGCTACATCATTCTGCTTGCAGTGTTTATGCTTGGTGCATCCGCGGCTCAAGCTGCTCTGATGCATCCCGACGTGATGGGAACCGAAGTATGGTTCCGCGGAATCGAAGAAAGCTCCCCCACCGGCGATCCCTTGCCCCTTTATGGCACGCCTTCCGTTGCAGGCAACACGCTCGATTTTCCCACAACGGGAAACTTCTCCGCCATGTCGATTGACGGGACAGGCTCTGATCAGACCGATGGCAAGTTGAATTTGATGGTAAAAGCCAAACAAGGCTTTTCCCTGACAAAGCTCTCTTTGAGCGAAACAGGGCTCACCGAGTTGGATGCTCCGTTTGGAGGAGATGCGTTCAGCAGAGTCAATGCGTTTGTGGTGCTGAACATTGTCGAGGTCGCGGGATTGCCGGTGAATATTCCTGTGATTACCGAATTCTTCAGCTTCTTACCTTCCAACCAGTTTCTTCACTCAGTCGATGCGACGGGGCCGTCGTTTTCTAGTGCGTGGACGGGTTCGGCTATGATCGATTTGCCGCCGGACGTGACCAAGGTCAACATCACACTAGACAACAATCTGTTTTCCACGACGACCGGGGCAGGCACTCGATCGTTTATCGACAAGAAGGATTTTCAAATTGACGTCGACACCGAGGAATTGATTCGCAACGACATTCCAGAACCAAGCGTATTTGCGTTGGCATTTTGCGGACTGCTGGGAATGACGCTTACAGGTTACTTCCCCTTGGAACACAAAAAACAATAGCAGATCGTAGCGAATTAGATGTCGCTGAAAATTTTGTCGTAGAAATCGACAAGGTTGTCGGGAGTTGCGCTGGCGCGGAACTCCATTGCTGCGCGAGGATGTAAATTCATCTGGCCCGTGATGTTGTACGGGATCGACGGTCCCCAATCGACGGTTTCACGAAGCGGCAGGATGTGGTCTTCCAGGAGTTTGACAATCGGTCGGAGGCGGAATTTCGGGTTGCGTAAGAATCCCAAGAGCAATTCCATGGGGCAATTGCCGGCTCCGCGGCCTAGGCCGGCCATCGTTGCGTCGGCACGATTCGATCCCAGAATGATTGCTTCGATCGTGTTGGCAAACGCCAGTTGCTGATTGTTGTGTGCGTGGATGCCGATCTCCTTGCCGGTGCCCTCCATTGCGGTGGCATATTTCTTATAAAGCCGATCGATCTGCTCACGGTACAAATATCCAAAGCTGTCGACAATTACCATTACTTCGGCTGGCGTATCCGCAATTGCCGTGAGTACGGTGTCGATCTCGACATCTTCGATGTTCGAAACCGCCATCAAATTCGCGCACGTTTCGTAACCTAGTGAATGGCAATGCTCGATCATCTCGACCGCATCGGAAACCTGATGCGCGTAGAAGGCGACACGGATCATGTCCAACACGCTTTCCGAGCGGGGAACAATCTGTTCGCGGAAGTCGCTTTTCTCAGCGTCTGCCATCGCACAAAGCTTCAAACCGGTTTCTTGCGCATCGTGCTCGGGGAATAGCCGGTTGAGATCTGCTTCGTCACAATGCCGCCAGGGACCAAACTCGTCGTTAGAAAACAACCGTGGCGAATTCTTGTAGCCAACCTCCATGTAATCAATTCCCGCCTCAATACAAGTTTCGTAGACGGCGCGCACTACCTCGTCGGTAAACAGATGATTGTTGATCAACCCACCATCGCGGATCGTGCAATCGAGGACTTTGAGCTCCGGACGGTAAGTAATCCAGGGTGCGGTTTCCGACATGATTCTTCTGGCTCGTTTATGGGTGCTACGAATGGCTAGAATGCAGATAGGGGAATCCCCCATTATCGCAAAGATAGCCCAGTAAAACAGGGGGCGGCATCGACTTGCCGACGAAATCCTGTGGTTTTCGCCCGATTTTTCCAGTTACTCCGGGCAACCTGACCGCAGGTGCGAAGCGGCAATAGTTTCACTGACACCAGGTATCGGCCTTTGGGAGCAACTCAAACCAAGCGGTGGCTTCCGTCCTAGCCGGTGACTGCAGCGCTGCTAACGTCGGGGGCGAGACTGTCTGGGGGGAAAACCGGTGTTCGCCGGCGGCGCCAATGATTCGCTGCCACTGAACATCTGTTGGCGTTTGTAACCCGTGGGCGGTTCGAATGCGGCGGGGTCGATCCGTTGGGAATTTGCGCTACGCAGCGCAGATTCGCTTTCCACCGAACCATCGTCGGCATAATCGCGGCTTGCCACGGGAAAACCGTTGATTTCTTTCATGGTCGCAAACACATTGTCGGTCATCTGTTTCGTGTTGCCGCCAAAATTTGGAACCGCTTCGAGCATTTCTTGATGGAAACTGGCCATGCCGGCAAATGCGGGTGCCAATTCTCGGCCTCCTGGGATGTTGTTCCAGTCGGTGACCCACATGTCGCGAATCTTGCGCCCCCCGCGACGCACTTCGAACAGTTCACAAGAATAACCGTACACTTCCGCGGTTTGGTTGGCTCGTCGAACCTCGACTTTTGGTTGTTGCTGTGTTTGCTGCGCGGGCATGCGCTCTTTCATCATTTGCTCGATCATCGCCCGTTGCTCTGGGGGAACGCCTTGCATCGCTTGCTGAATCTGGGTTTGAGATTGCCCCAGCGCCTGATTGATCTGCCCAGACATTTTCCGAAATGTTTGTGCATCGATGACAAAATAAGATTGTCCCTGATGATCGACGACTACCATTTCCCGCCGTCCGCCGCGAAACAACATGTTCCCGCCCCGCTCGCCCTGACGCTGCGGTGCAATATCGATGGAAAGATTACGACCTTCGACAGTCACACGCGTGGAAGAGGTTCGTGGGGGGGATTGGTCGTGGTCTTTTGTCTCGATTTCAAAGACAACTCCTGCATGTAGAGGACAGACAATAAACAACGCCGCGGTAACCAAGCTGAAATAACGCAACACAATATTGACTCCTCACTCAGAAAAACAGCTCACGGGACAGCCTCATAGGTCTTCAGACTATCGTACTTATGAGAATTCAGGCAAGATGAGTTTTGCTGACTGCTTTTACACTGGTTATGAAATGCCTAAACTAACGGATATGACCAATCGTGAAATAGCCGAGGTTTTTGAACAGGTGGCCGATCTGTTGGAATTCGAGGGGGCCAATCCCTTTCGTGTGGGGGCTTATCGGAATGGGGCACGAAAAATTTCTGATTTGCCCGAGCCGCTGTCCGCCATTGTCGACGACGAGCAGCGACAACTGACCGATATCGACGGCATCGGAAAAGACTTGGCGGAGAAAATCGGCACCCTGCTCGCCACCGGCAGTTTGCCGATGCTGGCCGAGTTGTTGGAAAGGATTCCGTCCACCGTGCTGGCCCTATTGCGAGTGCCGGGGTTGGGTCCGAAGAAGGCGGCCATTTTGTACCAAGAGTTAGGCGTCAACTCGCTGGAGGATCTACGCAACGTTTGCGAGGCCGAGCAAGTGCGCGGACTTAAGGGCTTTGGTGCGAAAACCGAAGCCACGATTCTCAAGGGTCTCGCCGTCGCGGAAACGGCGCTGGAGCGCATGCGGTGGGTCGAAGCCGATGCGGTTGTCACGGAATTGCTCGATTTTCTACGTCAACACGCCGGCATTAAGCAAATGGAAATGGCCGGCAGTTATCGGCGTGGTTGCGAAACCGTTGGCGACTTGGATGTTTTGGTGGAAGCCGCGGACGCCAGCGCGGTGATGGATCATTTCGGCAACTATCCGGAGATTGCCGACGTGTTGGCCTGTGGCGACACAAAAATGTCGGTCCGCCTCGCCCATGGATTGCAAATCGATCTGCGCGTCGTGCCCAGCGAATCGTTCGGCGCGGCGTTACAGTACTTCACGGGCTCCAAGGATCACAATGTGGTAGTCCGAGGCCGGGCCAAGCAACAGGGACTAAAAGTCAACGAGTGGGGTGTGTTTCGCGAGGATGCACAAGAAGCAGAAACGTATCTTGCTGGTCGCACCGAGGAAGACGTATACGCCGCGCTCGGCCTGCCCTGGTTTCCACCCGAAGTGCGTGAGGCACGCGAGGAATTCGATTGGGCAAGCCAAGGCGCATTGCCGCAGTTGGTTGAATTGGCCGACATCCGTGGCGATTTACACATGCACACCAGCGCTAGCGATGGCAAAGCATCGTTAACCGAGATGATTGAGGCGGCCCGCGCGCGGGGTCTGCAATACATTGCCATCACCGATCATTCGCAACGCGTGTCGATGGCCGGCGGCCTGGACGGTGCCCGCCTACGTGCGCAATGGGCTGAAATCGATCGGATTCGCAAGGAGTTTGACGACATCGTTGTTCTTAAGGGAATCGAATGCGACATCCTGGAACGGGGCGGCATGGATCTGCCGGACGATGTCTTGGCGGAAGCCGATTGGGTGATTGCCAGTGTGCATTACGGTCAGCGACAAAGTCGCGAACAGATCACGGAGCGGATTCTTGGAGCGTTGGAAAATCCACATGTCGATATTCTTGCGCACCCGACTGGTCGCCTGATCAATCGGCGCGAGCCATACGCGGTCGACATCGATCAGGTTTTCGTCGCAGCATCTAAACATGGGAAATTCTTGGAACTCAACGCCAATCCCGCGCGACTTGATCTCCACGACATTCACTGCGCCGCTGCCAAACGTCATGGCATACCCATCGTCATCAGCACCGACGCCCACAGCCCAGCCGGCCTGGAAGTCATGCGCCACGGCGTCCAGCAAGCCCGCCGTGGTGGAATCACCCCTGCCGACGTGGCGAACGCTCGGAGTTGGGAGAAGTTTCGAGGATTGCTGGAACAAAAATACTAGCCATGGTGAGCCGTTCCGCCCCACCCCACCGCTGTTCGTAATCCAGGACCGATGCTATACGCCACACTGTAACAAACCGGGATTACCACCAGCGTGAGCACGGTTGCAAACGCCAAACCGAAAACGACCGCGGCGGTTAGCGGTTGCCAAAATTCGGCCCCGCCGGAGATATTCAAAAACAGGGGCAACAAACCGCCGATCGTGGTTACGGTGGTCAACAGCACGGGACGCAATCGGTTGACCCCCGCTTCGACGACCGCTTCCCTCACGGGCAAACCCCGTTTGCGGGCCTGATTGGTGAAATCCACCAGCACAATCGCATCGTTCACAACAATGCCTGTCAGACTCACTAAACCGATAAACGAAGCCAGACTGAACGGAAAACTACAGGCCCACATCCCCAACACCACGCCAATAAAACTCAGCGGTACGGTGACCATGACGATGGCACTTTGCCGGAAGCTATTGAATTGGGTGACCAGAATTCCAAAAATCAAAATCACGCCGATCACCATGCTGTAGAGCAGGTAGCGGAAATT
The DNA here is from genome assembly GCA_029259915.1 of Planctomycetota bacterium. GTDB lineage: Bacteria > Planctomycetota > Planctomycetia > Pirellulales > Lacipirellulaceae > Bythopirellula. Next base: position 94,536 of record JAJDED010000020.1, on the reverse strand, counting down.
TTTGTCGCGTTCTTCGTTTTCGCCTGTGAACTGGGCCTTTACCCCTTCCGACGGTGTGGTGGGAGTTCCCATAAAGAGCATCGAATTGCCTTTCACCGGCCGAAACCCAAGCCCGGGGAGAATTTCGGATCGCAACACATCAAACACGTCGTCGGGCAGCGTCGGTTTTACGACGTCGCACCTGGCCATGACGGCCCGATCACGCTCGTAGCGATTGATGCTGTAAAGTCCGACATCATTGCGCAACTCGGCCAATTCAGAAATTGGCGCCTTGCGACCATCGGGGGCGGTGATCATCAGCCGTTTCAAACTAGTTGGATACTGTTGATACTCCGGTGCCAACTGCACGCGGAGCGTCACATCTTCGTCGTCCATCGTCAGTTGGATCTGCGAATCGCCAGCAATTGCCAATTGCACGGCCTGGGCGATCTGTGCTTCGGTCAAACCGTAGAGCCCAACAATTTCCGGCTTGGGTTCCACGACAAGTTCTGGATTGTCTGGGCGATAGTCGGTCGAGGCATCGACGGTCCCGCGAATCGCTTCGAAGCGGTCGGAGATAGTTTGGCCCAATCTACCGAGCCGATCCAAGTTATTGCCGGTCAGACGCACGGCCACATCCGAACCGCCGGGAGGACCGTCTTCGACTTCCTTGATTGAAAACTTCATCCCCGGCAAGGGTTTAATTTCTCGGCGCAGCGAGGCAATGATTTCCTGCTCGTGGATTGTGCGGTCGAGCGGTGCGAGCAATTCGACCATCACTTCGCCAAATTCTGGGCCAGTCGCGGGATCGTTCTCGATGCGCGTGGCCAATCCTCCTGCCGAACCGACTGCGGTGACATAATGCTTCAACACGCCGCGCCTCTCCCACTTTCTGAGCGGTTCCAAAATCACTTCGGATGCAGCAAGCGTTTCTTCGATACTATAGCCAAGCGGAAGTTCGTACTTGATGCCAAATTGTCCGCGATCGCTCGGCGGGAAAAACTCGAATCCCAGCTTGCCGAACAACTTGCCCGCTCCAATCAATGCCAAGCAACACAGTATCAAAACCGTGGCCCGGTTCGATAATGCCATGCGTAAAAACACCGCATAGAGGCGCGTCCAAAAGCCTAAATTCGGTCGAACCCGGCTGGACAATTGTTTTCCTTCATCAGCCAGAAGAGTTCCTCTGGCCACCGACGCAAACACGGCCGACTCGTCTCGAACCGGCGCCCGCTGCCGATACCAGCGCGCCGCAAGAGTGGGAATGACAAAGTGGTCGACTAGCACTGAACCCAACAGGGCAACGCTGACAACTTTAGGCATCACACTCATAAAATCGCCCATGATCCCCGGCACCAGGATCATCGGCAGAAACGCGGCAATGGTCGTCAGGTCGGCGGCGATCACCGGCATCCCCACTTCATCAATCCCCGTCTTCGCGGCGGTCATCGGGTCTTCGCCCCGCTCGATATGCCGATGAATGTTCTCGGCAACGATAATCGCTCCGTCGACGACCATCCCCAGAACAAGAATAAAGCTGAACACCACCATGTTCGAGATCGGAATCTCGGCAAAATACAAGAACATGAGTCCCACGGCTGAGCTGAACGGAATCGCGATCAGCACCAGAATCGAAATTCGTAAACCCATCGTCCAGGCCAAAATCACCAGCACCAACATCGCCCCAAACAGTGCACTCGAACCGAGCACGCGGAACATGATCCAAATTTCCTGCGAAGTATCACGCGTGGCGGTGAATGTAATATCGGGATACTGTTGCCGAAGGTCGTCTACAAGCGCGTTCACAGCCCTGGCGGCACCAAGCGTATTGATGTTCGATTCCTTATTGACAACGATCGTTGCGCAGTCATTGCCGTCGAGCTGCGCCATATTTTTCTGGCGACGGTGGGTGTCGATCACTTCCGCCACGTCGCTCACTCGGATCACGCGGCTTTCGGCGCTACTGACAATCGCTCGGCGAATGTCGCTCACGTTGCGGAATTTTGCTTCGTTGCGCACCATGCGATCAATCTTGCTGGTATCGAGTGCCCCGGCGGGAATTTTGGCGTTGAAATCGTGCAATGCCTGCCGCATTTGACGCAGGGTAATCCCGTACTGCGTCATCAGGTCGGGATTGATGTTGACGTGAATCTCGCGCTCTTTGCCGCCAAATAGCTGGGTGTTTGCAATCCCGTCCACCTCAGAAATCTGCTCTTCCACGTCCTCGGCAATTTGTTTCAATGCCCGCTCGTCGAAACCTGGTGGGCCAGCGAGCGTGACTAACATCAGCGGCGCGTTTTCGAAATCGATTTTCATTACCTCCGGCTGTACTTCACGCCCCAGAGGCAATTCGTTGCGAATCCGATCGATCAGGTCTTTCACTTCACGCTTGGCATCGTCGGGATCGACACCGTCGAGAAAGATAATTTGCGTAATGGATGCTCCGCGCATGCTGGTCGAGGCGAGGAAGTCGACGCTTTGCAATTCCGTGAGCGCTTCTTCCACCTTGCGAGCGATTTCGTTTTCCGCCTCGCTCGGCTGCGCATCGGGATACGGAATCGCCACCAGCACCACGGCCTTGGTAATTGCCGGTGTGCGCTGCACGGGCGTGTAGGTCGCGGCATACAGCGCCATGAACATCACCAACAACGTGGCAATGAGCACAAGACGCGGATGGTCGATCGCTTGGGAGCTAAGTTTCATAACGTAGACAACTGAAACATGAATCCAAAAAAATAAAAACCGCCAAGGACGCCAAGAGCGCCAAGGAAATGTTCTTTACATGCTTAAGACTAAAACTTCTGTCACTAATCGGAGGCGGTCTGCTACATAGCAATGAATTATTCCCGAATTCCTTGGCGTACTTGGCGCTCTTGGCGGTTCAACATTTCAGCTTAGATTGATTACTTTTCATCTTCGCTACGAATGGTTGCCAGGTCGAATCTTCGGGAGGATTCTTTTGTTTGCATTTCTCCCGGGGATAGCCAGGGGAAATTGGTCACGCGTACCACTTGCGAATCTGCCAGTCGAAACTGACCGCGAACAATCACCGAATCAAGTCGAAGATCGCCCACGGGTACGACAACATGCGATCCCTGGTCGACCCACTGGGTGAGATTCACTTGACGGGCGCGAAATAGATCGGTCGGACCAAGGTTCCAATACAAGAGCTCCATCTGGGTCGGTTCTCGATCCACCGTAAACAAATGTGCTTTGCGCTGTCGAGAAATTATTGCGGTTTCGGGGATTCTATAACCGGGGATGCGTGCGGTCACCAAGTCGGCAGTGGCAACCATTCCTGGGCGTAGCAATTGTTCGCTGTTCGACAAACGGACTTCTACCTCAAACAGCCCGGTTCGGGCATCGGAGACTTCAGCAATCTGGTACACCTCGCCCACCAACTCCGGCCAGTATTTGCCAAACCGATCGCGGCCTTCCAGCCGAACATGGGCACGGACCACTCGGTCTTCCTCGTCGACATTCGGACGATTGTCTGAAAGGTTTTGCTGAACAAGCCGCATCCGCTCCTCAAGTTCGCGAATGTGCGATTCGGGAACGTCGACGACCAGAAGCACGTCGTCCTTCTGAACCAACTTAAAAGTGATCTGATGTTGGGATACCGATTCGCCCGGATTGACGAGTCTCCGGGAAATAGTGGCATCGACCGGCGCGCGAAGCGTGGCATCTTCCAGATTTTTTACCGCCACTTCAAATTGAGCGCGAGCTAGTGCCAGATCGGTCACCAGTCGCTGTAGCTCCGACTCGGACAATGCCGCAGGGTTTCTCTCGCGTACGGTTTCGGCGCGCTGGAGATCGGAGGTGGCCTGCTCAATGCGTGCGGAGGCTTCGCTTTTTTGGGCGCGGAAGACCCGATCGTCGATCACCGCAAGGACCTGACCGGCACTGACTCGGTCGCCATCGTCGAGGAACTCGCCCGAGTCGTTTTCGCCTAAAGCAATCACTCGCCCAGAGACTTCAAAACCAACTTGGAAAGTTTCCCAGGGACGAATCTTTCCCGCGTAAGTGGAAAAGATTTCGCATGTTTGCACATGAAGCGATTCAACGACCACCGGCGCCTTGGCAGCAGCGACCTCGGGCAGCGCACGGACTGCAACACGCTGATGCTCCTCGGACAGCTGCCTCTTGGCGCTAAGCTTCCACATCACCCCCACAGCAAAAATGGTGACGCAGATCAGCACGGCGTAGTGAATGATTCTTTCGGTGAGCTCTTTCATGGTGCTTCTTCTCAAGATCCGTATGCCAACACTCCATCATAAATGTGACATGTATCGACGGCAATGGGCACCTGCCGCTGCACCTTCTTACACCTTGCTATGTGGTTCTAGCCGCGATCTTACAGATCGCTGGCTCCGGCGATCTGTAAGATTGCGGCTAATGCGAAGCACAATATCGAATGTTTGAGAATTCCGTTGCGGATGTCCGCAATCGCTAGCGATCGACACCTTCGAAAAAGAGCGAGCCAATGCGGACCATGGTAGCACCCATGGAGATGGCAACTTCGAAATCGTGGCTCATTCCCATCGACAGTTCCGTGAACTGGACTTCGGGAGGCGCCTCATTTTGTGCGGTCTCGCGAAGCTCGCGCAACATCGAGAAATTCTCAGCAGCGGAGGACGTTCCACCCTCCCTGGCGGCCATCGTCATGAGTCCACGGACTTCCACGTGTGAGAACGTAGCCAACTCGGGCAGGAACCTACGCAATCCTTCAGCCGTGAAACCATGCTTCTCCGCTTCGCCAGAACAGTTCACTTCCAGCAGCACGCTCGCACAAATGCCAAGCTCGCCGCCTATGGTGTCGATGGCTTGCAGCAAACGGGGACTGTCGACGCTGTGGATCAAATCCACCAGGGGCAACGTCCGGCGCACTTTGTTGCGCTGCAGATGGCCAATTAAATGCCAACGGGCATTTTCCACCAGCGGGGATTTCTCCCAGAGCTGTTGCGGTCGGCTTTCCCCCAGTACGTCGAATCCAGCGTTGACCACAGCCGCAGCTTCGGCCGTTCCCACATACTTGGTGACCGCAACCACTTCGATTTCATCCGGCGAGCGCCCAGCGCCGGCAGCAGCCTTGGCGATACGCTCGCGGATGTGTGCGGCGTTTTCGGCAATTATGGTTTCGGTGTCAGCCATACAGGCGTTATGCCACACATTTCAAGAATGCTCAACCTCTCCACGAGTGGTAGTCCAACCCAAGTCGAAAAAGATCGCGTACATGCAGGGCACGACAAACAAAACAAGAACCGTTGAGGCCAACAGCCCAAACGCAATGCTAATCGCCAGCGGAATCAGCACTTGGGCTTGCAAACTTCGCTCGGCCAACAGCGGCAACAAGCCGGCGATTGTGGTGAGCGAGGTGAGTAGTATCGCACGGAACCGCAATCGGCTCGCCTGACTGCATGCGGCGAGAACATCGTGGCCCGCGTCGCGCTGCATTTTTAGAAACAACACCAGCAATATCGAATCGTTAACCACAATCCCCGCTAACGACGCAAACCCCAACATGCTGGGCATGCTAAAATCTACGCCCATCAACAGGTGCCCCCAAAATACTCCGATCAGCACGAGCGGAATGGCCAGCATCACTGTCAACGGTTCCAGATAGCTACGAAACTGGAAGCTTAGCAAGCAAAATACGCCGATCAATCCTAACAGCATCGCGCGCAGCATCGATTGCTGCGTGGTTGCGGCTTCCTTGGCTTCCCCTTCAAATGAAATTTGCACGTCTGGGAAACGCTGCCTAAGCTCTGGCAAAAGAGTCCGGCGAAACAGACCCAATAGGTTAGCCGTATTGGCACTCCGTGTATCAATATCCCCTCGGACAGTGACGGTTCGCAACCCGTCGATCCGCGCTATTCTCGACCAGCCGGTATCTTGATGCACTTCGACAACACTACTCAAGGGGACTTGTCCGCCACCTTGCCGCGTGAAATAGAACGACTCCAAGTCGGTAATCGTATCTTGATCCTGCTGGCGGAGTTGCACGTCGATTTCGTAGGCTTCTCCGTCAACCTGAATTTCATCGGCCGTTGCTCCTTGCAACGCCGTTCGCAATTGTCGCGCAACCGTCTCCGCATCGAGTCCCATTCCAAAGGCTCCTTCGCGCAAACGAAGCCGCAATTCGGGTTTTCCCTGACGCAGGTCGTCCGACAGATTAAACACGCCATCGAATTCGCGGAACCAGTTTTGAATTTCGCTTGCTGCCAATTGCAGCGGTGCAAAATCGGTTCCCTGCAAGCGGATTTCAATCGGTCTACCACCTGGGCCAAACGACGGTTCCGTAAAAGAGATATTCACAACATCAGGAAGCGCACCAATCTCTTGTCCCCAGGCAAGCAGTATCTCGTCGATGCGCGCATCTCGCGTTTCCGCATCCAGCAGGTCCACCGTCACTGTCGCAACGTGGGGACCCGTTTCGTAGGCGTCGAGATTCTGATTGAATTGCACGACTACCGCTTCCACCAAGTTCCTGCCTTCCGGTTGGCGGGGTGCGAACTTTTGATTCACGCGCTCAAGAGCGTCAGAAATGTCGTCGACCACCGCTTCGGTGCGCCACAAAGGCGAACCAGGAGGCAACAGCACGCGGGCAAGCACTACGTCGCCATCCAGTTCAGGAAAAGCAATAAACTTGACGAATCCCCCGGCCATCAGGCCGAGCGACACCAAAAACAAACTAACAACCGATCCCATAAACATATATCGCCACCGGAGAGCCACATCCACCGCAGGGCCCACCACTTGATTGCGAAGCCATTCGATTTGGTTGTCAAACCACCGGCGAAATCGGTTGGGGCGATCTTGATCGGGTCGGCGAAGCGAGTGTCCCAGATGCGCAGGCAGAATGATGAACGCTTCAACCAGACTTACGGTCAGCAACAAAATCAAGACCATCGGCACAACTTTGAGCACTTTGCCAATGTCACCTTCGATAGTAGCCAAGGGCCCCAGCACGCAGACCGTAGTAAGAAACGAAGAAAAAACACCTGTTTTGACTTCATTCACACCATCGATGGCTGCTCTGAGGGGCGACTTTCCTCGTGAAAGATGCGACGCGATATTTTCTGCAATGACGATTCCATCGTCCATCAGCAAACCCAGCGCTAGCAGCAGACCAACCATCGTGAGCATGTTGATGGTCAAACCCAATTGGGGCATCAGAAAGAATGCCCCCAACACCGAAACAGGCAAACTCATCACTACCCAAAACGAAAGCCGAAAGCTGAAAAACAACCACAGCGTCAAAAACACCAGCACAATTCCTTGCAGGCTGTTTTTCACGAGCATGTCGAGCCGATCGACCACCAGCGTCGAGATGTCCTGCGTTACCAGAAGATCGACTTGCGGATGACGCTGTCGCTCGGTGTCGACAAAATCTTTCACAATCCGTGCAACGCGAATCGTATCTTGGTTCTTCGTTTTTTCTACCTGCAACATGCCCGCCCGACGGCCGGTAAGGAGAATCTTCTCCTCGTCCGCTTCAAAAACATCCCGCACGCGTGCGATGTCTCCCAAGCGAATTTCCCCACCGCTCGCGTCAGCGACAATGATCAAGTCTTCGAGAGCATGAGGAGTTTGTCTTTCCTCGACGAATCGAACTAAGATATCTCCCTGCCTCGTTTCGAGGACACCTGAGGGAAGGTTGACGCTTTGGCGCTCGACAATTTGAGCCACGTCGGCAGCGCTGAGGCGGTAACGCATCAGCGCCTCGGACGAAAGTTCGATCCGCAGCTGATGATCGGAAAACCCGAGAACTCGGACCAACGAAACTTCCGGCAACATCTGCAGCCGGTCTTTGAGCGTCTCGCAATAGGCCTTCAAATCGCTCGGCTGCATCGGCCCGGAGACGACAACCGTAAGAACGTGTTCCGTAGTGCCCAGTTGGGTGACGACCGGATCCTCAACATCCCTGGGAAAATCGTCAATCGCATCGACCGCCGATTGTATATCGTTGAGGAAGATCAGAAAATTACCGCCGTCCTCCATTTCTGCGACAATCAAAGCCATGTTCTCACGTGCGTCGCAGCGAAGTTCATTAACGAACTTGACACTATCGAGCGCGTCTTCCACACGCTGGCACACAGTTTCTTCTACTTCTTCAGCGGTTGCGCCCGGGTAAACAATCCGAATTTCCACCTCGCTGGGCGTCGTATCAGGAAAAGTTTCACGCCGCAAATTGGGAATGCTCAGCACTCCCAACACAAGAAAGATGGCCATCAGCAGATTGGCGGCGGTAGGATGCTCGCCAAAAAAGCGGATCATCGCACCGGTTCCTTCCCCGTGGCCACATCGATGAGTTCCTGCAGCGTTTCGTCATCGTTCGTCGGGACGACCAACATCCCTTCCACCGCGGGAGTCGGATCGGAAACCACGAGCGTTTCTCCTGGGATAAGCCCTGAGCGTACGCAAGTGAAATCCCCTTGAGAAAAGGCGATTTCGACTTGCCGGCGTTCTAAACGGTTCTCAGCATTGACTAGAGTAACATAGCCATCGCGGACCGCGCTGCGGGGGATCACAATTTTCCCCGTGCGGGGTTGCCCTCGAAATTCGACTTCGCAAAACATGCCAGGAGCCAGCGGCGGACGTTGGCCGGGAATCACGCCTTCGTACGGTTTATCGACAGCCACTACGATCCCGATCGTGCGCGTTTCCAGATCGAGTTGTTCGCGAATACGATCGAATCTCGCAGGCCACGATACCTGAAAATCGCCGCTCTTAAGTCGGACGGTCACATCCACGTTAAAGATCTGACGCATCGTTTTCATCGCGTCATCCATGTGTCCAAGCGGCTGCCCATTGGAATTGATTAGATTCCGAGCCTGATTGATGGGCACCTGAGCTTCAATCTCAGTAACATCGATTCCGTGTGCCTCAAACAGAACTTCGCCTGCAGAGAGAAACTGGCCCACCTCAAGCGACAATTCACTCAATCGGCAATCGAACGGAGCGGTGATCGAGGTATGATCCAAATCAAGTTCTGCACGCTGAAGATTTGCATTTCTTGCTTTAACAGTCGCTGCCAAAGACGCGCGCTGCGCGGGAAGTACGTTCAAGGCGTTCAACAATGTTTGAATCGCCTGCCGCTGCGAAAGTACTTCGCGCTGTTGGCGCTCCACTTCCGATTCGGTCACCGAGCTGGAAGTGGCCAATGATTCCAGCCGCGACAAGTCGCTTTCGGCCAACTTCAGCGACGCCTGTTCGATCTTTAACGAGGCACGAAGGTTGTCCTCTTCGGCAGAGAGTTGCGCCTGTTGAGATCGTGTTTCGGAGATCTCCGCTAGGAGTTGGGCGATCTGAAGCTCGTACTCCGCGGGATCGATTTGCAGGACTTGCTCGCCCGATTGGAGAATCGCGCCTGGTTTGAGTTCGGGATGAATGTAAACCACACGCCCCCGTACTTCGGCAACTGCCGTCCACACATCGCCCGCTTGTGCCGTTCCATATCCGAGCACTCGTGGAACCAGTGCCACTTCAGGAACTTCGATGACTCGCAGGGGACGGGCAACTTCTGCGATCTCTTGAGGGACCGGTTCTTCGCGTCTTCCTTTCATCAAAACGAACAGAGCAATCCCCAACAGCACGGGAAAGATGGCAAGCCAGTTGCGTGCCCCTGGTAATGAAAGTTTCGAGAATCTACTCACGGCAAGAACCGGCTGCTGAACGAATTTGGCCAAGATCACTCCGCACTTTTTGCGCAGAAGCGGTACTTACAATTGTAGGTTAGCCAAGGGTGCCGTGTGGGGGCAAATTCGCTCAGCCTTCGATTTCCAGCAACTCGTCAATTTCCCCAGAAGGGGCGAGAAAACGGGCTACCAGGCATTCGATCGACAGATTGTGTCCCAAAACCGTCCGGTTCATTGCCTTCTCTAGCGAACGGTAAAATAGCCATTGCTGCTTGCCGCATTGCGCGCGGAATCCGACGGCAACATCATGCGGCTGAATCTCGAGCGCCTGGGCAACCGTCAACTGGCGCCAGGTACACTGCTTCTTTGCGCGTAAAGCATGCAAGTCGAACAGCAACGGACAGGCAAGGTTGTTTCCTTGTCGTTGCTGTTTCAATTGCAATTGTCCCTCGTCACAAGTCAGTTCGCCGATGCGGGGATCGGTGCGCCACTCGGGCAGCGCCAACGGCAGTATCCGGGCCACTGGTTTTTTGGAGAGCAACAACGCTTCTCGCGTTTCTTTTTCCGGGGCAAATCGGAGCGTGTCCTCCAACGGCAAACGGAAGCAATGCTTGATGTCCCCTCCGCCTGTGTCGTGAACATAATCTGCCAATAGCAGGAACTGCTCTTCTCGGGCCAGCAGGATTTGCCGTTCGAGCCGCGCGCCGCCAGCCAGTTCCATGACCAACTCCAAGTAGTCGACATCTTCGTCGCTAAACCAGCAGCTTTCTTCCCAGTCTCCCTCTGGCTCGAGTTGTTTTCCATCAACCGATGTTTCCCACTCCCATGCCCCGGAGACGATGCGCTGTGTTCCCGACCAAAGTTCCATCCGCAAGTCTGGCGCGGAATAGTCGACTACCATTGCCGGGGCCTTCCGGTCCCAATCGGTGCGCATCACGGCCACGCCAGCCCACTCGCAGTGGTCGGAAGTCTTGGGAACAGAATCGTCCTTTTTACCAGATAAATTTCGCGTAAGTGATTTCGTAAAGATCGCCCGGGCGGCTGTTTCGTCGGCAGCTGACCCGCCTAGCACGAGAGCCGTCTTTAAGAAGTCCGCCGTCCAGCTTTCGCTGTTGGGCGCACCCAGAATTGCACTCCCGTCGGATGCCGAGAGGGCGAGTGACTGCGTCATCAGCCATTGAAACTGCTTTTCTGCTTTTTTATTCCAGCTGCCTTGCTTCAGGTGTTCGCCCATGGCGCGACAGCGCGTCCAACACGCAAGCAAGGGACGGCAAACGGATAGATGATGGCCCCGGAGCAAACCCTGGCCATTGGTCAGTTCGACCAACCCCGCGGAGAGTGTTTCATGAGCCGCCGAACGCAGTTTGTGAAGCGGGCGAATCTCCGGGAACAAGTAGGCCAGCGTCAGCTGCAACTCTCCAGAGAGTAGTTGCTGCGCCAGCGCCTGCTCGGGTGGGTATTCCGCGTCAACTTGCCAATCGCTGGCAGACGTGGCAATTCGCAGCAGCGCGTCTAGCAATTCCCACCAGGTTTCTTCAGAAACCTCTCCAACCACCAAAGGCAACAGGTGAACTACTGCCAAACTTTCCAATGCAAAATCAAGCGACTGTGGCAAAGCCTTTGTCCCCTGTTGCCAAGCCGTGAGGAACTGCAAAGCAGTCTTGTCAGAAACCAACGCTTTTTGTTTTCGAGGCTCGCCGATTTGGTCATGCAAATCTAAAAGCTGCAAGCCTTGCTGAGAAAAATGCTCCAGGGACAAACCCCAACGTAGCGGTGACTCACTGGCATCGCACAAAGGGGCCAACGATTTCGGCGAGCGACGCTTGAGCAAATGGCGTGACCAAGTCTTCCACTGGGCTTCTGAAGCTATTTTCTCGGGAGCCGAACCACGCCAAAAGCGAGCTTCCGTAGCCTGGCTAAACAAGCTTGAACTCGATTGTTCCCGTGGCTGTGACGTCAATGTGGTTGTCATACTTTTCCTTCAATAAGAACCCGTCTGCTCCGCAAACGACTAGCTCGTAAGATACGCATAATGCAAGCCGATATTCTAAGGACTCTGCCTATGGAAATCACAGGGGTGCTGGCGGATTTCCTGTAAATCTTTATCACTCGAGCAGCCCCAGAGCACCCACTTGATAAAAACGGATAACCCTGGTCCCATGAGAGCATGTTTGAATGGCCTGGTGCGTTCTTGCCGCCGGCGGAAGCCGGTGGACCGCTGGCTCACGCCAGCGGCTATTACTGCGTTATCTTTGGGACACGAGCCCGTGGGAGGCAGCATGTCTAGAATATCCATTTCGAGCCAGCTTGCGCTGCTCATCGCGCTTTGCATGGTAGCGATTCTTGGCTGCGGGAATCCCGCCGATTCGGGGGCACCGGAGGTCGGCGAGAACGGTTTCGTTGAAGTCGTCGACGAAGTCTCGCCAGAGGGTTCTTCCAACTCAGACGAGTCTGGTTCCGGTACTTCCGAGCAAGTTGAAGATCAAGATGGGCTTCCGGAAGCTCCGAAGCTACCGCCTCCGGAGGGAGCGAAAGCATTATCCGAGCCGAATCGGGCTTGGATTGATGCTGAACGGGGCATCGTGTTCATCGATGGCTACGTCTCGCTGCAGGAAGGAATGCTGGAAATGTTTGCCTGCCCCGTGGGCACCAAGGAACACGAGTCGGTGGTGGCCGTCTATTGTCGGGCCCAAGTGGCCCACGCGGCACTGCTGGCGCTTGGCGCCAAGACTGGTGCCCCGGTGCAGTTCGAACCTTTCCAGCCTCCGACAGGTACGGAGATCGACATTTCTGTTCGTTGGCTTGACCAGAACGGAAAATGGCAATCGACCCGTGCGCAAGATTGGGTCAAAGACATCAAAACCGACACGCCGATGACGCATCCATGGGTATTTGCCGGCAGCGGTTTTTGGAAAGACGAAGAGTCGGGGCAGGAATACTATATGGCTGATGCAGGCGACTTTATCTGCGTTTCAAATTTCACGACCGCGACGCTTGATATCCCTGCCGAAAGTAGCCAGGTGAACGAGGGGCTGCTATTCGAAGCAAACTCCGAGAAAGTGCCGCCGCTGGGTACACCCGTGCGGCTGGTGCTCACGCCAAAACTCCCGAAGCAGGAGTGACCGCTAATTATGTAGCCACAGAGATCTCTGTGCACTCTATGGCTAATTATTGAAATGTTCTACTTCGCACGCACGTCGTAGCAGTAGACGTATTCTTGGTCTCGCAAATAGAGTCGCCCATCGGCAATCACCGGATGGACCCAGATTTTCCCGCGCGGTTTGCGTAGTTCTGTCTGCGGGCTGAGCGTAAATCGGCCCTGCTCTTTCCAAGCCTCCGGCGTGGCGGCGATCAATACGACTTCGCCTTCGTCTTCGCTCAAGCAAAAAAAATGGTTGTCGGCATACGCGATGGCGCCTTTGCCAAGCACCTGGCGTTCTTGCCACACTTTTTTGCCCGTGGCGAAATCTTGGCACGTCCATCCTTTTTTGTCGGAATGTCCGTAAAGATGGTCGCCCAGGAGAACCACACCTCCGTGGTGGTTCCCCATCACTTTGTTGTCATATTCTGACGTGACAGAATAGTCGTCGGCAACCGACAACAATTGGCAACCTGCTCCATAGCCTGAAGTAATATAGACCTGGTTGCCGCGCACAATTGGTGTGGGGATCACAGCCACACTTCCGGGCCAGGGAGAGGACCAGAGAAGTTTCCCATCGTCAATCCGAAATCCGACAACTTGTTTTTCCAGCAGTTGCACGCCAATCTTTCCGGTTGAGTGATCCATCAACACGATTGACGAGTAATGTGCCAAGTCGGTGAGTTCGGATGTTTGCCAAACTTTTTTGCCGGTCATTCTGTCGAGCGCCGCGATCGTCCCGTTTGTGCCACCGGGGGTACAGAAAACCAATTCATTCCACACCAATGGCGACTCGGCATAACCCCAAGTCGGAATTTCGCCGCTCAAGTCTTGCATCGACTTCTTCCAGACAACCGATCCATCTCCGCGATGCACGCAAACCAAATTGCCTTGCGCACCCATTGCATAAACCAAATCGTCAACTACCGTCGGCGTCGAGCGCGGACCGTCGCCCCAACTATTTTCATAAATCTGACCGATTGGCGTCGACCACACTTCGTTTCCCGACGTTGCATTCAAACAGAAGAGTTGCTCCTGCCCGTCACGCGTACCAAGAATGTATAGCCGGTCGCCCACCACGGCCGGACCTGCGTAGCCAAGTCCGCAGTTCTCGAACAACCATGCTCGCGGCGGCCCTTCCTCCGGCCAGCTCTGCAGAAGGCCCGATTCGCTGGAAAGATCGTCGCGATTCATCCCACGCCACTGCGGCCAATCGGCCTGATCGGCCACTAGCGAAGTTGAAACAAAAGCCAACGCGAGAAAAACTGCGAGAACAAATTTAGAAGTGCGGTGCATCATTATCCTCTGCTTCCTACGAGGGTTGAATGGTTCCTATTCAATATAGGACTATGGGATCATAGGACAATGGTCCTATGGTCCACTTCCAGAAAGATTGCGAACGACTTCTCGCAGTTCTCCCAATTCCCGCTCGAAGCCTCCGGAGAGGATCGGGAATCGACACCAGGTTTTCGGATCGAGGTTTTCTTCGTCGCAATGAAACGACGGTGCGTACCGTTCGCGCTTCCATTGGTTGCGGCACCATAATTGGAAAAACCGTTCGACCCAACCGCCAAGTTGCTTCGCACAATCATCGGGAAACTGCTTGCGGATGGTTTCAAACACTTCGACAGGACTCAGCTTGTCTCGCACCGCCGCGCGCTCAATACCGTCGAGAATTCGATACGGCATCAAGTCGCCTTCGTCGGTTTGCTCTTGGTCGGGCGGGCGGAGTTCCGCGGTCGGCGCTTGACTGTTCACAGCCGCCAGCGCCGGCAAGGCCCCAATACCTTCGGGGCCCGTTGATTCCATCCAGTTCAGCCAATCCAGCAAAAAGGCTTTGTCGATCCCCGCAATCGGGGCCAAGCCTCCGCAAGTGTCGCCATCCATGGTCGCGTAGCCGACGGCAGCTTCGCTACGGTTGCTCGTTGCCAACAGCAGAGCCCCACGCAGATTGGCCAACAACCAAGCCCCGGGCCCTCGGGCGCGGGCTTGGATGTTTTGCATGGCGACATCGTCTTGCTGCCAAGTGATCTCGCGATCCGCAGCCAGCGAAACAAGTCCAACATAACCGTCGACCAGCGCATCAACATTCCATTGGAGAAACTTCGCCCCTACGGCATCCGCGACGGATTGGGCGGCGTTGAATGTGGTGTCGCTACTGTTGCGCGTGGCTTGGTAAACACAAGTGAGCAACTGAGCGACCAATTGCTTCGCCTCATCGTCGGTGGAAAAAGCCGCAGTGGGAAGCTCGAAATAGTTGAGCTTTTCGCGCAATTTCTCAAGACCGATGTCTGCAATGCCGAACTTTGCCATCAGCCAAATCAAAGTCGTCACCGCCGAGGAGTCGGCCCCGCCGCTGAGCGAAACCACAAAACCTTTTACGCGACTTTTTCGTAAATAGTCGAACAGGCCCAAAGGGATGGCGCGGGCGAACTCTTCCTGCTTGGGTGGCGGCGAAGTGTCCCAAGGCGGCGCTTGGGTCGAGGCGCGAATTTTGCTGGGCGTTGGAAGCGCGGAGTCGGATTCGACCGTCGCGCCAGCCAACGAACCGGCAAAACGCGGCGCTTTTTTCTTTGCCAATCGCGCACGCCGTGTGGTATCCACGTCGATGTCGGCGATAGTCAACTGAAAATCGGCAAACGAAAATCGAGGTCCAGCGGCCAACATCTTTCCGCGGCTGGCAATCAGCGTTCCCCCATCATAAATGGCCCGGCCCGCCTCATTTCCCAAGAGGTTGCTGTAGGCAACGCTTACGTGGAATTCCTGCGCTGCTTCCAAGACAATCTGGCGGCGAATTTCCTGTTTCGCAAAGGCGAAATGACTCGCGCTGGGATTCAATAGAATATCCGCACCCCGGGCCGCCAGTTGACGCCCTGGACGATTGGGCACCCAGGCATCGCGGCAGATTTCGACGCCAATTTTCACCCCACCACAGTCGAACAACAAATCCCCAATCGGCAAAGGGCGTCCGTCGATCGATATTTCGCGAACCTCTCCCGTCGGCCAGGGTTGGAACCAGCGGCGCTCGTAGTGAATGCCATCGCCGGCCAAAAACTGCTTGGCAACAAATCCCAACAGCTGCCCATCGCAGGCCACGGCAACCGCATTGAAAACAGCCCGATCAAACTCGAGCGCCAACCCCAACGTGACAAGCAATCCCGAGGTGTGAGGCAAAACTTCAGCCAACAACTCGAGTGAAGTCCGGTGCAAGCTCGAAGAAAACAGCTGGTCCTCGCAACCGTAACCGCTGATGCACATTTCCGGCAGGCAAAGCAGACTCGCTTCCGCCTGTTTGGCAGCCTCGATGGAAGCGAGAATGTTCCGCCGGTTCCCGTCCCAGTCGAGTGGCGTTTGATTGAGAGCGGCAGCGGCAAGACGAAGTGGAATCATGCGAATAATCCTACCGCGGTCGTGACGACAGCGGAAGTGTTCGACGATTTCTCAGAACACCATCTGATTGAACCACAGAGGACACAGAGAACACTGAGTAACCTCTAAATATCGCCCCTTTCTTCAATTGACTTCACTTCCCTCTATTCCATTTTTTCGTTGTGGTTCTCGTACACTACAGCTATAATCGCAACGCGGACCAGCGGCTAGTTTTTGCTTTTCTGCTCTGGAACTTCTCACCCATGAACAAACGCCGCCTGCACGTCGAGCCGCTCGAAGACCGCCGGATGCTAGCCGTGGCCACCGTCGACACGGAACTCGATATCGTCGATTTCACCGACGGCGTCACTTCGCTGCGCGAAGCGATCTTCGCCACCAACACACTCCTCGGCTCCGACACGATCGAATTCGATCCAACGCTTGTCGGCAAGACGATTCTGCTCACTCAGGGCGAATTTCAAATCACCGATGATTTGACGATCAATGGGCTGGGTGCGAATTCTCTGACAATCGACGCAAGCGGGAATGATCCCACACCTGTTGATCAACTTGGCGATGGGAGTCGTATCTTCAACATCGACAACGGCGATAATGGAATTGACATCAGCGCGGCAATCAGCGGGCTGACGCTCACTGGTGGCGACGTATCAGATGCAGGCGGCGCGATCTTTACTCGCGAGAATCTGACGCTCACCAGCAGCACCATCAGTGGCAATGCCGCGGGCGAGGACGGCGGCGGCGTCTACTCCAGAGGTGCCGATTTGACGATTGTCGACAGTACTATCAGTGGCAACAACACGTTGGACTTCACATTCTTTTCCGACGGCGGCGGGGTTTTTGCTCGTGGAGGAACCGTCTCAATTAGTGACAGTGCCTTTGTGGGAAATACGTCCTATGGTAGAGCTGGCGCACTGCGAGTAGTTAACAACACGGTGACGATTGAGCGCACGACTTTCGATGGAAACGTATCGACCAATGATTGGGGCGGCGCGATCAACGGCTCCGCTTCGACGATGTCCGTCAATGAATCGACATTTATCGCAAATCAGGCGACCTCTCCACTGCGAGCCGGTGGTGGACGAGGCGGGGCGATCTTGATCGAGGGGCAAGCCGTCCTGTCGGTTAACAATAGTACGTTCTCTGATAATTCAGCCCGCCATGGCGGCGCGATTGCTGGCAATAGCACCTCCCCAGCGATGTTGACGATCAGCCATAGTACCATTGTTTGGAATTCGGCAACCCGAGGCGGTGGCGGGATCAATACGTCTGGTATCTTGGCACCAGTACTCACTCACACGATTGTTGCCAATAACCAACATGCGTTGGACCTCGGTCCACCAATCGACAACGATATAGGTGGCTCAGTGACGGCCGACTGGAGTCTCATTGAGGCCATTGTCGGAACAATCACTGGAAACAATAACATCATTCAAGACCCCCAACTCGGCCCGTTGCAAAACAACGGCGGGCCGACGTTCTCCCATGCCCTTTTGCCCGGTAGTCCAGCAATCGACATGGGCGATCCCGCTGCGGCGGCGGGGGTTGGTGGGGTGCCGGTTGCCGATCAGCGCGGCGGGCTTTACACGCGGGTGTATGGCGGGCGGATTGATATCGGGGCGTTCGAAACGCAGCCACAACATGCCGACTTCGACACCGATGGCGACGTCGACGGTTTTGATTTTCTCGCCTGGCAACGCGGCCACGGCATTCCGGCACCGAATGCTGTAAAAGCCGATGGCGATGCGGACGGCGACACGGATGTCGACGCCGACGATTTGGCTGCTTGGGAAAATGCGTTCGGGGCGCTGCCTCCTCCGTTTCCTCTTGCTGCACAGCCTTTGGCCGCAAACGCCACTGATGCCCCGTCTGTGGGTGTTGTCACGTCGTTAACTGTCGAAACCGCTGGCGACGATGACGAACCGGGAGTATTGCGTGCGGAAGTGGTCGACCTGGCAATGACACCCACCGCATCGCCGAATCGATCTACGACCGACATACGCGCGGTGCATGAAGATGACTTTGGCGACATCGTTGTCTCGCGCACACCGGCCGATGAACTTCTTGCGATTGAACTCGCCTTGAGTACGTTCGATGCACTCGATTAAGCGTGTGCGGCAAAAAACGTTACTTGGCGATTGTGATGCCCCAACCGACGCGTGGCCCGCGGCGATGGTGCCCGTGGTAATAGCCGTAATGCGGGCCTCGGCAGTATGGTTGGCCGTAGTAGTGCTCTTCGACAATTACCGGGGGACGGCCTGCCAGAGCCGGGGGTGGCGGCGGATTTTGCATGATCTCGATTACCTCGGTAGCGACTCCCTGGTTGTGAAGATAGATCACGTCTGTTGCTGCTAAGGGACGGGCCACGCCTGAGGTGCGAACGTAGTTTGAAATGAGTCGTGGGTCGACGCCCGAGCGGCTCATGGTGACCACTTCGTCGATGGTGGCAGCGCCGGCTTGCACCTGTCTGCCCATTTGGGTGGCAATCGCGGCGCGGTTTTGCGCTTGCATTTCGTCCATCGCATCGCCGACTGTTGCACCGGTCAGCGCGCCGAGCCCGGCGCCGATTAGTGCTCCGGTTCCTGCATTTCCGCCGGTGGCATCGCCAATGATGGCCCCGGCTCCAGCGCCAGCCAATGCGCCGACGCCAGCGCCCCGGTCGGCGTAATAGGGTGATCGACAGCCGCTCGTCATCAAGCAGATCGCGGCAAAAAGTAAAACTCTGGTACGAGTCCATGCACGAAGAAAGGAGCCAGTCATGGCAACGCCAGGGGGATTGGGAGGGGCTAAGAATTACGGGGCGGGAATCGTCTCAGCCATGTCCTTTCGGGTCAAGAGCGAACTGGACTATCACGGAGGTGCTAGCGTGGGCCATTGCTGTTCGGCAAATGGCAGCGTCTCGCTACAATTGCCGGCTCATGCACTGGTTGACCATCAGACCTGAATTGATGGGTGCCACAAATTCGAGAGCCCACCCCGGCAGAAATCGCTGATGCGGCGGCAAAACTATCTTGGGATCATCCTTTCGCTGAGCTTGCTATCAGCGGGGTGTTTGTCGCTGCGGTCTCCGGCACTGCAAGGCCCCTTCCAGCATCGGCTTGTAAGCGAGCAGTTGGTGCTGCACAGCGATTTTCCGCTCACAGAAAAACAACGGCTCATTGCGGAACTCTCTGCCCAGCGCGATTGGTTGGCAACCACGTTGCGGCTGGCAACGACCGATGTGCCGATCCACGTTTATCTCTTTGCCGACGAGGCAGCGTACTACGAATTTCTCGATTCGCATTATCCGGGCTTTCCGCCACGGCGAGCAATTTTTGTCGAAACCGACGTCGAACTTTCCGTTTACGCTTATTGGGGGGAATATGTTGCCGATGATTTGCGACATGAAGTTTCTCACGGCTATCTCCATGCCGCGGTGCCCCATTTGCCACTTTGGCTGGACGAAGGCCTGGCGGAGTATTTCGAGGTTGGCAAAGCGCGGGGCGGGATGAACGACGCCCACATCACCCTGCTCGCAGAGCGGGTCGCTTCTGACGATTGGCAACCGGATCTTGCGCGCTTAGAACAGCTCCGGTCGGCTGCGGACATGACGCAAACCGATTATGCGGAGTCGTGGGCATGGGTCCACTTTTTATTGAGCTCCGATGACGACAAAACCGACCTACTGACGGATTACTTAGCCGACTTGCGACAAGGGGCAACCGGGGCGACGCTCAAAATGCGAATCGACAAAAGATTGGCAGGCCCGGAACTTGCGTTGCTCGAACACATCGCTGCATTGCGCGATTCCCAGTGAGGGCCACAACCGCTAACGTCACGGTTTACATCAGACTATTCAGTTGATCGGTGTAGAACGAAAACAGGCGGAAGATCATCGTGATAATAAACATTGCCACGAGCAACCAAACCGCGTAGCCGGCAAATTGGGCTAAGATGGCAATCGCCAGACCGGCCCGTTCTTGATACTCGGTCGACTGCTGCTCCATGGTTTCCACCAGCCGACCGCTTTGCTCGCCCACGGCGATGTGATCGAGCAAATCGGTGGGCAAAGTTCCGGTAGCCTGCAGGGCTGTGTGAATATCTTGTCCCTGCTCAATCCGTCTGGCTACCGTGGGGCCGTGCCTGGCAAAGTAGTCGTTCCCCGTGGAGTCGAGCGCAAGCGGCAGCGCCCGCCGCAGGTCCATCGACGAATCGAGCACCAGTTGCAAAGCCCAAGTCAAACGAGCGATCGCCAAGGTTTTTAACGCACCGCCAATTATTGGAATCTTCAATGCCACGCGCTGCAATCTTCGCGTCCAACCAACGCCACGACGTAGTGCCTCAAAGCACAGCAACCCGACAATCGCAATAAACACCAGCAGATTGAGATACTTGATCAAGCCCGACGTACCGATCCAACCGAAGCCGAGCATATCTACTTGAGGACCAGCGCTTGAGTTGTTCACCGGCAGGATCCCCATGATCCAAATCAACAATCCAATCACAAACAGGGCCAGACCTAATTGCATTGCGGGCCAGGCCAAACGTCCAAAAAACGCACGTCGCGCGGACAGCGTTTTTTCGTAATGCTTTGTCAATTGTTGATAAGTGTGGCCAAGCTGTCCGGTCTTTTCGCCGACTTCGATCAGATTGCGAAACAGCGGCGGAAAAAATTTGCCCGTCGCCGGGAGGGCATCACTCAGTCCGTTTCCTTGGGCCAATTCGTCGCGGATCACTGCGGCGGCACGTCGCTGGGCCGAAGAGCCACGCTCCGCCTCGTCCCGCCAGATTCTACGATCTTCCAAACCCGCATTGGTAGCCATTGCCAAACGATGGCACAACTGCGCGAGCGGCTTCAAGTGAATCCGTGAAGAAAAAAACATGGGCGTAGCAAAATTGAAAACTGATGGAATAAAAAAACCCGTGACTAGCCGCAATCTTACAGATTGCCGGGATCGGCACCCTGCCACATATTCCGACTAGAGCGAATCGGTTCGAGGTCTGGCGGCAACCGTCACGTTCAATGTCAGGTGCTTAGGACCATCAGAACCTTTGCGTACGACCTCCACGGATACTTCTGAACCTATCGGCGTGGCGGCGATGGCACGGCTCATCAGCGTTGGATCGGAATACGCGGCCCCATTCCAAGAGAGAATCACGTCTCCACGTTGCATCCCGGCATCTTCGGCTGGCGTATTATTGTAGACTTGTGCGACAAACACGCCCTCGTCACGCTCCAACTCATAGCGGCGCGAAACCGAGTCGGGCACTTTGCTTGGCTGCACGCCCAACATGCCACGATGCACAAAACCTTCCTTGCGTAATAGCTCGTAACTTTCTCGGGCAATCGTACTGGGAATCGAGAAGCTGATCCCTCGGTAAGATTCACCAATGATTGCGGTGTTAATTCCTACCACTTTGCCTTCGGAATTGACCAGTGGACCGCCACTGTTGCCGGGATTGACTGCAGCGTCGGTCTGTAAAAATTCCTGGTACGTTGGATCATAACTGGGATCTTGAGGAGCGATACCTCGCCGTTCTTTTGCACTTAGAATTCCAAACGTGATACTCTTCTGCAATCCGAAGGGACTTCCGATCGCCCAGACCATCTCTCCAACGGCCAGTTCATCGCTATCGCCCCAGTCGGCCGCGACGAGATCTCTCAGCTCGGTTTTCAAAACCGCCATATCTACCAGCGGATCGCGTCCCACGACACTTGCCGGCCCACGCCGTCCATCGCTAAGCTGTACCTCGACCATGTTCGCTCCCCGAACCACATGCGCGTTGGTCAGGATATATCCCTCGGTATCGATAATCACGCCAGACCCTTGCCCCTGGGCATGACCGTGACGTGCTCGTACGTTGACCACACTGGGGCCCACATATTGGGCAAGTAATCTTGAAGAGGTAGAGATTTGGTTCAAGTTCAGATCTTGATGATTCTCGCGCGCCACGTCGTACTCGGCGCGCTCTTTTGCAGCGGTGATCGCGTATTGCACTCGGCCTGCCACCGACGGCACCACCAAAACAGCAAACAGCAAACCAAACACCCAGAGTAAACGAGAGAGTCGCTGCGTTTCCTTAGGGTCGTCAAGGTTTCGAGAATCTTCAGCCGCAGACTCGGCAGGAACGGTTTCGATCCGCTCGGGAGAATCCACATTCAAGGGGGAGATAGGATGCTGATCCATTTTATTACTGATCTATTCTATTGATGGTTGCGCGACGAATGAATCCCGCCGCTAGCATTTCACTCTCTAAATTCGGGTTTCCGTAGGGCGCCCTGTGCTCATTAGTAGCGCAAGAGTCAATAAAAGTTCCTGGAGCGGCAACGGGGCCAAATCTCTTCGGGAGTACGAATCCCCCAAAAGTGCAAATCTTGCATGCAAATCCATAAAAACGATTATACTATATTTGTCCGTAATCTGCCGAAGTCAACGGATCGATTTTTTCTTCTGCTGGAATTCAACGTTTCTATAGCAAATTGGGTATGTCTTCGCAGTTCTTCCCGTCGCCGATCAAATCTACGCCAGATGGACTCGTGTGCATCGGCGGCGAGCTGAGTTGTGTACGATTGCTCGACGCTTACCGCCATGGGATTTTCCCCTGGCCCGCGGATCCCGACGATCCGATTTTGTGGTGGTCTCCCGATCCGCGCGCTATCCTGCCACTCGACGCAGCCCATGTTTCGCAACGCGTGAAGCGGAGAATGCGCACCGATGAATTTCAGATCGGGTGCAACGATTCATTCGAGTCAGTGATCCGAGCATGTGCTACTGGCTTGGGACGCGAGGGAGGCACCTGGCTCACCGAGGAGATGATTGACGGCTATTGCAAACTGCACCGGCAGGGGCATGCCCACAGCGTCGAGGTCTGGCATGAGGACCAACTTGTCGGCGGCACGTATGGCGTGGCTATCGGAGGACTGTTTGCGGCGGAAAGCATGTTCCATCGCCGACGCGATGCTTCGAAAGTGGCCCTGGCCTGTTTGGTTCAACACCTTAATGCACAAGGCTATCAACTACTGGATGTCCAACAGTGGACTCCCCACACGGGAACTTTGGGAGTGATTGAAATTCCACGCGCGGAATACATTCGCCGACTTGCCGAAGTTGTCGACATGCCAATCACATTCGGCAAAGAGCTGAAGAGTGATCTCTAAAAAAGCTTAGGCAAGGCTAAAGAATAGCTTTCCGATTTCGGATTCACCACGGAGGACACCGAGAAGAAAACTTTGAAACACTTATCTGCACTTTTTTTTCGCTAATTGCCTCAGATCAGCGTAGATAAGTGAAGATGAGTGTTCTCATCTCCGTGTCCTCTGTGTCTCCGTGGTAAATTATCGAAACTGCTTCCTATGCGATCAGCGGGCGCAAGACTTGGTAGCTGATTTCTAGCGATTGGCGACGTCGCTCAACAGAGCCTTCGAATGCTTCGTCTTCAACCTCGACGCACACGGGGCCATCGTATCCGACATCCGAAAGCGCTCCGATCCATTTGCCCCAATCGATGTCTCCCAAGCCTGGGATCTTTGCCGTGCTGCGTTCCATGGGGAGCACTAACGATCCGACGTCGTTAAGCTTTTGCGGATCGATTCGCATGTCTTTGGCATGGGTGTGAAAAATGCGCGGACCGAATTCGTAAATCGGTTGGATTGGGTCCATCAATTGCATTCGCAAATGGGACGGATCGTAATTCAGTCCAAAATGGTCGGAAGGAATGGCCTCGAACATCCGCCGCCAAATGGCAGGCGTCCGAGCAAGGTTCAATCCGAATGGCCAAGTGTCGGGAAACAGCATCGGACAGTTTTCGATGCCGATGCGGATATTTCGCTCCTCGGCATGCCGAACAAAATCGGGCCACACTTGTTCAAACCGACGAAAGTTATCTTCCAACGAAAGCGTGTGATTCGCCCCGACAAAGGAATTCACCGTCGACAATCCCAACAGGGCAGCCGCGTCGATCACCTTTGGCAAATGTGCACAGGCCGCCTCTGCTTGCTCAGGGTCGGCGGAAAGGGGAATCGAATAGTACGCCAGCGCAGAAATCACAATGCCGTATTTGTCGCACAGTGCCAGGGTATCTTCGGCACGTGATTGCGAAAACTCGGTGACGTCCAAGTGCATCACACCGCCAAATTTTCTATCTGGTCCGCCGGGCGGCCAACACATCACTTCTACGCAGTCGTAACCAATTTCCGCGGCATGGCGCAGAACTTCCTCGAACGACAAATCACCGAAAATCGCGCTGACAAAACCGAGTTGCATGAGGAAGTGGAGAGAAGTCGGAGGTCAGGGGTCAGGAGGATGATTAGACGATATTAAATGCTGATTGTAAATCGGCTTGGAGGTCTTCGTAGGCTTCTAGGCCGACTGAGAGCCGGATGAGGCCGTCGCCGATGCCGTGTTTTTCTCGATCGGCGGCGTCGTAGCTGGCGTGGGACATCGCGGCAGGTTGCTCAATGAGCGATTCGACCGCTCCCAGGCTGACCGCCAATTGGAACAATTGCGTCGATTCTACAAAACGTTTCGTCGCAGCGAAATTGCCCCGCAATTCGAACGACAACATTGCCCCAAACGCACCCTGCATTTGACGACTAGCGATGTCATGCCCCGGATGATCGGGCAAGCCCGGGTAGAGCACACGCTCGACTTGCTGATGCCCCGCGAGCCACTCGGCCAACTTCTGGGCGGTGCGCGATTGCTCGCGGACCCTGAGTTCGAGAGTCTTGATTCCCCGCGAACACAAGAAGGCTTCCAATGGCCCCATGATTGCACCCGAGGCGTTTTGTACGAAGTACAACTCGTCGAATACCGATTGTTCGCGTACAACCAGGGCTCCACCGACCAAGTCGCTGTGGCCACCCAAATACTTGGTGGCCGAGTGCATCACGATGTCGGCGCCCAATTCCAAAGGCTGGGTGAGTACCGGTGTAGCAAATGTGCTGTCGACGCCCACAAGTGCGCCCTGCCGATGAGCAATCTCGGCACACGCGGCAATGTCGGTAATCGAAAGTCGCGGGTTTCCTGGGCTTTCGATCCAAACGAGTTTAGTCGCTGGGGTGATTGCCTCCGTCAGGCTGCCGGGATTCGTCGTGTCGACCAGTGTGACACTGATTCCTGCGCGTTGGGTGACTTTATGTAGTAACCGATAAGTGCCGCCATAGATGTCGGACCCGGCAACGATGTGATCCCCTGCGCTTAGCATCGAAGTGACGCAATGCGTGGCGGCCATTCCGCTGGCAAATGCCAGTGCGCCGCAACCCCCTTCCAGCGAAGCCAGTGTGGTTTCCAGTGCCTTGCGCGTGGGGTTGCCGCTGCGGGAATAGTCGTACTCGCCCCACTCGCCAGCGCCAGGTTGCACGAAGGTCGAAGCCAAGTGCAACGGCCGCACCACCGCACCGGTTTCGGAGCATTTTTCGTTGCCTACGTGGATCGCGCGCGTTCGGAAGTGCATGGAAAAAATAGAGGGTTAGGCGAGCGCTTGTTGCAGATCGGCAATCAGGTCGTCGGCGTTCTCAATGCCGCAGGACAGGCGGATCATGTTGTCGGGGATGCCGTATTCTATGCGCTGCTCGGGTGTGCACTCATAATAGCTCATCACCAACGGTTGTTCGATAAGCGATTCGACACCACCCAAACTAGGAGCAATTCGCGGAATCTTTACCGCATCGACCACGTCGGCCGTCTGCCGCCAATCGGCATCTTTTATAAGAAATGTTACCAACCCACCGTAGCCTCGCATCGTCTTTTTTGCCACCTCATGGTAGGGATGCGATTCGAGACCCGGGTAGTACACGCGCTCGACGCGTGGATGCGCGTCCAGGAACTCTGCGACGCGCTGGCCGTTGTCGTTATGGCGCTGCATGCGCAATTCGAACGTTTTGAGACCACGGGAGAGCAAGTAAACATTTTGCGGCGAATTCACGGCGCCCATGATACCGCGCAGATTGCGGACCGACTCCATTTTTTCCTTGGTGCCGACAACCACACCCGCCAGCAAATCGTTATGCCCGCCGAGATATTTGGTCACGGAATGCAAAACGTAGTCGATCCCTGCGTCAATTGGGCGCAAATTGTAAGGCGTGGCCAGTGTGGCATCGATTAGCGTTTCGATCCCGTTCTGCTTGCCAATCCCGGCGAAGCGATCCAAGTCGACACAGCTCAAGTGTGGATTGGTGGGCGATTCGCTGACCAACAGCTTGGTGTGCGGAGTGATGGCAGCTTCCATCGCTTCGTAGTCGCACGCGGGCACTTGCCGAGTGGTCACGCCGAATCGCGACAGGTGTTTTGTGCAGAACTCGCGGCTGCGGTGATAACATTCGTCGAAGAAAATCACTTCGTCGCAAGCGCTGAGTTTCGACATCAGTAGCCCGACAATCGCCGACATGCCGCTGGAAAACAGTACAGCATCCTCGCCCCCTTCCAGCACTGCCAGCTTGCGCTCGGCAACGCGTTCGCCCGGGTTGCCGTATCGACCATATTCCTCGCGGGGCTGTTTCTGCTCGATAAAATCGATGACGGATTGCGTATCCTTAAACGTAAAAGTCGAGGCACAGAAAATCGGGTCGGTAATCGAGTCGCCCGGTTTCTGGCGACTCTCGCCAGCGTGGACCGACTGGGTGGATACGTTTTCCGAAAAATTGGGGCTCTTTTCACCCGAGTTTTCTTCAGACACAATTGGCTCAATCGTTCGAGTTGGATTCGACATTTCAACACAGCTCATGCAAGTGAAAAATGAAGTGACCCCTTACCACATTCCTACAGAATACTGGTTCGGCGCACAAAAAAACCGCATTCACTCTCGGCAAATGCGGCTTGTTGCTGGCAAGCTTGTCAAATTGTTGTTTCCCGCTGCCACGGTTGTCATCTAGGCGGCGTTCACTTTTTGGCTCTTTAGCAGTGTCGGCTGCAAGCGGCCACAAATCCCGAGTTGCTACGATTCTACGCCCGGGATGGATCGTACGCAAGAGAGTATTCCCAGAAGATAATAGGCGGTAGCTCTTTTTCTAATCTACTATTTATTGGGAAAATCGGCTGCCACTCCGGTTTTCTGTGCTGGTAAGATGGAAGGCCCAAATAGCCTTTTTGCCCCAACCCCAAAATCGCCCATAGAAGACGTACAGGCAAAAACTGATAAATCTTCCTCCATTATGAATCGGAACAAATCGAGAGGCTCTTTTCCATGCGGGTTATTTCACTCTCTGCGCTGTTCATCTGTGTCCAGATTTTTTGCCAACCGACTCACGCCGATTACTCCGGCTGGCAATCGATGCGCGTGATTCGTCAAGAAGGGAATCCACGAATTCTGCGCTGTGCCGACCTCGACGCAGACGGGCGTCAGGAACTTATTGTGGTCAACGGTCGATCGTCTCGGCTGGACATTTACAGTTGGCTGGACGAGGCTTCGCGCGATGCGCCCGAGACCCCCTCGAAGAACCACCCCAACGAGTTACCGATGGCGCCAGACTTGCGTCATCGAGAGTTGCAATGTGAACGAGTACCGCAAGACGTTGTCATTCGAGATATCGACGGCGACGGTCAGCTCGAATTGATTGTGCTGGTATCTCCGCCCAACCAGATTCAGGTCTACTGTCAGGAGGAATCGGGGACCTGGCAGAAAAATTTCCACATTGACTTGTTGGATGGGGAAGTTTCCTCACGACATCGTTCATTGCTTGTTCGCCGCGGTCGTGAAGACCAACTGGAGTTGATGGTGAGCATGAAAAACGGAATCCAACAGGTCGCCCTACAGCCGGGTGGCCGGGCAGTGTGGCTCACGCCGCGCGAGCAACGCGATCGGAAAAACTGGTGGCTTGCCGATTTGGACGGCGATGGGTTTGACGATCTTGTCGAGCAATCGCAAAAATCCTCCGAAGCAATCCGCTGGTATCGCGGGTCGGCAACGCAATCACTCGCCCCGGCCGCAGTTCTGCACGATCGATCGGTCCACGATGTTGAAGTGCTGAGCGACGACACCACCACACAACTTATGCTGCTGGATGGATCGGTGCGCGAACTACTGAAGCGCTACCACCTGGAAGTTGGCCAACCGAGTCCTTTCGGCTTGCAGCGACCACTAGCGTTTGACGATAGCGCAAAAACCGCCTGGTGTGGCATGTGGCAAGGTTCCAACCGCGTGCTCGTCACCGCCGACCCCGACGGACCCCGCCTCCGCTGCTACGCGTTGGGCGAAACCGGCTGGGGAGAGCAGCAGGGATACCCGGCCGTTTCCGATATTCAATCGGTAGCGGCACCTGCAGCAGAACCTGGATTGCTACTGATTTGGGCGAAAGACGCTGCCGACTTGCTCACAAGCCGTTGGGATTCTCAGCGTCTCTCTTATCCGCGGTCGATGCCACAATCGGACGATGTGGAAGGAAGAAAAATTCTGGCCCTTGGCACCGTGGGTTCGGTAACTTGGTGGGTCCAAAAAGTGGACAAACATCTGGATCTTTACCGTTGGGAAAAAGGTCAAACTAATCCGGAGCTTACGCGATTTGAAGATGTCAGTTCCAAAGCAGACGAGGTGCTTTGGATCGGTGGCGATCGATTGCTGGTAAAAGATACTCATTCCCGAGGCATAAAACTTGCGGTGCACAGCGACGACAAAACTGTGGTCTCCTCGCCAACGCATCTCAAGAAAGCCGATCTGGATGAATACAAACTGATAGCCGTGGCAGATGGCGTGCGGCTTGGCAGGCTTACGGAAGGGGTACTCCAATGGATTGGCGACGATCTTCGATCGGAAGAGCAAGTGATGCTTCCGCCGGGGCAGCAACTGGCCGACTACATTGCAGCAGGCGATTCCGGAGGTTGGGCCCTGCAGAAAGGGAGCCCGTTTATTCAGAAAATCACAATCGAGCCTTCCGGACTCAGCCAAGTGTCAGAAAGTGTGAAGGTGATTGAAGGCTCAGCCTTAGTCAACGAGCCCGTGCTGGGCGTTGTGCTGGTGGACCACAATCGGATCATCCACTTGAGCGAAGGTCGACCCCATGAGCTGAAATTGATCGACGCGGTGGACAAACGCGTAGGCCGATCGGGTGGTGTGCGCGAAACCAAATTCCATCGGCTCGATTCGACGGATGTCGATGGCGACGGAGTTCTCGATTTGGTGGTGTATGACGACATGGAACATCGCATCACCGTCATGGCGGATGATGGGGGAACACTCAAACCAAAAATATCTTGGCCTGTATTCGACGACAAAGTGTATCCCTACGGCTCCGACTATGAGAACCTGGTACACGAACCCCGCGCCATTGCGGGGCTGGACCTCGACGGCGATCAACACCAAGATTTGGCCCTGTTGTGCCACGACCGTTTGATCCTTTACCTTGCTCGCGAAGAACGTGAAGAACATGAATAAAATAGTTCCCGCCATCTTGTTTTTGTCTTTTGCTACGCTTTCTGAAACCCGTACCCACGCCGATGAGGTGGTCACGGTCAAGCTTGCCGGCGGCGCACAAGTGACTGCCACGCTGCTACAGCGGAACGACGACCGGGTGGTCTTGGATTTGGGCCACGAAGTGGTCACGGTCGACGCGAAGCGAGTTTTGTCGATCGGCGGTCCCGAACACCAGCCGGAAGGCCAAACCCGCGAGCAAGACTATTACACGCTGGGTCGGCTCGACGAAGCACCGGTTCCCGAATTGGTCAAACGTTTTGGCGATGCGGTCGTGACCGTCACCACGCCAGTCGGCATGGGGAGCGGATTCATCATCAGCAATCAGGGGCATTTGATCACGAACTACCACGTGGTGGAAGAAAGCCTGAAAGTGAAGGTGACCGTTTTTCAACGCAAGAAACAAGGGTACGAAAAACGTCAGCTTAAGCAGGTAAAGATTCTTGCGATGAACCCGCTGCGCGATTTGGCACTGCTGCAGATCGACAAGGATGAGATAGCCAACCTCGACATCAAGCACGTGGTGATCGCCGAGAAATCGACGGCTCGCGTGGGCGATCTTGTGTTTGCAATTGGCAATCCCCTTGGTTTGGAGCGCTCGGTGACACAGGGGATTGTCAGTTCCACGACCCGCACGATGGGCCATTTGCGATTCATCCAGACCGACGCCTCGATCAACCCAGGCAATAGCGGCGGGCCCCTCTTCAATTCCCGCGGCGAGGTGGTGGGCGTGGTTTGCGCGGGCTACAGTTTTTTCGACGGCCTGGCGTTTGGAATTCCAGCGACCGATTTGGTAGATTTTCTCAAGCACCGCGACGCTTACTTGTTCGACCCCACGCAACCTCAAAACGGCGTAAAATACTTTGAACCACCATTCCGTAAGCCGGACCAAGAACCAAACGAATCACTAGCCGAACAAGCTACCGTCAAGGAGTAGACATGCTTTCTTTTAGCGTCCGAACTTTTTCAATGCCAAGCGCCATGGGGTTTTTGTTCTTTGTCTTACTGTTGCCAGTCAGCTTAGATTCGCAGTTATACGCGCAGCAACCCACTGTTTGGCAGTCGCTTCCTGAAGAAACGGCAGTGGCGGTGCGCATTGCTGATGGCAAGGCGTTTGCCGATGCGTTTAGGGAAAACACCAAGCTTGGGACGGTGATGTTTAGCGAGCGACGCATTTCCGCAATCGCCAAAGCAATGGAGGAGGCCGAATCTGAGGATTGGCTGAAAATCCAAAAAGAGATGTCCGAGTTGGGATTCACGGTCGACGATTTGTGGCAACTATTGGTCGGCGAAACAGGCTACGCCCTCGTGATTGTCGACGACGAAAATCATATTCCACGTCCGCTGGGATTGGCCTGGTGCGAGCCGGGCGCGGAACTGGCTGGTCGAACTTTTGAAATTCTCGGCAAAGTAGTCGAACGTCAGGAAGACCAAGAGCATCCCGCCACACGTATCGACCTGGAATTGGCCGATCGCCCCGTCATGCAATTGATGGTCCCCGAATTTGAATGGAAATACGACGAAGATTATGATCTGCCCGAAAACTATTCCGAGCTTTCAGAAGAAGACCAACAGGTGCAGTGGGAGCAGGCCTACGAAAAATGGCGTAATAGTGCCAAGCTCAAGGCAACGTATGCGATGGTTCTGGTAAGCGCCGTGGACAATCGATTGCTGGTGGCCCACACTTACCACAATTCGCCCACGGCCGACGAACACCCCGATGCCGAGCTTCTCGCAGATGTTTTTGCTCGGTTGATTGGTTCGTTGTCTGAGGGAGAAGGTGGATTCTTACAGCAGCTGGCCGACGATTCCGGTACTGCAGAGGTTTTGAATCTCGACGGCATCGGCATGTTCGAGGCACTGGGCAACCCCACTCCCCTGCTCCGCTTAGCCCAAGTGTCGTCGAAGGATAACGAGAAATTTGAAAAGTTAATGCGAATCAGTGGCGCTCACGGACTCGGTCCCTTTGCCTGGAAGGCGACGCTGCAGGGCTTTCAATTACATAGTCGGTATTCGCTGGCCACTGCGCAGCCCCGGCAAGGACTGATGAAGTGGTTGGATCAAAAACCGATTTCCGTTGATCCTCCCGACTGGGTTCCCGCCACGGTTCTTGAGTATTCCCAGATCTCGTTTGACCTGCGCGAAGCTTATTTAACTCTCAAAGAGATTTTGCTTCTCGAATTTCCTGATCGTGCCGGGCAGTGGATTGCGATGGCCGAAGCTCAGGTTGTAGGTTTTGCGAAATGTAGTTTGGAAGATTTACTGGGTTCCGTAGGCACGCGACACATCATTTTGAAATTTGAACCCGAGTGGGACCCAGAAATTGATGCCGATTGGGAGCAACCTGAACGTAATGCGATGGTTTGGCAACTGGAAGATGAGCAAGTGTGGTCGCAATTGTTTCAATCGCTGGTGCCTTTTGTCAGTTCGATGCCTGGCGGCAAGTTTACCGAAGAACAGGGCTTCCGGGGATTTCGATTCAAAACCGGTCCCGTAGAGGGCGGACTTTTCTTGGGCAAAGGTACCTTGGTTCTGGGCTACGGGGCACAAGTTGTTGAAAAGGTCCTTTCGTCGCTCAACAATCCTGCACTCAATGCTTCCGGATTCCGCGGAGGCAGTGTCTATCAACAGGCGAACGAGCTCCTACCACATGAGCCCTGTTGGGCAACCCGCGTAGCCGATGGAAATCGTTACGCAAAAGTCTTACGCAACTGGGGCGATCAACGGTTAGATCAAATGCTCGACACCTCTGCGCATGATGATGAAGAGGAGACAGAAGAAGAGGAAGCGTCTACAAAGTCGCAGCCATGGGAATTACTCCGCGCGTTGCTTCCCAGTGAAGAAGAATCCCAAGGATTGATGGGAGTTTCCGTCGACCGGCTCGAAGTCCGACCCCAAGGGCTCTTTTATGAGTCGGTACAGGAATTCCCCGCGCCTTGAGTTGTGGAATTCCCGTCGCGTCCGTAAGCTGCAGCCAAAAAGCTTTTCATGCTGAAAGCAGGAATGGAACACGGATGAACGCTGATGAAAAAGATTTCGCAGATATGATAGTTGAGGCTGGTTTGGCTGAAGCAACCCGGCGAAGTAAGAAAACTACAAATTATTCTACGAATCTGTGTTGATCAGCTAAATCCGCGTTCATCTGCGTTCTATTTTCTTTCTGAAAGTAACACAAGGCGTTATTTGACCGTCATTCGCCAGCAGCGGTGGATTCGTTTGTTGCGGAAATCTTCGGGGACCGTCTGCCGGCTGATTTCGTGAATTGCGACATCCGGGTACGCCAATTCGTCAAATTTGAAGCGGCGAGAATTGGTGGAAAAGATAATCACTCCGCCCGGCGCCATGTGCTCAAACACTTTGCGCAGTAGCTGCGTATGGTCTCGCTGGATGTCCCAATCGGTTTCGAGTTGTTTGCTGTTAGAAAAGGTAGGCGGGTCGACCACGGCCAGGTCAAATTTTTCGTCGCTGTTCAGCGAGGATAAAAAGTCGTCCACGTCGCCGCAAATCCCTCGGTGGTTGTCGCCATCGAAACCATTGAGTTTCATATTCTCCTGTGCCCAATCGAGATAATTCGCCGAAAGATCGACCGAAGTGGTACTCACCGCCCCGCCTGCTGCCGCATAAACGGAAAACGCGCCTGTATAAGAAAACAGGTTGAGAAAGCGAGTTCCAATAGCAGCTTCGCGAACCATCGAACGCGTTATCCGATGATCGAGAAACAAACCTGTGTCGAGATAATCCGAAAGATTGACCAAAAACTTCAGGCCCCCTTCGTGCACCACGCGCGTCGATTCGCTACGCGCGAAGCGTGTGTATTGTTCGCTGCCGCGTTGGCGGGCGCGGTGCTTGATGAAGATATTTTCTCGCGACACCTCCAGCACTTCGCCTGCCGTGCGAACCATGTGGTCGAGCCAATCGGCATGCTCTGCGGCAGTGCGCGCGTGGGGACGCTCGAATTCCGCGATGTGCAGGGCGTCCTCGTAATGATCGACCACCAACGGCACTTCGGGAATATCGCGTTCGTAAAGTCGGTAGCAGGTGATGCCTCGTTTCGTGGGCCAACGCCGTAAGTGTCGGGCCCGTTTGCGTAGGCGGTTTGCGAATTCTTCCGCTTGCCGAGTGGCTTCGCTAAGCAATCCGCCAAAAGCTGGTCCCGCGGGCTGCTCCGCTTGCTTTGTTTGGGGAACGGCGTGCTGAGTGTCTGATTCGCGTGGCGGACGTGGGCCGTAAAACTGATAATACGTGCAAGCGACGCCACCATTGTAAAGTTTGCGACGACGATCGGCCGGTTGCCCCACCAACTGCTCACAATCCTCCCGAGCTGACAATATAAAGTGCGACCAGGTTTTTAATCTCCGCAACACGTCGGGCAGAGTACGGTAAAGTGCGGCAATCTCTTTTTCTTCCCCTAGTCGCAAACCGTAGGGGGGATTCATGATCGTGCAGCCGAACTCGCGCGACGACCGCATGTCTTCAAACGCGTGCTGTTGGAAGTGGATATCGTCGGGCACGCCAGCAAGTTCAGCATGGTAACGAGCCAACTTGAGCGACTCGGAATCGATATCCGTGCCGAGCGGCCGTTCAGTGAGTTCGGGCAAAGCCAAGTCGTCGGCCTCTTGCCGGGCAATTCGCCAGACATCGGTGGCAGCGTCAAGCCAATGTTCGGCGGCAAACGTGCGATTGCGGCCGGGCGCGAGATTGCGACCCAACATGACGGCTTCGATAACCAGTGTGCCCGTGCCACAAAACGGATCGATCATTGGCCGACCGGGCTTCCAAAAACTGAGTTGCACAAGTGCTGCCGCAAGCGTCTCGCGAATTTGTGCCGGTCCGGTGAGCGTGCGATATCCGCGCCGGTGTAGGCCGTCGCCGGACGTGTCGATCGAAATCGTTGCTTCGTCATTCAAGATCGCAACTTCAACCGGGACCGGCGAGGAGGTTTCCGGCAACGTCGTGACTTGATGCTTTGCACCCAGACGTTCGACAATCGCTTTTTTAACCGTGCGTTGACAGGCGGGCACGCTGGTAAGCTGCGATTTGTGCGAACGACCCCGCACGGGAATCTCAGCATCCGCGTCAATCCACTCTTCCCAGGGTAGTTCGCAAACGGTGTCGAACAAGGCGTCGAAATCAGCGGCAGGGAAGCAGGCCAATTGGATCAGCACCCGATCGGCGCTACGCAGCCAAAGGTTTGTTCTCGCCACGGCGGTCATGTCCCCGGTGAACTCAATCCTCCCCGGCCGCCCGACGCGGGCTTCGTAACCAAGCTGATTGAGTTCGCGCACCACGACCGCTTCGAGACCTGATGCGGCAGTGGCGACGAGTGTGAACATGCGAAATGCGAAAGGGGAAATTGGGGGAAGGCGGAGGGGGGAGGCTTAATGATGCGCTATTGAGTTGCTGTTCGCTAGAGGCGGCAAGAAGGGTTGCCGGTGCAGAAGAGTTTGTAGCGGGTGATGCCACTAGTGCGGCTGACTCGCAATTCCACTAGTGCTCCACACTTCGGACAGAAATCGGGTTCGTCCTTTTCGATTCCCCGATCGGCAGCGTCCTGGCAACCGACACAGCGCCGCACGTTGGGAAATATTTCCAATCTTTCCGGCGGGATCGGCTGGTTGCAGATTTGGCAAACTACCGCTTGCTGCCAATCGTCCTGGTCAGCCGACTTGTCTCCTTCTACAAAGAGACCAACATGTTGGCAATGATCGCAAACCAACTGGCCAAGATTTGCCGAAAGCAGTTCGGCGACCAATTCTTCCGGCGGATTGGGGGCGCGACGCAACAGGCCCAGAGTGCGTAGTCGCCGCTCGAGCTGCGTCTGCCCGCACACGGTTTGCCAGCCGCACTTTTCGCAACACAGCGTTACGCCCACCATGCGGACTCCCAAAGCTTGGCGGAAGCGAGCCGCTTACGGTGTGGGCAAGAGCACTGGTGGAGCAATATCGTTGATTACACCAGGACCAGTATCGGTGACAGTGCCAATGTTATTGTCACCGCTAATTGTATCCGCTCCGTCTACAAGATTAAAGGTGCCGGCAGTATTCGTCAGAAAATAAGTGACATTCCCGCCCTGTGCAGTGTTGTCGCGAAGATCCAAATTGACCGTGGCAGCAACATTATTCACTTCAAAAGCGAATGGTGTGCCGTCAACCGAGTTGTTGATAATACGATTCTTGTCGCCCAACGTGGGAGGAACATTTATACCCGCAATCGAGTCGCCAATCGTCGCGTTGAGAATCATTCCACTGGTAACGGCTATATCCACCGTTGCGCTGTCTGAACCAGCTGTGCCGCTACTATTGGAGAGCTGGTTGTCGGAGATAAATAATCTGACTTCCGCGATGTTCGAATCATCCAAAACAGCTTGTAGTGCGTTGTCATCAACGGCGGTGATATCGCTATTGGTCAGCGTGAAATCAACGCGATCAGCACTGGCCCCTGTGTCCAGAAAGAGGCCCTTCTGGCCCACAATATTTATGTCGGCGTTGTCAAACAGAAGATCAAGTTCGCTGGAACCATTTGCCAAGATGTTCACACCATGCGCTCCCGCGGAGGCGACCGTCAGGCTATTGAATGTGACTCTTGAGTCAGTGGCATTGTTATGTGTGACGTCCACAGCATTACTGCCGGCCGCATTGACGGTCGTGTTGTTAATCGTCGCATTGCCCGCATTAGTGATGTCGATGCCAACGCCAGTCGTTGTGTCGACTGTGTTTCCTGTGCCACTAACGGTGACTGTCCCCGGCCCGTTGATCACGATACCTCTCCCGATGGTGGTATCGATATCAAGCTGACTGCCGGCGGCAAAATTGGTAGTATTGCCGGCACCGTTGCCGGTGATGGTGAGTGCGTCGCTCCCCGCAGTATTAAGTGTCACAGTGCCGTTGAAGTTCGTCGTGCCGCCGGTGTTGGTGTCGATTGAAATGCCACTTCCCGTATCGTTAATGTCGCCATTGAAGGTCGCCGTGCCGGCGGTCAAGCCTGTCACATGCACAGACCGGCCAGCGGTGTTGGTGATGGTTCCGTTGAATGTAGCCGTGGCATTGCCACCCACGACCACCGAATCGCCTGTGCCACCGGTGATGTCTGCGTCCACCGTAACACCGCTATTGGTACCGCTAAGCAGAACGCCATCGCCGGTCGTCGTTCCCAAATCGATGCTGCTGGTGCTGGCGATATTTACTGCTCCGCCATTGTTGCCGCTGATCGTCAATGCAGGATTCGCGCCGGTGTTGAAAGTCATGGCGTCGTTGACGTTGACCGTACCGCTTGTATTGCCGGCAATCCGTGCACCAGCGCCACTGTCGGTGACCGTTCCGTTGATGTCCACTGTACCGCCCGTGCGGTTCTGAATGTCTAGCGAACGTCCACCGCCAGCAGTGACGACGACGTCGCTACCGATCGTGATGTCGTTGCTCGAACCGGTGATCACGACTCCGCTGCCCGCGGAGATAATCGTACCGGGTACCGTCGCACTCGATCCAACTGTTACGGCACCTGTGCCACCCAGATTGTTGAGCGTGACTCCATTGGTCGTCGCGCTGGTTGTATTGACACTGTTAAAGTTGGCGCCAGCGGCAGTGATCGACTGACTGTCGATATTGATTGCCTGGCCTGTATTGGTGCTGAGGTTGGCCGTACCACTCACCGAAAGATTGCCCGTTCCTGTTGCCGTAAAACCATTACCTGCGCCGGTAGCACTTGCTTCCATGCCGTTGATATTCACGGTGGCAGCAGCGTTGTTGTTGAGCGTGATCAAATCTCCTGTACCCGTGGTTGTCGCATCGAGGCTGTTAAATGCAATGGTTCCGTCGGTGTTATTCTCTACGGTAACAGCGTCGCCATTCGTGGTGGTAATGTCGAGGCCATTGAATGTTGCTGTGGAACCCGCGACCTGTCCAGTCACATTGACACCTGCGCCAACCGTATTGTTGACGGTTACGTTATCGACCGTGAGGTTGGCGGCGTTGTTCACGCTGATTGCGGTCATTGTGGTCGTAATGTTCCCGCCATCACCCGGATTCGTCCCCGAGCCGATAACAACGCCACCCGTGCCATCAATGTTTGTAAGAATAATTCCGTCGGAAGTTCCAGCGGATTGATTGACCGTGTCAAACGTCGCGCCACCCGCGTCGATCGTCATACCGTCGAGTTCCAATGCCGTGCCAATTACGGATGTAATCGTAGTAGGATTCGTATTGGTGACGGTCACGTTCCCACCGCCGGTTGCTGAAAAACCTTTTGAGGGTCCTGTAGCATTAAGAACCAAACCATTGAAGCTCAAAGTGGTTCCTGTATTAGTAAGCAACTCCACAGCGGCATTGCTGCTACCCGTGGTTACCGTCAAGGTATCGGTAAAGAGTATGCTACCGCCAGTATTATTGGAAACGAGTACCCCACCATCGGTGTCGTTGACCAAGCCGCTGAAGGTAACGCCGCCGGCTGTCATATCCTGAATATCGACCGACATACCACCCACGGTGTTGGTCACGTCGGCTGCAATACTGACAGTCGGATCGCCGATGAAGGCGCCACCAGATCCACGGACTCTCACAGCAGTACCAAGGCCATTGTTGGTGATCACACTCACGTCGTTGGTGTCGTTCACGTTCACGGCTCCACCGCCGTTTA
This sequence comes from Planctomycetota bacterium, assembly GCA_029259915.1. Taxonomy (GTDB): domain Bacteria; phylum Planctomycetota; class Planctomycetia; order Pirellulales; family Lacipirellulaceae; genus Bythopirellula. Next base: position 56,382 of record JAJDED010000020.1, on the reverse strand, counting down.
CCACAAACGTGTTGCCTGCCGTAGATGTAGCTGCCAGATCGTCGAACGTGATGGTTGCCCCGTCGTTGTTTTGAAGTGTTACCGCATTGTTTGCGCCGGTAGTTAGCGTGTTGGTTCCATTGAACGAGAACACACCGCCGGAGTTGTCCTGGACAAGAATTCCACTTCCCGTACCGTCGGTATCGTCGATGGCACCGGTAACCGTTAGACCGCCTGCGGTGAAAAACTGGGCATCAACAGCTCGGCCGTCGCCGGTGTTGGTGATGTCGCCGGCGATGGTGACCGTTGGGTCGCCAGTTCCTACGCCGTTGTCGCCAGAGAGTACCACAGCGGAACCGGTGCCGGTGTTGGTAATCATGCTGCCGGTGTTTTGGGCATCGTTGACGTTAATGGTTCCGCCGCCTGTGGCGACGAACGTGTTGGCCGTTGTACTTGTGGCATCGAGTTCTTGGAACGTAACGGTGGCGCCGTCGTTGTTGCTAAGTGTTACGGCTGTCATCGCGGCAGTATCAAGATCCACCAGGCTGGAGAATGTGACGGTTCCGCCCGTGTTCTCCTCAACCAAAATACCGTCGGCGGTGTCGGTAATCAGCCCAAAGGTGACGCTCCCGCCATCGCGGTTACGCACTTCAACCGAACGACCAACGATGTTGGAGACGATTTCTGCGTTGGCGCCGACGATGCCCGATCCGCCGTCGACCAAAATCGCCACACCACCGGCATCAGTAATCATGACCGAGTTTTCGATGGTTGTGCTGCCGGTCACGTTAGTGAGCGAAATGGCATCGCCCGTGGGCATATTGATTGCAAGGTTGGCCGCCTGTGGGGAAGCTACCGAATCGGCGACAATCGCCCGCGTGCCACCGTTGATCGTGAAGTTGTTCACTTCGTTGTTATTCGCCATCGTGAATACATCGCCTGCGCCGGTAATAATCGGCGTAGTGGCACTCAGCGCACCCGGCGCCGTTTCAGGCAAATTGACAATGCCCTGCTCGGCCGAATTGACGGTGTGGACGATGTCGTTGCCTTCGCCGAGGAAGCGTTGGCCGTCCTTGAGCGCAAAGCTTCCAGCCAGCACGGAATCGGCGTGCGTCAAAACAATGTTGTTGACGGCGCTGCCTGTTTCGGCATCGGTCAGGTTGTTGAACGGCATTTCAAAGGTGCCATCACCGCCGGCGGCCGCGGAGCTGTCGACGTGTACGATAAAGAACTGCTCGTTGGTTGTTGCATCGGTGAGCGGATTGATCGGATCGGTGACGATTCTTTCTTGCAAAGCGATAAAGTCGTTACGCTGCACCGGCTCGCGGAAGCGATCCAATAGCGTGCCGCACGGTTCGTTGCAACGATTGGTTCGACCGACAAACCAGGTGATGCCGAACATCACGTTAGTGTGATAGATATTGTCGTCGGTCACCTGAAGTGAAACAGCAACGTCGGGCACGGCATAACCGCGTACGCCAGCGCGGTAGCCAGCCTCATCGAACCCGCCGCCACCTAAGTGATAACCTCCCAAGAATGCCCACGCTTCCAGATCGCTAATGCGTTTGGCCGCTTCGACATCCACCACAGACAGTGCGGTATCGACGGCAAACGTTTGGATCGCTCCCATCAATTCGTTGCCTTCAAACACCGGCGTACTGCCGGGGAGAATGGTGCGGACGCCTTCCATCGTGCGATCCAGGGGAAACTGTCCGTTGAGACGTACATCCATCGAGTCGCCGAGCGATTCGAGGCTGAAGCCCAGTTGGGTGAAGAAATTGTCGTTCTCGGTACTCTGGCCATCGGTCCAGAAGCTCACGCCGTGAATTCGTTTGGGATCGGGGCCAAACCCTAGATTGGTCAAAGTTCGATAACCGATGCCCGAGTTGAATCCGCCACCGAAGCTGTCGCTGAGCGTTGCTTGGCCGTCGAGGAAAATTGCGGATCCGTCGCTGCTGAACACCTTCATTGTTCCCAACGAAACAACACCGGTGTCGGTACCGTAGCCTTCGCTATGATATCGGAATCGGAACGGAGTGCCCAACTGTCGGTTGAAGAAGCTGCCGCTGCCAGAAATTTGCGCAGGCACATCCGGCACAATGCCGCCAGCGGCAATCACAGCGCCATCTTGGGCCACTGCTCCGCCCGACAGTGCAGTTATCAAAAACAAACCTAACGCCACGCGCGCTAGTAAAAAGCACAAAGATGTCGGCTTATCCATGCCGATAATCTCCTGTTTCCACATAGGAAAAATCTTGGGTGTCAAACTTGCCGTTCCGTTAATTCCACTTCGCACCACTCTTTTCCCTGCGCTCTAACACCCCTCGCACACACGCCAAACAATTGGCAAACGCAGATCAGTAGCCCGCGCGCAGGACCTGTTTGCAAAGGGATCATCGTGATCATCAAGTTGGAAAAGGTAGTAGAAGAGTCGCCTCAAAATTTCGAGGCGGGAGGGATGGTAGGAAGAGGCCCCCCGGTCGGCAAGGGCAATCTGAGAGCGCAGTCAAGAAATTCCTGCGGAATGCCGTATAACCCGCCGTTAGCAGCTTAGCCGTACTCGCATCAACCGATGCCGCAGCGTGAGAGAATCGCAATGCCCATCAGCGCCGCCACCGCTAGCACAAGTGCCGGTGGTTCCGGCACGCTCAACGTGTTCAGCGCCGGCGGAGTGAACGAATCCCCCGCGTCGCCTGAACCCGGGGCCAACGCCGCCATTGCCATCGGGGCTTCCTCCAAGACGAATGCACGCTCGATGAAAACTTGAAAATCGTTGTCCAGAAGAGGAGCGTCTGTAAAAGTAGGATTGAATCTAGGATCGTCACCAAAAAGATTCACATTGTTTAAGCTCGCGATAAAATCAATCGTTGACATATCCACGACTTCCGCAAATACAACAAAACCACCTGTAACAGCAGGATTGCCCTGGCCGTCTGGGTTGATCGCACCTGGATCTAACTGACCTGCTGCACCAGAAGTGTTATCTGTCGTAACAAAAAAGCTACCCGTACCGCTATTTACATCGGGTCCTCCATTAGCTCCTGCCCCTCCAAGAGCCATTGACACTTTTCCTCTCGTGTTGGAAAGCCCATCTGTATTGAAATCGATTTCATTATCGCCATCAAAGTCGACCGTAACTGATCCACGCCTAGGCAGTGGAATGAATTCTCCTCGTGCCTGAGGGACAGACAAATTCCTTGTAGAAAAACTACCAATCTGTATAATGAAACCTTCAACAGCACGGTTGATAACGCTGTGATTGTAAACACCTGCATTGACGTAATCCAGCATGTTATCAACATGCCCTTGCAAATTGATGTTGTTGGTTGGATTGAGCACCAGGTCGATGTTGCCGACGTTGGTGTCGAAGCGAATCGTCTGAGCCGCTGCCGTATTAGCAATCAGCGTTACAAAAACAAGAGCTGGTACGATTCGTGCAAACATTTGTGATCTCGCCAGGTGGGAATTGCGCGGGAGGCGGTGCGGCGTGGCGCCGAGAGTGTTCCGATAGCTCCAGACTATTCGCGGGCCGGGGAAACGTCAAGAAAATAGCGTAGAACGTGGCATCTGCCCTACAATCGCGCCAGCCGGACTGCCATTGCCGCCGTTATTCGGTTGCCACAACCCGATTGAAGTGCAGTTGCACTTCGCCCGCCACCACGCGCCGGACCCCTTCGACCAGACAGCGAGGTTCATTCTCTTCCTGCCCGCGTCGGACAATCTCTTCCACCGACGTTCCCGGCGGGACCGAAAACGTGGCTTGATTGATAATCTGATTTCCCGCGTCGAGTTCCGGCACAATGAAATGGCAAGTAGCCCCGTAGGTGAGCATCCGTACGCGGTGTGCATCGTGATAGGGACGCATCCCGGGAAAGCCAGGCAGCAGGCCATGATGCAGATTAATGATCCGCCCACCAGCATATTTCCACACACTTTCCGGCGGCAGAATCCGCATGTATCGTGCAAGCACGATGTAATCGACTTCGTACTCGTCGCAAATGTCGATCAGTCGCCGGTCGTCCGCTTGCCCCTCGACGTTGCCAATATAAAACCAGGGCAAGTCGAACTCTTGGGCCAACGAACGGCACGCTTCGCGATTGCTGATCATCACGGTCGCTTCGGCATCGATCAGCCCGCTTTGTACGGCTTCGAGCACCGCGCGCGGCGTTTCTTTGCGATAGGTCACACAAATCGCCAACCGCGGCCGCCGGCCTTCGATCTTCGGAGACCAGGTACGGATCGAAAGTCCTGTGCGCGTGCTGACTTCCTGCATCGAACCTTGCAATCGATCGACCACATCCGCATCGAGTTCCACACGCGTAAGCATCGAAAATAACGATTGCTGATCGTGGTCGAACATTTGGATCTCGGCGATGTTCGCACCCAATTCGGTCACGCAATGCACAATCGGATCGGCCAATCCCCGGTTGTCGGGCCCCACGGCGGTAATGACCATTTGCATAGCGGCAACCTCTAAACTGGCAGTAGAAAAAGCTGTTTTGCTGAGTACCCCCAGGTTAATCCAGACATCCTATGCTGTCATCGGCAATCACGCCTCTGGCCGGGTACCTGCTGACCAAAAGTCAGGAAATCCGCCATGTACTAATCCATGAAAGAGACTTCCAGGCGACAATCCGCAGCATCCCTACAACCCGACACAAGCAGTTTGCGACATACGATTCCAAGACGTACTCTTTCAAGACACCTTTTCCAGGACCCTTGCAGCAGCCTCAGCCTCAGAAGCCGACTCTCAAACATCCACACACAAATTCTCTAAATCGCATACAGGCACTATTCGCATGTCACAAAAGACTCTTAGCGTTGATAAATCGATGGCCCCCGCTGGTAGCGATCTCGAATCGCTATTGGATCGGATCAATCGCCTGGCGAACGGCGAAATTCCTGAAGAAGATCAGCCACAAACTGAATCTCAGGCGCCGGCTCGACCAAAGCAAATCGAAACCGAGCACCGTCCCTCGGTGGTATCCACCGACGCCGCGGTGATCTCGGCTCTCCACGCACCTTCCAAGGTGCAACGAGAAAAAGATAAAAAGGTTCTCGATGAACCGTGGCTCCCGGCCGAGCCTCAATCGCTTGAGGAAGCGAAAATTAGCGAGGGGCAGCTCGAACACCTGATTCTGAAATTCTTTGGCGCCGTCGGCGACCTCAGCGGCCACGAGATCGCCGAGCACCTTTCACTGCCCTTCAGGCTGGTCGAACCAGTATTGGCCGGGCTAAAACAGGCGCAGATGGTCGCCTTCCGCGGTGCGGCGGCGATGAACGACTACGTTTATCAGCTTACCGACAAGGGACGCGAGTCCGCCAAAAAACTCACCGAGTATTGCAGCTATTTCGGCGCAGCTCCCATCTCGCTGAAATCATACATCGAAAGTGTTGCCGAACAGACTCTCACAAAAATGCATCCGACTGAAGGCGACCTCGATCGGGCGTTTTCCGATTTGTTGATCAATAAACGAATGCTCCGCCGGCTGGGGCCAGCCGTGAACTCCGGCAGAGGCCTGTTTTTGTTCGGTGCACCGGGTAACGGCAAGACCAGCATCGCCGAGCGCGTGACCAAGGCCTTTGGCGATACCATCTGGGTACCGAATGCCATCGCCATAGACGGCGAAATCATGCGTGTGTTCGATCCCGGCTTGCACGAAGAAGTACCGCTGGAAAAAACAGCCGGTCCGATGCACGACGTGGCAGTCGACAAGCGCTGGATCCGCATCCGACGGCCTACGATTGTCGCCGGTGGCGAACTCACGATGGACGCCTTGGAAGTATCCGCCGGTACCGGCACCAACGTCAGCGAAGCACCGTTACAGCTCAAAAGCAATTGTGGAACGCTGGTGATCGACGACTTCGGACGTCAACGCATGACCACCGACGAGCTGTTGAACCGCTGGATCGTGCCCCTGGAAAAGCGGTACGATTTTCTACGACTGGTCAATGGAAAGAAAATCCAAGTGCCGTTCGACCAGTTGATTATATTTTCCACCAACCTCGAACCGAGAGATTTGGTCGACGACGCCTTCCTGCGGCGTATTCCCTACAAGATCGAAGTGGTCGATCCAAGCGAAGAGGAATTTCGCGAGCTGTTTAAGATCATGGCCAAGATCGTTGGCATGGAATACAACGCGGAATCGATCGACTATCTTGTCGAGACGCATTACAAATCGGTTAACCGCCCCTTCCGCTGCTGCCAACCACGCGACTTGCTGCTACAAATCCGCAACTATTGCCACTACCTCGACGTCCCCCCGCAGATGTGTCATGAGTATTTTGATTATGCTGCGGAGAACTACTTCGCGGTGATGTAGCGGGGGAGGAGCTAGGGACTAGGTGATAGGGATTAGATAGCCTCGTAGAGTCGCGGCTATTCCTCATTTCATTCTTCTTAGTGTCCGTCGTGCCTTTGTGGTAGATTCTTTAACAACCGCTAAGGTGGCCAAAAATAGTTGTTGCGCGGCGCTCTGCGGTTCACTACAATAACCGACGACTGAGGGCGGACGGGCTGCGGCGGCGGACCAGGTTGCCTTGTTGGATTGACGTTGGCCAACGTGCCACTCGCTATGCATCAGCGAGCGGTTTTCTCTCTGGAGGTCGATCTGGCTTGGGGACGGGTGATCGCGTGTATGCCAGTAGCTTAGTCCTGCATTTTTTCGAAACTTTGCAGTTCCCTCGTTAAAATGCAGGCACGAAAACCCTCACGCCCCGATGGGATCCCATCCTTTTTTAATATAATATTTTTAACAGGTCGCCGCAGCGACCTGTTCAAAAAAAGTACGAGGGAAATTCATTGCCATGCAGGAAAATTCGTTGCATTCTAGCTTCCATCTTGATGGCCGTGTGGCGTTAGTTACGGGGAGTTCGCGCGGGTTGGGAAAAGGTATTGCGCTGGAGCTGGCTCGGGCTGGCGCTCGGGTGGCTGTTAACTACGCCAACTCTCATGAAGATGCGGAGCGGGCGCTGGCCGAGCTGGAAGAAATCGGACCCGATTGCTGTCTGGTGCAGGCGGACGTTACCAACGAAGCTGACGTTCAGCGGTTGTACAAAACCGTGGCCCAACAGTTGGGGTCGATTGATATTCTTGTATGCAACGCTACTTGTTTTCAGCCTGAGTTGCCGTTCGAGGAATATTCGGTCGAGTATTTTCAAAAGATGTACGAATTTTTCGTGGTCAGCCCAACGCTGCTGATGCGGGCTTGTCTGCCGCACATGAAACAGCAGCGTTTCGGTCGCATTGTTCAAATCACCAGCGAAATTTTCGCATTGGGGGCAAGCCCGTTCTCGGCGTACGCGGCGGCCAAAGGTGGGCAGATTGGTTTGTCGCGAAGTTTGTCGAGCGAGCTGGCACCTTTTGGAATTACCGTAAACATGGTCGCCCCGGGATGGATCCCCACAGAGCGACACGCAAAGGTTTCGCAACAAGCGAAAGACGCGTACACGTCCCAGGTACCAGCCGGGCGCATGGGAACCGCCGCGGAGGTGGGCACAGCGGTTGTTTATTTTGCGAGTGACGAAGCGAGTTTTGTTACCGGTCAATCGCTCTCGATCAACGGCGGCCATACTGTGGCAGGCTAGCCTATAATCGGCAAATCGTTAGTCTACGATAGGGCGCCTTGCTCGAAGCAAAGAAGAGTTCTTCAGATTGCCTCGTAAATAGCAGGTCTGTAGCGGGCAGGCGGGATCGGCTTGCCAGATGCCTAAGCTGCCTCTAGCCAGCCAGCCTTCGCAACTTCCGACTCGCGCAACGCCTCTTCGGGCGTATCACCAAACGCGCTACACGCCTGGAGATCGGGAATGTCGGCGATATAACCGCCATCTTCTTCGCTATAAAAGATATTGATGTGATAGTCTTTCACGACTCGTCCTCCATTCTCAAATTATACTCTTCGACGAGGGATACCATCTCTAGAAATCGAATATCTCTTGATCCACCAAGAACCTTTTGTAACGTCTTTTTTGCTCCCATGAAAATACCTGCTCCACAAGAAGCTTATCCGTGCGAGCGCTCCAAGCCGAAGTTCAGCGGCATCTGCGGGTCGTTTTCGCGATTCGGGTCAAGTTCCTCAAAAAGCAAACTCGGCTGGATGTCGTGGTTGTGCTGGTACTTGGACGAGTACTCTTCGACCGGGCCGGTCAGTTCGTGGTAAATGATTTGGCAGATCTGGGTGTTGGGATAGATGCGCACTGGTTGAACAGCAAACATTTCCAACGTCCAATAGCCGGCGAAACCGACGTCGCCAAAACCGGCGGTCACGTGCACAAACAGTCCCAACCGGCCAATGGACGATCGTCCTTCGATTTGCGGCACAAGATTGTGGGTCACCGTCCGCTCGGTCGTGCGACCCAGATAGAGTTGGTTCGGGCTAAGCACCAATCCCTCTTCGGGAATTGTGATCCGCCGCACGCGATTGGCCTTGGCCATGTCGAGCACGACCTCTTCGTAAACTATCAATTCGTCGTGCAACGTAAGGTTGTAACTATTTGGATTGAGGCGGTCAGGGTCGAATGGGTCGATATCGATATCATCGCCGATGCGGCTTAAAATTTCCTTGCCTGAAAGAATCATCTCGCCAGGTTCTCCTGATTAGTGAGTTACTAGTTGCTAGTTGTTAGCTGCTAGTTATTTTTTTATAAAGACTAACTGCAAACAGCTAATTGCTATATTCCTATTTGTGGGCAAAACTTTTTCATCGAACATTTGTCGCACAATGGTTTTCGAGCTGCACAGACTTGCCGACCGTGGTGAATCATTCGGTGCGAAAACTCGATCCACCCCTTCTTTGGCAATAGTTGCATTAATTCTTCTTCAACTTTTACTGCGTCCTTTTGCCGGGTGAGTCCCAGCCGACGGCTCAGTCGGCCGACATGGGTGTCCACAACAACACCCGTGGGCAAACCGTAAGCGGTGCCTAGCACAACATTAGCTGTCTTACGACCGACCCCTGCCAGGGCCACCAACGCCTCAAGATCTTTGGGGACTTTCCCGCCGTGCTTCTCAACCAGATCGGTACTGCAAGCCTTGATGTTCTTTGCTTTGTTGCGGTAGAAGCCCGTGCTTCGGATCGCTCCTTCAATCTCAGGCAACGTCGCGGTCGCAAAGTCGGCCGGCTTGCGGTATTTGCGGAACAACTCTTTGGTGACCAGATTGACCCGTACGTCGGTACACTGGGCCGAAAGGATTGTCGCCACCAGCAATTGGAACGGCGTGCGATGCACCAGAGCACACTCGGCGTCGGGATAATCGGCCTTGAGCCGTCGCACGACTTTGGCCGCCTGCTGCTTGGCCTCAGTATCGCGAGTAGAAAGGTCGCAAGCAGAAACCGACTTAGCACGAGGAGCGGGCATGGTGAAAAATAGCGGTAAAAAAGGGCGAGATTCACTTCAGCCGAGCCAAAATCTGAGACATCGCTGGAGAAAAATCACAGCGATGGGGGTCATTGTGTCGCCCGTAACTTCGGTGTCAAGAGTCGGGCCATAGTTTCCTGGAAGTGTTCGACTTATTGCTAGTCCCGGCGGAGTGAACTGCGTATAATCTTGCGAGACTGGCCTAGTAGGGCAGCAACCCATGCCAATCTCCCCCCCCGTCTGGAGCGCATTTCCAGAAAGCCCCCCCCTATGCTGGACGAGACAGCGACCTACGACCCTCTTTACCTTAAGGGTATCGAGCACTTTAACATTTGCGATTTTTTTGAGGCCCACGAAACTTGGGAGGAATTGTGGACGGAGTATCGAGGACCGGCTCGAAAGTTTTATCAAGGTTTGATTCAGGCGGCAGTCGCCCTGCATCATTTTGGCAATGGCAACATCCGCGGTGCGAAGAAAGTGTATCTCACCAGCCGAGGACATTTGGAAAACTATTGTCCGAGCTACGAGGGCCTCGATTTAGAAAATTTCCTACACCAATACGCACAATGTTTTGAAGACGTGTTGGCCAACACCGACGAATTTCCCAGCATTGAAATCGTTCCCGACTTAATCCCAGAAATCCATTTACAGCAAACTCCTTAAAGGCAAGTCCGTTATGCTTCCTTGGAATGTTGAAGACCTGACGTTTGACCAAACTCGTTTTAGCGGGAAGGCACGGCTGTTTCCGCTGCCCGACTTGGTGATGTTTCCGCATGTGATGCAGCCTTTGCACATTTACGAACCACGCTATCGCGATCTCCTGAATGCGGCGCTCGACAGCGACGGGCTGATCGCGATGAGTGTGCTGGAATCTGGCTGGGAATCGAATTACGAAGGCCGTCCCGCACTCATCCAGCACGCTTGCCTGGGAAAAATTGTCACACATCAACAGACCGACGATGGACAATACAATATCTTGCTACTCGGTTTGCGAAGAGTGCGTATTGAAAAAGAACTCTCCCCTGCCCGAACGTACCGCGAAGCGCGGGTAAAAGTACTCGAAGATTTTTATTGCTCCGAAAACGATGCGGAGCGTCTGAGTTTGCAAGCGGCACTGAGCCGGAAGTTTGAGCAGTCGCTTCCGGCAGGCCAACCCGCAAATCCAGCCTTTCAAGAATTGCTTTCTTCGGACGTTCCGCTAGGAGTGTTGACCGATTTGGTAAGTTTTGCCCTGCCGCTCGACTTTACGACGAAGTGCGCTTTGCTCGGCGAAAGCGACATCGATATCCGTGCGAAGATGCTGCTCGAAGCACTCGAATCGCCTACAGACGGCAAACCTCGCCCCGTCGGAAGCCGGCATCCAAGCTATCTGCCTCCGTTTAGCTTGAATTAGCTTAGCCGAAAGCGGCCAGTCGCTTGCGGTTTAGCGAGACAAACTCTCCTCAGGGTTGGTTGACGACACAATATCAGCAGGCCTACGATAAACGGTTCGTCCTGTGTTTCGATTTTCTCAGGAAATAAAAATATGACTCCTCCCTGCACAAAAATTGATGGCCCTTCGGTCGACCACGGCTCTTTGTCGGGGGAGCTTTCTGAAGAGAACTCCCCTGCCGCGGCCGAGCAGGTCGACCTTCCGCGGATCGAGCGAGCGGTGCGCGAAATTCTGACCGCTGTGGGTGAGGATCCCGATCGCGAAGGTTTGTTGGAAACCCCCGGACGCGTTGCGCGAATGTATGCGGAACTCTTCAGTGGGTTACACACCGACCCTCGCAAACATCTGCAAAAGTTCTTCACCGAAAAATATGACGAGATGGTGCTGGTTCGCGATATCGCGTTCAACAGCATGTGCGAACATCACATGCTTCCGTTTATTGGCAAGGCGCATATCGGTTACGTACCCAACGGCAAGGTGGTTGGCTTGAGCAAATTGGCACGCGTGGTGGAAGAGGTTTCCCATCGTCCACAGGTACAGGAACGGATGACCGAGCAGATTGCCAATCTGTTGATTGAAGAACTCGATGTGAAAGGCGTGGCGGTGGTGATCGAGGCTTCACATTCGTGCATGGCAATTCGTGGCGTGCGTAAGCCGGACAGTTTGTGCGTCACTTCAGCCATGAAGGGCATCTTTCGAACGAATCTTTCGAGTCGGTCGGAAGTGATGACGTTGATTTACGGCGACCGTCGATAGCCCACCGAGCGTGCAATCCATGGCTTTGCTGATTCAGTTTCTGCTCCGTCTGTCCTTCGGCCTTGCCACAGGAATGGCGATCACTTCGCCCAAACTCGTCACAAGCGGTTACTTCCGCAATCATCTTTATGTGACGCTGGGGTTGTCCTCGCTAGCCGCTTTGTTGAGCCACTCGGTGGTGCCTGAGGCGTTTTGGTTCTGCGTCGGTGCGGCAGTGGCAAGTTATGTCGGTTCGGTATGTTGGCTTTATGAAAAGTCTAACGCTGGGCGGATTGCACTCGCGATTGTCGCCTTAGCTTCTATTGTAGGAGCCATTAATCAACATTCTGCATCTCTTGAATACAAAGATGATCAAGTCTTCGAAAAATACTTTCCTAGTTCGGAAATTACTGGGTCTATCAGCGCTGCCGAGGCAAGCGAAATTTTAGAACGGTCTGAAAATTTGGGGTACTATGCCGGTTCTCTTGATCCAGTAGTTAGCTCCGGCTTGCTGTTGGGCCTAACAATGGCATCCATGCTGTTGGGACATTGGTATTTGAACTCGCCGACGATGGATCTCAAGCCGCTGCGACGGTTGATTCTGGCCATGGGCGCGGCAACGGTTCTGCAAATGGTGCTGTCGGGATTGGGACTTTGGGGTGAACTGGCTTACGCCCAGACTCACGCTAGCCAGTGGATTCTGTTCGTTATTTTGCGTTGGACATTTGGATTGTTGGGAGTCGGCGTGCTGGCGTGGATGGCATGGCAAACGCTGAAAATCCCTAATACACAAAGCGCCACGGGCATTCTTTACGTGGCTGTGATCGGCACGTTTGTCGGCGAAACGATGGCGTTGCTACTGTCGGCTGAGTCGATGTTCCCGCTATAATCAGCGGTGACAAATCTTGCCCCGCTAATCCTTCGGCGAAACATCCTGAGGGTTCGCATTTTTGAAATCGAGTGCCGCCGTGAACGTGACTTTTGCCTGCCCCCATTGCCATGCAACCAGCCGATCGGAATTCGACGATTCGACTCCAGCAATCACCTGCGAACATTGCAACCAGCATCTCACAATTGCCGAGTCCACTGTCGAAGGACAAAAGCTTGGACGCTGTCTCGTTTGCCCGAGCACCGATTTATATGTGCGCAAGGATTTCCCACAACGCCTTGGCGTCGCACTGGTGGGACTGGGAATCATTGGCAGTTCGATTGCCTGGTACCACACCAACTTGATGTGGACCTTCGGCATCTTGTTCGCAACGGCTTTGGCCGACGTATTGCTTTACACCATGGTCGGCGACGCACTGATGTGTTATCGGTGCGACGCTCTGTATCGGGGCGTGGAAGAAATGGATTCCCACGGAAATTTTGATTTAGAAACCCACGAAAAATATCGCCAACTCGCCGCCAGAATCGATGAAACCAAAACCAGCGAGACCGTGTGAGTTGGCATTGGAAAGCGTCACGTCATTCTAACTTCTTACTTCTAACATCTTCCTTCCTCCTCGGGTCTTCGCTTTATGGATGTCGAACGGCAGCGTATCGAAGAAGACTTGCGAGGGCAGATCTCGGGGACCGTGAGCTGCGACGATCTTTTCGTGCAACTCTACGCCAGCGACGCGAGTATTTTTGAGATCGCACCGCTGGGGGTTGTCCGACCTCGGACCGTTGACGACGTGATGGCCACGGTCCGTTACGCATCAGAAAACCAACTTCCGCTCCACCCGCGCGGAAGTGGTTCTGGATTGACCGGTGGCGCTTTAGGCCCCGGATTGATTGTCGATTTTTCGCGCTACATGCGCCGGATAGTGAAAATTTCTGACGACACGGCCCGAGTCCAGGCGGGTGTGGTGCTTGCCGATTTGAATCGTCAGTTGGCTTCGCTCGGCCGAACGTTTGGTCCCGATCCCGCCAATTCGCACGTGACAACGATGGGCAGTGTGATAGCGCTCGACACGGGCGGAAGCCGCTGGCCTGTTTATGGTTCGGCTCGCCATCATGTGCAATCTCTTGAAATTGTGCTGGCCACTGGCGAAGTGGTTCATCTATCGAAGCACGAAATTCCGACTTACTCGAGCGACGATGATTCGACCCTCTCTACCATTCTCAGTGGGGTCGATGAAATCATCACTCGTTACGACGAACCGATTCGGAACTTTCAACCGAAGAGCAAAGTCAATTGTTGCGGATACCGGCTTGAAGATGTGCGCGAAGAAGGCCGCCTCAATTTGGCCCGGCTGTTCGCCGGCAGCGAAGGGACGCTGGGATTTATCACGGAAGCCACGGTCACAACTTCACGTTTTCCTGAGCGTGTCGGTAGCGTGCTTTTGTTTTTTGAATCGGTCGACAAAGCGGCTCGGGCTGTGCTGGAACTTTTGCCACTCGCGCCGAGCGCTTGCGATCTGATGGATCGACGGCATCTGAGTTTGGCGCGGGAAAACGATCCGCGTTACGAACTGCTGATTCCTCAAGCCGCAGAAGCCGTTTTGCTGGTAGAATTTCAAGGCACATCTCATGAAGAAGTTCATGAACAACTGGACAATGCGACCAGGCTCCTGCAGAAGCAAAGCAAACTGGCTTCAGGATCTCAAATTGCTGCCGATGAGTACGATCACGAACTACTTTGGGAGTTGGCCCGGCATTATGTGCCTACGCTTTACCGACTCAAAGGTTCCACGCGTCCAATTCCGTTCGTGGAGGACATTGCGGTTCCGCCCGAGTCGTTGCCCACGTTTTTGCATCGCGCTCAACAAATCCTCAAGCAACAACAAGTCACCGCTTCGTTGTTCGGACACGTGGGACACGGGCAGTTGCATCTTCGACCGTTTCTCGATTTGTCCAACAAAAACGACGTCCGTACAATGCACGCATTGTCTGAAGAATTGTACGAAGAGGTGTGGAAAGTCGGCGGCACCATCAGCGGCGAACACGGCGACGGCCTCAGCCGTACCCCTTTTGTAGCTAAACAGGCTGGCCCATTGGCGGAGGCCTTTGCTGAGATCAAAGAATTGTTCGACCCTGAGGAGATTCTTAATCCGGGGAAAATCGTACCGCTCCAAGACTCTGCCGTGGGAGAGCACTTGCGGCGCGTGAGTTACCCATTACTGGAAACTCTTGAGCTTTCAGAAACAACTGCCAATCCACTTGCAGAAAAACCTCCCGGCACAGTGTTGCAACTCGATTGGCACCCAGAAGAAATGGTGCATGCCGCCCGGGCGTGCAACGGTTGTGCCGCGTGCCGAACGCAAAGCTTAGAAAGCCGAATGTGCCCCATTTTTCGTTTTGCGCCTCGCGAAGAAGCATCGCCACGTGCCAAGGCCAACCTGGCTCGGGGCATTCTTACGGGCAGCTTGCCCCAAGGTAGCGTCGTTGAAGACGAATGCAAAAAAATTGCCGATCTTTGCGTCCATTGCCACATGTGTCGGCTCGAGTGTCCCGCTGAGGTTGATATTCCCAAGTTGATGGTGGAAGCGAAGGCCGCTTACGTTGCAACGAATGGCGAGCAATTGCACGATTGGATGATCACCCGAATCGATGACTTGTGCGCAACCGCTTCACGGTTTTCGCGCCTTGCAAATTGGGCCATCGCCAACCGACCGGCAAGATGGATCTTGGAAAAAACGCTGGGCATCGCACAGGGGCGCAAGTTGCCCCGTTTTAGCCGACAGCCTTTTCTGCAGTTTTCGACAGAGCGCCGTTTGAACCGACCGCAGCGCGACTCTGGTGAAAAGGTGCTGTATTTTGTCGATACCTATGCCAATTACTGCGACACGCAACTTGCCGAAGCGTTTGTAAATGTGCTCGAGCACAACGGCATTTCTGTTTACGTTCCCGACAGGCAGCAGCAAGCCGGGATGCCCATGATCTCGCGCGGCGTGCTCGAACCGGCACGCAGCGCGGCAGAAGCGAATGTCGCGTTGTTGGCCGAAGCGGTGCGACAGGGATATACCGTCGTGGCAACGGAACCCTCCGCTGCATTGGCACTTTCGCATGAGTACCCAACACTATTGCCCGGCGATCAGGATGCGCTTTTGGTAGCGGAAAACAGTCGCGAAGCGTGCTACTATCTGTGGCGTTGCCATCAACGTGGCCGACTGCAACTTGATTTTTCTCCGTTGAACATCACGGTCGGCTACCACACGCCATGTCATGTAAAAGCATTGCAAGTGGGGTCTCCCGCGCGAAATTTGCTGGAGCTGATTCCCGCGCTGCGAGTGGAACACTTGGAAAAAGGCTGTAGTGGTATCGCGGGGCTGTATGGATTTCAGCATCGCAATTACCGCAATAGTCTGCGGGCGGGACTGCCTTTGCTAACCGCCGTGCGCACAGGTAGTTTTGCGGTTGGTGCCACGGAATGCAGCACGTGCAAAATTCAAATGGAACAAGGAACCGCCAAACCAACCATCCATCCCATCAAATTGTTGGCCTTAGCTTATGGTATCATGCCGGAGCTGAAGCACCTGCTCAATAGCACGAGCGAAGATCTGGTGGTAACATGAAGGGTTCATGTGTGGCTCTATGAAAATAACCGTCAAACTTTTCGCCGGGGTACGCGAACTGGCCGAGCAAAGTGAGATCGTCGCGGAGCTTGCACAGGGATCCACGATCGGCGAACTGCGCAAATGTTTGATTGCCGATTTCCCCCAATTGGGACCGCACCTTACCCACGCGATGTTTGCTATCGATTCGGACTATGCGTCCGACGATTCGTTGGTTCAAGAGAAATCAGAAATCGCATGTATCCCGCCCGTCAGCGGCGGATGAATGTGCCATGATTGTACAAACATGATTGAAATCACACATCAGCCGATTGATAGTGCATCGCTTGCCGAACAAGTCCAATCGCCCGATTCGGGAGCGGTCGTCTTGTTCTTGGGCATCTCGCGCCGCAAGACCGATGGCCGGGAAACCACACAGCTTGTTTACGATGCTTACGAGGAAATGGCTGTCAAACAATTGGAACAACTAGAAAAAGAAGCCCGCGATCGTTGGCAGTTGATCGATTGTTTGATTGTGCATCGGCTGGGGGTTGTGCCGCTTGGCAAGGCTAGCGTTGCGGTGGCAGTTGCGAGCGCTCACCGTCGGGAAGCCTTCGAAGCGGGGCAATGGTTGATCGATTCACTCAAAGCAGACGTCCCTATTTGGAAACAGGAACACTGGGCCGACGGCACGACCGAATGGGTACATCCGGGGCTCTCTAAGATTGATTGACCTATGATCGACAAATTCAATAACACAAATCTGAAAAGCATAACGGCATTGGTCGACCAGTTTGGGCGCGTGCATACCAATTTGCGAATCAGCGTGACCGATCGCTGCAACATCCGCTGCTTCTACTGCATGCCGGCAGAAAACGTGGTGTTCCGTCCGCGTGATGAGTTGCTCTCGTTTGAGGAAATTGTGCGCTTCGTCCAAGTGGTTGCAACGATGGGCATCACCAAACTGCGCCTGACCGGTGGAGAACCACTGGTGCGCACCGACCTACCACTTCTTATTCGCCAGCTTAGTGCAATATCGGGAATTCAAGACATCGCGCTAACCACCAATGGCCTACTCCTGGCTGAACATGCAGCCGAGCTAAAGTCTGCTGGTCTTGACCGCTTGAACGTAAGTCTTGACACGCTGCAGGAATCGACGTTTGAAAAAATCTCACGCCGTCGAGGAATCCAAAAAGTGTTGGATGGCATTTTCGCTGCTCGGGAAGCTGGATTCTCGAAAATCCGCCTCAATGCCGTGGCCATCCGCGGACTGACGGAAGCGGACGTCGTACCTCTGGCGCAATTCTCCAGAGACCATAACTTCGAACTGCGTTTTATCGAATTCATGCCCCTTGATGCCGAGCAGCAGTGGAACGAAAACGACGTTCTCTCGGGCCCCGTGATTCGCACAATGTTAGAAAACCACTTCTGCGAGTTGTTGCCGGCCGAGCGAACCGAGCCGAGTCAACCGGCAGTGGATTTTTGCTTTGCCGACGGTCGGGGCAGAATCGGGTTCATCAATCCCGTAAGCCAACCCTTCTGCGAGGATTGCAATCGGCTGCGATTGACGGCCGAAGGACAAGTGCGCAATTGCCTTTTTTCTACTGAAGAGTGGGACGTCCGCCGGTTGTTGCGAAGTCGGGCGACTGACGAAGAGATTCGGCAACTTGTGCGGGACAGTGTGTCTGCCAAAGCGCAGGCTCACGGCATTGGCAGCCCTGAGTTTCAACAGCCGGCGCGCGCGATGTACCAAATTGGTGGATAAATTAAATTGGTGGATAAACATGGAACCACGCATCTATTTAGACAATGCCGCGACAAGCTGGCCAAAACCCGAGGCAGTTTACGAAGCGGTCGATCACTACCAACGAAACCTTGGCGCGCCAAATGGCCGCAGTGGATACCGCGAGGCAGTCGAAGCAAATCGCATTGTCGAGCGGGCACGGCTTGGTATTGCGCGATTGATCGGCGCCACTGCACCGAAAGAGGTTATCTTCACCGCCAGTGGCACTGATTCACTAAACATGGCCATTCAGGGAATTGTGCGTCCGGGTGATCACGTTGTCACGACGGTTTGCGACCACAATTCAGTCCTGCGACCTTTAACCGCTCTTAAAGAAACCGCTAACGTCTCGGTCACCTATGTCCCTTGTGACAGCCAAGGATTCGTTTCGCCTGAAGATGTTCAAAAAGCGCTGCGGCCCGAGACTTCGCTGGTGGCTGTCATCCATGGATCGAATGTTACCGGTGCGATTCAGCCCGTTGCCGAGATTGGCGCGGCGGTCAACAATCACCCTGCCCTGCTGTTGGTCGACGCCGCACAAACGCTGGGTCACTTTCCTATCGATGTGGATGCGTTGGGAATCGATCTCCTCGCCGCACCGGGCCACAAGGGACTCATGGGCCCGTTGGGAACGGGAATTCTTTACATCTGCCCAGGTGTCGAAGAAAAGTTGCTGCCGTTTCGATTAGGTGGCACGGGAACGCGGAGCGAAGAAGACCGACAACCCGAGATGCTGCCCGACAAGTATGAGCCGGGCAATCACAATCTGCCCGGATTGGCGGGATTGGCTGCAGCAGTTGATTGGCTAGAATCCCAATCGGTCGAGCAAATCCATGCACATCTTGCCACGCTCACAGTGCGTTTGCTGAAAGGCTTGAAAGCAATTCCAGGAGTTGAAATCGCCGGGCCACCCACCGAAGCCAGACGCACAAGTGTTGTGAGCTTTCGTATCGTGGGCTACGATCCTCAAGAAGTTGCCTCGGCATTGGAAGCCACGCATGGAGTTCAAGGCCGCCCAGGATTGCACTGTGCCCCGAGAATGCACGAGGCTCTGCAAACCCTTGACGGTGGCGGCACGATGCGTCTGAGCCCGGGTTGGTTTACCACGGTGGAAGATATCGACCGTACATGTGAGGCAATCGCGACGTTGGCAATGGTTGCAACCCACTAAAGGTTTTCTTAAGGAATTTTGCTAAGAGGTTTTGTAAGTGGCCAAAGTCCAAAACGCATCGTCCAACGGCGATCTTCCCTGGTATCACGATGGTTTGCGATTCAAATGCTCCGGCTGCGGCAACTGCTGCAGCGGTGCACCTGGATTCGTTTGGGTGAACCAAGCAGAAATCGACGCCATCGCGCAGCACTTGGAAATGACGCTCGCCGACTTTGAAGCCCGCTATGTACGGCGTGTTGGTATCCGTCGCAGTCTGGTCGAGCTAGACAATTACGATTGCATTTTCCTCGACAGCAAAACTCGAAAGTGCGAGATCTACGATCATCGCCCCCGGCAATGCCGAACTTGGCCCTTCTGGAAATCGAACATCCGCACCCCCCAGGCATGGGAAGAAACCTGCGAAGGCTGCCCCGGCAGCGGCAAGGGAAAGCTGCATCAGCTTGAAGCGATCGAATCCCAAGCCGCGGTGATTCATGTGTGAGCCAACAGCTGCAGGGCGCTATCCCCGGTTCATCTCGGTAACGTTTACCATTTGGAACCGGGGCTAGCGCCCATCGGCTAATCTAAAAACCAAGAGCTCATAGCCCTAAAATACTGAGTGTCATGGCTTTATACCTACACCTGCGGCTAAACATACAGGCTCACTGAGCATATTCGCGCTGATTTCAGCGTCTAGCGACTGTTTTCTCGGAAAATCGCTTTCGAGAGGTGCTCACCTCGCTTTCCAAGAATGCCTATCTATCCCCCGGGACGACCTCGGAATTTCCCGTAATCTTGACACTAATGCTTATGCCAATTACACTTGGAGCGAGTAAGCCATCCCGTATCGGGTCGTTCCCTAACCCGGCGGAGCTACGATCCTTCTCATAGGGGACCTCACCGTGACGAAGAAAGAAATCGTAAAGACCATTTCTGAGGAAATTGGTCTCACTCAATTGAAAACGAAGGAAATCGTCCAGAAAACGTTCGATGCAATCGTAGATACGCTTGTCGAGGATAAGCGGATAGAACTGCGAAATTTCGGCGTTTTTGAGGTCAAACAGCGTGCCGCCCGCAAGGCTCGTAATCCCCGGACGGGCGAAAAAGTCTTTGTCCCCAAGAAGTTTGTGGTGACGTTTAAGCCGGGTAAGGAAATGGAAGAGCGGGTCCGAGAACTGGAACGCCTGGCAGCCCAGCAGGAAGCGGCATCCCAAAACTCGCCGAATTCGCAGGTGCCTCCACCGTCGACTCCCAGCCAAAGTTATTCCCCGACAACGAGTTACGAATCGGGAACCGGCGGCTGAGCCTTTTTCTACTTCCAATCTGGATATTCCTTGCCACCTTCGCAGCAGAAAGCCCTATTACCCTGGGTTTCGGCAGATTTCCAGTAGTTTTCTTCCAGAAGTGGCCAAATTGCCCTCGGCGCAATCTCTAGGGCTCGATACCCTTCTGCACCTTTTCTACCTTGCAGCTCGGCAGGTGGGCTTTGCTCGCGGCTGAGGTGCGAACAAACTTTTCACGATTGCGGGACCGACGGCTGACGTTAGCGCAAAAAATGCCTGACGCGAAGCCGTCCCAATGAAGCACACTTTCGCCCAAAATAGGCGGAGGGGCGTTTCCTTGCTCATGGAGGAGCTACGCAGATGCGCAACTGGCTTTTGACGGTGGTGACCGTCTGCTCGTTGGCGGGTAGCACGGGCTGTTTATTGCCGGGGTATTCGGCAGATCCAGCTCGACGCGCTCAACAGTTGATTTACTCATCGGAAAACCTTCGGCAGATGCTCGACGAATGGGAGCGAATCTGGTTTCTTGACCAACCTTCGCACCTCTCACCACACAGTGTTCACGGCGGAATTATCTAATTCGCCAACGAATCCAAGGACCTCGTTGCGTGGCCTGCGCTCGGTGTCTGCGCGCATTTGCCAAGCGTTGCCAGCATGCCTAACTAACGTGTAAATTGGGGAGGATAATCTTGGAAGATTCCCTCTCTCGGCAAATCTGATCCTTCGAGCAAATCCTTGGCCAGCGATAACGACCCCCTGCCTCCCCAAGCCGATCTTTCGGTGAAGCTTGGTCGACTCCAGTTGCCCAATCCCGTGATGGTTGCCTCGGGAACTTTTGGCTACGCCAGAGAGATGGAATCGCTAGTCGATTTGTCGCGATTGGGAGCAATTATTCCCAAAACGATTACCAAACTCCCTCGGCAGGGAAATGCCCCCTGGCGCACGGTGGAAACGCCCTCGGGAATGCTCAACTCGATTGGCTTAGACAACGACGGCATCAATGCGTTTGTCGCTCACCACTTGCCATATTTAGCCAAGCTGCCAACGTTAATTATTGTGAGCATCGCCGGTCAGACGCATGATGATTTTGTCGAAATGGCAGCGCAGCTCTCTGACGAAAGCGGAGTCGATGCGATTGAGCTGAACATCTCTTGTCCAAACGTGAGCGGCGGCGTCGATTTTGGAACCGATCCCCAGATGTGCCAAAAATTGGTCGCATCTTGCCGCCAGGCGACCCGGCATCCGGTAATCGCCAAGTTGACGCCCAACGTGACCAGCATCGCACAAATGGCCTCAGCGGCTGCTGAGGGAGGTGCGGACGCGATTTCGCTGATCAACACGTGCCAAGGCATGGCCGTCGACTGGCGACGACAACGCCCGCTGCTGGGCAATGGCATCGGCGGGCTCAGCGGCCCAGCGATCAAGCCGATCGCCCTGCGGGCGGTTTATCAAGCGGCTCAGGCGTGTGATGTGCCGATTGTTGGCATCGGCGGGATTGCCAATTTGGACGACGTGATGGAATTTCTTGTCGCCGGCGCTTCGGCGGTTCAACTCGGAACGGTAAACTTCTACAATCCAACGGCTTCGATGACCATCCTCGACGCGCTGCCCAGTGCCTTGGCAGAAATTGGCGCGACAACCGTTGTTGAAATCACCGGCACCCTTCAATTCTCCAACAACTAAATTCAAACCACGTCACCAATACCAATGCAAGTACTCAGCGGCATCCAACCCACCGGTCGTCCCCACTGGGGAAATTATTTTGGTGCCATCACGCAGTACATCGCGCTGCAGGATGCCGAGCAGGCGTTTTATTTTATTGCAAATCTCCACGCGCTGACCACGGTGCGGGACAAAGAATTGCTGTCGCAGTACACACTCGATTCGGCGATGGACTTGTTGGCACTGGGGCTCGATCCCGATAAGGCCGTGCTATTCGTACAGTCGGATGTTCCCGAAGTCAGCGAACTCTGCTGGCTATTGATGACCGGTACGCCGATGGGCCTTCTCGAGCGTTGCCATGCCTATAAAGACAAAAAAGCAAAAGGGCTTTCTGCCGATGCCGGGTTGTTTGCTTACCCTGTGTTGCAGGCCGCCGATATCCTGGCCTACGACAGCGACACCGTCCCCGTGGGCGAAGATCAGGTTCAACATATCGAAGTTTGCCGCGATATCGCCGGAAGTTTCAATCACAAGTTTGGCGAAGTATTTGTTCTGCCCAAGGCGAAGGTTTTGGACAGCTCGGCTCGCGTTCCCGGTACGGACGGGGAAAAGATGTCGAAAAGCTACGGCAATACGCTGGACGTTTTTGAAAACGCCAAAACACAGCGCAAACAGATTATGCGAATCGCCACCGACTCGCGTCCGATGGACGAGCCCAAAGATCCCGAAGGCGACGTGTTGTTCCAGCTCTTTTCGCTTGTGGCGACCGACGAGCAGTGCGCCGAAATGGCTGCCACCTATCGCCAGGGCGGGTTTGGATACGGCGAAGTAAAAAAGGCGCTCGCCAATGCGGCAGAAGAGTTTTTTGCCGAAGCCCGGGCGCAGCGCGACGATTGGGCCTCGCGTCCCGACGACGTTCGAGATATTCTGTCCAGTGGAGCCGCCTGGGCACGAAAAAAATCCGCCGAAGTCCTCCACCGAGCCCAAGAAGCCTGCGGCCTAAAAGGCTATTAGTGCAGTTTGAATTTATTAACTGACGGAAGACGGTAGCATTCCCATTTCCGCATTCCCCTTTCCCATTTCCCCTCCATGGCCCTACAGATCATCGGAATCGGCACGGATATTATCGAGTGTTTGCGAATTGCGCAGATGATCGAGCGCCACGGCGAGATTTTTATTCGTCGCATCTATACCGAGCACGAGATTCGTTATTGCTCGACAAAGAAGGCTGCGACGCAACACTACGCGGGCCGCTGGGCGGCTAAGGAAGCGGTTCTGAAAGCATTGGGGACCGGCTGGATCCGCGGCATTAGTTGGCGCGATATCGAGGTGCGAAACAAAACGGGCGGCGCCCCAACCATTGCCCTCTGTGGCGGAGCACGCGAAGTCTTTGAGCAATCGGGCATCCACAAAATGCACATCAGCATTTCACACTGCCGCAGCCATGCCACGGCCTACGCTATTGCGGAAGGTGTTTCTGCACAGGACGAAGAGTAGCTTACTTGACTGTCTGTTACACAAAAGTCGTAGCAGACTCCGTGTCCCAAGCCCGGAGGGCTGACCCATCTCTAGCCGGTGGTGTCAACCACCGGATTAAATCGACCAACCTCTGGTAGGCCAAGAGGGCCGACTCATCTGCCGATTGCTTTTTGTGTCGGCCCTCCAGGCCTCAAAACAACATTTGCACCTGTACCGGGTGCCTTACGGCACCGGCTAGGGTTGTGCCAGCCCTTTGGGCTTATTTGTGTAACTGACAGCCTATTTTGCCGCCAAGCGCCTTTGGTCAACCTCCCTAATTTGCTTCATCAAAAGCATTACGTAGAGAAAGATCGCAAATGCAAAAAAGCATTCTCGCGTCTCAGTCAAAGCAAATCGTATCGGACCCGGAGGAGTAAACAGCGCCAAGCAAAACGACACTACTACGGGCAACCAAATTGCCAGCATCAACGATGCAGGTTCTTGGGGAAACTGTAAGCGTTCTCGCAACGCAACAAACGGTTTCATGCAGAAGACAAACGGGAGCAGAAAAAAGTACGCGAAAAATCCAAGGTAAAAAGCCCCTTGGCTAGTGATGAAATCGGTCGGGCTGTCGACAACGCGTGGCGTCAACCACGGCAGGTTGTGAAGATTCGCTTCCCCTTGCACATTGCTGGAAAGGGACTCGGGGGTTTCAAAACCTATCCATCGCTGGCCCCAGCTCACTTCTTCGCCCCAAAACAGCAGCCCCAACAACGCCCACAGCACAAAGTACCAGCGTAAGACATCTGGCGTTCGCCAAGCAAAGTATGCACATCCCAAACTTGTTGCAGCAAACAGGGCCATCGTCACGGTTTCAACGAGCCCATCTTCTTTGGTCAATTTCGATGTCAATTGAGGGTCCAATCCCCAAATGGCAACAAACAATAGGGCGCCCAGCGAGCTAACTAAAAGTGCCCATCTTTTCCCGAACTGCATCGTCAACCCACTCTCCCAGATACATAAAACAGCGTAACGATTTCCTGCTTATAAACACATGCAATCGTTCTAACGTTTCCCCCTTGTTTTATCTTGATTGGGGCAGTGGAACATTGCAAATATCGCGGAAAATGCTGTGATACAAATTCGACACTTGCTGGTGGGACAACTACAATTGAAGCTTGGAATCAGCGCCCGCGCATTCTCATTCTGTTGAAATTATGACCACTCTGCCGACTATCCATTCCTCGATGTTGGAACACTCCTCGAAGCAGTCGGCTTCTTCCTGGACAACCCTCTGCTTGTTGGCTTTCTTCATCGGCACCTCTTACGGCCTGATTTCACATAGTTGGTCCATCAGCAGAACTTTTGAAATCGAAGAACAAACTCAATTCCATCGCCAAGAGAATCGAGCCGCTCTGCGTCAGAAAAACGTGACTCCTTCTTCGACAATCGGCTACGGTTTGCTGGCCGCCACGGGAGCGTGCTGCCTGCTATGGCCAGCATCGGGAAGACTTTGCTGGAGGTCCACACTCGTATGGTTGGGAGCCGCTTATTTGGCTTGGAGCGTGACAAGCGTCGTGTGGGCAACCTCGTCGGCCGTTTGCATTCGCAAGGTCGGCATTTTGGCTTTGATGTTTATCTCGATTACGGGAATGGTCCGCAAGGTACGTCTGAACGATTTGGCCTGGATGTGCATCATCATTTGCCTCTCGTTTATTGTTCTGGGGATATTTGCTGAATTGGCCCAAGGAACTTTCCGACCTTGGCAAGCCGGCTATCGTTTCTCGGGCACAGTCCACCCCAACAGCCAAGCGATGCACGCCGCTCTGCTGTGCATAGCGTGTGGTTGCCTGCTGGGAACACAACGCAGAAGCCGTTGGATTTTGTTGGGGATCTTGGGTATTGGCTTTGCCGCTTTGGTGATGACAAAATCGCGCACCTCGCTCGGCGCGTTGCTAGCCGCCGGACTGGTTACTCTCTTGCTGCGAGTACGCGGGCCCCAACGAATCCTGTTGGCAACTACCGCAATCTCGCTCCTTTGCATTGCTGGAATCGCCTATAGCTTCACGACTTCCGCGACTGCAGATTCCACGTTGGATATCGCCTCGATGGGGCGACGCGAAAATGTCTCTTCGCTAACCGGCAGACTCCCCCTGTGGAAAGCACTTGCAACACGAGCGGCAGATCGCCCGTTTTTGGGACACGGTTTTGGCAGTTTCTGGAGCTCAAAGAATATCCGGAAATACTCCGAGATGTTTGCCTGGAGCATCCCCCATGCTCACAATGCTTATCTCGACATCGTGTTGATGACCGGCATGATAGGTTTGTTGCTTTATCTTGCCTGGGTTCTTAGTTCCCTCGGTGTGGCAGTGATCCGGCACGAAACCACTCCAACCTCCGGCGTGCTATTTGCGATTTGCCTGATCCTATTTTCGCTAGTCCACGGCCTCGCAGAATCGAAATTTCCCTCCCACGGCATGGGATCGTATTTCTTGTTCTTCGCGCTGGTAATTCTTGCGACTAGGCCTTCGAATACGATCACTGATCCTGAAGAAGGGCCCGTAGAATTTGGGCGCTAACCGGCACGCAGAAAATCTCGCCAGGGATCCCAATAATATTTCTTCCAGCCCGCGACAACGTCATCGTAATCGTGGCTCGGCACATCAAGATGCACCAAATCTATGCGTCCCTGTTGGCCGTTAGGCGAGAAAACAAGAATGAGTGTCGAATCGGGGTCTTCGTCATGGAATTTCATGGAACGCCATGATTGCACGATCAGATGCGGTCGCTCGGCACGCAACATCATGCCGGTAAGTACGCCGTCGAACGCGACGAACTTGGCCCCATCTTCTGCCCCGATGGTTACAGGTTTGCCCGTAAATGCGGCGTGCTGGCCCGGGTCGAGATACATATCCCACAGCGATTCGGCAGTCGCGGGGAGAACAACGCTATCGGTGATGATAGAACGCATAGTAAAAATCTTAGCCCCCGGCGGAAGCGCCGGTGGGACCCCTGGCTTCCGCCAGCGGCTAGTAATTAAACGAGACTTCGCTTTCGATATGCACAAAACGGCTCACTTCTTCTTAGCCGTTTTTTTCGTAGCCGATTTCTTCTTGGCAGACGCTTTCTTTTTCGTCGCCGATTTCTTTTTCGTCGCCGATTTCTTCTTCGTGGTCGATTTCTTTTTCGCAGCTTTCTTCGTGGCGGATTTCTTTTTGGCGGCCTTCTTTTTCTTCGGTGGGCCCTTGGCTGCTTTTTCGGCTAGAAGTGTCACAGCCTCGTCAAACGAAATCTCCTCGGGAGTCACTCCCTTGCGGAGCGAGACGTTCGTCTCTCCGTCGGTGATGTAAGGTCCGTAACGTCCGTCGAGAATCTGAATCGGTATTTCTGTAGCTGGCGAGGGATCAAAAGTTTTAAGCGGCTCTTTCTTCGCGGCGGCTCCACGACCACGGGTCTTGGGTTGGGCCAACAATTCGAGCGCCTTTTCCAAGCCTACATCCAACGGTGAAATCTCCGCGGGCAACGAACGGGTTTCGTCACCGCACTTCACATAAGGCCCATAACGACCATTAAAGGCCATCACAGGCTTGTTTTCCTTGGGATGGTCTCCCAGATTTCGCGGCAAAGAAAGCAGCTTTAGCGCAGTCGCAAAATCAATGTCCTCGGGCTCCATGCCCTTGAGTAGTCCCGCGTTTTGTGGTTTTTCTTCGTCGTCGGTGGAGCCACGTTGGATGTAAGGCCCAAATCGGCCCACCTTCAGATACACGGGCTTCTGCGTGTCGGGACAAGTTCCCAACGGCTCTTCGGCGATTTGTGCCTGCTCCAGCAATTTGAGCGCAGCTTCTAGCGTGACTTCGTCGGGCGGAGTTTCGTCCTTGAGCGACGCGGTACGGTCACCCTGTTCGACAAAAGGCGAGTACCGGCCCACGCGCACATAAACCTCCGGCCCATCCGCCGGTTTGCCGATCAAGATGCGACCAATCCGCGCGGGATCGATTTCGTCGACCTTATTATCGACTTGCTTTTTCAGCCCCGGCGTGCCATTGCCGAAGTAGAACTTTTCCAGGTATTCGACGTGCCCCTGCTCGCCGCGACTGATCGCGTCGAGATCGTCTTCCATCTGGGCGGTGAATTGGTAATCGACCAGGCTCGTAAGATGCTCTTCCAACAGGGAGACCACCGAAAAAGCTACCCAAGTCGGAACCAATGCGTTGGCTTTCTTAAATACATAATTCCGTGCGAGGATGGTATCGATAATCGACGCGTAGGTACTCGGTCGGCCGATACCGCGTTCTTCCAAGGCCTTGGTGAGCGACGCCTCGCTGAAACGTCCCGGCGGTTGCGTCGTATGGGTCTTGGCATCGAGTTCCGAACACTTGAGCACCTCGCCAACTTCCACACTTGGTAGCGCACGTTCCTGATCGGCCAATTCTGCATTCGGATCGTCGGAACCTTCGACATAAGCCCGGAGATAGCCTGGGAAATCGATGGTTTTACCGCTCACCTGGAATACACAACCCTCGCCCTCGATGGAAACAACAATCCGACGCCCGCGCGCATCCGCCATCTGACTGGCAATGGTGCGCTTCCAAATCAACTCGAACAGTCGGAACTCGTCGTTGTTGAGCTGCGTTTTCATCGCCTCGGGCAATTCAAACGGGTGCCCCGCCGGGCGAATGGCCTCGTGAGCTTCTTGAGCGTTCTTGACCTTCGACTTGTAAATTCGCGGCTTGGCTGGCAAATAGTCGCCACCGTAGTTGCGCTCGACCAGCCCGCGGGTATCCTCGACCGCCACCGCCGCAAGATTCGTCGAATCGGTTCGCATGTAAGTGATGTGCCCGTTTTCATACAAACTTTGGGCCACTTGCATCGCCCTGCGGGCCGTGAAGCCTAGTTTCCGGTTGGCCTCTTGTTGCAGCGTGCTTGTGGTAAACGGCGCATATGGTTTGGACGTGTAGGGCTTATCCTCAACCGAGGTAACACGAAACTCTCCCGACCGGATACGGTCGGCAAGGTCGCGTGCGTTGGCTTCGTCCAATAAAGCCAGATTATCGCTTTTTAATTTTCCCGTCGCGGAATCAAAATCCTTACCCGAAGGAATCTTTTTGCCTGAAACCGAAACCAGCGGTGCTTCCAACGATTGGCGATTATCGCCATTGTCTTTGGAAAAAGTACCCAACAGGTCCCACCACGTACCCGAAACAAACGCCATTCGTTCGCGTTCGCGCTGGACAATCAACCGCACAGCCACGCTCTGCACACGACCGGCCGAAAGCTTCGGACGCACTTTGCGCCATAGCAAAGGCGAAACCTCGTAGCCAAACAATCGGTCCAGAATCCGTCGCGTTTCCTGAGCACGGACCAATCCCTCGTCGACCTCGCGTGGACCAGCGATCGCTGCTTGGATCGCGTCTTTGGTGATCTCGTGAAATACCAACCGATGGACCGGCACCTTCGGCTTGAGAATTTCCATCAGGTGCCAACTGATGGCTTCCCCTTCGCGGTCTTCGTCCGTCGCGAGATACAGAGCGCTGCAATCCTTGAGCTGATCTTTCAGCAGTTTGATCTGTTTTATTTTGCCTGGAGGAATAACGTAGATTGGCGTGAAGCTCTCGTTGACATTCACACCCAAATTCGACCACGACTCCCCTTTGTACTTTGCGGGAATCTGTTTGGCCCCCTGCGGCAGATCGCGGACGTGGCCAATGCTGGCCTCCACGCGATAGCCAGGGCCCAAAAATTTGCCAATCGTTTTTGCCTTGGCAGGCGATTCGACAATCACCAATGCCTTGCCGGCGCCTTTCGAGGAGGTTGAAGATTTTTTCTTAGCCATGGTGTGTTACGCTCTGAATGGGTGCCTCTCGATTCCAAACCGGTCTCACGGATTCTTGTTATCCGCTGCTACGATGCCTGTCCGTGAGCAAAGTCTCGCTACGCCCCCTGACCCGGGCAATCCTTACGAGCCGCTCTGTTGGTGGCAACACCAAGCTGACGGAATTCTCTATCTCGACGGCAACTCACACCCCCCCTTCTGCGGGGGATAAATCCAACAAACTTATTTCATTGGAAAGCTCAAACCATCTCGAGGGGATGCCTCAATCCCAGCCCAATCAGGCCCGACCACGTCGCCCACACTGCCGATTGGGATTGCATTTACGTCGTTCTCCAATAGAATCACGGGCTTTCATAGCGACAATTGCTGTCGTCAATCATTACTGTTGCACCGGCAGGGCTGTCAAGTGGCTCTGGTCCGGACTTTTACGCTTGGGACACTTCGATGGCCAGCCCTTTCCGCTTTTTCCGCAAGCATCAAAAAGCATTTTTGGCGATTGCCGCGGTGCTAGCGATGTTTATCTTCGTCGTGGGCGATGCCTTGATGGGATACGTCCAGCAGGCAGGCGGAGGCCCACGCCGGTCGCCCAAAGCGGTCGTAGCCTCCTGGGACGGGGGTTCGATAAAGGCCCAAGAATTGGAGATGCTGGTTCAGCGGCGATATTTTATTAGCGAATTCCTGCAAAATCTGCAGATGCAAGGTGGACAACGCGTTGTGGCAGATGGCGGCACCCCGATCAAACCGCAAGTCCCC
Organism: Planctomycetota bacterium; assembly: GCA_029259915.1. Taxonomy (GTDB): domain Bacteria; phylum Planctomycetota; class Planctomycetia; order Pirellulales; family Lacipirellulaceae; genus Bythopirellula. The sequence continues at coordinate 26,479 of JAJDED010000020.1, read as the reverse complement.
GACTTCATCATGCCTCCCAACACTAGGCAGGAAGCCGTCCGAGTGGGCACCGTCTCTACGAAAATTCTTGCCGAGCAGGCAAGAAAAACGGGAATGAACGTCAGCGACGAAATGATCAATCATTTCCTGCACGAGACGGGACTCCGCCGAATTAACGACCAAGATATTGTCAACATCCTCCGAGGAATGCGCCGCTTTGACCTACGCACCAGCGAGCAATGGCTTTTCTCCGGATTGCGAGAACTGCTGCTGAGCAATTTTTACATGAACAGCATCACCTCTTCGGTCATGAGCGCTTTGCCCGAAGATCGCTGGGAAGATTGGCAGCGGATCAATGATCTGATTTCCCTGGAAGCTGCGATTGTGAAGTCGGCCGATTTTGTCTCTGAAGTTTCTGAACCAAGCGAAGCACAGCTAGTTGCCTTTTACGACGAACACAAAGATCGGGTCCGCGGCAATCCGGTATTTTTGCTGGGAAAAGAATTGCCGTCGCCTGCACCCGGTTTCCGCGAACCCCGCCGTGTGCGATTGCACTACCTACTGGGAGACGTGGGCACCTGGACGAATGACATGCTGGGCGAAGTGAGCGAGGAAGAAATCGCAGATTATTACGAGCGCAACAAGCGCACTCAATTCGTGAAAATGTCGAGTCAAACCGAATCGGCTACAGAAGATTCCAGCGACTCTGAAAGCGACTCTGAAAATGAGCCTGATGACGAACAATCAGACGCCGAAGCAACTTCCTCCGATAATGAGCAAGACGAACAGCCCGATGCCACCAATTCGAGCGATGCCCGTCAACCAAGTTCTTTTCGTTTGACTGCTTTCCAAGAGGACCTCGACACAGAAAAACCTGCCGACGAGGAATCTTCGAGCGAAGAAGACGACGATGAAGAACCGGTGGAATACGAGTCCCTGGATAGCGTACGCGATCAAATTCGTCGCCAATTGGCCAACGACAAAGCAGTTGTGGAACTGAAAGGGATAGTGGAAGGCGCTTATGCCGATCTCACCACGGTTTACAATCGCTACGGGGGCGAATTGGTCGCGGCCGAAAGCGAACAGCGCGAGCCTCCTGCCGTGCCGGAACGGTTGTCTGATTTCACAGAAATAGCAAAAAAAACCAAACTTGCATACGAGCAAACAAGCCTTCATTCCCAGCGGGAGTTGGCCGACACCTTGGTTGGCAAAGCGGTCGACGCCCAAAGCGGTCGTCAAGTCGTCGTCGGAGCCGCTTTTCAAAACCTCAATCTTTACGAGCCCCTACTCGCCAAAGATATCGATGGCTATTGGTATCTGGTGGCCAAGGTGGAAGATCAGCCAAGCCGTGTTCCTCCGCTCGACGAAGTACGCGAACAAGTTGTCGCCGCCTGGAAAATGCAAGAGGCTGCAAAATTGGCACTGGCAAAAGCAGAAGATCTGGCCTCCCAAGCCGAGGAGTCTGGGAAGCCGCTCGAAGCCTATTTTACCGATAGCGGCAATGAGGTTGTTAAGACCGATCTGTTCAGTTGGCTAACTTTTGGCTCGACTCAAATGGAAATGCAGCGTGGCCCGCGATTGGGCGACGCCCCGCCCTTGCAGGCCGTCGGCAACGACTTCATGACCAAGGCATTTGCTCTCAAACCAGACGAAGTTGTCGCCCTGCAAAATTTTGATAAAACCCAGACATTCATCATTCGTCTTGCCAGCCGCGAGCAAACCGCCGAGGAGCTGCGTAGCTCGTTTCTTGCTGGCGCCGATCGCTCGCAGGCAATGCAGATCATGTCGCAAATTCGCCTGCAAAATTCCCAGCGACAAATGCTGAGCGCAGTACTCGACCGCTCCGGGCTCGATCGCGAGCTGCTCAACGAATACCTGCAAGGCGACTCAGAGGAATAAGAGCCGAACGCGCTAGCATCGGGTAAACCTGGGAAAAACCCGACGCTAGCACGTTCGGCTCACCCCTAAAAATTAAGCTTTGACGGCGTTCTATCTTCGAGGCTTAAGCACAACCACAGCCAATGGCGGCAAGGTAATCTGCAGGGAAAACGGCCGCGAATGGCTTTCGCTCTGTTCGGCCAAGATGCCAGAACCATTCCCCTGGTTGCTGCCTCCGTAGTACTTCGAATCGCTGTTGAACAGCTCGTCGTACCAACCCCCTTGAGGCACGCCAATGCGATAGTCTTTGCGTAGGACAGGTGTGAAGTTACAAGCCACGACCACATAATCGCTTGGGTCTTTCGCCTTTCGCATGTAGATCAACACACTGTCGTTGTGGTTGTGACTATCGATCCACTCGAATCCTTGATATTCGAAATCGACCTGATGCAAAGCGGGTTCGCTGCGGTAGAGCTTGTTAAGATCGGCCATCATGGTTTGCACGCCTTTGTGCAATTCCCACTGCAATAGATCCCACTGAAGTTCGTGATCGCAATCCCATTCGTTCCATTGGGCAATTTCACCGCCCATAAACTGCAGCTTCTTGCCGGGATGGGTCCATTGGTAACCGTACAGCAGCCGTAGATTGGCAAAGCGCTGCCAAAGATCGCCCGGCATCTGATCCAGCATCGAACCCTTGCCGTGTACGACTTCGTCGTGCGAAAAAGGCAACGCAAAGTTTTCGGTGAATGCGTAGATCAACGAAAATGTGAGTTCGTCGTGATGGTAACCACGGTGGATCGGCTCATGACGCATGTATTGAAGCGTATCGTTCATCCAGCCCATGTTCCACTTCAGGCTGAATCCCAATCCCCCCAGATAGGTTGGCCGCGAAACGCCTCCCCAGGCAGTCGATTCCTCGGCAATCGTCAAGGCGCCCGGATGTTGCAGATGCACCTGCTCGTTGAATTCCTTGAGGAAGGAAATCGCTTCCAGATTTTCCCGTCCGCCATATTGGTTGGGAATCCAGTCTCCATCTTCCCGGCTGTAATCGAGATAAAGCATTGAGGCAACCGCATCGACCCGCAGCCCGTCGATATGGTATTTGTCGAGCCAGAACAACGCGTTGGCAATCAGGAAATTGCGGATTTCGTTGCGGCCATAGTTGAATATCTTGGTGCCCCAATCGGGATGCTCGCCTTGGCGCGGGTCGGCATGCTCGAACAACGCGGAGCCATCGTAAGAATCGAGCCCATGGTCATCTTTCGGGAAATGGGCTGGCACCCAGTCGATTAGCACGCCAATACCGTTCTGATGGCAGTGATCGACAAAGTACATAAAATCTTCGGGCGAACCATACCGACTTGTGGCGGCAAAGTACCCCACGGTTTGGTAGCCCCAGCTGCCTGTGAACGGATGCTCGCTCACGGGCATCAATTCCAAATGCGTGTAGCCTAACTGTTGGCAATACTCGACCAGTTGATGGGCAAGATCGCGGTAGTTCAGCCATTGAGTCTCGCCGTTGTGGTTGCGTCGCCAACTTCCCAAATGGACTTCGTAGATCGACATCGGCGCATCAAGCGCGTTGTGCTTGGTACGCGTCTCCATCCATTGTTGATCGTTCCACTCGTAGCAATTGAGGTCAGAAACGATATTTGCAGTGCGCGGGGGAACTTCTGCCGCGAAGCCATAGGGATCGATCTTGTCGACAATTTTCCCGCCACGCTGCTTGACCGAAAATTTGTACTGCGTACCTACTGGTAATTCAGGAATAAACAACTCCCAAATCCCACCGGGAATATGTTTACGCATGGCATGAGGGCGGCGGTCCCAGCCGTTAAATTCGCCGATCACGCTCACACTCTCAGCATTGGGAGCCCAGACGGCAAAATTGATCCCCACAATGCCGTTCACTTCGCGCACGTGTGCGCCAAGTTTCTCATAACAATCCCAGTGACGACCCTCGCCCAACAAGTGCAGGTCGTAATCGGTCAAGTACGGGGGAAACGCATAGGGGTCGTGCATCGTTACCTGTTCGCCTTCGTGATTGATCGATCGAAGCTGGTAGGTATGTCCTTTTTGCTGGTCGTGGATCTCGGGATGGCAAATTGCCTCGAAGAGCCCTGCCGGATGGATTTGTCGCATCGGCTGAGAAAAGCCCTGTTGCGGATCGACAAGCCACACCTGCTGCGATTGTGGCAAATAAGCGCGAACCGCCAAGGCACGACGACCGTCCTCGACGATCTCGTGCGGGCCCAAAATTTCGAACGGATTCTCGTGATGACCATGAATCACCGGTGTAAAAGCATTGACGTCAAATTGAGAGCGCACGTTCCGATCCTTATCTCTGTTGTACTTGAAACTATTGGCACCTGCTGAGTTTTTTTGCCCACCCGCTCAGCAGCCAACTCGTGTTCTGTCGTTCGTTTCCTGAGAAACAGACTTTTTCTAAGCCTTTTTTTGGAATCCTTTGCCGGTGTTGGCTAATGTGTCGTTCCCAACGCACGCTGGCTATTTCGCAAAAAAGTGCCCAAAACTCCCGACCAAATCGCTATCCAACTGAAGGCCGACCGCATCCGATGACCACTCCAGTCGGGTGCCAAACGAGTCCTCTCGACGAAAGTCTTCGATCGAGCTCGTCGGCGTGGACGGCTGGTTCTGCGGCGTGTTTCGCCAGCACCCGTGGCATGGGCTCGATTTTCAACCGAAGCAACCTGCGCTGTCCGACAACTGGCTTGATCGGCCTGCTCCGTGCGACAACCGAGAAAATCTTGATCCTGTTGCTTTGGGGCGATTACTTCTTTTGCATGACCTTCGTCAACAGAAGTTTCAAAACGCCAAGCCTGACAATCGACCTGATGATAACGCAAAGCACGATCCACACGACGCCACAGATCGTGGTCGCGAACCGGGACAAACCGCCCAAAACGCTCCCAGCGCCAGTCGCCAGCGCGCCATTCCTCCAAGCTGTGCTTGATTCCACGACTCACGTAACGGCTCTTCGTAACCAGCGTCACCCGCGAGGGCCGATCGAGCGCTTCCAAACCGCGTACGACCGCCAAGAGTTCCAAACGCTCCCCGCCACTGGTTTCAGGCTCCGTATCCGAGGCGGAAAGTCGCTTTTGAGATCCGAGTTTTTGCAACACAAACCGCCAAGTCTGCGTGGAACACGAGTTCTGACTAGCCTCGGAAAATAGCAAGTAGTGGGAGCTACTGAGCATCATGGCAATATAATCAGATGGCTTTTGACGACATCTGACCGCGTGGGGAGTCGGCACAAAGCGGGGGGTAAACCTTGCTCTGCGGGGAGTTGCGAGTCGGACAGAAACACTCTTCCAGTCCAAAAACACCTATCGGCAAACTTGACGCATCTTCTCCAGACTAACGGGAGATAGTCTGGCGTTTCCTCAAGGGTGACGCTGCGATTCACTTGGCCTTTGTTGGCGAGGCTCGCTTGCGGTTTCGCCGGCATAGCAGTGCCCCCCACAATTCACTGCTTCCCATCCATCGGTTGATAACGATTGAATGGGTTCTACCGATCGCAAGACATTCCCGGACGTAAACTAGCTAAAAACCACTATTTTAATTTCCTTGTGTTAGGTGCGTGTTAACCTATCCTTGCGCCAGAGATAACTATTTTTTCTCATTGAAAGAACTGCTTTACTCAATCAAAAGAATCGTCTGCATTGGAGACCAGCAATGCACTTTGGACTGTACTTGGTGAAGCAGGGTGCAATTACCTGCGAACAATTTGTCGATGCGCTCGAGCGCCAACTCGAATCGCGCACCCAATTAGGTGCGTTGGCTATCGAGAAAGAGATTCTCTCCGTCAAGCAGGTATTCCATATCCTCCGCTTCCAGGCCGATATGCCGGAAGAGCTATTTGGCGAAATCGCCGTTCAAGAAAAATTACTGACCGAAGAAGAGCTATCGAACTTAATCTACTTGCAGTCGGTGCGGGTGCGCCCCATGGCGGAAATTGTCGTGGAGTCCGGATTTGTTACGCCCTACGACCTGCAAAAACACTACTTGGAATATCGCCGCGAGAATCAAGAATCGGCCGAAAGCGAAGCCTCTTCCACACATTGAGCTGGATTCGCCTCAGCCAGTCATGCTCACCGCCTCGGCAATCAGTTCGGGCAGCCGCACCAACGAGCGCAAATCGTCGGCTACGCGCGGGTGGGTAAAAATGCGAACCCGTTTTACGTAGTCGTCAAATTGCTCTCGCGCAAGAGTTCGCACCACCGGCGAAATATCGCCCAATTTCCGGAAGTGGTTTTCCTTGGGGAAAAACACATCGATCTTAAATTCCACTTCCAACTCGACGGGCGGAGCGTCAATTAGCACTTCATGCGGGGCGACAACCCGCGAAAGCGCTGTGCTAGCGAGCGTGGCAAAGTTTTCCGTACACTTCACCAGCCACGGGTACGGCTTTCGCGCCAAAAGCTGATAGAGTTCCGGCGCTTGAAACAGACTGTATTGGGCAACCCGTTTGTAAAGCCGCCGGGAAGGACCAAACAACCCATCCAGCAATTCCCTTGCCGGTCCATCCCCGGCCGCGGCAAGCAATGTCTCGATCATCGGACGCTCCGACATCCGAAACAGTGCGTCAATGTCGACCGTTTCGTGCAACAACACAAACGCCCGCTGCAACATCGCCGTTGCCGACCGCACGGCATGATGCCAGTAAACTTCGCTAAACATCACATAGCGGGCAAAGACCATCATTTCCGCGGCGGTCTTTCCCTTGTCGGTAATCGCCAGGCCGTCTCCAATTTCGTTCAGACACAAACTTTGAATGAGCCTGGCTTGATCAAAATTCCTGCCGTAGGGGACTCCCGCATGCAGACTATCGCGCATCAAGTAATCCATCTTGTCGACGTCAATCGGCCCGGAAAGCATGCTCCGCAAGATGCGCGTGGCGCGGTCTTTCGGCTTCCCAGTAAGCATTTCCATCACCTCGCGCGGCTGCAAGCCCCAATGATCTCGCAAGGTGTCGGCGATCTCTCCCTCCAACAGAAAACTGTTGGCAAACAATTCGTGCGTTGGTACTTGGGCAAGACAGATATCTTCGATGGGATGACAAAAAGGCCAATGCCCAACGTCGTGCAATAACGCCGCGACGAGAAACTTCTCAGCATCTTCCACCTGGACCGCAGCCTGAAAACGGGGATCGTCGGCCAAACGGTCCAGAAACATCAAAGCCATCCGATAGACACCCAACGAATGCTCAAACCGCGAATGATTCGCCGCCGGGTAAACTAGGCTTACCAAACCAAGTTGACTGATTTCGCGCAATCGGCGGAATTCGGGCGTGTCGACCAATTGCCGCACACGGTCGGTCAACGGCACATCCAGTTCGGGCGGAATTCGCACCAAAGAACGTCCGCCGCCCAGGGCCCTGATTTCAGGAAGTTCACGCAGCGCACTCATCGATCAAGAAAACTCCCGCGTCGCATAAGAAAAGCAACTCAGCCCATTCCTGGCAGCAAGGGCAAACCCATCACAAAGCGCAGGCCGATCGTCACCATCAAATAGAGCGCAAAGTGGAAAAACCCCGTGATAAATTCCAAATCGAAACAGACAAACGCCGCCCCGGCTCCGAGAGCCAAAATCGGGATGACGAGCATGGCAATTTGCGCCATTTCGAGCCCCTCGGCAAACGCTTCGTCGCCGAAAATTTGTGTCCCCACGAACATATAAATCCCCCACAGCAGGGCATAAACCAAACCGCACACCACCGAGCGGAGCAAAACACTCGTCCCTTGGTAAAACCCCGCTTCATCGTCGCGCAAAAAGGAATATCCCACGTAAGCCAAGGGGGGACCAAGCAAAATCGCACCGCCCGCCAAAACCCAAAACTCCGCGCTGCCCAATTCATTACGCCCCAGCAGCCAGGCAAACGCCACACTCAATAGCACCAGCCCAGCAACTACGACAAAGATATTCACGCTAAACTTTGCTTCTTTGCGTTTGATCGGATTAAGAACCGATCGCCCATGGGCGTCCTTAGCACCCGCTTCCAGCTCCGGCGCATGGATCACCACTTCGTCGCTCGCTTCGGGAATCTCGATCGGGCCCTTGCACTTGGGGCAAGCGCCCGATTTGCCGGCGTGCTGATCGCCTACCTTGAATCGCGTATGACATCCGGGGCAGATAACTTGAATCGGCATATCAGTGAGCTATTAGCGATTAGCTATTAGCCTGGGAAGGTTAAGTTTTTTGTGGATAAAACGCTAATGGCTAACCGCTAATAGCTGCTTGCTCACGTCGTCGTGACTTCGAAAACTGTTATACAGAGTTAAAATTCCAAACTTGAAACTTTTGTCACTCGACATGCTTAAGATCATCTTCATTGAGCGCTGCAAAGCCCTTAGACGCGAGTGTATCGATGGCCATTTCAATACTGTCGACCATCAGTGCCACTGCCGGTCGGCCATGGGGCCGGGCCAAAAGAGGATAGACCTGGGTGATGTTCACTTCCGCTTGGAGCAAGGCCGTGCAAACTTGCAGCAAAGGCTGCGGGCTATCGGGCAGTTCCACGCCGATCAGGTCCGATTCGACAATCGCCAGGCCCGCCCGCTCCAGCACTTCCCTGCCCTGCTCGGGATCGCTCAACAGAAACCGAACCACCGCGCATTCTGTCGAGTCGGAAATCGTCAGCGCCACAATGCGGACGTTGCTCCCTTCAAATCGACGTACCACCTCAAGAAGCTGGCCGACCCGATTTTCCAGAAAGACGGTAAACTGACGTATCGAAGGATAATCGCGCCCACGCAGCGTCGCAAAATCGATGCCGGCATCTTCACCGCTACTCATAACTTCCTCCAAGCTTCAGCGCTAAGGGTCCAACAAAACAGAAAAACCCCTCTCGAACCGCCAATATAGGGTTCTCAAGCTCAATTTGCAACGTAGTACGAGCCTGTGGTAGTAGATCAATTTGGCCGAAGGCCTCTCTTCACCGTAGCCTAGGGCAACGCCCCAGGAATCGAAACGCAGAAACACTCTTTGGCCAAAGGCCATATTCACCTTGAGCGCAAGTGAATACGGCTTTCAGCCGAACATCTTGGGACACTTACCGACCTGGGGCGTTGCCCAGGCTACGTTGACAATGGCCTTCGGCCAAGAGTACTAGCTTGGACTTCACGACCAGAATGGTTTACGATGCGAAACTACCCACAACATTTCGGTGCGTCCGAACATTCATCACCCCCCCCCAAGCGACCATGCAGCACGAAATCGAAATCGACGTCCGCTACTACGAAACCGATGGCCAAGGCATTGTTCACCACGCCAATTATTTTCAGTATTTTGAATTGGCACGAGTGAAACTCTTAGCCGCGACGGGGCACGACTATGCCGACCTGGAACGGCAAGGCATCTTTCTGGTCGTCCACAGTATCCGCTGCAAATATCATTTACCCGCCCACTTTGGCGACACGTTGCGGATTGTCACGCGAGTCGATCGGGTAACGCCAGGCCGAATCGAACATACTTATCAAGTCTTCCGTGATGTAGAACTATTGGCAGAAGGCTCTAGCACGATCGCCTGTATGGATGCCGAGGGAACCGTGCGACGCATTCCCAAAATTCTCCTCGAAGCAGAGTTGCCATAGAGGCAATTCTTTCAGTTCGTAGGTCAGGTGCGGCACCTGACTTTGGCACGCAAAAAAAGCCTGACGCCGGCCTCCCCTGCCAACGTCAGACCCTGGGTCGAAACTCGCTTCCTACGAGCAGAAAACACTCGGCTCGGATTTTACGAACCGATTACGCCCTTTCACATCATGCAACCAATCGCATCGCTCCATGGAACTCGGCCACACCGGCCAAGAACTCTTCAAAAATGCGAATATCCAATGCCGAGGCGGTATCCATCTCCGGGTGGAATTGCGTGCCCACAGCAAACCAATCCGACATCTGACTTTCAATCGCCTCGATCACGCCGTCAGGACATTTTGCCGTCGCAGCAAACCCAGGCGCCAGTTCGTCCACCGCCATGTGGTGCATACTGTTCACCCGAAGTTCGCCGTCTCCATACACGCGGTCCATCATCGTCCCGGACGCGAGTTCCAAGGTATGGCGGTGCGCGGGGTCGAGAGGATCTTTATGAGGCAACGCGGTCGGCATATCTTCCGGGATGTGCAGCATCAGATTGCCGCCCTGGGAAACGTTCAGCAGTTGCATGCCCGCACCAATGCCCAGCACAGGCATCCGTCGCTCGGAAACTTTTCGAATCAGCATTCGATCGAACGATTCTCGCCGCGAATCTTGCAAACGGACCGTGGGATGAAGCATCCAGCCATCGCGCCGCGGGTCGAGGTCCGCCCCGCCAACAAGCATCACGCCGTCGAGGTGCTCGAGTGCCGTATCAATGGCACTCTCCGAATCGTAGGGGGGCAAAATCACCGGCACCGCCCCCACCTGCATAATCGCATCGCAGTAGGCCGCAGCCACATACGTATAGGCTGGCACATCCTGGTTCGCAGATCGAAAATCCGCATTCACGCCAATCAATGGCTTGGTCATCGTATCGCACTCCCTTTCCGGTGCAGCAAATGCACCGTCGTGAACTTCCTTGGAAGTATCGAAGAAACGATAGCGGATGGACTCGAAAAGTCGGCTGGCAAAGCCCCGGGCTCTTCCAATCATGGCGATCCAAAAAAAGCGACCAATAGGAAGAGATTGGAGCCACCTCACTCCAAAGCCTGTTCACACAGCACTCCGGCGGCAAGCCTTCCCTGGCACTTTCAAGATTCCATTGAACGCGAGGCGATTGAATCTGCCTATCCTCCCCTAGCCAGAACCGTTTGTGCGCCTTCAAAACAGTGCACAGTTCCAAACCAAGATCGGATTCGATTTCCCTATCGCAGCCTCGGTACTCCTATTGGTTGGTTGGCCGTGTCACCCGGCCGAAAGGAGATGCAAGTCACGGCGGAATATAAACCAAGCGATTTTATAAACAAGCTTTTAACACATCTTGGGGGCATATTTTTTTTACCCACACTAAATGCCGTAAAAGTTAAGCTGGGTAACGTGCTATCGTCCGTTGCTCGTGGACTTTCATGCCTGAATCGAGGATGAAACCGCCGCAGTTTCAGACGTATCTTTTCGTGCGGCCGATGTGTCACACCTCCGGTAGTCCAAATGTTAGCAAAATTGCAATTTGTGCGGCTCGAAGCAGATTCTGTACAATTCCTTACATGACAAGCGTTCTGCACTAATGCGGCACTCTCGCCGGCGTCCAAGGATAGGCTTATCGCATGAAGAAGAACTCGAAGATTCTGCTCGCTAGTTTTATTCTATTCGGAACAATCTTAGCTTGGGTAATAGCAGACACGCTCAATCCGTTCAACGACCAACCGTTCGACAGAGCGATTTGGCTTCAAGGGGCTGACTCCCGAATCGCTATGGCTAAGGACGTTATTAGCCGTCTTATCCACGATGAGATGTCCCGCGACGAAGTCATTCGACTTATTGGCGAGGCAGATGAGATTTGTGAGGGCCAAGATTCAGGTGGGAATGAGCTGCCTGGCGTCGAGACTCTGAAATACTACCTAGGTTCAAGTGGTGCAACGAGCTTTCTGGGGATGGACGATGCATTTGTATACGTTCACCTCGATGATAAAGGAAAAGTTATTCACAAAGAAATCAACGGGTACTAAGGTGGACTCTGGGAAAACACAGTAGTGCTAACTACCGGCAGTCACAGCGCGGGTGGCATGGACAGTCGGCCGGAGTTGGTATGGCCACCCGACAGACCTCTTTCGGCCGATTGTCCGTGTGCAACGCACAGGAGGTTGTGCAAGTTCATTTCCAAGACGACAATGGCGCGATGCCTCGTCGCCGAATCTACGACCAAGAGAAGAACGCCCAGTTTGTCACCTTCTCATGTTATCACCGCCGACGGATGCTGGATTGTGAGCCGTTGCGGGATACCCTTCTTGATTTGCTTGCGCAAAAGCTGTGCGAGTACCACGGCATCTGCTCGGGCTACGTGGTCATGCCGGACCACGTACATCTCATCGTTTGGTTTGACAAACCGGGTGAGCTAAGCCGGTTCATGAAGAGTTGGAAACAAACCTCCAGCATGAAACTCAAGAAGATGCTCCGGGGCGTGGCTCCACAGTTTGCCAGCAAAATTCCGCCAGCCGATCCATTCTGGCAGCCGAAGTATTATCCATTCAACTTGTTCTCCCGAAAGAAAGCGGAAGAGAAGTTGGATTACATGCACAAGAATCCTGTGACTGCCGGACTTGTGCAGCGGGCTGTTGATTGGCGTTGGAGTTCCGCACAATATTTCTTGCTGGGGAAGTCGTCCGTAGTGCCGCTGGAATGGATATTCTGAATGCTTCTTGTGCTGCGCACACCGACACTTGTCCGAACAACGCCCTATCGATGGCAGAGCTTTTCGCGGACAAGTGTCGGTGCCACCCTTTTTCAGTCATCAAATTCCAACTCCCCCCGGCTTCATCGCCCGACTGCTCGAAATGGACGCTCCATTAGGGTGCAGCCATGCCAAGGACAATCTGATAACCGATCCAGAAGATCGCCGCGTCGACCAGCAAATGGCCTAACCAGGGCCCCAGCAGCGAACCACTGCGGTGATAAAGCCAAGCCCAAAACGCACCGCCGATGGCAATTGCCAATGAAAACAACCAAGTGACGAGCGACGCGGCACCAAAGTATTTAGAAAGCACAATCACATGATGCGCCATAAATCCAAGCGACGAAACCACCACCGCCAACTGCCAGGGAATCAACCTTCGCAACTGCCCGAAGACAAACCACCGCCAGTAATACTCTTCCAACAACGAATGAAAAATGCTGTAGAAAACTCCCAACGCAGCAAACTTCCAGGCTTCGTCGATTGCCAGGCCAGCAATTTTTTCCTGCATCTGTGCTTCCGCGGCTACGAAAAACTCGGCAGACTTCAGCCAGTTCTCGTATAGCGCAATCATCGTGAATGCGACGACACACCCAAACAGAATTCCCAAGATCGCACCACGTGCCGCCGGAAGCGCAAGACGAAACCGTTGCCTCTGCACGGCAAACACCCAAAACACCGGAAAGCCAAACTGGATACACTTCGCAATCGTATAAGTCGACTGTTGTACGCTCGCCGAGAAACTTTCAGCCCAAACAAAGTACGCCAGCGTCACCAACGTCGGCAACAACAAGGCAAACAACACGGCTGCCCAATCGCGAGCAGTTGGCGGCATTTTCTCATTCGGCTGCATCGGAATATCCCTTCAGAGACTATTGGGTGGCATGGCCTCGGAGGTCCGCCGACGTGGCCATGATTACGGGTTTCCAGCACGCTTGACCATGCCCACGCAGACGAGGGCATGCCACCCAATCTGCACTGCTTCAAAACAGTCGAAGGACCAGCCGGTTTACGGCATCCAAGCCGACCTGTATTTTGGGTGTTTCCGTTGCTTTGTCCACACTGCGTTCCGACCCCGCAATCACGATGCAATTCCAACGCGTTCATCTCGAATCCTTCGGCTACACGCTGCCGGACGAAGTGGTCACCTCCACCGAGCTCGAAAATCGGCTTGCCCCGCTCTACAGTCGGCTTCGGCTTCCTGAAGGCCGGCTCGAATTGATGACCGGGATTCGCGAGCGACGATTCTTCCCGCCGGCAACCGCTCCCAGCGCGATGAGCATCGCCAGCGGCGAAAACGCGATCCGGGCCAGCGGGATTGACCGACAGCAAATCGGCGCTTTGGTCCACGGATCGGTTTGCCGCGATTTTTTGGAACCTGCCACCGCTTGCACCGTCCACCATGGTTTGCAACTTCCCGCCTCGTGCATGATCTACGACGTCTCGAATGCCTGCCTGGGACTGCTAACAGGTTTGCTGCAGGTGGCAAACATGATCGAGCTTGGCCAAATCCGTGCCGGCTTGGTCGTAGGTACCGAATGTGGCAGGGAGTTGGTCGAAAACACCATCGCTCGGCTTAACGAGGATCAAAGCCTCTCGCGCAAAGACATTAAATTTCTTGTCGCTTCGCTAACGATTGGATCGGGGAGCGTGGCCATGCTGCTTTGCGACGAAGCGCTCACCCAAACCGGAAACCGCGTGACTGCCGCCAGCGTACTCGCTCGGACCGAGCATCATCAACTTTGTCGGAGCGACGGTCTCGATACTTTTATGCGTACCGACAGCGAACAACTGATGAACGAAGGCGTCGCGACGGGCGTCGAAACGTTTGCACATTTTCTCAACGAAACCGGTTGGCAACGCGAGTCGATCGACAAAACCATTTGCCATCAAGTGGGAGTCGCGCATCGCCGGTTGTTATTCGAATCGTTTGCATTGGACGAATCGATCGATTTTGGCACCCTCGAATGGTTGGGGAATACCGGGGCAGCCGCGCTACCGTTGACGATGGCCCTGGCGCTCGAAGCAGAACACATCTGCCCCGAAGATCGCCTGGCCATGCTCGGTATCGGCTCGGGAATCAATTGCCAAATGATCGGGGTCCATTGGCAAGAAAGCCGCGTTCTGGGCAATGCCACTTTAGAAACGGCTAAGCCGGCTTCTCCATCACCCACCGTACCAGCATCCCCAAACCGTCGTTGAAATATCGCCACGACACCGGGAAAAACGTGAGATAACGGTTGTAAGTTTGCACGTCGACCAGTTCCAACGCCTCGCGGCGGTTGGCGACCAGGTTGTCGAACCACGCCCGCAGGGTTGGGCGGTAGTCGTGAATCGAACGGTGGGTGATACGAAAACCGGCGTCTTCAAATGCCTTCACCTGGGAGCGATAGGGCGAACCCATCGAGCCCGGGAAAAAAATCTGTGAGCAGATGGCCGTGGCAAACAAATGGTCTGGCACGCGGCAAAAGAAATGCTTTACCAACTTCCCACCCGGCTTGATCGCGGCGTAAAGCTTTTTGGCAAGCGGCCTAATTTCATTGGGCCGCACATGCTCCCAAGCGCCAATGGAATAAATCGTGTCGTACGACTCCGGATCATATTCGTGCGAGATAAAGTCGTCGAACTTCACGTTAAATCCGTTGTGCTGTTCGTTGTACGCAACTTGTTCTTTAGAAAGAGTCAGCCCGTAGAGATTCTCCTTTTCGCCCGTGTGCTCATAAATCCGCTTGAGCATCGGTCCCCACCCGCAGCCAAGTTCCAGAATCTTCTGCCCCGGCTGGGGGTCGATCAGGTTGAGAATAAAGTCGGCTTTGATTTGCTGGGCTTCGTCGAGGGTCTCGGTGCCAGTGGGAAAATCGGCGCATGTGTAAAACATGTACTTCTTGTCGAGAAACAGCTCGAAGAACTCGTTCGACACGTCATAATGTGCAGCGATCCCCAGAACATGGTCCTGCCTCATCTTGGCATGCAACAACGGCCAACGCAGCGGTCGCAATGGCCAGTGGCCACACACAAATTCGTAAACCGCCGGCTTGTCCCCGACGATTAAGTCCCAAGCCGCCTGCGGATCGATCGGCTCGGGCGAACGAATCAGATGCTGTAGCCCAGCGTAAGCAGGGCCGTAAACGAGCCCTTCGACGCCAAACAGTAATTTTCGCACTAGCGGGTTCATCAATCGGGCAATCTAGGAATCGGGAGCAAAACTTTGCTCAGCCAAGGTTGGCGGAGTTGCCCATTGTAGCAGTATACGCCCCACCCTCGTCTAGCGTTTATTTAGCTGGCGGTCCAAAAAAAAAGAATAGAACGCAGACAAACGCTGATAAAACGGATCGGCGCCGATCACGACATAGTTGAGAGGTTCGTTCTCATGGACGCAGTTATCAGGACTCTGAAAAAATCTGCGGAAATCTGCTTAATCTGTGTGCATCTGTGTTCTATTCTGCTTGCTAAAAAATGCAAAAGTCGAACTGAGAAATTTCTCGAACAAGAAAGCACACCTTAGATTTCGGGCTACGAAAAGATAAACAACAAAATCGCGATTCCCAAGAGCGCAAAGACCCCCATTCCCACAGCCACATAAACCCAAGTCGGGGTTCCATAGCTCGGTCCGATAAAACCGGGCGGGCGCAGCGGGTTGACCTCGCCCGGCTGGGTTTGGAAACGCTCGCTTACCACCGGCTGATTTGGCTCTGCTTCGAGTGCCTCTTCGATAAGCGATTTGTGAGGCCGCTCGGCAACGGTGTCGCGAGTGGCCGAAGTGAGATCGTCGGTCGACCTGGCAGCCATGTCGCCAGCATCTTCGGCGGCGTCGGGAGCATTTTCCTCATCCAAAGGAGCGAGCCCAATTTCTTCATCTGCCAGGTCCGAAGCCGACGATTGTGCCATTAAAGATTTCTTAGAAGAGCCGCTATGAATGCCACTGCTTGACCCCTGTTTTGTTTTTCCTAAGGCAGCCGCAAACCGACTGAAAACATCGCTCCCCACTCCAGACTTGGAACCGCTTTGCTTGCCGCTTTCCCCCACTTCTCTCCCACGGTCTGCCAACCACTCCGCCAACCGCTCAGAAATATCAGTAGCCGTTTGATACCGCTCGTCCGGGTTCTTGGCCATCATCTTTTCGCAAATGTGAACGAGCGTTGGGGGCGCGTCGGGACGAGCGACAAGAACACTGGGGGGCGTTTCAACCTGGTGCTTAAGCAACCGCTCCGAAATCGATCCTTCCGGGAAAGGAGGGTGCCCCGTCAAAAGAAAATACAAAGTGCATCCCAAGCTATAGATGTCGGCACGCGTATCGGCTTTATGGCTGTTGAGGGCTTGCTCCGGAGCGAGGTAGTCGGCGGTACCCAAAACATTTTCATTGTTATCCAGTGTCAGCGAGGCCTCGTCATCGGTTATCCGGGCTAAACCCATGTCGAGAAGTTTGATGGTCTGGTTCTTGTCGACCAAACAATTTGCCGGTTTGATATCACGATGCACGAGCCCCATCGCATGGGCATGGGCCAATCCTCGGGCAGTTTGGGCGATATAGTCGGCCGCCGTATCGTAATTCAGCGGGCCGCTATCTTTCACTAGCACATGGAGATCCTTGCCTTCCACGTACTCCATCACCAAAAAGTGCGTTTTGCCGTCTTGATCGATATCGTACGCGCGAACAATGTTGGGATCGTCCAGCTTGGCCGCAGCTCGAGCTTCAATACGAAATCTTTCGAGATACGTGGAATCTTCCACTCGGTTCTGCGGCAGTACTTTGATGGCTACCTTACGCCTCATCAACTTGTGCTCGGCAAGATAAACCTGACTCATCCCTCCCTTGCCAAGATGCCGCAACAACTTGTACTTGCCGAGGTTGAATCCCTTGTGCTTCCCCGCGAGAAGTTTTTCCGCCTGCCATTCGGTCAGCAAGTCGGCTTCAATCAGCGCTTCAGAAATCGCCTCTTGACGTTCTGGTAGAGTGCCGCCGCAACTTGCCAGATATTTGGCAAGAAACTTGTCGAGCTGATCTTCTTCGATCAACTGACTCCGTCTCACAAGATCCAGAAAACTTTGGGCCACTGCTTTAGACATAAATAGCGCATCGAACCGATGGGGTGCTCAACTCATGACGGCACACCGCATACACAACGCATGCACCGCCACTATGTTGCCAAATGGCAGCGCCGACCATCGATTCGATTGTCCTGAAGATGAGATTTCTCTGTTACCTTTTGGAGTACACACGCTCACCAACTTCCTCGGGTATCATTCCATTGCTACTTCGGCTGCTGACCAAACTCGTGACTCCGCCTCTACTTACAGAATATCATCTAGGGCGACATTCTGCCATCATCGAATCGAAAGACTCTCGTTTTCCAGCGGTGAAATCACGAAAAATCCATAAACCTGCGATTTTCCTAGCTGGACTTTTCGGCAAATCACTCCGACTCGCCCCCCAGCGGGTCCCCTTGCAAAAAACCCCGGATCAGCCGCTCATCGAAATAATTCACCTCCATACCTGCGTCAACTACCAATCGCTGAGTCGTAATCCCACTGGAGCGAGGGCTCAGAAGAAAGGCCACCGTGTTGGCCACTTCTTCGGTTTGAACCGCTCGATTGCGGAGTGTCGCCCGTTCGGCATACAGATAGGAATCGACATAACCGGGGATGCCGGCCGACGCAGAAGTCTTCAACAATCCCGGAGCAACCGCATTGAATCGAATCTCGGAGAAACGGCTAAACGATTTCGCAAGAAACGCCAAACTCGAATCGAGGGCCGCCTTCACCGGAGCCATAAAACCATAATTCTCGCTCGCCATACGCGTGGTGGATATCGAAATGGTCACCACCGAGGCATCTGAAGTAAGGTAATCCTTCAACGCATTGCAAATAGCCACCAGCGAAAAACACGAAATGTCGAATGCTCGTAACAACTGTTTCTTGCTGGTTTCATGGAATGCCTTGGGACCCTCCGAGTAATCGCCAAAAGCTATCGAATGCACCAAGCCATTAAAGTTATCGTATTGCTCAGCTAAATCGGATGCGAGTTTGTCAATCTGCTCTTGATGCTCCACGTCGCACACGTAAACGTCGCTGCCTTCAACGAGTTTTGCCACCGAGTCGCGTCGTTCCGGACTGCGGACTACGTAAACCACCTCGGCCTCGGCCTGACGAAGCACTTGGCCCACGTGATAAGCAACGCTCTTGCGATTGGCCACGCCAAACACCAACACGCGTTTCCCAGCCAGTTGCAAAAAGTCGGCAGACATCAGCAGGCCTCAGGTTCAGCTAGCGTGCAGGCAAATTCCAACCGGGCAGCCACCTTGCCGGCAACCGTCACACGCGCCTTGAGAAAAAAGGCGCTGGCCAGTTGTTCAACGAGTTTCACCTCAAGTTCGATCGTGTCTCCGGGAAAAACCATTTTCTTGAACTGCACGTTATTCACCCGGGTGGCCACTGGCACCGCCCCCGAATCGTCAGGCACCTTGCTAGCCAATAGCACCGCCCCCGCCTGCATGGCCGCTTCGCACAACAACACACCCGGTGTGATCGGAAAGTGGGGATAGTGCCCACGGTACCAGAATTCGTCGCCAGAAAATGTTTTGCGACAAACTATCCGTTGCTCCGATTGTTCGACGACTTCGTCGATCAGAAGAAACGGGGCACGGTGCGGAATCGCCGCTTTGATCGTCTCCAAGCTCATAGCCAGAAAGATTGCTGAACCGATTGATAGGGAAGTTGCTAGGATTGCCGACATTCTAGCGACCTGCTCTGCGGATGACGACCAGGCTGAAACGCATAAAAAAAGTCCGGCTCAGGCCGTTCAAAGCCTGCCGGACTATCGCTGTTTAGCGGCGCGATACCCGTTAATTAACCTACACTACCAAGTCCACTTTCGGTTTCGGCGGTGCCCTATCCCTACAATCGCCTGACCTGAGCTGCGAGTACGAGTACTCCGCTTTTTTGAAAGTGCGAATCGCATACGGCCAACACCAACCCCCTTCTTACGTGAATGTACTTTTTTTCCATCCACGATCAACGAGTCGTAATCGCAGTTATTCTGCTGCTGATAACTAAACATGTTAAAGCCTTTTTCTCGTTCTGACCAACTTATTGCATACCCAAATGGCTGACGTACACGCCGACCTGAATGGGCCATGACATAACTGTTCCGCCACATTCCTTTGCAATCTGCGTGCCAGCCGAGGGCTTATGCTCCCCAAATGTGCGAATCGGCCTCGAACAACAACCCTTCTCAGCAACCTCGCGCCGCCCATGAATGTGTCACCAATGGGTTTATGACGATTAAGCCGATTTGAAGACTTTCTCGAGGAAAATACGCAGTTGCGATCGTTTGGAAGACTTCGCAAACCGCGGGAAACACCAAATCGGTGATTCGCAGACGAATCGACAGAAGTGACTACGCATCCAGGAGTTGCTGTGAGTCAGAATGTTGCAGAACTGCAAAAACTCAGCGAAAAGAAGGCCTTCGGAGCACCCTAAGCCTTTACAGCAAAGAATGTTATGTATGCGCGCACCATCACGGTGACACACTTTCACCATATTGGTGAAAGGCGTTCGGTGCGCAAAGCGCGCATTTCCTCTTCAAAGGCGTTGCATTCAAGCGCAGCAGGGCGCGGATCACCGCCAATCCGCAGGAATAGTCATTCCTGGGTTCGTCGGTGTCGACGGCTTGTTGCGCACGCTTCGGGCGGATACTCCCCGACCACCTAACGAGGAGTGAAACAACACAGTGTCGATAGCGCCCGATGAGCGCGCACCATGTCGTTCGGACGCGTAAACGCAGATACTTTCGTGCGTAAGCGTCTCCTCAGGCCGGCAAATATGCCTTCCTCAGCGTGTTTTTGGATTGTATCCGTTTAAAGGCGATTACATTGGTCTACTCCCATGATTGACCTTTATTGAGCAGAAGATGAGACAAATAGCGCGAGCGCCCACCAATCGCGCGGGGCCCTTGCGCTAATCGTCTTCTCAATCTTTAGAAAAGAAGGATCTAGGCGAGTGCGTAGATGTCGTTCACTAGCAAATGTTCCGTGTAGAGAGGATTGGCCCCAACCGAGTTGCCTTTGGAAAAGACAACGCACGGTTGGGCCAGTCCCTCATAAGGGCAAGTACCGTGCCAGATGGATCGGTCCAACACAGTGAGCAGCTAATCGCCAAGAGTAGAGACCGACCCAAGAAACTGCCAAAATGGCATTTTATGGACCTTCCTGGCGGAGTCTCTCAAACCGCCTTATCTCTGGTAATCCTTAGAAACAAGGCATGAATCGTCTGCTGACTCTCCACTCTTGCCGTTGGCACGCTGCTTGCTTTTAAGAGTCTCTACGTTGCAGTGTACCTGCCAAAAAAGGCTTTGATCCATCCCCGAGGGAGGGGTGCTGATTCAAGGTCCCAAGTGCAAGTGTAAGGCAAAAAACTCACACAAGCCCTCGATATTCAAATAACACCAGACAAATAACACTAGACAACAACAAAAGAGGAGTCGAACGTGCCCAAACAAATGGTTTTTGAGGACGATGCCCGCAGGTCACTTGCGGCTGGAGTTGAAAAACTGGCTCGAGCGGTCCGCAGCACTCTCGGACCCCGTGGTCGTAATGCCGTGTTGGACAAAGGTTGGGGGTCGCCAAAAGTCACAAAAGATGGTGTCACCGTTGCCGAGGATATCGAGTTGGTCGATCCCTACGAAAACCTGGGAGCCCAACTGGTGAAGGAAGCAGCCAGCAAGACGAACGACGTCGCTGGCGACGGCACCACCACAGCAACCGTGTTGGCTCACGGAATTTATAAGGAAGGCCTGAAAATGCTCGCCGCCGGGGCGGATGCCATGGCACTGAGCCGAGGCATCAACAAGGCTGTGGAAGCCGTCTCCGCCGCGGTCGGCAAATTGGCCGAACCGGTAGACGTAAAAAACAAGAAAAGCCTCCAGCAAATCGCCACCATCGCCGGCAACAACGATCCCTCGATTGGCAATGTCCTTGCCGAGGCGTTTGGCAAAGTTGGCAAAGACGGCGTGATCACAATCGAAGAAGGCCGCAGCAACGAAACGACCGTCGAAGTGGTCGAAGGCATGCAATTCGATCGCGGATTCCTTTCGCCCCATTTCGTCAATAACGAAGACAACCAATCGGTCGAATTCGAGAACTGCCTGGTCTTGGTATTTGAAGAAAAAATTTCCAATGCCAAGAACATGGTTCCCCTACTCGAAGCCGTGTCCAAAGCAGGCAAGCAACTCTTGATCATCGCCGAAGACGTTGAAGGCGAGGCCTTAGCCACGCTTGTGGTGAATAAGCTACGCGGCATTGTCAACGTTTGTGCGGTCAAGGCCCCCGGCTACGGCGATCGTCGCAAGGCCATGTTGGGGGATCTCGCCACGCTCACCGGAGCAACGGCAATTTTCAAAGATCTCGGCATCAAGCTCGATGGCGTCCAACTTTCCGACTTGGGCAAATGCCGCAAGGTCGTCATTACCAGCGACACCACCACCATGGTTAGCGGCGGTGGCAAAAAGGAAGATATCACCGCCCGTGCTGAACTGATCCGTCGCGAGATCGAAAACTCCGACAGCGATTACGATCGAGAAAAACTGCAAGAACGCCTGGCAAAATTGGCCGGCGGCGTCGCTCAAATCAACTGCGGTGCAGCCACCGAAACCGAAATGAAAGAGCGCAAAGCCCTGTTGGACGACGCCCGGGCAGCCACCCAAGCAGCCTTGGCCGAAGGTGTCGTGCCAGGCGGTGGCGTGGCGCTGCTTCGATCGGAAAAGGCGCTCGACAAACTCGATTTGAAAGGCGACGAAGCACTCGGAATCGAAATCGTGCGCAAAGTGCTCGACTATCCGTTGCGTTACATCGCCGAGAACGCCGGGGTCGACGGGGCCGTGGTCGTCAATCGTGTTCGCCAAACCAAAGGCAAAAACGAAGGCTACAACGCCGACAAAGATGAATACTGCGACTTAGTGGAAGCCGGAGTGATCGACCCCGCGAAGGTAGTTCGCGCATCGCTGCAAAATGCTGCCAGCGTGGCCGCACTGCTGCTGACGACCGATTCGTTAGTCACCGAAATCCCCTCAGAGGAAGATGAGCACGCCGGCCACGATCACGACCATGGTATGGGTGGAATGGGCGGCGGAATGCCCGGCATGGGAGGTGGCATGCCAGGCATGGGCGGAATGGGTGGCATGGGCGGAATGCCCGGCATGATGTAAGCTCGAAAAACGATTTATTGCGGTGCTGGCCTAAGGGTCAGCACCGTTTTTTTTATGGGTTCCTTCTCTTCGACCTCGATTAAATGTTGGGCGGGAGCGAACCCTCTTCGCGCAACGGTGTTTCATCTCCTATTGCGTTGAGCTGACTAAAATATGATGGGAACGAAGGGGAGTCCGGGATGTTGAAACGAGTACTATTTACACTGTGTCTGGTGGCGGTGAGCGCGGCAGGATTCGCAGAGGATAACGACGTCACAGCGGATGTCGAGCATCATTACGTGGATAACAACGGTGTCAACATTCATTACGCCACGATGGGCGAGGGCCCGTTAGTTGTTCTTATTCACGGATTTCCTGATTTTTGGTACACCTGGCATCATCAAATGGCCGGGTTGTCCGATAACTTTACCGTCGCTGCTCTGGATTGTCGCGGCTATAATCTGAGCGACAAACCTGAGGGGCAGGAAAATTACGACATGACCCTGCTCGTTTCCGACGTTGCCGCCGTTATCCGGGATCAGGGGCAGGAAAACTCCATCATTATCGGGCACGACTGGGGTGGTGTGATCGCCTGGCAATTCACCATGAGCGAGCCAGAGATGGTCGAGAAGCTCATTATCGTCAACCTGCCTCACCCGAAGCCGCTCTCACGTGAACTTGCGAACAGTGAGCAGCAGCAGGCGAATTCCATCTACGCGCGCAGATTTCAAGAGCCGGACTCGCATACGCGGTTAAATGCTGAGATGTTGTCCACTATGGTTTCTCGCGGCGATGCCGGTTTGAAGGAAAAATACAAAGCCGCGTTTGAGCAATCCAGCTTCGATGGCATGATGAATTATTATCGGCAGAATTATCCGAGAGAGCCGTACGAGGAAATTCCGGACGGTGTTCTTCCCAAAATCCACGTGCCAGTTTTGCAATTTCACGGGATGAATGACACCGCTCTGCTTTACCCGGCGCTGAATGATAGCTGGGAACAGATGGAGAAGGATTACACGCTGGTGACCATTCCGGGTGCAGGCCACTTCGCGCAGCAGGAGGCCCATGAAATCGTAACGAGCACGATGAAATGGTGGCTTCTCTCGCGGCAGTAGGTTAGGGCACTTATTCTTTGTTCTTAGGAAAAAGGGAATCAAAGAAAACCCCATGTCCGTGGTCTTTTCTAAGGGGATGTTTCCTCAAAGCCTTCGCATTGGCTTACTGGCAGGCGTGGATACCGTTTGAAGCGGGCGTTGGCTTTTGAGAGCAGGCACATCCAGTAGACGCCCGTGCCTGTTTTGGATTCGATTCGCCGGACGTGGCTGCACTGTGCACAGAGCCCTACGGATGGTTTACTCATGCCCGAGCGCGCGCAAGTAGGCTTTTACCGTATTGCGTAGTCCCTCTTCGAGGGCTTCGGATATCAGTGCATGACCGATTGATACCTCCAGCACGTTGGGCACGCGGTTGCAGAACTCGTGCAGATTCTTCTGATCGAGGTCGTGCCCTGCGTTGACCCCCAAGCTCAGTCGCTCT
This sequence comes from Planctomycetota bacterium, assembly GCA_029259915.1. Classification (GTDB taxonomy): domain Bacteria; phylum Planctomycetota; class Planctomycetia; order Pirellulales; family Lacipirellulaceae; genus Bythopirellula. The sequence goes on along the minus strand of JAJDED010000020.1, from coordinate 2,522 downwards.
GCGGTCTGCGCGGCGTCGGCATAGCGCCTCAGTACCGCTTCGTGGTCTGCGTTGCCGTAGGCGCGTGCGTAATCCTCGGTGTAGAGTTCAATCCGATCCGCGCCAATCTCTGGCACACGCTCGATCTGATCCACCACGGGATCCATAAACACGCTTACCCGAATCCCTGCATTTTTTAGTTCACCGATGAGCGGTTTCAACGTCTCCTTCGCACTTGGAATGTCCCATCCGTGATCGGAGGTCAACTGCCCCGGTTCGTCTGGTACCAGCGTCACCTGGGCGGGGCGTACATCGAGCACCAACTTCATGAATTCGTCGGTTGGATAGCCCTCGATATTAAACTCGACGTCCAGCATTTTCGCGAGGTCGTACACGTCCTGGGTACGAATGTGGCGTCCGTCTGGTCGGGGATGCACGGTGATTCCGTGTGCCCCTGCATCCAGCGCGATCTGTGCCATTCGAGTGACTTCGGGGACCGTTCCGCCACGACTATTCCGAATCAACGCGATCTTGTTTACGTTTACGCTCAACAATGTCATTGAATGAGATGCCTTCCTGTGAAACCCCGGCGACTATGAATCCTGCGCACGGTGGTGTATAACCAATGAGGAAATTGTATGGAAACGCACCACCCTACCATGTTGATGGAGTCCTGTGCATATGTCCCGAAAATCGTCCTTCCCCGGAGCGTACCAACCGCTAAGTTCATTTCACGACCATACGTTTATGGAGAGTCCGCCTGCTCGTACGGTGCGTATTCTCTGCGAATACCTTGAGCCTGAAGATCGTTTTCACCGGCTTAATGTGAACCATACGATTGTCTTCTTTGGATCGGCACGAACGCTTCCGATACGCGAGGCTATCTCGCGACGTGATACCGAGAAACAAGCCTGGGAAAAGGCGATCGATGGTGAGAAGAATGTGCTTCGTGCGGCCTATGAGGTCGCGGAGCGTGGTGTTCTTTTGGCCCAGTATCATGAAGACGCCCGTGAACTTTCAAAACGCATCACAGCCTGGTCCAAATCCTCACTGCGCCCGGCAAAGCGTTTTTACGTGTGCTCCGGCGGCGGGCCTGGCATTATGGCGGCGGCGAATCAGGGTGCTGATGAAGCAGGGGGGCGTTCAATTGGCCTCAATATAACGCTCCCATTCGAGCAGGCCCCCAACCCCTATCAATCGAAAGAGCTCTCGTTCGAGTTTCACTATTTCTTTATGCGCAAATTTTGGTTTGCCTACCTCGCCAAGGCCCTCGTTCTCTTCCCCGGCGGCTTTGGCACCATGGACGAAATGTTTGAATTGCTGACCATGCTTCAAACAGAGAAAACGACAAAGACCCTGCCCATCATTCTCTACGGAAGTGACTACTGGAACGATGTGCTTAATTTCGACGCCATGGTCAGGTGGGGCACTATTAGCCCCGAAGATCTTTCGCTTTTTCGCTTGGTTGATACAGTGGATGATGCATTCGATTATTTAAAAAGCGAACTTTCGCGCCTGTATCTTTCAGACAAGGGCACGGGCAACGCGTAGCGGTCAAACAAATCGAAGCAGGTGGTAGTTCTTTTTACCCTTGCGAATAATGGCGATGCGGTCGGAGGCGAGGGCTTCCGGGGTCAGTTTAGTCGTATCGTCTGTGATGCGTTTGTTGTTGAGGTAAAGCCCACCGTTTTTGATCATGCGGCGTGCTTCGCCCTTGCTGGCGAAGACTTCGACTTCAACAAGTACATCGGCGAGCAGCTTGTCTGCGCTAAGCTCCGATTGTTCAATTTCGCTGGATGGCACCTCGCTAAAAATATCCTCCAGGGTGGCATCATCCAGTCCGCTAAGCTCCCCGCCAAACATTGCTTGGCTTGCCGCGATAGCCCCTTGCAGTGCTTCCTCGCCGTGCACCATACGGGTAACTTCCTCGCCTAGCCGCTTTTGCGCGGCGCGTTGGTGTGGGGCATCGTTGAGCTGCTCGATCAGCGCGTCGATGTCATCTTTCGTCAGAAACGTGAAGTAGCAGAGGAATTTGATCACGTCCTGATCAGCCTGATTGAGCCAGTATTGGTAAAACTTGTAGGGCGAGGTTTTCTTCGGGTCGAGCCAAATTGCGCCGGATTCGGTCTTCCCAAATTTTGTTCCGTCCGATTTGGTGACCAAGGGCATTGTCATGCCATAGGTTGTAGCACCTTCACGAATTCGACGAACGAGATCCATTCCGGCGACAATATTACCCCACTGATCGCTGCCGCCGATCTGGAGGCGACAGGCATGTTCGTCATGAAGATGGAGAAAATCGTAGGCTTGGAGGACTTGGTACGAGAACTCGGTGTAGCTGATGCCTTGCTCACGATCTTCGAGGCGTGCGCGCACTGAGTCCTTCGCCATCATCGTGTTGACGGAAAAATGTTTACCGATCTCACGAAGAAAGGTCACGAGCCGAATCTGCCCAAACCAGTCGAAGTTGTTGGTAATCACGGCCGCGTTGGAGCCTGAGAAATCGAGAAATTTGCGAAGCTGGATTTCGATGTTTACGAGGT
>JAJDED010000019.1 GCA_029259915.1 Planctomycetota bacterium | reverse complement strand
GGGTTTGTGGAAAAAACCATCCGAGCAAGTGAGGCCTTTTTCTACGATGTCAGTTTGCAAAAGAAAAATTGCAGCGGTGCTGTGATAGCGATGCTTAGCATCGACCACCAAACAGGTTGCGAATTTCTACGTGCCATTCGCTTCATCGTTCGGCGCACTTTGAGGCTTGCCCCATTTCCCTAAAACGACCGTTTTTGGGACAATGTTGGCAACTTTGTGGCGTAAGCATATACGACGATGGTAGAGTCCCAGAACTCGTTCCGAATTCATCGTCCCAGAATGTGACTGCTTCTAGCTCTTGGGACCACCCTTAGCGTGCAAAGTTACATGAATGTGGGCGGTACCCTTAGACATGCCCTAGTGCTTTGACAACTCTTAGAATTAGGGTGCAAGCTGCCAGAACGACCTAGCATTAAACAACTTCTGACAGCTTGCACCCTAATTTTTAGTAATGACAAAGCACTATACAGATCGTAGCGAATCGACCAAACGGTCCACGTCGTCCCCGTTGTTGTAGGCGTGGGCACTAATACGCAAAAGCCCGGCGCGGCTATTCAGCACGACGCCTTTCGAAAGGCAATGCTTGCGCACCTGGAGAGGATCGACGCCGGGGAGCGCGAACGAAACGATGCCTGATCGCATTTCGGTTTGCCATGGCGACTGGACCACGGCTCCCAGGTCAACCAGCCGGTCGCTGGCTTGGGCGGTGATGTCGAGAATGGCTGCGGCAAGATTGTCGGTGCCTAGGGAATTGAGCAATTCGATACTTGCTCCCAACGCAAGAAAACCGGCCATGTTGTAAGAGCCCCCTTCGTAGCGGGCCGCTGTTTTCTTTATGTCCAGCTCGATGCGGCTGAAGTCGCTGGCGTGGACCACGCTGTTCCAGCCGACGCCAATGGGGTGCAATCGTTCGAGGCATTCGCGACGAAAATAGGCGATCCCCGCTCCCTCGGGGCCGAGCAACCACTTGTGGCCGTCGGCAGCCAGACAATCGATAGTAGTCTTCTCCACATCCAAAGGAAAAACGCCCAATGCTTGAATTGCATCGACGAGGAAAATTGCATCGTGCTCGTGCGCAATTTTTCCGATTGCCGTCAAATCGCGGCGACATCCGTTCGCGTAGCCTACCCAACTGACGCTCACCACGCGTGTGTGCGAGTCGCACGCCGCGGCCAGTTGATCGAGGTCCACTTGGCCGTTGTCGGTAGGAATCCGTCGGGTTTCCACCCCGCGACTTTCCAAATGGAGCCACGGGTAAACGTTGGCAGGAAACTCGTCGTCGAGCGTCACTACATTGTCGCCCGAACGCCAGTCGACTCCCTCGGCTACCAAATTAATGCCAGTGGTTGTATTGGGCACCAGCGCGATGTCGTCGGGCGATGCACCAATCAGTTCGGCCGCCGCACTGCGTGCCTCAGCCAGACGATGGGCCCAATGGGGCCAGATTGTATCGCCTTCTTCGACTGCTTCGCGCCGCCAAACGTCGAGTGCCTCGGAGGCAGGCCCCGAGATTGGTGCAACCGCAGCATGGTCGAAATAGGCCCACTTCTTCGCCACAGGCATCAACGCACGCAACGCGGACCGTGTCGTTTTGATTCGCTGTGCTTGTTCAGAGTTATCAGTCATGTTTGTTTGCATAGTGGAAAAGTCTCGGCTCTGGCAACCCCTGAGACGGCTCCAACGCACCGGGAGATAAGATACAGCAGCACCCATCGCTTCATGCTTAAGGGTCTTTTTAGGGCCTGAGACATTGGTTTTGGCCTCAAAATTGCCCAATCCTTAAATCATGGTAATTTTACGTAGTTTGCTTGAATTACTGTCGGTTGTTGCTATCTTGTTGAGTTGTGCGGGAGTGTGGTTCCGCTTGCAGCTATGTGAAATTTTGGGAGGCACCTGATGAAAGTTTTTGGAAAAGGCAAAATTATCGGGCTCACCCTCACGGCAGGGTTGGCTTTGGCAATGCTAGGAAGCGATGTCATGGCCTCGTCTTACGGTAGTTGGGGTTCATCTGGTAGCTACGGCAGCTACGGTTCAAGTGGCAGCTACGGCAGCTATGGTTCAGGGGGCAGCTATGGTAGCTATGGCCGAGTGGGGCCTCTGCGGCGAGTCGCTGCCCGAGTCCGGGCACGTCGTGCGGCAAGAGCCAGCTACGGCAGCTATGGATCTTACGGTAGCCATGGAAGTCATGGTGGGTACGTGGTTTATTCGAGCTATGGCAGCTACGGCAGTGCAGGTAGCTACGGAAGCCATGGCAGCGTGATCTATTCTGAGCCAGTGGCCGTAAGTACCACCGCGGGTGATGCATCGATCAAGGTTTCTGTTCCAGATGATGCCCAGGTTTTCGTCAATAACGCGTCAACTACGAGTACTGGAACCGAGCGTTCTTTCCGCTCTCGAGGACTACGAAGTGGGTTGTCCTACTCGTACAACATTCGCGTGAAGTTCGAGCGAAATGGCAACATGGTCGAAGAGAATAAGATCGTGAAGCTCACCGCGGGCGATGAGATCTCGCTCAGCTTTGGCGGCGAAAATACAGGCCAATTGGCTGCGGTTGCTGAGTCGGTGGAAACAGAACTGAAGCTGACCGTGCCGCAATCGGCAAGGGTGTTCTTGGCAGGAGTCGAGACCAAGCAAACGGGAGTCAATCGTAGCTACACAACAAAACGTCTCGCTGCAGGTCAGTTGTGGGATGGCTATACGATTCGAGTGGTTTACGAGCTGGATGGGCAGACATTGGTCCGCGAACAGAAGCTCAAGCTCGAAGGAGGCCAATCTTACGAGCTAGCGTTCGATTTCGACTCGGCCAGTACAACCCAGATTGCCCAGTTGGTTGATTAACGGTCTGATTCTTCAGGCCGATCTTTATAGCCCTCGTTTCGGTGTTGACCGAGGCGAGGGTTTTTCATTTGCTAGGGACCTGCCAACGGATTCCATTTAGTTACACGTAACCTGATATTCTCAGTTTCGCACATGTCAAAAAAGAGATTTGAAAGCAATCCCACTGTCAGGCCGAATCCGCCCAAGCCAAGTCCACCCCAGTCCAGTAGTCGGGGTGGTTCGGGTTTGCCGTGGCATGTGGCATGGCGTTGCCTGGTGAGTTTGTTCGTCGCACTGCATCTGACGGCAGTGTTTTCTGCACCGTGGGACTTGGCCACGCAAAGTGCGCTGCCGCCTGGCTACATGGCTCCCCAAGGACAACCCGACTTGCCGCCAGCAAACAGCTCGGTGTGGCAGCGTCCCGCGGTGACGCGTGCTTTGCGAAGTTTTTTCAGCCATTACCTCAACTTGGCCTACCTGAATCACGGTTACGAGTTTTTCGCGCCCGACCCGGCCGGGACGCACGTCATCAATTACCGTGTCACAAGATCGGACGGATCAACGGTCGAGGGACAGTTCCCCGATCTCAAGGAGCAATGGCCCCGTCTTCTTTATCACCGTCACATGATGCTCGCCGAGCAAACGGAAATGATGGGTCGCGAGTCGGGACTACACTATGCCGATTACCTGGCGACGCTCCACTCGGGAACCTGCCGATTGGAATGGGCAATCCATTTCCTGTTATCTCCCCAGCGTGTGTTGGATGGCACTCCGCTTGATGCGCCGTCTACTTATCAGGTTATCGCTTCGCTGAATGGCAATCCGCGTCGTGGTGCGTCGAACAACGCCAGCAGTGGCGAACTTCCCGTTGTCATACCCGGAGGAGGCCGATGATTTCCTCCCTAGCGAATACTCGCGATTACGTGGCAGAATGTTGGCAGGCATGGAACCGGTTTTGGTTCAGGCCCACCGACCCGGCAACGCTTTCGCTCGTTCGTTTTCTAGCGGGAGGAATGCTGCTTTATACCCATCTGGTCTGGTCGCTCGATTTGCAGGCATTCGTCGGTCCCGAGGGCTGGTTGCCTGTCGACTATATGCGGCAAATCCAGGGACAGCAGTGGTCGGTGTGGAGCGTGTTCTTTTGGATTAAACCGGTCTGGCTGTTGTGGTGTGTGCATGTTTTTGCGCTGATAGTCTTTGCCTGTTTGATGTTGGGCCTGTTTAGCCGTCCGGCTGCGGTGCTGAGCTATTTACTGGCGGTTTCTTATGCCCATCGCGTGAGCCCGGGGGCGTTTTTCGGCCTCGACAAAGTCAATTGCATGCTTGCCCTCTACTTGATGCTCGGTCCGTGCGGCGCGCGTTACTCGCTGGATCGCATTCGCCGCTTTCGCCGGGGCGATACGAGCCCCGCGATGCCCAGCACTTCGGCCAACGTCGCGATTCGATTGATGCAACTGCATCTATGCATCATTTATCTTTTCTCGGGCTTGGCAAAACTGGCAGGAGAAAACTGGCAAGCCGGAACCGCAGTGTGGTGGGCCGTGGCCAATTTTGAATACCAGTCGCTCGACATGACCTGGTTGGCCAACTGGCCTGTGCTAGTCGCACTTCTCTCGCATGTCACGGTATTTTGGGAATTGTTTTATTGCTGCCTGGTCTGGAACCGCTTCAGTAGACCGCTTGTGTTGTGGCTGGCGGTCGGGGTGCATGGTGGCATTGCGATTGCAATGGGAATGATCACCTTCGGACTGGCGATGATTTTCGCCAATCTTGCTTTTCTTTCGCCCGCCACGGTACGCCGCTGGGTTGATCCCTTCGCGGGCTGGGGCGCTAGAAAACTTACCGGGGCAAAGTAAACGAGCCTAAGAATCCTAGCAAAGGATTTTACGCATCGAGAATCAGCGTATCGTATCCACCTAGGAAACTTTCCTCGTCCAGGGCGGCCTGTTCAAACTGTTCTCGGGCCTGCTGTTCCATCGTATCGACATCAATTTCGCCCTGAACTTGCACGCCGAATATATCCATGCTTTCTCTTACCGCATCTTTTGTCTCAACCGCTAGGGTGATGAGGTCATCGACACCCAGGCCGAAACGACTTTTGAGCAAATACAGCAGTGGATGCATGTAGTGGCTAGCCGGAGTCCAAAGCACTTCGGTTAGCAAATTCGCTACAAGAAGCGTGTGATTCAATTCCGGCGAGACAGGCAAGTAGATGTGGTGGTTGGCCACCGCTTCGACCATTTCCTCCGGCAAGTGCCATCGGGACAGTAATCGTCCTCCTACGGCCATGTGGTCGAAGCCAAACTCTTCGCGTTCAAGCTGCACATGGCGTAACGTGTGGTCGGGATCGTCGCAGATTTCTACATATTCTTTGGTTTTCATTTGCGCCAGAGCGAGCATTCCCAAATCGGCCAACAGACCGGCGGAGAATGCCGTGTCGGGCTCCGTATCGATATTCGAGAGCTCCGCTAACCGCCGTGCGGCTGCCGCCAGCGTGAGCGATCGCTTCCAATACATTTGGTGAAACCGAGCAGGGGAACCTTTTACCAAAGTTTTCACGAGACCAAAACTCAGCACCGACAATCGTACAGAACGACGCCCCATGTAGGTCAACGCATAAGGCAAACTGGTGACACCCTCTGACAAGCCATAGTAGGACGAGTTGATCAGTCGCAAAATCGATGCTGCCAGCGCCGGGTCGTGCTCCAGGCAATCGGCAACTTCGGACATCTCGAAATCGTCTTCTCGGGTCAGCTCCATCACACGCAAGGCGATGGTCGGCGAGCTGTGTAATTTGTCGAGTTTGTTCAGTGCCTGATCGATTTCGTGACTAACGGGCGCATCCTGACTTGGCAACATGGCAGATTTCCTGGCAAACGACCGGTGTGGTTTGAATTTTTGCAGACGTCAGCGCAAGTATAGCTCGCCCAAAAAGCACGTTTTGCCAATTATGCCAATTATCCCGGGGGAGAATTGTAGTGAAGGATTCCGCACTCAATTACCATAATCGCGGTTCAAGAAGGCCGCAGTTTCACTCAACGTTCACGATTCGTTAGACAAAGCTTGTTCGATCGCGGCGAGAATTTCTGCATCGCTGGGAAGTGAACTGGGCAGGATAGCCCGTAGCGGAATGGGGACGTGATCCATTCGATAGCTTGTTCCCGAGCGGTGTACGCCATCGATGGCCATCGTAAATTCAACTGAAGGAGAAAATGCGTAATTCTGCTGCGTGCGATCCAACACGATTACGGGAAGCTGTTCCAAGCGTTTTTGTGCATCCTCCGACAGTCCACAGATTGTATCGGAACCTGCGAACACGACCGAATCGACTTCGCCCCGTTCCAGCAAGACGTTTGCACAAAACTCTTGCGGATTGTAGCGCGGATAGCCCTGTGCAAAATTCACACACAACGGAAAACCAGTCAGCCAGGTAAGCACTTCGTCGGCACCGGTTGCTTTGCCCAATTGTTGTGCGACGCACCGCGTATGGGCGTTCAGTTCGGTCACCAAGCGGAGCAGCGCTTCCACTGTGCTCTGGGGGGCGCACTGTCGCGCAATCCCTGGGCCGTAAAAAATTGCGCCGTACTGGCACAACATCAATCGATTGGTAAGGTCGCCAACCTTTTCCAAGGCGACTTCGCCCTTGACTGCCGAGCGTAGTGCAGTGATCAATTTAAAGTCATCTCCCGGCTTGACCTGAATAAATTGGTCGGCGAGCTTTGAAGTCGCAGTTTGTTCGGCATCGATCACAACAACATGCCGATCTGCTCGCCCTCCGGGGATGAACATACCCGCGGAATCAACAAATCGCGAAAAGTGCCGTGGGTGGCTCTCGACGGGGTCGCATCCCCAGTAAACAATCAAGTCCGCTCGGTTCTTCACCTCGCCCAGCGATGCTGTGCTTGCGCCCACGTTTTGTGTGGCCAATGTAGATGCTGCGTGAAAACGTGACGCACTGGCATCGATCGTTGCTCTCAGGGTTTTGGCCAATTGCACAGCAGCCCGTTGCCCATCTGTGCTGCTTGTCGCGAAACCAGCAATTAGTGGTGCGCGGCTTTGAGAGAGTATTCTGGCAGCTTCGGTCACGGCGTCGGCAAAGGAGGCGGATGCTCCATCAATCCGCGTGGAGTTTTCTTGCTCAACCGCTAGTCCCAGAAGCCATGACTCGGCTAACGAACAAGCCTGCTCCACGGCGACGATATGCTGATTGTTTACGTGCAGAGAAAGATCGTCGCACACACATCCACAAGCGGTGCAAGCGCAATCTGTGAACACTTCGGTCACGGAAACTCTTTCAATGGCGGATTTGCGTCGTTGCGCAATGCAGCAGCAAACGTCTGCAAGAAGGGTTGCTGAGCGTGCCATTGTACCCGCGGAAATGGTGACTGACTATGTCACGAGAATTTCGCGGACAAGCAAATTATCGACTTTTGCGATTATCTAATCGTGCTGGCCGAGATATGCGTATTGTCGCTGGCACGAGCTTGAGGGGCCAACTTGCTTAATGTTGCCCCGACGACAAGCCAACCATCCTTAACGCTACGTACCGCTGTGCCCGCTGGACTGAAGTAACGACGTACCATTTCGAACTCGGGCAACTGGCGACCATCGATTTTCTGTTCGCGCAATATGCCTTCATCCTCGTCGTCTGCCGGCGTGAGTAGCCGATTCAAGAGCCGTCCCAACAGAGTTTCACTCTCGGGCATTTTTCCTTGACGGAGCAATTCGTAGACGGGACGGTAGGCTTCGTCTGTGCGAATAAAGCACCTGGCGGCGGTATCTCCCGACATCAGCTGGGACAACGCACGGTTGACTTCGCGGTAGTCGCCGGCGTTGCTTAAAGCGTCCTGAGGTTCTTCGAGCGTCATCACTTCTTTCAGGAACTCAGCATGGGAAGTGATAAACAGATGCCCGCCGGAAACGCAAACGGCTGAAGTCGGCGGTGCATTTTCGGTTGGTTTGTCAGTTGAGGTTTCTTCAATCTCATCGAGCAAATCGAGATTGGCAACTGCGATGTCCAGCTCGAGCAATTCATCTTGGGCTTCTTGAATCTCCCAGAGCACTTTTCCTTGGAAATCGGTGCGTGTGGCGTTGGGATCGCTTTCCATGAATTTCTGGACCGTTGCAGCAATAGCTTCTTCATTTGTCACTTCAACCACGAACAAAAACCGTTCGCATTTTGGCGTGACCGGAACTTTGTAATCGGTGACCAATGTCACTCGTTGCCCCAAGTGGGCGATGAAGTCCTTGCGAACATCAATCTGCGGACCGTAAGGATCGCGTTCCATGCCTTCCAAAGCTCTTGCAAAGGCATCTTCGTAACCAGCGACGGCATCGAAAAGTGAGCCGAAATTTTCGAATGCCTTTACCAGATCACAATTGAAAGTGCGATAACTGGCCAATTTGCGTGGCATCCAAGGTTGCGCGACGAGTCGTCCGCGGTTGGGAAATTCCATCATTCGCATCGCCAGCCGATATTTTTCTGGTTCTCCCGGAATTGGCGGGGCGTAAATTGCCGTTCGATGCAGCAATTCAAAAGAGCCCCCTACGGCAAGGCTAACAAAGCCTCCAACACCTTGGACAGCATCGAAACCTTGGGTGCTAAGAATACTCAAATAGTCTTTGCCCCGCGCCTTCTTGTTCGCAGGCCCCCAAGACCGCAATGCCCGACCATATCCGAAGGGATCTAAAAACCAACGCAATTGAGGAGCGACACCTGCAGACTCCTTCGCACAACGGCTCATGGTCACTTGATAAGGTTCCGCATCCGTCAAGCGATTGCCGGCTGCATTGCCGAATCGACGTAGCATTTCCTCGGCTTCTTCCCGACTATCGCTCGCACAGAGCATGTCGTCTTTGATGAAGAAGATCGCGTGATGTTCGACATCGCCTTCCTTTTTTGGGGGAATGGCATAGGAAGTCATCGCTGTGCCAGAAACCGTGGATGTCGATTTCGTGGCCCCACGTTTCTTAAGCTCTTTGCCAATTTTCTTGAGCAGGGCATTCATCTGGGAATGACGGCCGGAGATATCGACAGTCAGGGCAATCGCTGCTCGGTCGTTTTCACGCTCGACAATCCCCAACCCAATTTCGCCACCGGCGACGTCCCGCAAATCAGCCAGTTCCAAGCCAAGCTTGTCGCGTATTCCAGAAATTTTCCTCCTCAATTGACGACGCATGTCCTCGATAAAAGGGCGCATGGCCTCGTCCTGAACCAGTTGGCCCATCTGGGTTTGGTTCCATCGCGTACAGAGTTCCTCGATATCGCTCACCGAGGCATAGCCTCGAGTGGAGGCAGACATCAACGAATCGCTGGGAACAGCCGCCAGCGCAGGCGAGAAAGGTATGAAGCATAGAGATAGCACCCACAGGGCGCATGTTGATAATCTGTTTTTATCCAAGGTCACAATGATCCTACCTGGTGGGGGCCAGAGGAGTGGCCAGGTCGAAATAGCAAGCAACAGCGGGCTGAGCGGAGGGGGAATGTAATAGTTTATCGGTGAATCGACAATGTTTATCTTGCTCTGCTAGCTTGACTAGTTAGAGCTTACCCAACACGGTCAAGGCATCCCAGCCGTAGAACAGGATTGCTGTTAAGATGGGGGGATTGCAGTGGCCAATTTGGATTGATTATGCCTTTTGGTCACCCCTTGGGAAGGACCATGGAGATTTTTGCTCCCTGCCCAGGAGAGTCGCAAACCGCCACTAACCCCCCGTGCTCGGTCACAATTCGCCAACACTTCGAGAGACCAAACCCCAAGCCTCGTCCCGCTTCGCGTCCTGAAAAGAATGGATCGAACATGTGTTCGCGGATTTCAGCAGAGATGCCGGGGCCCGTGTCGGCAACCTCGATTTCGACCCCATCGAAGCCTGGCTTTTCCGAGTTTTGGCTCAAAGTCGTGGTCAGCGTTCCGCAGTTGCCCAGGGCTTCGGCAGAATTTCGTATTAGCGCCGCAATCGCGACGGACAGTTGTTTCCGGTCGCAGTTGATTTCGCATGGCGAGGAAGGCACATTCAGTACCGAGCAGATATTCCGGCGATCAAATTCGTCTTCGAATCCAGCGAGGACATTCTGCACGAGTTCTGCCAAGTCGACCGCTTGAATCTCAAGCTTGGGAGGCCGAGCAAAAAGCATCAAATCGGCGATCATCTCATGGGCGCGCATCGCTTGTTGATGGATGGCCTCGAGCGCACGCCGACGTTCTGGCAAACCTTCATCTCGTAGTAGCGTTTGTGCCCGGGCGGCGATATTTGCCAGCGGATTGTTGATTTCGTGGCTGGCGCCGTAGGCAAGTTCCTTCATAGCATCGAGTTTTTGCTGCTGTAACTGTTCCGAGAACTCGTCCTGCATTGTGCAAAGCCCTTCCCGCAGCACATCGATAAAGTGAGCCGCCACACTTGGCGACCAACCTTGAAAACCGCGCAAATTGAGCGGAAACTCAGATTTTCCGGAAATCGAGATTCGAAGTGCTATTTTGCCGAGACAACTTCGACTTCCAGCAACTGACAAATCCGACCGATCAATTCCTCGACATCAAACGGCTTCTTCATGAAGTCGTTGGCACCCGCATCTCGTAGCCCCTGGATTTTGTCTGTTTCGACCATTCCAGAGATACAGATGATCCGCACGTCGTCCATGGTTTTCTCGCTCCGTACGAGACCACAAACTTCCTTGCCATTGATATCAGGAAGCATCACGTCCAGCACAATCAAGTCGGGACGGAAATCCTTGAGCATCATGCCAGCACCGAACCCGTTGTTGACGCTGCGGACTTCGAATCGGCCATCGCGCTCCAACGCATCGCAGATCAATTCGACGAGATCTTCGTCATCGTCGACGACCAGGACATTCCGCTTGCCGCTATCCAAGGCATCGGTGGGGATGCCGTTTTCCCGCATGAACGAATAGAGCTGTTCGCGAGGAATCCGTCGAAATCGGCTCCCTGGCACGCGGAATCCTTTGAGTTGACCCGAATCGAAGCAACGAATAATCGTCTGCTGGCTTACCTTGCAGATCTTTGCGGCTTCGCCGGTAGTGAAAACGGTTTTCATAATCGAAACCACCTCTCTCCCTAGTCGATGGTTAGACATTGCCCCGCCAGGCCGGACGCAATTGTCAAAATTTCAGCTCCGCGGCGGTCTGCTATTGCACGACCTTAGGCACCGCGCCTCTCTTGGCTTTCTTACCCGCTCCTGTAAAACGTTCCCGTACTCCCGGGATACGTAAACTTCTAAGTCGCTTGTTACCGACTCAGTTGATCGAAGCTTCTCAGACGACAATGTCCTCCGCGTCTGCCAACATTCCCTGGATTAACAACTGCCGAATTATAGCGGGGTGCGCAAGTCCGTCAACATCGATCATTCCGTCGTAAGTGCTTTCTATGCAACTATTTAACGAAATTATCCCGGGTAAGGCAATTTTTTATGGAAGCAAAATCTTGTTGATCTGAGGGGATTGGATGAAACCGCACCAAGACAGAACATTCATCACTGCGACGTAGTTAGCCTCTTTTCTCAGAAGACTTACTACGGAGGCACGGAGGACGCGGAGTTGAATAGCGTCCTAGCGACCGGCGGTAGCCGGTGGGGCCGCTATCGGTTTATGCCTGATTACCAGTTCGTTTTCAGAGGTGTTCTACGTGATTTTTGGCGGGACCGGGTCTCTAAATCGACTTCCCCTTTCAGAGACAATCTCGGGGCAAGCTAATTTACGCGTGAGACGATCAAATGACAGGAAAAGTCTTTGTGAATATGGCGAAAAATGTCTGTTTCTGGATGATTTGCAGTTTTGCCATCCTGCCTGCGCCTGATGCACATGCAACTACCGTGAACTATACATTGAATAACGTCATTCTGGGTGGAACTGCACAGATGACCGGTGCATTTTCATGGACCTACACCGGCGACTTCGAGAATGGTGTCGGGCAATGGGATTCATTAAGCATCCCCTGGACTTCACATAATCAATTCGACTTGAATACTACCTTTGAACCAACTTCTTCTATCGAAATCACGTTCCCAGGAAATGTCCACGACGACGGGGTAGATATTACTCTCTTTTTATTGCAATCTCTCACGCCCACCACGCCTGCGTCGCTCGATCTTGTTCGCAGCAAGTACGATATCGGCGGCAATGGATTTCACTCGGGGACGTTTCTAAGCGGAAGTATCGTCCCTGTTGTTGTTCCCACCGGCGACTTCGACGCCGACGGCGATACGGACGGTTCCGATTTTCTCATGTGGCAAAGGGGAGAGGTGACCAGCCCACCCAGTGCCTCCGACCTAGCCACATGGGAATCAGACTACGGCACCGTCACTCCCCTTTCGGCAGCCACGTCGGCGGTGCCCGAACCAAGCACGGTGTTGCTGGGTGTGTTGGGCAGTTTTTTTGGCATCTCTTTTAGGCGCCATCTAAACACAAAAAAGCCCGGAGGGCTGATCCATCCCTAGCCGGTGGTGTCAACCACCGGATGGCATCGACCAACCTCTGGCAAGCCCAGAGGGCTGACACATCTGCCCATTGCGTTTTGTGTCGGCCTTCCGGCCTCAATAAAAATGTTTGCACCCGTACCGGGTGCCTCACGGCACCGGCTAGGGCTGTGCCAGCCCTCTGGGCTTGGAACGCGGAGTCCGCTTCGACTTGTGTGTGTGGCAAATCTCTCGTGACGCCAAATTTAACAAATAGCCATGACATGCTCTGGAGTGGCTATTGCGAAACCCGCGCATTCCCCTCCAGGTGAACCATCAACAGCGCGATGTCCGCCGGGGTGATGCCGCTGATTCGGCTGGCTTGCTCGAGATCGTTGGGACGTATGCGTTCGAATTTTTCGCGTGCTTCGGCCCGGAGTTGGGTGAGGCGGTCGTAGTTGAAGCTCTCGGGGATGCGTTTGCCGGCCAGGCGGTGTTGTCGGTTTACTTCGACACTTTGTCGGGCTACGTAGCCGGCGTATTTTAAGTCGTAGTGGACTTGTTGGGCGACTGTTGGGCAAAGCGGCGTCAGTTCTGGTAAACGCGTGACGATATCCGCCCACTCGATTTCTGGCCTTCTAATAATTGTTGCCAGCAGGGTTCCTTCGTGACGGGTGGCGTTGAGCAATTGACTGACGCGCTCGATTTCTGTTTGTTTTTTCTGCAAGCGTTCCCAACGCTCACTGCCAACCAGACCAAGTTCGTAGGCTTGTTCGGTAAGACGTCGGTCGGCGTTGTCTTGGCGAAGTAGCAACCGATACTCGGCCCGGCTGGTAAACATTCGGTACGGCTCATCGACGCCGCAGGTGACCAGGTCGTCGATCAACACGCCGATGTAAGCCCGATCGCGCGGCAGCACCATAGGGTCTTTGCCGCGAAGCGCGAGCACGGCGTTGGTCCCCGCCACCAAACCTTGGGCCCCGGCTTCTTCGTAGCCGGTGGTGCCGTTGATTTGTCCAGCAAAGTAGAGGCCCGCAACTGGCTTCGATTCCAGGCTGATCTTTAATTGGTCGGGCGGGGCGTAGTCGTATTCAACCGCGTAGCCGTAGCGCATGATTTCGGCTTTTTCCAAACCTGGAATCGAGCGGAACATCGCGTCTTGCACATCGCGGGGCAGGCTAGTCGACAGGCCGTTGACGTAGACTTCGTGCGTGTTGCGGCCTTCGGGTTCCAGGAAAAGTTGATGCTGGGTTCGCTCGGCGAAGCGGATTACCTTGTCTTCGATCGAAGGGCAGTAGCGCGGCCCACTCGATTCGATTTGCCCGCTGTACATGGGCGCGCGATGCAAATTGTCGTGAATGAGTCCATGGACTTTGGGATTGGTGTAGGTGATGTAACAGGGAATTTGCTCGACGGAGATGCTATCGTTGAGAAACGAAAACGGTTGCGGAACGTCGTCGCCGGGCTGCACTTCGGTTTGGTCGAAGTCGATCGTTCGGCCGTTGAGGCGGGGTGGGGTGCCGGTTTTGAATCGTTCGAGCCGGAACCCCAGCCGGTTGAGCGCAGCGCTAATGCCGCCAGTGGTTCCCTCGCCCGCCCGCCCGCCGGCGGTCTGCGATTCGCCCGTGTGCATCAACGCCTGCAAAAAAGTACCGGTGGTCAACACCACGGCCCCCGCGTGATATTCCGCATCCCCCCGCACCCGAACCCCAATGCACCGCTGCCCAATATCCCTCTGACCTCCGACCTCCGACCTCTGCTCTCTTTCAACAACCAAATCTTCAACCACTTCTTGGCGCAAAGTAAGATTCGGTTGGTCCTCGACAATCCGTTTGATTTCGGCTTGATAGAGTTTTTTGTCTGCCTGGGCACGCGGGCTGTGCATGGCGGGGCCCTTGCGGCGGTTGAGCATGCGAAATTGGATGCCGGTGGCGTCGATAGCGCGGCCCATCGCTCCGCCCAGGGCATCGATTTCGCGCACGATTTGGCCCTTGCCCACACCACCAATCGCCGGGTTGCAGCTCATTTGGCCGACGGTGTCGCAGTTGGTGGTCAGCAGCGCGGTCTTGGCTCCCATCCGAGCCGCGGCCAGGGCTGCCTCGGTGCCAGCATGGCCAGCGCCGATTACCAGCACATCGTATTGATATCTGTTTTCTGCCATGCCTTCCAAGGTAACTTAGGAAATCCCTTGCGCCAGGGGACTATTTTCGCAAGAATCGCGAACCGGGCCCCTATTTTCTCCGTAGCCACATTGGGCTAAGCCGATGGAATCGGTACAATTTGTTGATTCACGATACGTGAAGATGCCCGCCTGAAATCGAAGTTTTCTCAAAAGATATAAGTTGGAAAATTCCCCACCATGAAACGTTCCCAAATCAACTGGCTCGCTATTCTGCTTTTGGAAAGCCTGTTTCTCGTGGGATTGTCCTGCTTGCCTGCGAAAGCCCAGCCGCCGATTTTCGGAATTGGTGCGAAAACCCTTGGGGGCCGATTCACTTGGTCCGACGAAGTCGTGTATCAAGATTGGCGAGTTCAAAAAAGCGCAGTCGTGGGCCATTATCGGTTGATCGATGCGAGCGACCGTCGTTACACATTCGGCACGTTGGAACATTGTTTGGCAACTCTTGAAGAAGTGAAGCAGAAGAAGCAGCTCGCACCTTTGCCCAAAGATGTGGTGATCGTCATCCACGGGTTGGGGGCGAGCCGAAAATGGATGGATCCACTGTGCGAATATCTCACAGAAGAAGGTGGGTATAAGACAGTGAATTTTGGCTATCCTTCAACGCTAGGAGAAGTTGGCGACTATTCCAAATCGTTATTGAGCGTGTTGAATAATCTCGAAGGTGTCGAGAAGGTGAGTTTTGTTGCTCACAGCATGGGCAACATCGTCATCAGGCACTGTTTGAACGACATCAATTCGATGCCCGAGGCCGACCGGCCAAAACTTACGTTCAAGCGGTTTGTGATGATTGCCCCGCCCAACCATGGGGCGAGTCTGGCCGACAATTTTGCCGACAGCAAATTGGTGCAAACCTTTGCGGGGGAACCGTTGCAACAATTAGCACCCGGCAAGGGTTGGCAATCGCTGGAGCAGCGGCTGGCGACTCCCGATTTCGAGTTTGGCATTATCTCCGGTGGCCGAGGGGACGACGAAGGTTATCTCGATGAGATCCCCGGCGACGATGACATTTTGCTCTCGGTGGCGACCACAAAATTGGCCGGCGCGAGCGACTTTGCACAGGTCAAAGGGATCCACCAAAACTTGCCGAAGGAAGAGCAAGTGCAAGAATACGCGCTGCGATTTCTCGAAAAGGGCTACTTCATCTCGCCCCGTGCAAAACAACCGTTGACCGTAGCAAGCGGCGAGTAGCCGCTACTTGCGTGTTGGAGAGAGTCGGAACAGTTCTTCCCGGACAGCCACTTGTCTCGATTCGGTGAGACCCAACACCTTGTTCTCCGGCTGGTCGGTACCCGCACTCACGCATGGCTGGCAGCTTGGAAACGACAGGCAGCACAACGCACGGATAAAGCGTGTGCTCTCCAGATGGGGCGTGAGATAATGGGATCGCTTCACGTCCTCGGTCATCGTTTGTTGGCAAAGTTTATGTCGATACTGACCCAGCTTACGCGCGTTGACGCCGATGCTGCCGATGGCAGGGCAGCCTCGCCAGGAAACTTTGTGCCAATTTTTTAGTGTGCTGTCTTTGTAATTTCGCGTGACATAAATTTTCTCACCCGCGACAAAAGCCTGGCCGTAGCGATGGCCCGGGTAGAGCATGTCGCTGTCAAACGCACCGGCAATCATTCCTGCTCGCAGATTGGGTCGTTCCACGGGTGCGCCGCCTTCGAAAGTCAATCCCCGCAAGCATCCGCCCCCAAGCCAGTGCAGGGCGGCAGCTCCGGTGATTGCCCCGTAACTGTGTCCCGCGAGCATCACACGCTGCGACAAACTCATTTGATGCACTAATTGTGCGACGTAATAGCCTTGGTATTCGGCATACACATATTTGATCCGCAGGTTTTTCTGGATCATTTCTTTAACCCGCAAACCTTCGGTTTTGTACACACGCTGCGCAGGCCACGACCAGTAAACGAGCCGTTTCTGGCCGGGGCAACAACGCATTTTCTCATATACCTGCCAACACTGCTTCATCGCCCCTTTGTGTTTGAGCGTATTGCCGTGGATAAAGAACATGGTCGGCATGGACGCTTCTTGCGCCAGGAACGACTCGACGGTTTCTTTGACAAATCGGCAACACTTTGGGTCCCAGCGTTTGATCGAGATGCAGTCAAAACCGTTGACCACATTGCTACACTTGGGGGCGCAGCGTGAGTTGAACAGCCACAATTCCGGGCATTCGTGGCAGCAACACCCGTTGCAGGCGTTCAAATCGCACTCGTCGCATTCGTCGCAAGTACAGTATTGGGCCGTCGCATAAGAGACGGGCAAGGCCAAAGCCAACAGTCCAATCGTTGCGAGAAACAAGAAGCGGAAAAACAGCGGGCTGTGAATCGAGGGTCCGTTCATGGCTTGGATTTCCTATCGGAAAACGATCGCGGGGGAGCGTGGGGAGGGATTCAGGCTGGGCACCAAAGCTTCGGTTGCGCAGGGCGCGCAACAATGGTGTCTATGGAAACATACGTCGCGTTGCGAAAAAGCAACGCCCGGTAGGGCGAGAAGTTGCAAAAAAACAACAAGCCCTCGCGCAACAGACGGCATAACCGCTACAGAGCGATGTTCGTTTACTTCAAAATCGATTCCAGCAACACCAGCAGCGCTTCAACCTGCTGGTCGGTGCCGACGGTGATTCTTAGCCCTTCGCAGGAGCCTTCGTAGTTCATGGTGCGAACCAGTACGCCGCCCGTTTTTAGCTGTTGGTAAAGCTGCTCGGACGGGTGCTTTGGGTGTTGGCACCAGACGAAATTTGCCTGGGAGTCGACGCACTCGAATCCCAATTGCCGTAGTCGGGCGGTGAGAACCTCTCGCGTGGCGAGTATTTTGCCACGCGTTTCTTGGAACCACGTTTGATCGTCAAGGGCCGCGGTTGCGCCGGCGATGGACAGGGCGTCGCAGTTGTACGAATCTTTTACCTTGGCGAACTCGCGGATCAGTTGCGGTTGGGCCACTAAAAAACCGAAGCGAAGCCCTGCCAACGAGTATGATTTGCTCACGGTGCGCGAGACCATGATTTTTTCGTTTTCTGCGACCAGCGAGAGACAATTCGCATCGGCGAAGTCGGCGTATGCCTCGTCGACCAGCAAAGGGCAGGGCAGGGCGGTGGCGATTCGCAGCACTTCCTCCGGTGGAATCATCGTCCCCGATGGGCTGTTGGGATTGGCCAAATAGGCCAGCCGCAGTTGTCCGCAGTGTTTGCAGAATTCGTCGCCGAGTGACCAATCACTCTGGTAATCGACAACGTGGCACGTAGCGCCTTGGATTTCTGCCAACGTTTGGTACAGCACGTAGCTCGGCCGCGCGAAGCGGACATGTTGGCCGGGATTCACCAGCGCGCGGGTCACAATCGTAAGAATGTCGTCGCTGCCATTTCCGCAGAGAATCCACTCGGGGTCGATGCCCAAGATTTCGCCCGCCCGGACGCGGAAGGCGGTGGCCATCGGATCGGGGTACTTTTGCAAACCGGCCTGCAACGCGTGACCGATCGCCGCTTTTACTTTCGGAGAACAAGAGTAGGGATTCTCGTTAGTGTTGAGCTTGATGAACTTCCCGCCCTGCGGCTGCTCGCCGGGGACGTAGCCGGTCATTTGTGAGATGTTTTCTCGGATGTAAGACATAGAATTGAATGCGGATTACGGAGGTGGATTGCGGAATAAAAAAAAGGAGACTGCGATGTTTATAGTTCTTCGCTGTTGGGGCGGCGGATGGTTATGGTTTTGGCGTGGCCGGTTAGGCCTTCTTTGTTGGCGATTCGTAGTACGTCGTCGGCGACTGATTCGAGGTCTTCTTGGGTGAAATTAATTATGCTTCCGGATCGCAAGAAATCGTTGGACGACAATCCACTGGCAAACCGAGCTGTTGCGCCGGTGGGCAACACGTGCGACGGTCCCGCCACGTAATCCCCCACCGCCACCGGACTGAACGGTCCCACGAAAATTGCGCCGGCATGTCGAATAGCGTTCACCAGTTCTTCCGCGTCGTCGCAGGCAATGTGCAAATGCTCGCCGGCCAACTGGTTTGCCAATTTGGCCGCTTCGTCACGATCTCGCACCAGGATCAAGGCCCCGAATTGTTCGAGCGATTGACGAGCCAATTCGCCACGCTGCAAAACGGCAAGTTGCCGGGAGAGTTCTTCCTCGACACGGTCGATCAGCGGCTCGCTCCAGGTTAATAAGACACTCGAGCCGGGCGCATGTTCGGCCTGGGCGATCAGGTCGGCGGCGACGAAGTCGGGCCGGGTGTTTTCATCGGCGATTACCACCACTTCGCTGGGGCCGGCGATCGAGTCGATGTCGACTTGCCCAAAGACATATTTTTTTGCCAACGCCACAAACAGATTCCCCGGCCCGACAATCTTGTCGACTTTCGGTAACCCTTCGACTCCATAGGCCATCGCTGCAACCGCCTGAGCGCCGCCAACTCGATAGACTTCGCGAATACCCAACTCGTGGCACGTGGCCAGCAAATCCTGGTTGTAGGAACCGAACTTTGTCGGCGGTGCGACTACTGCCAACTGATCAACTCCAGCAGCTTGAGCAGGTACGGCGGTCATCAGCACGGTTGACGGATACGCTGCCGCCCCACCGGGAACGCAAATCCCCACGCGTTCGAGTGGCAAGTAGCGATGTTTTAGCCAGCCACCATCCTCGTTATCGACCGTGACGTCGGTGTGCAGTATCGCCTGTTGGAATTGCAGCACCCGCTCGCGAATTCGGCGGACCGTTTCCAGAAACGCCGGTTCCGCGACTGCGTGGGCGGCAGCCAACTCGTCGCTGGAAACCCGCAGCGATTCTGCGGTGATTTTTGCGCCGTCTAATTTTTCGGTGAATTCCAGTACCGCCGACAATCCCTCGTTGCGCACCCGGCTGCAAATTTGCTCGACCGCTTGGATTGGCGAAAGCGGTTCCCCGAAGACCTCGATCGTCTTTTGCCGTCCCGACTCGCTGACCACGTCCCCCTCCGGCGAAAGCTTACGACGGAGCGTCTCCAGCCGACTAGCAAAGCCGGGGGTCGCGGTATCCAAGCGTACGATGGTCGGTTCCATATCGGTTCGAGAGTAGCTAAAAAATTCGGGAGAGATATCAACGCGCGTGCGCTCCCCCATTGTTCCTCGAAGAGCGAGAAAAAGAAAGGTGGTGCTTTTCCAGTGTCGACCTGCTTAGTGAGCCGGATGCCAGCCCCGAAAACTATTCGGGTTTCGTCATCAAGCATTGGATCATCCAGTCGCCGCCAACGGTGACTGCACTCGATTCTCCGCCAGGGAGGCCGGTTTTCGAGTATTTGCCTTCTGTACTGTTGTCGTAGCTGACGTACACACCCTTGGTGCGCTGGGCGTCAAAATCTAGGATCAGCCAAAACTTTGCGGGGACAACAATCGGCTCTTCAAATCTGACGGTTGTCCAACGGGCGTCGCCTCGTTTGAATTTGGCGTAAGGCACAAATTCAGTATGGACAACGTTGACCTCATCGTGCGAGACGATCGAAATCTCCACTTCTCCTTCCGGTGCCTTGGGGTGGCCGTACCGCGCACCGTGAATTCTGAGTCCTTTCAGTTTTTGCGTGGCGTCGGGCAGAGCAAACTCGATCATTTCTCCGGTGCCAGCGAGGCTCTTTTTTCCATCGGCCTTCCCATCGCCATACTTCAAAACGAGAATCGGCTTATCCGTCTTCTCTAGAGCAAATGCGGCGGAAACTGACAACACAAACAGTAGGGCAATAGCAATCGTATTGCGATTCATTGGAAACTCCCCACAGAAAATTGAAATCTACAATTCCTACTGCCCACGGAAGATTTTATCGCGGAACGAGGTCCATTCGCTGACCGATGTTTTGTGGCTCTCACTGCACAGCAAATCGGTAATCCATTGATCGGTGCGTCGCAGGCGGTCGGCCAGTTGTTCCACGCTGTTGAGAGCCAGTTTTCTCGCCGCGGGATGATTTTCATTGCAAAGCTGATCGTACACCAAACGCGGCAGTCGCAATAACTTCACGTCGGTCAGTGCAATCACGTCCGCTGAATGCGGGGCGGCATGAAAAAAAGACATCTCGCCGAATTGGGTTTCCGGGCCAAGTTCGGCAAGTTTTACGACGCAACCCGCGGGCGTGCAGCGTTTTACTTCGCACGTTCCCGAAAGGACGAACCAGAGGTTTTGCACGAGCCGGTCCTGCTTGACGATAGTCTCGCCAGAGGCAAATTCTTTTGGCTCGGTAAGGTCGAGCAATTGTTGCCGTTCGTCGGCATCCATGTCCCGAAAGATCGGCAACGCGGCAAATTGTATTTCCGGCATAATGTTTCTCCAGCGAGACGCTTAGTATACTGCGCTAACTTCGAAAACCAAGAACCACGGATGGTACTGATTGACTCGGATGAAGTCTTGAATATAACGAATTTCTTTGTGGTCCAACCTGCGGCCCTGCAACAAGCTTGCACTAAGTCTCCAAAATCAGTGGTA
>JAJDED010000018.1 GCA_029259915.1 Planctomycetota bacterium | reverse complement strand
TCTTCGTTCGGCATCTACAAATGTTCGAGAAGTGGAAACACTGGACGGCTGGGAAGCAATCGAATCCCCTGATAGCAACGCTACGACAGCGTGACTAACTCTTTTCCTGTGAGACATTTACGCTTAACTACGTGCTATTCGCTTCATCGTCCTGCGCTGCTTAGCGAGTCCCGAAAACGGACGTTTTTTTGGGACTCCGGCAAGGCAGACCGTGGCTAGCGCCAAAACGGCTGATCCTAAGATTAAACATTGACAAACATCTAGGAACAAATCGCGGTTTGCTTTTGCTCGATGAGCGTGAGCAAGGCTTTTTGAGGGACTGCAAACTTTTTGATGCCCTCGGCCATGAGTTGGTCTTCCAGTTTTTGAGGATCGACCTGGGCGGTTATTTCCTCGATCACTTCTGCGGGTGGCAGTTGATCGACGGTACGCGAAAACGTCTTGCCGCTGTTTTCCACCGCCTCGTTGGTCGCGGGAGGATTGGTTTGGATGTCGCTGCCCACCAATGCTTCGACATATTTCCAGGGGGGGTCGTCGGCGTTTTTGGTTCCTGTGCTGGCGAAGACAATCTCTTGGTCGAGCGGTGTCGGATGCTCGGCCCAGAATTTTTGGTTTTCCTGCCAGAGCTGTTTGGCATTGAGGATGCCGACCTGTCCCTGCGCTGCCGGCGAAAGCTGTGGGACTTGCTGTTGAGTGTAGACATCCACACGCGAAATAAAAATGCTGTACACACTCTTGAGTTTATCTAACGAATCCAAACGCTGAGCCCCCCGCCAAATCGCATCGCGTGCTGCTTCGTACTGACGCATTGTGAATATCAAAGTGACATTCAACGGCACACCCGCAGCTACCAGATCTTCCAGGGCATCTAAGCCCGCAGGAGTGGCGGGTACTTTGATCATCCGATTCGGGTGCCCGGCAGACCACTTCGTTCCGAGTTGAACATACTGCTGGACGCGCTCGGCATGGGTCAAACTGTTTTCGGGATCTTCCAACAACGGATCGACTTCAAAACTGACGTAGCCATCGTTGCCCTTTGTCGATTGCCAGACGGAAAGAAACGCCTGTTCGGCTTCGGAAACCACTTGGTCGGTCAACGCCCAGGCGGCGTCTGCTTGGGAAAGCCCATCCTCGCCGAGGAGGTTTTCCAGTTGCTTGTCGTAACGTCCCGTTTTGATCAGGTCGCTAATAATGATCGGATTCGACGTTGCCCCGGTCGCACCGAGCTGCCGGTTGGCCACGATCAAATCGGGATCGACCGAGTCGAGCCAAAGTTTGGTGCCGGCTTGGATGATGGTAGCAAGTGGAGAGGTCATATTTGGATCCCAAGCATGGTTGTGGTGAGAGTGAATCGGTAGTCCTGCGAAAGCGATTTTTCCTGGACAAGCGTGCGACGACAACCCCCTAACTTTTGTAGCCGATGCAATTGCTAGCACTGCTGAAAAACAAGGCTATCAGAAGCTAGGGGTTTTAAGGGCGGTATTCGGAATAGCTAAATTATCACGATTTTTCCGATTTTAGCGGTTATTCCTGTTTCTCGGTGCCTTAGGGGACGATGAAAGCCTTGGAGAGAAATCCGACGCGCCTTGCGTCTGTAGGAGATTCGTGTTTGTAGGGAGGCTTTCCGGTGAAAAAGCTCGTTGTTTTGCTAATTGTTGGACTCAGTGCGTGGGCAAACCAAAGTGCCGTAGCGCAAGAGTTGCTCGTACCTGGTGTGGACACAGGGGATGCTTTCGAGCTCGATTTACCCCCGATGCCAGAACCAGCCGCTGAGGGTTCAGGCACTCGCGGCGAGAGTGTTACGACTCCGCAAAGCGTGATTCTCGATGGCGATCAATTTCAGCCGTCATTTGAGGATTCATCCGACGACTATTCCCAGTTTTGTGCCTGTGATACGGCGATTCTGGAAAGCACGGGGACTTGGCTGCGACGCGGCTTTTGGCACACCGAAATCGATGCGGTATTGCTCAACCGCGTGACCAACAAAGATTCGGTTGTCCTCATAAGCCAATTGACAGCTAGTCCAAACCCGTTTTTTGGTGTTGATCAAAATCGATTGGAAATTGGAGGTACTCGACCGGGTGTCGAAGGGGTACCCCGTGTGAAGCTGGGCCGATTCCTTTTTCGGGACCATAAGAATCGCGACCACAATGCCGAATTTATCGTTTACGGTGGTGGCCAGTGGAGTCAAGGCGCGCGGCTCGATGAAAATCCACTTACCAATGGAGCGCCCGGGCTTTTCGTTCCACAGCAACTTACCGGCGGCAACGTGGCGTTCAACGGAGCCACGAGTTCGCAATACGAATACGACAGCCGATTCAACAGTTTCGAAATCAACTATCACGTCAAACAACGAATGCGTAACGATCGCATGGAGCTAGAACCAAGCGGCCATTGGGTTCGCAGGGCTGGCCCATCAGTTTCTCGGACTTTGTTGGCAGGCATTCGTTACTTCGACATGACCGAAAATCTCGATTGGGATGCGACCGGTATTCCCGACTTCGATGGCGACACGGCTACCGAAATTGGCAATTATCTTGTCCGGGCGGACAACGACATGATTGGCACCCACGCAGGTTTTTCTTGGAATTACGAAACGGCTCGGTGGAGTCTTGGAGCGAGTGCCAAGGGCGGAGTGTTTTTGAACATTGTCGACGTGCAGTCCGCTTTCTTTGTAACCGGTGGGCTGACTTCTGGCGGGGCGGTGCAAAGCGAGGATACGTTGTCGTTTATTGGCGAAAGTTCCGTCATTGGCAAATGGCACTTACGTCCAAATCTTTCACTGCGAGTTGGACTGGAAGTGCTGTATGTCACGTCTGTGGCACTGGCACAGAACCAGATTAATTTTATTCCTAGCGGAACATCGGCTCTTTCCTCTAGTGGCGACCCAGCATACCTGGGGGGATTGATTGGCTTTGAGGGTTACTGGTAACTTTCGATAGCAGAGAGCGGAAAGCAGAGAGCTAAGAGCCAGAAAGAGGCGTTTTCCCATCTGGCACTTAGCTCTCCGCTCTTGGCTCTCTGCTCTACCCTTGCTAGCAGACTTTGCCGAATGCTAACAGCCGGGATTCCCAGGCCCCCTAGCACGTACAAGCCGCATTTTTTGGCTTTCTAAGCGAGCGAATTCAGCCTACTCGGCGTAGACTCACGCCTCGATTCTCGTTAGCCTATCTTACTTACGACAGGACATCGGTCTAGTGATCAATGTATCCCTTTCCAAGGTAATGGAAGGCGATATTTAGAAAGCTATCGTTAGGCCGTTGTTTGGTTTTGTAACGCTACGAGCATAACTAACCGACCCCTTGGATCACCGGGGGGGAATTGGGTTCCACTTTTCGCCGAAATAGCAGATGAAGCAACCCTCGTTTCTGGCACGTAAAACGCCGTGGTGGCCCCACTGGCCCAACTACTTCTGGATCGCCATGATGGCCGCGTTTCTCGTGGCGCTCATGCCGCGCGGTGCCAGATTAGCGATTGAAAGTAACACCAATAAAGCGGAAGACTGGCTGCCGCCCAATTATGCGGAATCGATCGATTTGCAGTGGTTTCGCGACCACTTCATTGGCGAGCAGTTCGCCCTGATGAGTTGGGATGGCTGCACATTGGGCGACCCCGAAAAACTCAATCAACTGGCAAGAAAGCTGACTCCGAGCAAGGAAGCATTGGCCAGAGCCAGCGCCGATTCCGACCTGCACGTGCGGTCGCACTGGTATCAACGTGTGCTGACCGGACCCGAAGTGTTGGAACAACTCACGAGCGCTCCGCTAGCGCTCGATTATGGCGACGCGTTGAAACGCATCGAAGGCGCACTGGTGGGGCCCGTCCAGCGCGATGCGGAGGGCAATTCGCTCGGTAACGAATCGCGCGTCACGTGTTTGATTGTCTACCTGTCGGAAGAGGCGACCAAAGACAATCGCACGATGCGCCAGGCGATCGAAAAGATCTCGGATATCGCCGCGACCGAATGCGCCATCGCGCGCGATACGATCCACATGGGCGGTCCGCCCGTTGATAATATCACGATCGATGTAGAAGGCGAACGCACGTTGATCCGCTTGGCTTCGCTGGCGGGCATCGTGGGTTTGTCGCTCTCGTATTGGTGTTTTCGGAGCTTCAAGCTTACCAGCATCGTGTTTGCCGTTGGCGTGCTTAGCGCGGGTTTGAGCTTAGCGATCGTGTTCTACTTTGGCATTGTTGAAGTAGTGCTATTAGGGCTGAAATCACCGCGATTAGGGACCGTAGATGCGATTTTGATGTCGATGCCGGCGGTCGTGTATGTGCTGGGGCTTTCTGGTGCGATTCATATTATTAATTACTACCGCGATGCCCGGCAGGAAAAAGGTTTGCACGGGGCGGCCGAAGCGGCCGTTCGTTATGGTTGGGCACCCTGTGCCTTGGCCGCTTTTACCACCGCCGTCGGGTTGGGCTCACTCTATACGAGCGATATTTTACCCATCAAGAAGTTTGGCATGTTCACGGCCATTGGCGTGTTGGCCACGGTCGCCGTGTTGTTTACAGTGCTGCCGGTGTTTCTGCACCGTTTTCCGATCAGCGACGCCTTGGTGCGACGCCAGTCAGGTCAGCGCAAAGAGGGTCATCTCCCCGAATGGGCCAAGCGGATGTTCGATTTTGTCGTCGGACGTCATGCGCTGACATGCGTTTTTTGGTTTGTGGTGATGGGTGTGTTTGCCTTTGGCTTCACACGCATAGAAACCTCCGTGCAACTTCTGAAACTGCTCGACGAAGACACCGATCTGATTCACGATTATGCCTGGTTGGAAAACAATTTGGGCAACCTTGTCCCGATGGAAGTGGTGCTCACGGTTCCCCCCGAACGTTGCCGTACTGCCGACGAGCATGCCGAACAAGACGGGCAACAGTATCGCATGACGATGCTCGAGCGGCTAAATATGATGCGCGAAATCCAAATCGGCATCGAAAAGCTTCCAGAGGTCAGCCGTATTTTGTCGGTGGCTACGTTTACCCCGGAGAGTACGAATTCGGGATACGCCAGTATGGATCGCAGTGCCGACTACGCAAAAAACAAAAGCCTCAGCGAGCATAGAGATATCTTATTGGATGGAGACTATCTGCGGATCGAACATACCGAGGCCAAGACAAAGCGTCCCTCCGGGCGCGAGCTTTGGCGGGTGAGCGCGCGTGTTGCCGCGCTGAGCGATGACGACGAAGGGGTCGACTACGGAAGTTTTGTTGAGGAACTCAAGGTCGCGGTCGATCCCGTTCTGCTGGCCTATCACCAGCGAGATAGGATTGTTGCGAAGTTGCACGAGGTGGGGCAGAAGCTCGACGGGTCGCAACTTTGTATTTTGTATCGTACCCCAGGCGCCGACCCCGAGCCCGGGCCAAGTACCCAAGAATTGGTGTTAAAAAATCTGCTGGTTCGTAGCGGTGTGCAGTCGAAAACTCTGCCTGACGGGAAAAAGGTCCAGGCAATTACGTCCTACAATCTTGCGCAACTGGATGCTCACGAAGACGATCCTGCCTATCTTGACGCCGCGATTTCAGCACTCAGCCAACAAAGCGCTTTGATCTTGGTTTCGGCCAGTAGCGACCCGACAGCCAAACAATTGGCCGCAGGTGGGTTGCTGGTGATTGATGTTACCGATGTGCCGCATGAGGATTTTTCAGCCTCGACTGCTGCTCCATTCACGGGCAAGCCACGGTCGGTGCGTGCCGTTTATACCGGCATGATTCCACTGGTCTACAAAACGCAGCGACAGCTATTGATTAGTCTCAGGGAGAGTATTCTTTGGGCGACTGTCTTGATTGCCGTGGTGTTGATGTTTGTTTTGAAGAGCCCGATCGCCGGTGCGATTTCGATGATTCCGAATGTGTTTCCGATTGTGATCATTTTTGGCAGTTTGGGTTGGCTCAACATCAAAGTTGATATTGGCATCATGATGACCGCCAGTGTGGCACTGGGCGTGGCGGTGGACGACACGATTCATTTTCTGACTTGGTTCCGGCGCGGTATTGCCCAAGGGCTTGATCGGGTGGAAGCGGTGATGCTGGCTTACGATCGCTGTGCGACCGCGATGCTGCAAACCACATTGATTGGCGGGCTTGGCCTGGCCGTGTTTGCGACGAGCACCTTCACGCCGACCCAGCAATTTGGCTATCTGATGATCTCGATGTTGGCGGCAGCGCTGGTGGGCGATCTGTTGTTGTTGCCCGCAATTTTGGTGAGCCCCTTGGGCTACTTCTTTGGTAATCGGGCCGGTGCCGGCGCCAAAGCGGCTGAACAGATCCCAACAGAACACCCTGTCCAGCAGCCCGAACCTTTGGGACTTGCCGAGCCCAATCCAGAGCAGCCCCTTGATCAGGCACCGTTGGTTGCAGCGACATCGGCTGAGGTGGAAGGTTTTTTGGAAGAAGAAAAACAAGAATTGCTAGAGGGACCACACGCTGCGCTTCATGCGAAACTCCGTAGCCTGCGCCGCGACCTTCCCCCAGACCCGGTCTCTTCCTAAAATCTGTTTTACGCCGCCCGCGCGAATTTTGGGGGAAGTTTCTGATGTCGCGACGCAACATGTTGCTGCTGGCCGCTATGGGACTGATTTCCTACGCCTGTTATGTTCGGGCCGAGCAAAACCCGTATGCGCGCTACGTCGCGGCAGGTTACTCGGTCATCGATCGTTGGGCATTGGACGAGACTTCAGACCAATTGCTGTTTGAAGGGGCCATGCGCGGCATGGTTGGCGTGTTGAGAAAACAGGGTGACGAACACTCTCTGTTTGTCGATGAACAAGAACATGACGTCTTTCGTGAAGACTTGAGCCAGGAATTTGGGGGCGTTGGCGTTCGAATCCGTTTGTTGGGTGAGCCGCCTCTGCCTACCGTCGTCGGGCCGCCTGAGCCGGGGACTCCTGCATTCACGGCCGACATCCGTTCCGGCGATCGGATTCTTGCCATCGATGGCCTCGATACTGCGCAGATGACGATGCTCGAAATTCTACAACAAATGCGGGCCGACCCGGGCGATCCTATCGTGCTCCGCCTGTTGCATGTCGGCGACGAACAGCCGATCGAAATCAGTTTGACGCGGGCGGTGATTACAATCGATTCGATCTTGGGCGATCTTCGTGGCGAAGACGGCCAATGGCAGTATCGCTTAGCCGACGATCCACGCATCGGATTCATAAGAATCACCAAGTTCGGAGACAAGACCGAAGCGGAACTAGCCCGCACGTTGGCCGAAGTGGTCGCTGATGGGGCCCAATCGATCATTCTCGATGTGCGCGATAACTACGGCGGATCTCTCGATGCAGCGGTGGGAATCGCCGATCTGTTTCTCCATGCAGGAAAGCCGATTGTCACGACCCGCGGTCGGGACCAAAAGGTTCGAGATCGCTTCGTTTCTACGGGGCGAGGTGGCTATACCAAGATTCCGATCGTGGTATTGGTCAATCACAACAGTGCCAGTGCCAGCGAAATTCTTGCCGCTTGTTTGCAAGATTACGGACGGGCTACCATTGTGGGGCAGCGGTCCTACGGCAAGGGAACCGTTCAAAGACTGATGCGATTGGAATCGGGTCGCAGTCTCTTGAAACTGACTTCGGCAACCTACTGGCGACCAAGCGGGAAGAACATTCATCGCATGTCGGGAGACGACGACAACGCCGATTGGGGAGTTATGCCCACAAAAGTTTTTGAGGTCATGCTGGACGACTCCGAGTACCTGCAATGGCGACAGTACCGACGCCGACGAGATTTGCTCGGCAACCATCCCCAGGGACCTGTGGCCACGCAACTCGACGAGCAAGACGGGCAGCTTCCCGAAGAATTTGTCGATCGGGCCCTCGTGTTGGCTGTCGAAACGCTCAGTGAAAGTCTCGGGAAATAAATTTTCCCCAACCGCTACAGCTTACGAACCGTTGCAGCGGGAATTGAAATATCTACCAAGCATGCACCCCAAATCTTGGGTGTTTAGGCTCAAGTACCAAAACGGACACGACGTAACCTATTTCTGGATAATGTGTTTCGTTAATTCACGGTGTGGCTATCCGAGCCGTCTTTGTTTTGGCACAGGACCTGCGTTTGTTGAGGGCGAAGCGGTTGGCCTCAGGGCTGATCGCGCCGGCAACGTCCTACTTCGATGGGACAAAGCCGAAGGCGGTTGTGTTCGGCTCCAAGGCCAAGGGATGTACGGCTTGGGCAACACACGCCTCTTTTCACATTTCTTTTTCAATGGTTTCCACGGGCCGATCTGGTCCCCTGAGTGATGAGAGGTCGTTTTATGGTTGCTCCACGCAAGACAAGGAAAATTGTTTGTACCATTGTTCGTGTTCCAGTTTCTGAAGAGGCGTTGCCGAGCCGGATTAGCCGGCCCAGTGATTTATTGCCTTGGGCCGATCCTTACATCGCCCGATTGGTTCACAACCTTCAAGACGAGGTGCGACACGAGCAAGCGGCATCCGGCAATCGTTGGAACGCAATTTCGCCGTTGCAGGGCGATTTGGAACCGCCAAGTCCATGTCCTGAGCCCGATTGGGAATGGAAAGATGAACCTCGCTGGACGTATAGCGACGAGCATCACACGGACTTTATCGAGTAAGCCTGCAAGGCGGATTATGGTTCAGGTAGTGTTGCCGCGCGGCGAATAAAATCGAAAGGAGTCGAAGTGCTGACGTATCTTTGCTGTTGTTTGGCGTGCTATTTGGTCCGAAGGAATCAGGCAATACGGTTTACTTTGCCGTGGCCAGCAGCATCCGACGTAATTCAGCCGCAATGAAGAAGGAACCGGTGACACACACCAGTTGCTCCGGCTTTGCCATTGCCAGTGCTTGTCGGCATGCTTTGTGAGGTTCTGGGATTTCGCAAACATCTGTGGCCGCGTGGTCGTCGTCCAATTCTTGCAGCGCTTGGCGTACCATGTTCCCGAGTGTTGCGGTGGGGACTGCCCGAGGATTTTCTTGATACTGGGTTACCACCACGCGCGAGAAATGGGGAACCAACGTCCGGACGATTCCTAAGACGTCTTTGTCCCTGGTGGCTGCCAACAACAGGATACGCTCGCGGCAATCGAAGTCGGTGGTCAGCACTTCAACCAAAGCTCGCGCGGAAGCGACGTTGTGCGCCACGTCGAGCACGACCGTCGGTTTGCGGCGGATGATTTCTACGCGAGCGGGCAGCACCAACTCGCCCAGTCCTTGTCGCATCGCATGCAAGGAAATTGCCCAGTCTTGACGCCGTAGTTCGGCAATGGTTGCCAGGGCAAGTGCTGCATTGGCGGCCTGATGCTCGCCCAGGAGTCGCAAGCCGATGTTTTCAAGGTGAAGGTGTTCGTCGCCGATCTGGCACTCGAAATCCAAGGTTCCCGATTGATCTTTCCGGTCTAAGTGCAGGGCAGGGCGGTAGTGATAATGAAAATCACGCCCCGACTCCAGCAGTCGGCAGCCGTGCTGTTGGGCGATTTCGGCGATGACTTGTCGCGGCTCTTGATCCATCGGCCCGCAGAGCACGGGAACGCCCGGCTTGATAATACCGGCTTTCTCCGCAGCAATTTCTGCAAGCGTCGTTCCCAGTTGCTTGGTGTGATCGAAACTGATGCTGGTGATTACCGTGACCGCCGGTTGGCAGACGTTGGTCGAATCGAGTCGGCCTCCCAAGCCGACTTCCAAGACCGCAGCGTCGACACCGCGCTCGACAAAGTGCATTAGTGCCAGCGCCGTGGTCAGTTCAAAATAAGTGGGGCTCGGTGAATGGTCTTTTGCTTCGGCCGCCTCACAGTCCATGGCACTGACGATTGGCCGAACTCGATCGACGAGGGCAACCAATTCTTCCGCGGAGCAAGCGGCGCCATTCACAGCAAAACGTTCTTCGATGCGTTCCAAATGCGGCGAACTGTACAACCCCGTGTCGAACCCAGCGGCATGCAAACATGCAGCGATCAACGCAGAGGTCGACCCTTTGCCCTTGGTCCCCGCCACGTGAACAATCGGCAAGCCCGCGTCGGGATTACCCAGTCGGATGAGCAGCTGACGCATGCGGTCGAGCTTCAATTGCCGTTGCCCGTAGGGCACAATCAACGTGCGCTCGTAATTGATTCTTCCCAGCAGAAAATCGAGCGCGCGCTCACGGGCGTTGGCCGCGATCGAGCCTGGTTTAGCGGGATCTGTGATAGGCAAGGTGTGAGGCACGGCGAAACTGATTTCCTACTGCGGGGAGTGGCGAAACACCAATCTAACATTCGTTGCCGTGGCAGACATCCCCTGCCCGATCAATCGGGGCGGAACCCCGCTTTTTCGACGAGTTTGCGGATCCGTGCTTCGTTCGCCTGGCCCTGAACAACCGCCAATCCTGGATCAAGAGTCACGATTGCCGAGTCGATCTGATCGTCGGCGGTGAGTTCCCGCTCGAGTTTGGCGGTGCAGTTGCCGCAGGTCATCCCTTGAACGCCAATTTTTATCGTGGGCATTGAACTGTTGGTGGTTGTCGTCATTCGTCGGTTTTTGAATCGTAGCACATCTTGCCAAGCGAATCGCGCCAGCAGAGCAACAAGCACCAGAGCGCTGGCCACTGTCCACCAGTTTTGCATTTCGTGGCCCATTCCGGTTGGCATTTGGCTGGCATCGATGACGAATCCGAATGCCCAACCACAGGCAACACTGCCAACAACGATTGTGGCCAGATAAATAGAAAGCGCTCTGCTCCCCAAAGTTCGATACAAAGCGCCTAACGTAGCGACATTCGTTGCCGGGCCAGCCATCAGAAAAACGAGCGCCGCTCCGGTGGGCAGTCCACTGGCCACCAGTGCTGCGGCAATCGGTACCGATGCGGTTGCACACACATACAGCGGCATGGCAATCGCCAACGTCACCAGCATCGCCACCAATCCGCCGAACATGGCCAGACCTTCCAGTGCCTGGCGAGGCACAAACGCTTCGATTGCCGCCGAAACGACTATTCCCAATACGAGCCAACCCCAAATGGAACGCAACAGTTCCAAACTATGCTCAATCAGGTCGGCAAATCCGCGCGATTTTTTATCCGTCGGTTCTTCTGCCAGGGGAAGGTTTGCCGTAGTGCCGTTTCCCACAACATCGGTCAACCAACCGCCCACAATGCCCGTGACGGCGGCGCTAAGCACTTTGAAAATAGCGAAGGGCCAGCCGAGCATCGAAGCGCTCACAAGAATCGAGTCGGCCCCCGTCTGTGGCGTGCTAATCAAAAATGCGACGATCGCACCGTTGCTGGCACCGCTCTTTTTGAGTTGCAAGCCCACCGGAATCACCCCGCAGGAGCAAAGCGGCAACGGCACGCCGAGCCCGACCGCCTTCAACACGCCAGCCTGCCCGGAAAGTTGCTTTCGCAGAAAATCGGCGGGCAGCAGAACGTGCAGCACGCCTGCCACGAAGGCCCCCAGCAGCAGCCATGGTGCGAGGGCTAGCAGGACGTTCCAGATTGAAATGATGAATGCGCTCATGGGGGTATGATACGCGGTTCCAGCATTACTGCGAATGCCGCGCTACGCCGCGAACGGCGCAAAAAAAGGGCCGAAGAGGTGCGGGATACCTCTTCGGCCCTCGGAGGGGGGAGACTTCGATTTAGGTGGGATTGTCTCAGCGATCGCGGCGGTTTTGGCACTGACCTGGCTCTTGCCCGCGGGGCAGGCCGCCGAGCGATCGCAACTCTCTTCTACCGAAGGCGTACAATCGCAAAGCGAATGCCAAACTGTTGCTAGCTCCCACCGAAACGTCTGCAAGCATCGTTGTAATCGGCTTAGCAATAACCAGTTACAGCGACCCACGACCGAAAGGGAAGTTTTCCGCACCGAGAAACCTGAATCCGGAATTGTAATTTCTACTCAGTCAGGTGTAGGAATTTCCGAAATTACGAACTTGCTAGCACGTTTGTGCGTATCAGAGCAATCGTAGCTGGTGAGCCCATCTGTCGTTCCCAGGGGCGACCCGTTATGATGTCTGCTCTGCTAGCTTTCCCCACAATAGCCACCTGCCTTGAACTCCCGCTCCCATGATTCTCAAGCTGGAAAACGTCCGTAAATCGTATTTGGAACCTAACGGCGAAAAGCTGCCGATCTTGGATGTCGAGCATTTTTCGCTCGGTCGGGGCGAGCAGGTGGTGCTGCAAGGGCGTAGCGGCTGTGGCAAGACGACGCTGCTGAATTGTCTAGCGGGGCTTACCACGGTGGACGAAGGTTCCATCACCATCAATGGTCACGACATCGTCCGGCTGCCCGAGGTTTCGCGAGACCGTTTTCGGGCGCTGCACATTGGATTCGTGTTTCAGACTTTTAATCTATTGCAAGGGTTTACGGCTTTGGAAAACGTGTTGCTGGGCATGACGTTTACTGGGCAGAAACCAGACGTCAGCCGCGCGGAAACATTGCTCGACAATGTCGGTTTGAGCCATCGACTCACCCACAAGCCGGCAGCATTGTCGGTTGGCGAACAGCAGCGCGTGGCGGTGGCCCGTGCGTTGTCGAATCGCCCGTCGCTACTGTTGGCGGACGAGCCTACGGCCAATATCGACCCCGCGCATCAACAGCAAGTAATCGATTTGTTACGCGACTCCTGCCGACGGGAAAACATTGCCATGCTGCTGGTTACCCATTCCCCGGAAGTGTCGCAGCAGTTCGAGCGCGTGGAAACGCTCGAACAAGTAAACCGCGCCGTTGCCGGAATTGCCCTTTGATTGTGTACTTTTTGATTTCGTCGCTATGAACTTTTGGAAAATCGCCTGGCGAAATATCGAGCAGCGAGCGCTTGCCTCGTCGTTGACTGGTTTGTCGATGGCACTGGGCGTTGCGCTGATGATCCTGGTGATTGTGATCCACGACGTGACGGTCGACCAATTCGAAAACGATGCCGAGGGTTATCATCTAATCGTGGGTGGCAGCAAGGGCGGGGACATGCAGTTGGTGATGACCACGGTGTATCACTTGGGCAAGCCGCTCTACCCGATTCCGTACAGCTATTACAAGAGGTTTGTCGACGGCGATTTTGCACCCTATGTCCAAGCGGCAGTGCCCTACTGTCTGGGCGATAGTTTTCATCATGAGGATTTTCAATTTCGCGTCGTCGCCACGTCGGCCGACCTGTTCAATAAGATTTCTTATGGCACGTACGACGATGGTAGCGACAAACGCTACGAATTTTTATCGGGAGGCAGCTTCCACGACGGCCATTTCTTTGAAGCTGTGATTGGCTCGACCGTAGCACGACAAACGGGGCTAGGCGTGGGCGACACTTTTCAGCCTACCCACGGAATCAGTACCCGCGGCGACAAACATCAAGATTTTACGATCGTCGGTGTACTGGCTCCCACCGGGACCGCCAACGATCGGGCATTGTTTGCGAATCTCGAAGGTTTTTATCTGCTGGAAGGTCATGCACTCGCGCCCGAGGAAGAATCGGCAAGCCCGACCGCAATTTCAAGTGATCACACCGATCATCACCATGTCGACTCGAGCGATCCTAACCGTGGCATGCAGCCCCTTCCGGAAGACCAACGCGAAGTCACCTCGATCTTGGTGGTTTGCAAAGATTCGTTTGGGGCGATGATTCTCGATAACAAAATCAACAAGGGCAAAGACCGCGTTGCCCAGGCGGTTGCGCCCCGAGAGGTGGTGACCCGCCTGCTGGATGGAATCGTCGGCCCCGTGCGGGTGGTGCTGTTGGTGCTGACCACACTGATCATCATCGTGGCGGGGATAAGCATTTTGGTGAGCATTTACAATTCGATGAGCGAACGGAGCCAAGATATTGCGGTGATGCGAGCATTGGGAGCCAGCCGGACGGCGGTGATGGCAATCATTTTGGTCGAGTCGATCTTGCTTTCGCTAATGAGCGGCATCGTGGGAGTGCTGCTGGGCCATGCCGTCTTGGGGCTGGCGGGGCCGGTGGTGGAAGCCCAGGCGGGCGTAGTGCTGAAGTTTTGGCAATTCAACTGGCAGGAAGGACTGTTGGTCCCCGGGTTGGTGGCGTTTGCGTCGTTGGTGGGTTTTTTGCCTGCTTTGACGGCTTACCGTACCGACGTGGCAAAAACGCTCGGCAGCGGCCGATAGGGGCGGTAAACCTGTTTTCCTACGGCCTGCCAGCCCGGTAGAATGGGGGCGTGATGCAGCAGTTTCTTTCCCAAAAATTCATGAACAGAACAAAATCACCTGTGAGAATTCTTATCAAGCAATGGCTGCTGACATGCGTCTTGTTGTGGGGAATGAATGCAGACGGGTTGGCGGTAGCATGTCCTTTTTGCAGCGCGACTTCGCAAACCTTGAGTGAAGAGCTGGCCTCCGCGGAAGTTGCGGTGATCGCCCGGTTGAAGGAACCGGCAGACGCGCTTGCCGCGAACAATTTAGATTCCTTCGATCCAAGCGACCCCAACACAGGCATGGCTACATTTTCCGTAATCGATGTGATCCGCGGCGGGGAACGTCATCCGGGGCTGGATGAAATCAAAGTTGTTTATTTCGGCGAAGGCGAAACCGAAAAGGTGTTCTTAATCCATGGGATCGACGCGGGCTTACCCACGGCCAGCGGTCCGGGCTTCGATTGGACGACCCCCCTGCCCCTTTCGTCGCGTGGCGTCGAATACATCAAACAGATCGGCAGCTTGCCTGAAAAAGGTTCCGAGCGTCTCGAATTCTTCATGGGTTTTTTCGAGGACGAAGATCCCCTGCTGGCTCAGGACGCCTACGACGAATTTGCCCGCGCTCCGTACAGCGAAATCATCGCGCTTGCCGAGCGGATGGACCGCGGTCGGTTGATGCAATGGATCGTCGATCCCCAGGTGGGTCCCACCCATCGGCGCTTGTATCTCACGATGCTCGGCGTCTGTGGCAAACCGTCCGATGCGGACAAGCTCGAAGCGATGCTCGAGTACAATTACGAGCAGATCGAGCCGGCTCTTTCGTCGATGGTAGCCGTCATGGGACTCCAGGGCTCGGCGATGGGTGCTCCGTTGGTTCAGGACATTGCCAAAGCCGACGTGCGGCGGAGGCAGCAATGTTTGGATGCGCTGATCGCGGCCTACCTAAAATTGAAGGGGCCCGAGGGATTGCCGCTGATCGAGCGGCGATTTCTCGCCAATCCCAACGCCGAGTACACCCATGTTTATTCAACGATCATGGCGTTGCGTTTCCACGGCGAGGAGACCGATGTCTTACCCCGCGAGAAGTTGCTAGCCGCGATGCGGATGCTGTTGGACAACGAGGAAATTTCGGATCAGGTGATTCCCGACTTAGCCCGTTGGGAAGATTGGAGTATTCTTGACCGGTTGGTATCGATGTTCAAAGAATCGTCTGAGGATGCTTGGATACGGCAACCGGTGATTTCGTACCTGTTGACTGCCGCGGAGCAGCCGGCCGAGGTTGGCCGCAAGGCGAATGCAGCCATTGCCGAATTGGAATCGCTGGATCCCGAGTCTGTGAAACGTGCGCGAAGTTACATGGCTTTTGGAATGCTCGCGCGAGGCTCAGCCAGCGATGCCACTGATCCGAATGCCCCTGCTGCCGACGACTCGCCCGCCGTTGTGCAAACCCCAAAAGACGCGCAGTCCGCTGAGTCGTCGAATACCGAGGGCGAACCGGCCGCTGAGGATTCACTTCCACCGACTCCCAGCAAATTTATGCTCATCAGCGCTCCGCTGCTTGCGGGACTATTGCTGATGTGTATTTTCGCCCTGTTATTGCGAGGAGCGGATGTCCGGTCGCACGGAGACCGTTCATAATTTTTTTTGTTTCATTTGGTATTTGTTCAGCAAAATGGGAGGAATAGAACGCAGATGAACACGGATTGAGCGGATCAACGCAGATTCACAAGCCTTTTTATTTTTTTGAGCCGACTTTGGTCGCCCTGGTTTACGTCGGTTCTGTCGTTCAAATCCGTGAAGATCGGCCCAATCGGCGCTTATCCGTGTTCTATTCCCGCAGTCAACTGAAGTATTGCTCATTTTTTGTTTCACCAAGTATCCCAAAGAACCGATTATGGCAACCCTTGAAGCAGTTTCCCCGCCGAGTGATTCCAGCGACGAAGAATTTCTCTATCGACCGTTGAGTACCGGCGCTATTACGGCCTTGGTGTTTGGCGTGTTGTCTTCGCTGACGTTTGTCGCGGGCAGGGATAGTTTGCAGGCTTGTTTGATGATGTGCCCTATCCCCGTGTTAGGCATCTTCATAGGTTTGCGAGCATTGGCTAAAATTCGTTCGAATCCCGACCAATATAGTGGCGGCAAACTGGCCCTAGTGGGAGTCATGACGTCTGCCATCGGGTTGGTGGGAGGCCTGAGCTATTCTGGATTTGTCTACGCGACGGAAGTACCGACAGGGTACGCGCGGACTTCGTTTACCGAGTTTCGTCCCGACGAGGTCGAGCTACGTGGCAAAATAGCTGTTCCGCGCGACATCCAAGCTTTGGACGGCAAGCAAGTATTCATCAAAGGTTACATGCGAGGCGACTCGACGCCTGTACGACACAATGTGCGCAATTTTCTGCTGGTGCGAGATAACAATCAATGCTGTTTCGGCGATCTTTCCAGCGTGAAGTATTTCGATCAGGTGATGGTGAACACGATTGGCTCGCTCAACACCGACTATTCGACAGGATTGTTCCGTGTGGGAGGCACTTTGCATGTCAATCCTAACAACGCCATTCGCGGCGTGGGATATCCCGTGTATACGCTCGAAGCGGATTACATAAAATGATAGCGCGCGGTTGTGTTGTGCTGCTGTTTTTCGGTGCGCTGATTCTAGTCGGCGGCTGCGAGCGTTCGCCCTCGGTCGCCGTGGGTTCGACTCCGCAACTGCCGACCCAACCGCCAACTGGTGCCGTGCGAGAGACGACCTTCGACGACATCAAGTTCGAAATGGAAAAAACCGATCCGTTTCATCGCTCGCTGTTAACTGACGAAGTGGAACAGACTTTCGGACACAAGATTCGGATCCGCGGCTATATGTTTCCCACTCTCAAGAAGCGGGGAATCCAGCAGTTTGTGTTGGTTCGCGACAACCTAGAGTGCTGTTTCGGCCCTGGAGCAGCACTCTTCGATTGTATCCTGGTACACATGCAGCCAGGCAAGACTGCGGAGTATTCGATTCGCCCCGTAGCCGTAGAGGGGCTTTTTAGCTTTGAGCAGTTTACCGACTACGATGGCAAGGTGCGCGCCATATATCGTCTGGATGGCGAAGCAGTCGAGTGACGGTTCAGTGGTTTTAAGCTCGACGTTTTCGGGACGTGAAGCCGCTCTCAAAGTGCTCAGGACGATGAATTGAATGGCACGTAGTTATTGATAAGTTCTTTCACACCAAGCATTAAGCAATGCTATCGCATCAGTGCATTCTGCGAGGTGTTTTTGATGATCTTCGTTCGGCATCTACAAATGTTCGAGAAGTGGAAACACTGGACGGCTGGGAAGCAATCGAATCCCCTGATAGCAACGCTACGACAGCGTGACTAACTCTTTTCCTGTGAGACATTTACGCTTAACTACGTGC
>JAJDED010000017.1 GCA_029259915.1 Planctomycetota bacterium | reverse complement strand
GACCGTAGGCTTGGCCACGCTTGGAACTTTTGAAAGTCCCATAAGGTTTACTCCAACCAAGACCGACATCGCCAACGGGTTTGGGGCGTCAAGCATTGCTGCTCGAGGTGGATTGGAACTAGCGAGTGGCTTGATTACTGGTGGCCTGTCGAAACTCGGCAATCTTGGCAAGCTCGTGACGGCATTGGACTTCGGAGGCAACGCGGTAAGTGCCGGTCGTGGTGCGGTGGATGCCGCCCAGAATGGACTCACGCTCGGCAATACGTTACAAATAGCAGGCGGTACTGCAGGGCTCGGTGGGAACTTTGCCACAGGTGGGCAAGCACTTCGAGGGTTGGCTTCCGATGCGGGTAGTTTTCGGCTCCAATTTGATCCAGCTACATTTTCTTCTGGTGGTCTTGGCGGAGTAAAGATTACCAGGATCGGTCGGCAGGGAGAACTTTCTGCAGGCCTTGCCCCAAACCGTCCGCGTACACGAATTCCATCGGCAACTGGAACAGCCAAGTTCCGAATTCCTGACGATTTGACTGACGTCACATTGCGTGAAGTGAAGAATGTTGCTCAGTTGAGTAATACGAGGCAAATACAGGATTTCTTTCAGTTTAGTCAAGCTACAAATCGAACCTTCATCTTGGAGACTCGACAGAGTACGAGAATTAGTAGCACATTACAACAGTTTATCGAGGAAGGTTCAATCGTCCAGCGTACAATTGGCGAATAACATGGTACCTATATCCATGAGACTATTCATCCATTATTGCATATGCTGGTACACTGTTAATCGTTCGAGGTGCCCCTATGGCTCATCCTGACATGAATGCTTTGCTCGATGAGGGTCTACGCATTGCAGCCCACCTTCTCGAAAAGAATGGCGAATTTTTTCCTTTTGGCGTTACGATTTCAACAGATGGAAAAATTAACCATGTACAAGGCTATACCGGTGAAGATTACCCACCGTCTCAAGACCTTATTAATCTTCTACTGAATGGTTTTTTGGCTGGTGCCAAGTCTGGAGATTACAGGGCGACGTCTCTGGTGTGTGACACCCACATTTTTCTGAATGGCAATTCAAAAACGGACGCGATTAACGTCATTGTCGAGCATGTCGAGGATGAACCTGTTACGTGCTTTCTTCCGTACACAAAGAATGGAGACACTTTTGAATTTGGAGAAATCTTAGCCGAACGAGCTGAACGACGAGTTTTCGGCGTGTAACACTGAAGCCCTATGCTTGGTCAGTGGGTTATCGCTAGCACGATCCCCTTTGTAGACGTGAATCGTCCCGGCGTCATCCAACCTTAGGAGTCAAGTATGGGTCGTCAAACTAGTTTTTATATGAGTAAGGATGATGAGATCGAGTTTGTTGATTATGTACGAACGGCAGACGATATTGTCATTGTGGCAAAAACGTCAGACACCGTGTTGGAAGAAACCTTTCAGTATTTTTACGAGTTAGAAGGACGGCCATATGGCGAGGGATGTCATCTGTGGAATCGTGATATTTCGCTGACGCCAGCCGTGGACTATATTCCTGAACAAGGTTACTATTGTGTCGATTCTATGCAATCCGAAGTCCTCAATCCGCGACGCAGCAAAATGACAAACCAGGGCTTGAGCATGGGCCGCATCCACGTAGACGATCGCTATCTATCGGACGACGAAATGGAAAGTCTTCCCAAGAGCGAAGCGTTTCTGCAGTGGTACGAGCAGATATGTCAGTGGGTCAAGGAACATTCAGTCCGAAAGGAAAACGGTGCTTTCGTATTACCTGGGGCTGCTGCAATGATTGACGAAGGTGTGGAGCTTACGGGACATAGCTTTTGATTTCCTCGGATTCGACTAACTTCTCCGCACCGACATCGCTTTCGCCGGCCGCCTGTGGGACGACGACGCAAGCTTGTATCAAAACCGCGCCCGCTGGTACGACCCGCACACGGGCCGGTTTATCTCGGAAGACGCCGTCGGCGACGGCACGAACCTCTACCGCTACTCGGGCAACGACCCGATCAACTTCCGCGACCCCACCGGCCTCTTCCAAGCGGGGAACCCGCTCAACGACCTGGCACTCAACCTGACAGTCAGCCAAAACGGCGGCTTCAGCGGCAACAAAGTTGGCCCCGCGCCAAAACCGATCGAATTCAATTTCAACCAGATCGTCCCAGGTGCAGTGAACAGCTTCAGCGGTGGTTTTGGACTAAGTAATCCCACACTGACCAGTGCAGGTCCGCTGAATGTTCTCCCCAGTACTCCAGCATTGGTCCCCTCGTTCAGCCCGGCGGTGAGCCCCATTTCCACGTCGTTTGTCAACACCACACCCGCACAGCCAACGCTGTCAGAAGTGTTGGCGTTCGGGCCGTCTAATTCGAGTTTCCAGAAAACGGCCTCTCCATTTGTGCCCCAAAAGATCGACAAGATTCGCGCTCGAGAGTTGCTTGGGCGTGACACGCAATTCGAGTCGGTTGGCGCTGCCTTTGGCAGTGGTCTCAAGACAGGCGGCAAGGCTGTCACAAACGCGTCGATAAGTGCCGTTACGCTAGGTATTGTTGAAAACGCGATTACGGTAACACAGCAGGACATCGACAATGGCTTCAATACATCGCGGTTAATTGCTGGGGTAAGTACAGAACTGCTAGTGGGATTGGGCACCGGCGGCTTGTCGCGTACTGGAAGCTTGCTTGGAAAAACGGCCCTAGCCTTCGACACGGCGAGCAACGCGGTCAGCGTCGGCCGCGGCGTGCTCGATGCCTCCCTAAATGGACTCACGCTCGGCAATACGTTACAAATAGCAGGCGGTACTGCAGGGCTCGGTGGGAACTTTGCCACAGGTGGGCAAGCACTTCGAGGGTTGGCTTCCGATGCCTCGCGAGCTCGCTTGAGCTTCGATACGACGACACTCTCCAGCGGCGGGCTGGGGGGCGCGAAGCTCAAGTTTGTCCCCAATCCAAATGGGAGAGCGGGAAATGCCCTTACTCAGGCTAAGACACGAGCTGTTGAATTAGACTTGCGTGCACGTGGATTTACACAAACAAGAAGAGAGGCTCAATTCTTACCTGGAGCAGGGGGGAGCGGGACAACACGCTTTGCTGACGTCGTGGGCGTCAATCCAAGAACAGGCCGATCTGAGATTATCCAGATCGGTCAAACAATTAAAAGTAACAATCAAATTCCAGTTATACGAGAACGACGCGCACTGGATGACATCATCTTTTCGCCGACGTTGGGAGACAAATTCCCGAATAGCACGGTACGCTTTATCGACGTGAATCGTCCTGGCGTTATCCAACCTTAGGAGTCGAATATGGGGCGTCAAACTGGTTTTTATATGAGCGAGGATGATGAAATCGAGTTCGTTGATTTCGTGCGGACGACTGGCGACATCGTTATTGTGTCTGAAACATCAGATACTGAATTGGAAGAGACATTTCAGTATTTTTATGAACTAGAAGAAAGGCTCTATGGAGAGGGATGTCACTTGTGGAATCGTGATCTTTCGCCAACGCCTGCCGTCGATTATATTCCCGAACAAGGCTACTATTGTGTCGACTCAATGCAATCAGAAGTCTTGAATCCCTGGCGCAGCAAAATGACAAACCAGGGCCTGAGCATGGGCCGCATCCACGTAGACGATCGCTATCTATCGGACGACGAAATGGAAAGTCTTCCCAAGAGCGAAGCATTTCTGCAGTGGTACGAGCAGATTTGTCAGTGGATCAAGGAACATTCAGTCCGAACGGAGAACGGCGCTTTCGTACTGCCGGGTGCCGCTGCAATGATTGACGATGGAGTGGAACTTACGGGACATAGCTTTTGAAGTTGTCGGGTTGAATTAACTTCTTCTCCTCACCGACATCGCCTTCGCCGGCCGCCTCTGGGACGACGACGCAAGTTTGTATCAAAACCGC
Organism: Planctomycetota bacterium; assembly: GCA_029259915.1. Taxonomy (GTDB): domain Bacteria; phylum Planctomycetota; class Planctomycetia; order Pirellulales; family Lacipirellulaceae; genus Bythopirellula. Next base: position 2,338 of record JAJDED010000017.1, on the reverse strand, counting down.
GCCCGCTGGTACGACCCCAACACGGGCCGCTTCCTCAGCGAAGACCCTGCCGGCGACGGCCCGAACCCCTACCGCTACTCCGGCAACGACCCGATTAACTTCCGCGACCCCACGGGCTTGTTCCAAGCGGGGAACCCGCTCAACGACCTGGCACTCAACCTGACAGTCAGCCAAAACGGCGGTTTTAGCGGCAACCAAGTTGGCCCCGCGCCAAAACCCATCGAATTCACACCGGCCTTTAGCCCAACGTTTGTCAACACCACGCCCGTGCAACCAACACTGACCGAAGTCCTCATAGGCGGGCCGTCCAATTCGAGCTTCCAGACAACAGTCTCTCCATTTGTGCCCCGAGCGATCGATACCATTCGCGCTCGGGAAATTTTTGAACGGGACCCGATTGTTGTTGGGATCGACAATGGATTCCGTGCCGCTGGCAATGCTTTTCGTGATGGCAGCAATGCGATTGCAACAAGAATTGAGACAGCTACCTCGGGTTTTGGAGGGGTATTAGGAAATGTCGCGGCAGGTGTTGGCGCTCTTGATGGTAGCCTTATCCGCAGCGTGGGTAACGCGCTAGGTGGCTTGGTCGACTTTCCACGGTTTGTCGATTCGACGGTCACAGACATCGAAGAATCGATTCAACTGGGCCAACAGCATGGAGTCCGTGTTGGAGTAGGCAATCTGGTCGGCACAAACCAGATCGTCCAAGCCTTTGTGGGCAACGATTTTGATGGCAATCCGGTCGATTTTACTGCTAAACTAAGTGAAGGCTTTGCTCGGCTTAGTGGGACGGCAGGAACTCTTGCCGGGGGTATTACCAAGTTTTTTTCGCCGAAAAAGGCTCGGGCACCGATTCAGGTTGAGTTGGAGCTAGCGACGAAATTTGAGCAACGGGCACAAGTAGCTGCCAGACAACTTGGTGAAACGGTGATCCAGTCTCAGGTGAAGCAAGGGGCAGTCAATCGTGGTTTCGACTTCCTGTCGTTTACTGGGACAGGTAAGAATGCTCGACTATTTATTAACGAGGTCAAGAATGTAGCGGGGAAAGTCGCTACAAGAAGTTTCTCTACCTTCGGGTTGGGAAAGAGTGGGCTGAAATCGTTTAATCAATCGCTTGGTTTTGCAACAGAAGCTATTAATAGTGCCGGTCTTGGTAGAGCAACAACGAACGCCTTGTTGAATCAGCTCGCTCCGGGCGGCAATGCAGCAATTCGCCTGATTGGTAGTCAAGCGAAGGGCACGGTCTTTAATCCGTTTGTTAATGATCTGATCGGTCAAACAACAAACTTTATCACTGGCGAAGGTTTCCTGATAAAATGATTGCCATAGATTTTAAAACAAAGTGGATCGAGGAAGTAGAGCGTGAGCGTGAATACTTTGAATCACCAACCGACCATTTTGACAACTGGGAGCGGAACGGTGGTCCGGAGATAAAGGCTGACTGGCATCTGGCTAACGCCCTATGTATTCTTTACGGCGACGGTGATAAACGACTTGCTGAGAAATTCTTCTGTGCCACAATTGAGTTGATCGATCGCGCGTTTGCTGAGGATAAATTTCACTCAGAATTTTCCGAGAGTGGATTGCCTAGAAACCAGGGTGAGGGATTGCGAGTGCGATCGTATGCACGAGCCTTGATGGGTAGTGGTCTTGACACGCAGGCGTTGCTCCAAGCCTCGGAATATTTTGTCGAGTGGACCAGCGACTGGACCGGCGCAGACTGGGATTCGCAAGCGCAGTCCGATTACCTCGTAGCTGTTCGCATGGCATTGATTGCAGGTAATATCAAGCGAGCCAGTGAATTGCTAAAAACCAGACGTTCGTTCAAGTGGCATGCCGAGGAACACACATTGCTCAAGGCCATTACCAGTGAATTTGAAAAAGGCATTCCCATTGCGAACGTCGAATTGCATCAAAGAGTCGTTGCCTTCTTTGACCGAATTCGTGATCCTGGCTTCAAACCCGACATATTCTTTCCCAAGGATATGGGCCGCCTTGAATGGGGCGTACTGTCTCATAAATATTTTACAGCAGGGGACGATATCGATTGGCCGGCGGTGATTGATTCCATTTCGCGTTAACATGATAAGATAGAGATTGTACATAATAAAATGGGAACGTATGGCAATATTGTTTTGTATCCACTCAGCAAAGTACCATCCGGTGATCCTGTAGAGATCGGTTCTCAAATTATCACTGCGTTTGGTATCTATGAAAGAGTTCGATCTTGCGAAATAGAAGTGGTTCCCCTATCGCATCGGGAGGTTGTCTAACTTCTTTCCTTTCAACAGGAGAACCACGATTATGTTGTACCTTGGAATCGACCAACATGCACGAC
>JAJDED010000016.1 GCA_029259915.1 Planctomycetota bacterium | reverse complement strand
GCTGTGAGTTCAATTGATCAACGCAACACTTTATCCTACCCTATGGAGATGGAGTGTGACGATGAAACACCGAACCCGCATCAATTTTAGTGTAGAACAACGAGCAGACATTTGGGATCGCTGGCAGCGCGGCGAATCCATGCGGTCAATTGGGCGTCTCTTTGAGCGAGAGTCCTCCTCGATTTATGCTCTTCTTCAACCGAGCGGTGGGATTTGCCCTCCCCCAAGAATCCGATCACGATTTGCTCTGAGTCTGTCGGAACGTGAAGAGATTTCCCGTGGGGTAGCCAGTCAACAGTCTATGCGCTGCATCGCTCGTCGGTTGGAGCGCCCTCCCTCTACGATCAGTCGTGAAATCCATCGCAATGGGGGCTCTGCTGGCTATCGAGCGGCGGCGGCTGACCAAGCGACCTGGGCTCGAGCGCACCGACCCAAACGGTGTAAACTGGCTCGGGATCGCTCCTTAGCGAAGGTTGTCGCGGCGAAGCTGAAGCGGCAGTGGTCTCCCCAGCAAATCGCCGGGTGGTTAAAGAAACAACAGCCTGATCGAGAACAAGCCCGCGTGTCCCACGAAACGATCTATCGCAGCCTGTATATTCAGGCCAGAGGCGTCTTGAAAAAGGAGCTGCAGGCTTGCCTCAGAACCCAACGAGCCATTCGCCGCTCGAAGCATGCGAGTCTGAAGGGACAAGGATTGGGGACCATCACGCATGCCGTCTCGATTAAGGACCGGCCCGCCTCCGTCGAAGATCGTGCCGTACCTGGGCATTGGGAAGGCGACCTCATTGCCGGCACCCACAATAGTTATATTGCGACCTTAGTCGAACGCCAGACGCGGTATGTGATGTTGGTCAAAATCAAACAGAAGAATGCGGAAACCGTCGCGGCGGCCCTCACGAAGCATGCGCAACAATTACCGACCGAGCTGTATCAATCCTTGACCTGGGACCGAGGCACCGAGATGGCGAATCATCGGGACTTCACCCTCGCAACCGATATTGCCGTGTACTTTTGTGATCCAAGGAGTCCATGGCAGCGGGGATCCAATGAGAATACGAACCGGTTGCTCAGACAGTACTTACCAAAAGGCATTGATTTATCCAGGTATACACAAGCCCAGCTGAATGCAGTGGCTCGGCAGTTGAACGAGCGCCCGAGAAAAACATTAGCATACGCAACACCTGCAGAGAGATTTCAGGCCTGTGTTGCTGCGACCCGTTGAATTCACAGTCGAGGCTGTGTAAAAACTCCCAATTTGACAGAATCAGGGGATACCTCACCCCTTACTTACATAGAGATCGTGGCTTAGAGGCGATCCTCGGAGGCTAAATTTTTAGATCAAAATTTTATACGGAGTTTTCACACAGCCTGGGTCGGGAGCCGACCAGTCTGAATGCGGCCAAAAGAGGTCATTAGGATTGCTCCTAAGAGTGATATCCCGCCAGCGTGAAGAACGCTCGTTCTATGCAACCGCTTTTTAAGCGAATTAATAGTCATCTAGGCGGGAAAATTTGCGTTTCTGGGAGCCCCTGCGATAACATTTTGACCTCACCAGAGATTGGTATTTGTCGATCGAATTCACACCCACTTGTGATTAGGCCAGGACGCCCATCACATTAGTGATCATAAAAGAATGGGAGCTCACATGACCACCACACTGCGTTCCATCGCTGTAACCGTAATGATGACAATTCTGTGCCTTAGCGTGGCGCCCGCCTTGGCCGCGCCCGTGACCATTGAGTTTGAGGGCATCACAACTCAGAACCCTTTTACCGGTCCCCTCACTGAGGATGGCTTTATCTACGACCTGTTCCCAGGATCTGGAGGGCTCTTTGGCGATCTCAACGATGGCGACCCTGGTCCGGCGATCGAAGGCACGAGCGCTGTGGGTGGAGGCATCCTTCGTATCGTCAGCGCGACCATGGGAGAACAGTACAATTTTCTTGGGCTTGACCTTGCGGAAGAAGACAGTGGTAATCTCAGCACGAATGAAATCACGGTCGAGGGATTTCTCAATAATGTGTCCGTAGGCGTGGAGATGTTCACGCCCCTACAAGCGGGGGGGGGGCACACAAGGTCCCTACAGTACGGCTACGGCAAGCGCCTTGTTCGGAACGACAATCGACGACCTACGGATTACGCTCCCTGCGACATCCGGCTTTGCCCGCGCGCAAGTCGATAACATCAAGCTGGATAAGATGTTGCAACCCGTCCCTACACCGTCCACGATGCTATTGTTCGCCTCAGGTTTAGCAGGTTTAATTGCCTGGCAATTAAGGAATAGAAAAGTGACCTAAACTTTCAACTCAGATACACCATTTTAGAAAGCCTCTCGTCGTGATGATGGGGGGCTTTCTCTTTTTGTAACCTGTCACAAAAGAGTGGGGTCCATCTGGCATCATTTCGATGCTTTAGCCGTACCTACTTCTAGATTTTCAAATGTCCGCTGTGGGTCGCTTTCGGCCAGATTGAGTCATCACTCTCCTCGGAAACAGCCACTTCAAGCTGCAGAACAAAGCCGTGGCACTTTGCTCTGCTCGAATGAACGCCCTTGTTAGGTAGCGGGCTTAATCGCCTCAATATAGGCGGACACAACATAATCCTCAATCTTAGTATCTGGCGCCCATTTTCGGATAAATTCCTGACTGTTGTTTTTCGGCTTTATTTCGATCGCTGCAAACCCAGCGTCTTTCAGCATAGATTCAATCTCGGTGATTAATGAGGCGCCAGCCATACACCCCGTGAACAATTCCATATCATTTTTCTGTGGTTCCGGTAGATCAGCACTCGCAACGATATCTGAAATGGCCAATCGTCCTCCCGGTTTCAACACTCGATAGGCTTCGTGAAATACCTTGACCTTATCAGGTGACAGATTGATCACGCAGTTGGAAATAATGACATCAACCCCACTATCGGCAACAGGCAAGTGTTCAATTTCCCCAAGGCGAAACTCCACATTGGTATTGCCTGCCCTCTCGGCATTCGCTCT
>JAJDED010000015.1 GCA_029259915.1 Planctomycetota bacterium | reverse complement strand
CAATCGAACTTCCCACCGTTGTCGTGCCCGCCGTCTGACGGAAGGTGCCTTCACTAAAATTGGGATTAGCACCACTTGCTCCCAACCACATACCTCCACCGATCGACAGGCTACCGCCATTCATGTTGAAGGTGCCACGGGGATTCGATGAGCCGCTGGGGGCAAGACCGACAAAAAGATTGCTGTTGATGTCGGTGATGCCACTGCTCTGCGTGAATGTCACATTGTCATCGGTCTGATCGGCAATGACGAGCGATCCCACGTCCCGCAACTCGCCGCCAATCACCGAACTGTTGGTACGCAACGTGAGACTCGCACCATGCATGTTGAAGAGTCCGCCCGGTGCTACCTCGACGCCACCTTGGTCGAACGTCAGCGATTGCGGTGAGACTGGGCTACCCTCAGGACGCAAGATCCCTTCTACCCGAGTTAGATCGGGGCGGTCACCGGTAATGTCGAGGGTAAACCCAAATGGCACAATTAGCTTGGTGCCTGATACATTGAAGAAGTCGCCCTGTGTCGTGAAGGAAGAAAACAAAGTATTCGGATCGACGCCTTGAGGAAGAAGCAGCGTTGAACCGACACCCCCAGTAAACGAAGTTCCGCCCAACCCAGATAGCGTCCCATCCGAAAGGTCAACAAATGAGTTGTCCAATGCAACAATGGCACCATTACCTCCGGTCGCATCAAAGGCGCCCAACAGGTTTAACTGTGATTCGATGGTCAGCGTACCACCCGCAAAATCAAATTCACCCAGAGAATTGATGTTGAATAGATCAACAGCAAGCGACCCACCGGATTGCATCAGCGTTCCAGTCAGTGTATCTCCCAGTTCGACGCCCATGACATCGATAAGACCCGACCCAATAGTTGTCGTTCCACCATTTATTATGCGGGCAGTATCAACCGATGTCGGCAGAGTCAAAGTCAGCCAGTTGTTTAGGTCGATCCAGTCGCCGGTTGCGGGTGGCGATAGCTGCCAGAAGATATCCCCTGCGGGGGCATGAGATGGACAACCGAAAAAGAACAGAGAAATTACAAAGAAAATGTTTCTAGTAGAACGACCGCAGAGAAAGTCTCGAAACATTATCGACCTGCCAATTCTCATTTAGACTGTGGGCGATGGATTCTTTGAATCGTCGCCATTCTATCATCGCGTTTTCTGAATTGCTAAAGATATCGATGAATCCCACGGCTTTTTTCACATTTACTCGACGACTTCGGCAGCCTGAACAAGTTTGCGGCAGTTATCGCTGTCACCTTTGCAGCGGTTGATATGAGCAGAAGATTCGATACTTTGCAGAAAGAAACTCTTGCTACCATGCCGACAGTGTCGTTCACTAACGGAAACATCTCAATCAAGACTAGCAATGTTCCCTGTAGCGATGTCAAAGGGCCTGAATCTTCACGCCACAAACTCCGCCGCCGGATCATCGAATTCCGGGGGGGCAATCGTAAGCTTCTCCCGGTCCTTGGGCGTCAGCCCGAACCGCGACGCTAGGTTCGACCAGTTCTTAAAACACGACGCCAGGGAAATCGACCGCTTGTAAGTCTCGCCACTATCGACTGCCTGGGTTTCCTGCAAAGTGCGGTATTCATGCCACCACAAGCAGAGCGATTCGAGCGCGGACCTATCGACCGGTCGCAAAACTCCCATTTCAGACAACAGCGGGTGAACGCGCTCCCAATGCTCGCTGGCAAAGCCTTTGGGCAAGTCGGGTTTGTCGAGCTTCACGGGTCCGGTTCGGTCGTTCGTGGGGTTCCAACCCCGTCGTCGTACTGGCATGGTCTATTCTCCTACGTTGTGGGGATGTCCCCCTTGAAAATTGCAGAAAAAATGTGCGCGGGACTCGGCTACGGTCGCCAACCGATTCGTTCCTGAAACTTGACCACCCCCCCCTACCCACCCTTTCGACTCGCCATCACTAGCGCCACAATGCCCGCCCGCACCGCGTCGGGTAGCTCAGGCCACGCATCGACAACAGCCAGCAATTCGGGGTCCGCAGCGAGCAATTCCAAACAATGTGAGTGGTCGAAGTCGACGGTTTTGGGCAGGCAACCGTGTGGGTGTTTCGTAGAACTGGTGCAACCATTGGTGCAACCACTGGCAAGCGTCGGCGTAACTCGTTCACTGTCAACACTTAGAACACTACCCACGTTCGTTCGGGACGCAGAGGTCGCAGGTTCAAATCCTGTCAGCCCGACTGGTTCTGATTCGCCCGACTTGGGTCATAGACGAATGGGTGAAATGCTGATTTCGCAGATTTTCACAAAGCCGGGAATCTTTGATTGACGCGATCGGCAGCGTGGCACCTATTCCGTCGATGACTCTTCGTAAGTGGTTTTTTCTTTCAAACCCGCCTGGGCATCAAGGGTCAGCGCCAACTCGGCGGTGTAGCGTTCGTTGGTGGGGTCGCCGCATTATCGAAACAACAGCACCGAAGAGGAGCAGTGCGGTGCTACTAGGCTCGGGGACTGCGACGCCGAGATCGCTTAGGAGTGTCGCTCTGAGAATTGTGTTGTTTTCGACCAATTCGAAGCTAAACAGAGTTTCCGCAATTTGGAGCAGATCGTCGGGATCTATCTCTGGATCAAAACCGCTGTCGAAGGGTGAGAGAGTTAGCCCACTTAGTTGACTGGCACCTTCTACGATTACAAAATTGGTTATGGTGATGTTCGCTAGGTCAGCGATGATCCCTCCCTGTGAAACAATGAAATCGAATGTTTGGCCAATTTCTGGCACATAGTTATTAAACTCTGCGAATAATTCCGGCTGGAATACGATTTGAATCTCACCTTCCAGAGTAACTTCTTCACCTACGAGAAGCTGGCTGTGGCCTGGAATAACTGGCTCCACTCCAGGAGGGGTAAGAGGTTCATTGCTGCCGATGAATAGTCGCAGTGCTCCTGTGTCAGTCTGAGAAGAAAAGGGGTCGGGAGTCTTTTCTGGGGCCTCGGTCGGCCTCTTTCCTCTAAGATACCACCGTGCCGAGCTCCGTGGCCAGTCTGCAAACCATTTCGAATCGCTAACTGCAGGCCTCTTGTCGCTGCGCGACCCAGACAACGGGTGTTGTCTGGGCTACCCACTGGCCACTCTTTGCCTCACGGGCCAAAAATTTCCAGAAAACACTCTTGCAAGAAGTGGTGAACACCGATACAGTATTCGTGCGTACAGTATTTCGGGCGCCACCGGCGCGACTTGCAAGCATCACGAATCTGTTGGATAAAGGGGCCAAAACATGGTAACCGCGACCGCACCCAAAATCGGCACCAACTCGTCGAGAAACAGCATGGCTAAGAAGGAAAAGGGGCAAAAAACAGCCTCCAAATCAAATAAATCCCCAAAAGCAAATAAGAAGTCGCCTGCCGAACAATTGATGGCCGACAGTCCGGAATTGCGGAATACCGTGGCGGCGATCGAAAAGCAGTTTGGCGAGGGGTCGATCATGCCCCTGGGAACCGACAAGATTCGGCGTATCGAGGGCATTGCCACCGGCAGTCTGTCGCTCGACATCGCTTTGGGAGGGCAGGGGGTTCCGCGGGGGAGGGTGATTGAGGTCTACGGTCCGGAGTCGAGTGGCAAGACAACGCTTGCGTTGCATGTGGTGGCCCAAGCTCAGCGTGCTGGCGGCATTGCCGCGTTTATTGATGCCGAGCATGCCTTGGACCCCAGTTGGGCTAAGAAACTGGGTGTCGACTTGGAAACGCTCCTGGTCAGCCAGCCCGGCCACGGCGAAGAGGCAATGCGCATCACCGAAATGTTGGTGAAGTCCAACGCGGTGGATGTCGTCGTTATCGACTCGGTAGCCGCCCTGGTGCCCAAGAAAGAACTTGACGGAGAAATCGGCGATTCGCACGTCGGCCTGCAGGCCCGATTGATGAGTCAGGCCTTACGCAAACTGACCGGTGCGATTGCCAAGAGCAAGACCTCGGTAATTTTCATCAACCAGATTCGGGAAAAAATTGGCGTGATGTTCGGCAGCCCCGAGACAACACCCGGCGGCCGCGCGCTCAAGTTTTACTCGTCTTGCCGAATCGATGTTCGCCGCATTGGCCAGTTGAAAGATGGCGAAGATGTCGTTGGCCAGCGGGTTCGCGCAAAAGTGGTCAAGAACAAAGTGGCCCCGCCATTCCGTTCGGCCGAGTTCGACATGATGCATACCGACGGCATCAGCTACGAGGGCGATATTATCGATCTGGGGATAGAACAAAAATTGGTTGCACGCACCGGGGCCTGGTTCCGCTATGGCGACATGCAACTCGGCCAGGGAAAAGAGAAATCGCGTCAGTTCTTAAAGGAAAACCCAGAATTGACTGAGGAAATCAAGCAAAAAGTGTTAGCCGCCGGCGGGTTTGACCATCTGCTCAGCGGACCCATCGGCGGAGCCGGAGGCGAGCAGGCTGACAACGAATCGGACGACGTTTAGTCTTTGTCGTTGGACATCAAGAGCCTTAGCGCTGAGAGCGCTTCGTAAGACAGAATTTCAAGAACCGGGTGACAACGGTTGCAAACACCGGCAGGCTTTTATGCCTGGCCGGTGTTTTCGTTTTAGCAATCATGGCGATCAAATTACTCGTAATTACTAGCTGTAGCTAGAAGGCCACAGTTTGGGAATCCGCATTGATTGACAATCTGCGTGGCAGCGATACGATAAACGGTTTGCCAGCGTCACGAGTGATGGTGACACCCGGCAAAAGGCATTTCCCGACAGCTACAATATTTTTTCTCGCACGGAGGTTTCCGATCATGCCCGAGCCTATTACCCAGTTGGAACATGCCCGCGCTGGCACGGTCACTCCCGAAATGGAATTTGTCGCGGACCGCGAAAATATTTCATCCGAGTTGATCCGCACAGAAGTGGCTGAGGGGCGGATGGTGATTCCGGCGAATCGGATTCATCTTGCCGGTCGGTTGGAGCCGATGGGCATTGGGATCGCGGCCAAGTGCAAAGTGAATGCCAACATCGGCAACTCGGCTGTCACGAGCGACGAATCAGGCGAAGTGGAAAAGCTGCACACGGCGGTTCACTACGGTGCAGATACCGTGATGGATCTGTCGACCGGAAAAGACATCGACAAGATTCGCAAGAAGATTCTTGACGCCTCGCCGGTACCCATCGGGACCGTCCCCATCTATCAAATGCTTGAGGAACTGGGCGGCGAGATCGAAGAAATGCAGCCCCAGCATTTTCTCGACATGGTCGAGCATCAAGCGAAGCAGGGGGTCGACTACATGACGATCCACTGCGGAGTGATGTTGGAACATCTTCATCTGACAATGAATCGCGTGACGGGCATCGTCAGCCGCGGCGGGTCGCTGATTGCAAAATGGATGATGGCCCATCGAAAGCAGAATCCCCTTTACACCTCGTTCGACGATCTGTGCGACATTATGCGCCAATACGATGTCACCTGGAGTTTGGGCGACGGACTACGGCCAGGGTCGCTAGCCGATGCCAGCGACGACGCACAGTTTGCTGAACTCGACGTGTTGGGAGAATTGACTGCACGCGGGCAAGCGCGCGGTACGCAGGTCATGGTGGAAGGCCCCGGGCATATACCTATGGACCAGGTGAAAATGAATGTCGATCGGCAGATCGAAGCTTGCAATGGCGCGCCGTTTTATGTGTTGGGCCCATTGGTCACTGATTTTGCACCGGGCTATGACCACATCACCAGTTGCATTGGTGCAGCGCTGGCAGGCTGGGCGGGGGCGGCCATGCTTTGCTATGTGACTCCCAAGGAGCATCTCGGATTGCCGGAACGGGAAGACGTGAAACAAGGCCTGATTGCCTATAAAATTGCCGCCCACGCGGCAGACATTGCCCGCCAGCGACCGGGGGTCCAAGACCGCGACGACGCGCTTTCCAGGGCCCGGTTTGCTTTTGACTGGAACGAGCAATTCCGGTTAGCGTTGGATCCAGAAACGGCCCGCGCCTATCACGACGAGACGCTTCCGCAGGACACTTTCAAGAGCGCACATTTTTGCAGCATGTGCGGTCCCAAATATTGTTCAATGAAGATTACCGAAGACATTCGCGAAATGGCAACCAGCGGAGAATTGGTCGAGATCAGCAAAGAAATCGCGAATCAACCGTAGTAGTCCTAATACGACATACCCCACCGACGCCAAAGCGTCGCCACTGCCCACCGAACGTAATCCCACCCATGTCAGAACAGAGGAACCGTGCCATGAGATCTATCGTTCCCTTGTTGGCCGTATTAACCATGTTGGCCGGTTGCCAACAAGAGTCGATCAACTCGCATGAAGCGTCGGCAACAACCACAACAGTTTCTTTTTCCGTTCCCGACATGATGTGTCAGGAATCGTGTGTGAAACAGGTAGAAAAGGCGCTCGCTGCGCAGCCGGGGGTGAAAGAAGTTCACGTCGATTTCCCTGCGAAGCTTGCGACCGTAGTTGTCGAACAAGCCGAATTCGACGGCGATGCAGCCCTAGCCGCCTTGGTGGACTACCAGTTCACCAGCTCGCAGCTTCTTAGGGACGAGGACCAGCAGGTTTCTGCGCCTGCAATCGTACCGGCTTTGGGTGTGCCCGCGGCCGGGGGGACCGAACAGGTTGCAAATTCAAGCGCTGAATGAGCTTGTTCGGAACCCACTGAAGGATACTCCTGTCGTGCATCAGTTTCTAGCAGGCTTAAGTGCTAGAGAAGGGGGCAACCTGTACGCTGTAGCCAACTTCCTTTTCCTATGGCGGGTGAGTTCCCCACCGAAAACGCCGGTTGCTAGGGCACGTATCCAGCCGGCCCCAGCCCCCAGTCGGCCTGGTCTTTGAAGTCGCCTCCGTCGTCGGTGCCGTTCTTGAAAACCGTGTAGACCACCCAGCCCTCGTCGGTCCATTTCAGCCGCAGCGGCTGGCCAGAGAACGGGTCGCGCTTTGCTGCATCGAGCAGGTCCAAATCATCAAGCCCTTCAGCTTCATGTCCATTGGCTTGGGCATAAGCGGTGAGTTCATTGAGAATACGCAGACATCGCAGCAAGGCCGTATTGCGATTGAATGCTTCGCTGGCAGCATCAATCGCAGGTGTAAGCAGCCCAATCAAAGTGCCGGAGACATAGGTCGAATATGAATCATCTGTGTTCAAACGGTGGATTAGCGTGTGTGATTTATGCCAGGGTTGCGTGATTATGGGAAGGAGTCGTTCGTGGTAATCGATCATGTCAACCTCCAGCCCTCTCCCCAACCATGGCAGCCACCAGGCCTCCGCGAACAGGCTTTTCGAAAGACTGAGGTTGACTGCTCTTTCGGTTTTCATCACGTGCTGAATCCATTTTGGATCGTCATGTAAGGCCAGTTCCTGATCGAGTTCTTGGCGAAGTTCTTCGGAGACCGGCCCCGCTCGGAGCACCAGGTTGAGGTCATTGACCGCTACGCCTCGAATGGCAATCGACACCAGGCCATTAACCAACACCGGTTCGTTGCCGTAGAGTCGGGCTAGTCGTAACATCACTAGTCCTATTTGGAGTGCTTCTTCTTGCTTCCCCTCGGCGAGCAATATTATGATTTTCCAGCGTAGAAATCGAGAAGGAGTGCGATGGCTGCCCGCGGATGAAAGCAGCTCGTCCATCAATTGTGAATCAGCAACGGTAAAATCGATCTGCGATGCGTAGTCCTTGCAAGCTGCAGCTTGTTCAAGCGAATGTTGTAGGGTTGGATAGTTTCCCACGAGATCGCGAATGGCGACCATCTGTTCCTTTGTTGGTTCTTTTCCTTGATCCATCCGCTCGTCTATTGCTAACCCCACGGGCGTAGTAGAAAAACGCCCTTCCGCACTCGCAAACGATTCGAGTTCAGTGTAACACCGCTGGAGATGAACGGCCGCGTCCTGCTCCGGAGGGATTGGCTCGGGTGTCAGTTCGGCAAACGAGGTTGGCTCGCCAGCGGCGCGGAGCTTGGCTAACCGTTGTTCTAGCTGACGTCCAGTGTGCCAGCTATACGCCGCGTTGATGATCAGCAGCACGGCAATCAGAATGGCAAGACCAATCCCCAATCGTTTCATGATGCGTTTGAATCGCGACATCGTTAGCCATCCTTTCCATTAGATACGGCTGATGAGAGACGCCGATCGATCTCATGCTCAATGGAGTCGGCCTGACGGCTGCCGAGCGGAATGCCGTTGAGCGCTGCCAAATGTCGGGCGAAAATGTTGGCCGTTTTGATGTCGGTTACTTCGGCTATTGTCACGGCCAACTCCGCGATGGACTCCGTCGTCGGACGAGCGGCAAGCTGCCCGCCGGTTGGCGATGCTATTCGCTTGCTCATCGTGACAAAGTTCATTCCGATTCCCACAACAAGCAATACCGCCGCCACGCGACCGAGGCGACGATCCCAATGCGACGCCCGCAACTCTCGCTGCACCCGCCCAAGCGTTGCGTCGCGCAGGCCGTCCACTGCAACGCTCGGCTGCAAACGGGCAAGCTGTGCTTCCACCGAATCGTCGAACTGGTCTAGTGGAGTGTTCATAGAATCATTCCAAATGGTTTTAGCTAACAGCTAACTGCCAAAAAGTTCTTTTCCTTATTCCTGATACTGTTTCACCAACCACGGCCGTAGCGAATCAAGCGCCCGCCGATATCGCGTGCAACCGTCCCCTGAGGCTGGCCCGTCACTTCTCCAATCTCTCGAAACGTCAGTCCGGCGTATATCTTCAATTGAACCAACTCGCGATCCTCCGCAGCCAACCGAGCTAATGCAGCCACGATCACTTCGACGTCCTCGTGAGAATCTGACGCCTCGTCCATCAACTCCAACATTTGCTCGGCAGTCAGAGATTGTTCCGCTCGTCGAGCCGTACGCTTGGCCAATCGAGCCGCTTCATTACGGGCAATCTGAAACAGATAAGCCGCCGGGCTGTCGACCCTGGCAAACCGCCGCCGCGACTTCACTGCTCGCAGCATTGCCGCCTGCAACACATCTGCCGCCCTGTCGGCAGATGCCAACCGCACAGCTAAATAGCGCAGCAACCGCCCCGAGCAAGTATCGTACAGCTCGGCAAATGCAGCCTCTTCTCCGCGAGCCAGCCGCCGCGCAAGTTGTGAATCGGTGTCTGCCATGGGAATCTATTATAGAGACCCTCGGCGAGCGTCGCATTTATTCAGAAAACGGCGAAATCCGAAAAAACGTTTGCTGCCTTCTCGGCGATCTCCGTGGCTCAACCCATTCGCCGTGGCCCGGAAAAACACTCGACACCACCTAACTCGCTCCGGTGACGCCCGCCTCAAGCAGGTAGCGATGATGAACGAGCGGGGGTAATCCAGATTCAAGACAAGCGTGCTTGGCTTCGCGGACGCCCCGATTTTATTGATCGCCGGGGCCGAGTTCTTCGCTGCGCGGGTGATAGAACAGGGCGATTGGTAGCATCAGCACCGCGATGAATAGAAACATTACACAGCGCGGCCAGGCTTGCGACTCGATTAGCTTAGAAAGAATCTCGTAAAGCACTCCCGAGATCGCGATTCCGATCCAGTTGGCTTGATTCATCACCGCGATCATGCGGCCCTTCTTGTCGTTAGGGGGGCGCGATTGCATAAATACTTGGAGCGGTACGGCAAACATCCCGGTGAATGCTCCCAACAACAACAGGATCGGCAAACTTCCCCAGTAGCCAAGCCACTGCGCGGTGTCGCCCAAGCCGGGTAGCCGAAGTAGTTTTCCTGCTTCGTTGTGCAGTAAATTCACATCGCCATTGGCAGGGATCGCTAGGAGCAAAAAACAGACCAACATGCCAATGCTACCGACGCGCACGAGACGGAAATCGACTTTGCCGCCCGAGACTATGCCCCCGATCACACATCCCAAAGCGATCCCCACGCCGATGATACCGGTCAACACGCTTGTCCACTGATCGCCGATTTCCAAAGCAATTTTTCCCAACACGTTGACCGCCGAAGGGACCATGCCGGCCAAGAGCCAGAAAACGCTCGAGATAAACAATGCGGTGAGCAGGGGCTTGTCATCACATAGCAACCGACGCATGTCCCCAGGGACACCCAGCGATCCAAGCTCAAATTGCAAATTGGGGTTTGCGGGCCGGATTCTGCGCACGAATAACGACGACAGAGTGCCAATCACGGCAATCGAAACGCAAGCCGACGAGGCAATCCAAAGCTGGTCGCGAAAGTACTCCAGCAAAATGCCCGCCACGACGGTGCCGAAAATGATTGCCAAGAAAGTGGTCATCATGATGAACCCGTTGGCCCGAGGCAAATCTTTCGGCCGCAACATTTCTGGAAGAATGCCGTATTTGGCCGGGCCAAAAAAACCGCTCTGCGCGCCCATGAAAAACAGCACGGCATACAAGAGCGTCAAGCTGCCTGTTTTTGCAAATACGGCAAAGGCGATTCCGCCCGCTGCCATCACGACGATTTCGGCCACCTTGCAGGCGACGATAATGCCGCGTTTGCCGAGCCGGTCGGACAAATAACCAGCCAAGCCGGTGGTGAGCAAAAACGGAATCGAAAACAGCAGCATGGCCCGCCCCTGCTGGTCCTGGTCACCTGTTTCGACTTCCGCAGCTACCACCACTGAAATCGACAGTAACAAAATCAGCTGCTTGAACAAGTTGTCGTTAAATGCGCCGAAGAATTGCGTGACGGTCATACCCCAAAAGCTGCGATCACGATACAGCAAAGGCAGGGTGGAGCATTCGAGATGTTCCGACACGGCTTCAGACATCGATTCGGGAGACGACATGCGTGCGATTATGCTTGCCGAGGCGCCGCATCACAAGATGAGTTCAGAAAATTGATCTCAAATGAACCATGACGGAAAAGAATTTTTGAACACTTATCTGCGCTAATCTTCGCTAGTAACCTCAGATCGGCGCAGAGGAGTGAAGCTAAGTGTTTTCATCTCCGTGCTATTAACGATTTAAATCGTCTTTATTTGCACAAATTCTTGAACAGGAGATAACAGAGGAAACAGAGAAAAATGGATTCGTACCTCTGTTATCTCTGTTTCCTCCTGTTCCATTTTACTTTGGTTGAGGTCTTAGGCAGCGATGCCTCTTCATGCCTAAAATCCTGGCGAGCGGCGCTTCGTTTCTACGATCACCTCGGGCAGCGGATATTCGATAATCGGCAGGTCCGATTGTGCAACTTCCTTCAGGCGTTTCCAACCGCGGATCAGCAGTTGTTCCTGCTCGCGTACATAATGTTCGTCAAGCGTGCGTTTGTCGAAAGGACCATCGACAACCACGGCCTCGAAATCGTCGGCCACGATGTATTGGGCGAGCGTCGGGTTGCAGCGGATGTGTCGCTCGGGGCTGGTGTGCAGCACTTCAGGGTCGAGCATTCCGATGACGTAGCGCAGATACAGATCGCTATCGGTTAGATTCGCAACATCTTTGCCGCAAACTTCGCACAGATATCCCTCATCGCATTTGGCCATTTTATTGAGCTCTTAGCTATTAGCTGTTAGCGATTAGCTTTTTCAAGATCGTCTGGCTAACGGCTAACCGCTTCTTCACAATCCCAACACATCATTCATGCTGTAAAGCCCAGGGGATTTATCGGCGAGCCATTCTGCAGCCAACAATGCGCCTTGGGCGTAGCAATCGCGGTTCGAGGCGGCGACGCGCAGCTCGATGGTTTCGCCCAGCATGCCAAACACAACGGTGTGTTCCCCCGGATTGTCGCCGGTGCGCACCGCGTGATAGCCGATTTCTTCGCGAAGGCGGGGGCCAGGTCGGCCCGCTCGGCCGTGGGTGTGTTCGGTCTGGCCCATGGCTTCTGCGATAATTTTTCCGAATCGCAAGGCAGTGCCACTGGGGGCATCTTCCTTGAAGCGATGATGGCGTTCGATAATTTCCACGTCGACACCCGAGGGGATTTGCCGCAGCGACTCGCCGGCGATTTGTGTGAGCTTCATCAGCAGATTGACTGCCGTGCTCATACTAGGTGCCCAAACAATGGGTATGCATTCTGTCGACTTGCGGAGGAAATTTTTTTGTTGGTCGTCGAATCCGGTGGTGGCAACAACCACTGGCTTGCGAAACTCGCGGCAGTGCGCAACAACCGCTATCGCCGCATCGGGGATCGAAAAATCGACAACCACGTCAGCCTCCGACTCGCCGACCACTGCCAAGGGAATACCAAGTTCCCCCACGCCGGCAAGGATTCCCGCGTCTTGTCCCAACGCCGGGTGCGTGGCAGACTCCAGCGCGGCAACGATTTCAAACCGTGCATCGCCGCTGGCAAGGGCGGTCACCCGTTGGCCCATCCTCCCCGCGGCTCCATGAATGGCTATTTTAAGTGTCATTGTTCTTCGTCCTTGATTTCATCCTTGATCGCCATTGGCGGAAGACTCAAGCGGTTCAACCGCCGTGACGTGCAACATCGAACAAATCTTGAACTCGGCTGGTATAAAGTCGTCCTCCATGTCGATGCCTACCAAAATATCAGACTTCGTTACCCATGCCATTTCCGGATGTCGAACTTCGTAGGTTTGGCCGCTAGACATCACCAGACGAAACGGCTTGAATGGACGTGCGCCTAAAAGATCGCGGAATGTTCGAACAGTCATAGGACACCTCTGGATTCTATTTTCGCCAATTGAAGGCCTTCAGGTCAACTGTTGAGCTGAATCGCCCGGATGATTTCGTCGAGGTCGTTGGGCACGGCGACGGCCCGATTGGCGAACTCGGCCCGTTTCACTCCGCGGCTGCCCAGCACACGGTTGAATTCTTCCTGATCGGTGGTGTGGTAGGCGACTGTGGCGGTGGGATCTTTCAGCTGGTGGCCGGTTAGCACGCAGACCACTCGTTCGGAGGGAGCAATCACACCCTCGGCCCGCAGCAGTTTTGCCCCGGCAACACTTGCCGCGCTGGCCGGTTCGCAACCCAGGCCATTTGCGCCCACCTGGGACTTGGCGTCGAGAATTTGTTGATCGGAGACTTCGCGAACCACCCCGTCGCAAACTTCCAGCGCCCGCAGGCATTTTTCGTAGTTGACCGGCCGATTGATTTCGATGGCACTGGCGATGGTCGAAGCGCGGCGATTTTCGCGATCCATCTCTTCGACATATTTGTCGGCCACATGTTGGTCGAGTTGTCCGCCATTCCATCGTTGGCCCCGTTTTACGAAGAGTTCGTAAAGCGTGTTTGCGCCAGCGGCGTTGATCACCGCTAGTCGGGGCACCCGATCGATCAGGCCGAGTTCTTTGAGTTCCATAAACGCTTTGCCGAAGGCGCTGCTATTGCCCAAATTGCCGCCGGGAACGACCACCCAATCGGGCACTTGCCAGTCGAGTCCCTCCAAAACGCGGAACATGATCGACTTTTGCCCTTCCAACCGAAATGGATTGACGCTGTTCACCAGATAAATGCCCAACTGCTGGCTGACCTCGCGGACGCGTTGCATGGCATCGTCGAAATCACCGGCAATTTGGATTGTCAGGGCTCCGTAATCGAGTGCTTGCGAAAGCTTTCCGTAGGAGATCTTCCCCGAGCCGATAAAAATAACCGCCTGCATCAATTTGCTCACACCACAATAGAGTGCCAAAGACGCGCTCGTATTGCCAGTCGACGCACAAGCAGCCCGTTTAGCGCCGATCGTATGAGCATGGGTAAAAGCGGCAGTCATGCCGTTGTCTTTGAAACTGCCCGAGGGATTCATTCCTTCGTATTGCAGATAGAGTCCCCCATCGGCCAGCCCGACATATTTGGCAACGCCATCCGAAGCGTGCAGCAAGGTTTGACCTTCGCCGATGGTCACGACCTTTTCAGGAGGCGCAAAGGGAAAGAGTTCGTGAAATCGCCACACTCCGCTTCGGCAGAGTGGTTCATTGCGACGGGCCCACTTACTCTCGAAGAACTTCAAGGAATCGGGGACTTCGATTTTGTCCCAATCGTAGGCTACATCGAGTGGTGCTCCGCACTGGTCGCACGAGGTTCGCACCTCGTCGACTCCGTAGGTTGCTCCACAATCAGGCGCCAAGCAGCGCTGAAACGCAAGATCGGTGTTAATCTGCACCGAAGTAGCCACCACGAAGTTCTCCGCAGGATAATCGCACGAAGTCCGCTGGCGAGGATCCCCGACCTGCGAAGTAACGCTGGCGCTATGTAGCCTCACAGCTTATCGCTGATAGGCCGTGGTGGGATTCAAACCGCTTCTCAAGCCGGGCTGCGAGCGAAGGGCAACACTATAGGAAGATAGAACAATAGTCTTTCAACTCCTTGCCAGTTTACTTCGTCCCATCGACACTCGCAACCACGCACAACGGCCTACGTATTCTACAGGTCGCCCACGGCTTTGGACGAAAAAAGGTTTTGCCGCCTTGTCGAATCCCCCTCAAGTGGAGAATTCGAAGAGCGGTCTCTTTTGCGTGCCTGTACATTTATTGGCTTGGGTTTGAAAAGAGATGAGAATTCAAAGTGATCGGCCATTTTAGCGAGAAAAATTGAACCTCGCGGTCAAAAGGGGCGTACAGAGGTTGCTTCGCAAACCCTTTACTTAAATTGACTTAGATCAACCAGTGGAAGGTGCCATCCGATTGACGACCCGTGGATGGCAATCTATAATGCAGGGTCTGGTCTCTGCCTGGCGGCTGGTGCTGGGGAGACCCATTGACGGAGGACACCCATGAAAAAAGTTGAAATGAAAGTGTACAAAGAACGTCTCTTGGACCTGCGCAATCGGCTGCGAGGGGACGTGACTTCTATGGCGGACGCCGCGCTGCGGAAATCTGGAACCGAAGGTACTGAGGCTTCCAGTATGCCTATTCACATGGCGGAGTTGGGCAGCGATAACTACGAACAGGAATTTACGCTGAGCCTGCTAGCCACGGAAGAAGACACTCTGGGAAAAATCGAATCTGCTTTGGAGCGGATCGAGAATGGCATTTACGGCAAATGTCTTGAATGCGAGGGGCCTATTCCCAAGACGCGGTTGAACGCAATCCCGCACGCACACTTGTGTGTTAAATGCGCTTCCACGCATGATCATGAGCTCGCAGGCTGAGACCGTTGACAGCGATCACTGCCGGCACTTGTTTTTAGAAACTGGCTTGCCGCGGTTCTCTTTTTCATTGCTTGAACGATGGTCAGCCATCCTGGATGGCAGTTTTCTGCTCGCTGATGTTTTAGGTTCGGGTTGGTAGTCTGACCTTGATCGAGTAAGCTACGCGCGACGTGCCGTATTGTTTTCGCCCACTGCGGACAAATTCATCACGTTGAAAAAATACTGATTTATTACTCCCATTCAACTTCTCGACAACAAGCATGACGCGCCAATCGTCGATTCCAATAAGCCGAGTAGTATGGTTTCTCTCGTTAGGGCTCGTGGGATGTTTGGCCGATCTCGTGTCTAAGCATCTTGTTTTTCGTCACCCAAGTTTGCATCGTGGCAGCGAGTGGTGGCTGTGGGAAGGGCATGTCGGTATTCAGAAGAGTCTGAATGAAGGCGCGCTGTTTGGTATGGGACAAGGCCACGTAGAGCTGTTTGCCTTGTTTTCGTTTGCGGCAATTCTTGCTATTCCCCTTTGGCTCTTTTTCTTTGGAGCGGCACAAGATCGTTGGCTTACGGTGACTTTGGGTTGTGTGATGGGCGGAGTGCTGGGCAATCTGTACGATCGGCTCGGCTGGGCCCAACTGACGTGGGACCGATTCGATCCTTCTCGCGCCGGAGAGCGCGTCTATGCGGTTCGCGATTGGATTCTGGTTCAGTGGAACGACCAATGGGTGTGGCCCAACTTTAATATTGCCGATGCTCTACTAGTCTGC
Source organism: Planctomycetota bacterium (assembly GCA_029259915.1). Taxonomy (GTDB): domain Bacteria; phylum Planctomycetota; class Planctomycetia; order Pirellulales; family Lacipirellulaceae; genus Bythopirellula. Next base: position 91,715 of record JAJDED010000015.1, on the reverse strand, counting down.
GGAGCGGCTTTACTGCTGGTGCAGTCATTTATTGTCCGTGCAGACAACTCTGGTTCGGAAAGCAGCCTGGAAAGCTCATAACTGCTTTCGACTGATTCTTATGCACGTTGATCTGACGTACTTTTCAGATGCGTTTGTCTATAACGAACGATTTTTTTCGAGGAATACTCGTGCGATCGTTGTTTGTAGAGCGAGGTAAAATTTCCAAGAAGTTTTTAGCGTCATAGCAATGTAAAGATTATTAACAAACCATTTCGGCATGCATAAAATCTTACTGCACTGGTGGTAATCCACCATCGTTGAGCAGCATAGTGAAAGGGATTCCCTTGACTTGAACAATGAGCTTCGTTCACAATGTACACAGCAATTTGTTACTTATCAAACACCTGACAGCTTTTTTTGTTCGACACCTAAAGCAGTTCTAGTCTGTGTTTGTTCGATCGATTATCGAACGCTTTATTTCTTGGAACATTTTTGGTTCCACACGTGTTGTTGAATTTCTGGTGTGGCTAGGTGGTTTGGGGCTAGCCGCTGAACAGATGCAGGGACTTCTTGTAATTGCCCATTGGGGTTGAGCAAAGTTGGATGCATTTGCTTGGCAGGGAGATAGTAATGCGAATGTCTCGTGCTTCGGCTTACGCAGTAAGTGCCGTGCTTCAATTAACAGAAGCACCGCCAGGCGTGCCGATTCCTTGTAGTCAGTTAGCAAAAACTGGAGAGATGCCCGAGCGGTTTCTACTCCAAGTTTTGCGCAACCTTGTGAATCACGGCTTGCTCAAGTCGATTCGTGGGGTGGATGGAGGGTATTTTCTCAAGAGGCCTGCTGAGGAAGTCACACTATTGCATGTGATTGAGGCAACTGATGGACCGCTCACCCCGACGGTACCTCCCTTGGATGGTATTGCCGTGGAATCGCAGCTAAAACTTCATGAGGTTCAACGACAGATTACCGCAGACATTTGTCGTCGCTTAGCAGATGTAAAGCTCATCGATCTGCGTTCCGCCAAAGGTGCGCAGCCAATCCCTCCGCCACCCGCGCAAGAAATCAAGCCGCGGTAATCTCGTTTGCATCCTACTGCGCTGCTGATTTGCTGCCTTGTGGAGATGCTCCTATTGTGGCCCCGGGTGGCAGCGGACGTACGGCAAGCGGAAATCCCTGTTCCCAAAGAGCGCGCTTCAAAGTACGGAATTCATCGAAGCTGTCGGTATAAAGCCACACAACCACGGAGGGGGCTTGCTGGCGGACAGCTTGCAGTTGCTCATAGAGTGTTGCCCCTGGCATGAGCGCTTGCTCCACGGGAAGACCGATGTCGTCGGAAACAGGCAGAAACTCCGCATGTTGCTCCAGTGTGTTCTCATTGCGTTGGCCTACTCGGGGTCCCGTCACCGAGTTGACCGATCGTCGTCGAATCAGCTCGAACTTGACGCGATATCCATCAATCGGACCAAAGGTTTCCACCAATTGGGAATTGGTTTGAAGGCGTCGCCGAATCTCTTCCGCGTGCATCTGGATCTCTATCATAAGTTCTTCCCAGGGAACGACCGAAACCAATCCTCGACGAATTCGCAAGTGAAGTGAGGGACCTTCGACCACTTTGGCCAGTGGGGTGGGGACACACTCCAGTTCTTCGACTTTATCGGGGGCAGAAAGTTGCGACAACTGTTCCTGCGTAAGTTGTTCCAATTCGATTTGCGACTGCATGAGCTGACGCTGTACGTCGAATTCTTGCTGTCGCTGTGTGTCGAGCAAGTCGCGTCGCCGTTCGAGGTCTTGCTCGATCACGGTGCGGTGCATAGCCAATTCGATCCGTTGTCGATCGAAGGCTTTGGCTTCGTGGCTGATGCGAGTGGCTTGGGTCGCCAGATTGACTATCAATTGCCGTTCAGCAAGTGCTTGGCGTGTGGCCTCGTCCAAATCCTTTTGCAGTTTGTCGATGTCGGGAACCTCTGCGTCTACGAGTTCTGCACTAGACGCGCTCTTTGATGTGTCTTTCGAGGAAGCCAGCAAACTGCGCGAAGCATGCATACCGACCAACATTACCAGGATGATCAGCACTCCCACCACATTAGCCACGACGTCGAGAAACGAGTCTTGGCTGCTTTCTTCTTGCTCAATTCGATTGCGGGGCATTGGCTCGACCTCCCGGATTGGCCTGGGCGGTTTGAGGAACTCGCACCTCCACGCCACTGTCTTTGAGCAGCCGAATCAACTGGGATGCGGTGGGGCCTGCATTGGGACCAACGTGCAAATCCAGCACAGGACGCCAGTACAGCCCGTTGCCTGCGAGGCCCCATTCTCCGATGCGCTCTTTTAGAGCGGCAACAAACTGTTTTGAAACTTGGTTGGGCGACTGATTGAGCAAAACTACCGACCCGGTTGCCTCTGCTCCCCGCGTGGCATGTCGACTGGGTAACAGCGAGATTTGATTCTCGCGCACCACAACTTGGATAGGACGTCGGATAGGCACCGCACCACGAGCTCGGCCTACGGCCCAACCGCGTCCACGAGTTGCGGCAATACTCGCTTGTGGACCACTAGGATTTGCGCTTCCAGGATTGGAGCTGCTGCCGAACGAACTGCTTGAAGAACCGTTGGGGCTGCCCTGGTTGGCGTTTGCTTGACTAGTTAAGGAGTTTGGATTTGCACTCGCAGAGGCACCTTGGCCTCCCCCTTCAGCAAAAGGGTTGCCGGAACCTTCTGCAGTTCCGAGCTGGGTGGTTTCCGGTCCTTCGAATTGTCCTTGTGGGGACCCGTTGATGCTGGCTTGGCCAAGGGATGCGTTGGCTGGAGATCCTCCGAATTGAAAATCACGTTTGTCGGCCTCGGAGTTACTTCTCGAATTACTTTGCGCTTGATGAGTTTGCGCGCCTGCTGTCAAACCATTTCCTGTGGAAGAAGTTCCTTGGTTGGATTGCGCGACTAAGCCTCGCGCAGCTTCAGCATTGCCCCATTGCTCCCCCGACGCACTTCCTTGGCTTCGTCCTCGACCAACTCCACCACCAATGCTGCCAAATCGTCTTGGGGCGGACTGCGCCAACCTGACAAGTCTTTCGCGGGCGATCATTATCGCATGCTGTTGTGCCTGGGCAAGTTGCGGATCGGGTAGATCGGGAAAACTGAGTTCCCAATCGGCATCGATAAATTCGTAACCAAAATCGGCGTCCCAGGATGTAATGGCACTTCGGGCAGCACTGTACTGCTCGATGCCGTCGGGTCGTACCAATATCAAAGGGTAAGGGTCCGGCGGCTCGGGTTCGCCCGCGCGAGCTGCCTTGGCGTTGAGATACTCACGCGAAGCACGCAGTGCCGATGCCAGCGGATTTCCCGGCCAAGAAGTAGCCGCAAAGTCACTCGGCTGAAGGCGGACGCCTTCGGGATGAAGCACGATCCCCTCGCCAGAGCACTCGATGTAAATTGGTTTTCGGTAGGTTCCGTTACGACCTTGGTAGGGCACGATTGCATAAGAACGCTTGCCGGTAGTTTCTTCTCGCAAGTTTTCTAGTTGTTCTTTCTTATCCCCGACAAGCTGTTCGAGTCGCTGTAATTCACGCTCGGCCTGTTGGCGGTCGATGGATTGATTTTCTTCGGTCGCTTCTAGTTGCTGTGCCGCCAGCGAGAGTTCCGCCAGCTCGTGTTCCAGGCGGCGAGTGTGTTCTTCCAAGTGGCTGAGCCGTTGCTGTTCGTCGCGAAGTCGGACTTCCCCCTGTTGTTTCAACGAGCGAAGCTGCTGGCGATAGTCGCTGATTGTGGCAAGCTCTTGGTTGATCGCATCGGCGGTTTCCCGCTCTTCTTCGGTTGGCTGCAGAGTTTCCACCACGAAGGGTGCGCTTGTCGAAAGGTCTCGGGCGCTACGCATTCCAGCATTTTGGGCCAGCACCACCAGCAGCACCAATAAGGCACCCATCGTACACAGCAGGACGGCAAGAAATGGGAACAGGCCGACCGCGTTCGAATTATCGCTGGTCGCACGTTTTTTCATGCCGCCTGATTCTGTTCGTGTCCGTCTGTTAGTTCAATCTCACCAGCGACCGCCATCGGCATGCCAAGACGCACGCTGAGCAATTGCAATGCCGCCGACAAGCCAGCCACGGTCTGTTGGAAATTATGGGCACCGGCCAGCGCGTTGAGATTGCTGTTGAGCGATTCCTCCAGCCGTTTGACCTGTCCGGTTGCCTCGACGACCTGCAGCAGAATATCGCCCTGCTTGATGAGTTGCTCTTGCTGGGCGACCGTGGTTCCTGCCGCTTCGACCAACGCGACTTGCATTTCCTTAAGCAAGATTTCACTTTGCTTAATGAGTTTTTCCTGTCGGTTGGTGGCCACAAGCATCGCTTCACCCACAGCGGCTTCCACGTCGGCCAAATGACGCCGGTTTTCCTCGGCAAGCTGCGATTCGGTTTCGGTGAGTGCGGCCGTATGATGTTCGAGGCCTTCGTTCAGCAGTTCTGCGTGACGTATCAAGGTTCCTTCCAGCCCCGAGGCGTGCGTTGCAACACCCTGGTTCAGCGCCTCGGCATGGCGCGACAACCCGGTGACCACTGCCCCGGAGAGCGCTTCGTCGAGTGTCGAAGCGGTGCTGGTTAATACGTCCGACCACTGCTGGCCAGTTTTTTCAAGCGTGCTTTGCAGCAAGTGGCTCTGCTTTTCGACACTTTTTTCAATAGTTGTCAGCAACTGTTCCGACATGCGGCTAACCGAGGCCAAGTGCGGATCGTTTTCGCTGCCATATTGCTGAAAGCGACCGATCAATTGTCGAGCCACATTGGCATCGACCGAGGAGAGTAATCGAAACTCGACGCGTTCGACACAAAACTTGGCAAACAAAATAATCGTCGACAGCGACAAGGCAAGTGCCGTGGTATCGAAGGCCACACTCAAGCCTGCAACTACCGCCGGCAACGATTCGTCCATCGCACTGCCTGAGAGGTTCATTTTGGCGATGGCAAGCGTAATGCCGATCACTGTCCCCAAGAATCCAAGAATCGGAATCGTCGAGATAATAATCCGCACCATCGCATAGCTGTTGTGCATCCGCGATAGATCGGTTTCTTCCAAATGACGAAGCTGTCCTTCGAGCGTGTCGGCCGACCCTTTGCGTTGGACATATTCGAGTGCATCGCGAAGTCGCCGGACAAGGTAACTTTCTTCCAGCGCTGCCGAGACGGTTCTTAAGCTGACTAGCAGTCCTTTCGAATCGCTGGCGGATTGCCCGCCTGTAGCAGCCGTTGGGAGTTGAATCGTATCAAGCATGGCAAACTGCAGGCCGAGGCCTAACAGTTTGATCACTAACGAGGCCAGTCCGATGAAGAATAGGGCTGTCGCGCAATAAGCGATTTCGTGCCCCGCAAAATATCGGGCCCAAAACGACCCTTCTTCCGCTTGATGCACCCAGAGGGCATAGAATGCCAGACAGGCCAAGCCCCCCCAAACAAATGCTTGACGCAATAACCATTCAGAAAAGGATGTGACGCGAGACACGGCAAGTTTCCTTTCGCACAGCACCGGTTGTTCCAAGTGGCTCAGGTCGGCGCAAACCGACACTGAGCCTATTCGTCTATCCACACAATCGGCGCAACCGCCAAAGTTTGTGAAGTGATTTGTTAAAATCAATCCGTATGGAAGCTTACATTTACGGTTTGCTAGCGTGATGCTTCTCAGATAGGAAGCAAAACTTGGCTAATTGCCAAACTTTACGAAAGCGGCATGGTTTGCCAACCGATAATTCAATTGCTCGCGGTGAAACATGGAACTCACATAGAAGGCCCCTTGAAAGGCAATTATTTTCAGCGTAATAGGCTGACAACGAATCACCCAGGGGGGCTAGCAGCCCGGCGCGACTCGCTCGCCCGGGCTGCGTTTTTTTGCGCTGCTAGCAAACTAAGCATGGGGGAAGGCGTTGGGCGGAAGGGGGGGAGTTATCCATCCGATTTCCTGACCTCTCACCTCTGATTTCTGACCCCTTCCTACTGCAGGTCGGATGCGGCACGTGTCGTCAGCACCTACAACAGCTTCGTCAAAGAAAAGTCGACGCCCTTTTCTTCCACAGACCGAGCAGTCGCGTATCCCGCGGCGCGATAGATATCTCTGGCACGCTGATTCTTTTCAGCGACTTCTAGTGTAATTTTGCAGCAACCGAGTTGTTTTGCTTTGCTTTCGATAGCCTCCAACAGCGCGTGGCCGAGCCCTTGCCCGCGATGTTCGGCAAGGATTCCGAGATCATGGATATTCAGCACAGGCTTGGCTGCAAAGGTTGAAAATCCCAGAAAGCAAACCGCCACACCGACAGCCTTTTCATTGGCAAAGGCAAGAAAAATCAGAGTCGTGGGATGTGCCTGCAAGCCGGGTATCAACTCGCGAAGCACATTGTCGGTCAGCCCTTTTCCGTGAATGATTGGTTGCCGTGCGTAGGTGTCAAGTAGTTCGACAATCGCCCGTTGATGTTCAGGGCAAGATAGGTCGGCTTGGAGGATGTTGGCCATGGTCGTCGACGGCAACCTCGTATTGCAGGCCAATTATCGCTTGCTAGTCACACTGATGCACTCGTCACACAGTTTCAGCAAATCTTCAGGACGAACCGGTTTGTTGCAAACGGCGTCGAAGCCAAGCCGCTCCGCCTCTTCTTGGAATTCTGGACTATCGGTGGCCGTAAAAGCGATTACCGGCACAGGTAGCCCTCGCGAACGAATGTGTTGAATGGTCTCTCGCCCATCCATTTCCGGCATTTCGATATCAAGCAGAATAAGATCGAACTTGGCACCATCCAAGATTTCCAGGGCATGCAGGCCATGGTCGGCGACGGTTGCGCGATAACCACCCACATGCAAAAACTTGCCGACCAGTCGTTGCAGCGAGGCCGTATCCTCGACAAGCAATACTTCCGGCTTGAGTCTCTGTAAAGGACTAGAGTCGCGTTTGACGAGCGATTCAAGAAAATCTTCAAGCTTTGGAATGCTTTGGTCACTTCGGGGAATGATTGTGTCAGGAGGATAGGGGCCAAACAGTTTTTCCGATTCGTCGCTCGACGTCAGCACGGCAATCGGCAAGCTACACCATGAGGGTGTCGATTTCAGCGCGGCGACCAAACTCACGGCAGAATAATCGCGTTGTTCGAGCCCTGCGACCACGGCAAGTGGGTGTGTTTCAGCAACTATTTGCAGTGCGTCACAAGTAGAATCGGTGAACGAGACTTTCAAGCCCCGTTTTTTGCACTGGTCGGTAAGCATCGAGATCCAAATCTTGGACTCCTCGACGACAACAACGTGTGAACTGTCAGGCATGTTTGTTAAAACCTTGGGATGCCAAGTTCAAAACTCGCCGGGGATTCAGCGGGATATGGAGAGAAGCTGGCAAAGTAAGCGGTATCTTGGCGATTCTGCTACTTAATTACAAGGCGAATTGCACAGCAATCGTGAAAACGGTTTGGGGTTTGCGCAAACCGATAGGCAGTTTGCGCAGAAATAGGGTGTTATTTCCACCGCTTTTTTTTCAGATACGAATCGATAGAGCATTTGGCCACTACGCTATAATTTCCCGGCGTCGTTTCAAATAATCCCAGACAACGTAGCGATCCAGATCCTTGCCGGCGGTGAAAAAAACGCGCCCTCGAGTCGATTCGGCCAATCGATAGGCGAAGCGAACATCCTCTTCCGATTGCGACCAGCTCGGCAACAAAAATAAATTGATCGTAATTTCCTCGCGACAGCAGAGTTGCCCTTCGCGAAGCGTTGCCGACTCGGTTTGAGGATCAGGGGGATAGAGCAGGTAAAGCACTTCGCCTTCGAAGTGGGCGGTAGGCAAGCCGTCGGTAATCAGCACGATTTGACGATTGGGCGTGTCCTGTGTGGCCAACAGACGCCGAGCGGTCGCTAATCCATGCTGGATGTTCGTAAAATGGGGGGGGACCTGAAGCTCGTGAATATCGTCGCGGCTCATGTCTGCGCGTAGCCGTACGACGGGATCGAAAACGGTGACCGGCTTGGGCATCAGCTCAACAATTCGGCCACGTGCAACCGGTTTGGCAAAGCTGAATAACTCGACAAACTGAAGATAATCTCCCGGGAACTCGCTCCGAATGAGCCCTTCGAGCGCAAGAGCCATCCGCTTCACGTTGATGTATTGGCCGTCGTAGCGCATCGAGCCGCTCATATCCATCAGTACGCAGGTGGCGCACTTGGGATTGTTTTTCGTCTTATGGATTTGCAAATCGTCGGACGACAGACGAATCGGAAGTTGCGGACCATTGCGAATCAGCGCGTTGATGAACGACCCTGGGATGTCGAGGTGTGCGGTCGAGTCGCCAAATTCGTACGGCTTGGTCGATTCGATTTCCACCGCCCCGTCGCCGACAATCGGCCCGCTGTGACGCCCGCTGCGCGATGCACCGATGTCGCTAAAGAGTCGGTCGATCAGTTTGGCTTGAAAGATGCGGGTAGCCTTGGGAGTGATGTGGAACTGTTGTCCCCGTTGTTCGATCCCCTGTTGCTCAGCTGCTTCGCGCAAATAATCTTGCACCTGTTGTTGGAGTGCGCTGAGTTGATCGATGTCGCCCGGCTCGGCGAATTCGGCGAGCGCTTCCATATCGATCACCCCGATTTGCGCTGTTTCGCGCGCCTTTTCCAATTGTTTAATCAGATCGTCGATCCGTTCGAGTTCTTCCTTAATCTCGATAGCTTGCGGTATGGAAAGCGTGTGAAGGCCCGTGAATTCATATTTCGCGGCGAGTTGTTCCACCTGATACTTATCGCCAAGAGTTTCGATCAACCCGACCAGTGCTCGCGCAAAGGGAGAGCAATCGTCTCCGGTGGCATACCAAAGTCGCTCTAAATCGCGAAGTTGCTCGTCGCGCACCGCCGACTGGAATCGATCGCGGTAAGCTTTGGGGGGAGTTACGCTTTGCGCATGTTCGAGAAATGCGCTGTGCGCACTCTGGCGGACTTTGCGCGTTTCATAGCGCTCGAGAATTTTGCGTTTTCGCTCGTAGAGCATGGCGAGTAGCGCATCGATGCTTGGCCCTAAGCCGGCGATCTGGGAAGGATCGATATTCACGGCGCGGGCCAATTCTTCCGCGGTCAGGCCGCGGTGTTCGCCGAACATCAGCATGTGGTCGAACGCCGATGAGACCAAGTCGGGCGGCGGCTGCGTGGGGCTGGGAAAACGCCGGGGATCGTACGCCTGGTACGTATGAATCACTCCGCCCAGTGTTTTACGATTGGCCATAAAAGCGTGAGTCGATCAGATTCTAGCCGCCGAAGTCAGCCAACGGATCCACTGGCTTCCGCCGGTGGCCAGGATGCGAAATATTTTTTTGTCTTGCACTAAGTGTAGCGCAATTGTCGCTCGGAGCAAGGAAATTTTCTGCCGTCAGGACTGGGCAACAGTCGTCAATACACCTGCCCATGCCTACTTACACATGAAATCGAGCAAAGATTTCAGCCACATGCCACTTTAACATCGTGACGTGGCCTGCTCGCGAATCGATAATCAGCTCGCTGTTGGCGATTTGCTTGTGAAAGTAATGGCCCATTGAGGGGGTAACGATGCGATCGCAAGCACCTTGCCAGATCGAAACGGGGACGCCCTCGATTTGGCACAATGAGAATCCCCATGGACAATCCAAGAGATGGATGTCGGTAACGAGCCCCGACGGGCCGCAACGAGTTGCTTCGTTCAGGTTATCGATCAACTGACGATATAATCGGGGATTGCACAGTACCAATTTTTTGTCCGCTGCAGTCCAATTCTTGGTGACCTTAGCAACAACCTTGTCGGGTCGGCGGTCGAGTCGCCGGTCGATCAGCCGAAAGGCAAGTTTTCCCAAGCGAGGTCGGCGCGAAATCAATTCGATGAGTTTGTCTTGATTGCCCGGGCAAACTCCCGGCGCATTCATGGGAGTATGGCCCGAAACAATGGCGACATGTGTGAGCCGATGAGGAATTTTCAGCGCGCATGCGGCGGCGTAAGGAGCACCGCCCGACATGCCTACGATTCCAAACGGCGTGTCGGCGTAGCCAAGCTCCGTGGCCAACTGCTCGACTTGCGCAGGCCAATCGAGAATTTTTCGACAAGGCTGATAGCTGGAGCAGCCCATGCCTGGTCGGTCGACCGAGACTAAATGGATTCCAGACGGCAAAGCATTGTCCGAACACAATTTCGCTTCAAGCCGCGAGCCTGGTGTGCCATGGAAGTAGAACACCAGGGGGCCGTGCGGATGTCCACTTTCGTGGTAAGAAAGCCACCGGCCATTGCAAAGACGCATCCGGCCTTCCTGGCAGACGCCCATTGGTTCGTCGGCACGAGCCCCAGGGGCTAACGCCGCGGCAAACAGAGCAGAACCTGTGGACAGAAATTTTCGCCGAGTGATCATGTTCAAGGGCTGCCGAACTACTTAAGAGGGTTCGTCAATTAATGTGCCACTGGCCCTGCCAGTGCTAATGTCTTCATTCTTAGTCGGCAAAGTGAGCCGGTGAGGAAGAATGCGCTAACGAAAATGACGGCTGTGGGGGCTTGAAGCTTCAGCCCGGTCTGCTTGGAACAATAATGCCGAGTCTACTTCCAAACCATGCGTCAGAGATCCAAGGCATCGAGCGAATCAATCAACAGATCCAATTCGTCCTGTGGCTGTTCTTCAAGATTGCCGGGCGGGTCTCTTTTGGGCACGCCGACATTCGCTCCCACCGTCTCGCGTCCCGCCAGCAGCAATTGTTCATTGCGTTCTCGGGCCGCGACTTCCAAAGCTTTTTCAGCGCCGGGTGCTCCGGGGTCGGGCGCACCGAAAAGTTGCGAAAGATCGATCTTCAGATTGCCGCCCACTTCCGCACTGCCGGCAATGGTCGGGGTCTTGTGCTGAGGAAATATAATCGCATTTTCTGGACACACGCGACTGCAAGCGGGACAGCCTTGCCGACAATTGTCGGGCTGTTCGACCAGGATCGTTTCTTGGGCGTCGATTCCATAGACACCGAACAAACAAAAGTCGATGCACTCCAGGCAATTGGTGCAGCGGCTAAAATCGATCACCGGATACCACCGCCGGGCGGGGTCTTCTTCGTCGTGTGTTTTTTCACCTGGAACATTGTCATACCCGTTTGCTACCCCATTTTTTTCCGCAGCAAGATAGCGTTCCATTTGCTCGGGCCGCGGATTTCCGTTGATCCAAGAAGAAAGTTCGACGGTTGACGTATTCGACTCTTGGGCTATCCGGCGGATTTCCTCCTGAAAGATTTCCGAATCGTCATAAGCACGAAGATCGAGACAGTAAATTTTTCGTGACGGCAGTTCGAGGCGATCGATCACAAGGTGCTTTGCGTCTTCCTCCGCGGTTGGTTCTTCCAGGTCTTCGTCGCTTTCGCCCAACGACTTTAGTAGCGAAATACCCTCCTGGCCGCGAATGCCTTGACGATCGAGCGTCCAACGTGCAGCGCGGGGATAGAGCCAACTGCAAAATACTAGGTCGCCCGAGATTCCCGACAGGCACAACATGCCCGTACTCTCGGCCGTAAGATCGTAAAGATGTGGAACGATAGTTACATCAATCCCGCGATCGCCCAGGAGACCGGCGACAATCTGTTCTTCCAAGGCGCGCTTCTTCGGATTCGGGCTGCGGCCTTGGGAAACAACAACAGTAAGACGAGAAGGCATTTTTCTGCTTGTAGCGATGAAGAAAATTGTGAACGCAAAGTGCACTTATTCTATGTCATTTGAGACTGAACACAATCGGCTAGGGCATGGCTCAAGAATAACTTCTTTATTGTCGGATTCACCACAGAGGCACGGAGAACACTGAAAACTGCTTGAGTTTCCCATCCGATTCTGACCTCCGTCCTCTGGCCCCTCACCTCTCTCCAGCTACTTGTTCATCTGTCCCTTGATTGTGCGTTGGGTGACTTCCCATACCGATTCCAAGTGGACGAGGTATTCCGAGGGACTGAGCAGACCATTGCTGATGCCGGCGATTTCAAATAGCCAACCGTTGCTATACTTGTCGACGTTGATTGCTGAGGGGTCTTTTAGTAGCGTTTCGTTGATGCAGACAACCGTGCCTGCGAGCGGAGCGTAAAGTGAAGCTTCCGCTTTTTGGCTTTCGATCTGCCCGATCTCTTGTCGCTCAGAAATCTGTGCGCCAGCGGCGATTTCCCAATCGAGAAAGTACACATCCTGCAGCAGCCGCACTGCATAAGCCGCGAAGCCGAAGCGAAACCGATCTTCAGATACTCGCTGCGCCCACATGTGATTGCGGGCATAAAGCCGATCGGTCGGGAACTGGGCTTCGAATTCGCCCATCATGAACGTCAAGTCGTCTGTCATCAGCGACGTGTCCGATTTGTGATGTTACGGCTTAGCATGACGCACAGAATAATTTTCTGAACGCTTATCTTCACTTATCTGCGCAAATAATTTTCAGATTAGCGCAGATAAGTGAAGATAAGTGTTGTTCTCTCTGTGTACTCCATTCCTCTGTGTGTACTATTCTGGATAACCGGGACGAATACTAAAGTTAGTTTTGGGATGTTCTTTAGGTGGAGCGAACATTGCGGTGTTCGGGTTCGAAAAAAGCGGGTAATAGGCTGTCGACACGTAGCAGGCCCGTTCGTGTCAACGTCACACGATTTTCGGACAAGTTGGCGTAATCCAATTGCTGGTACTCGTTCCAAACATCACTCCATTGGTCGAGGATATCGACGTCAAATTTCCGTTGGAAATAATTAGTGTCGAGGTGGCCCCGCTTGAGTAGCAGGATCATTTCACGCACCAATCGCTGATGTGCGGTGGTTGCCAGCGCACGGCCCAAGGGAAGTTCGCCCCGTTCGAGCTGGGAGCAATAGTCTTCCCACTCCGCGCAATTTTGATAGTGCACCCCGGAGATATGCCCGAAGCTGGCAATTCCCGTGGCCAGCAGATCGGCCCCTTGCCACAAGTTATCACGGTAGCTGAAAACTGCGCGCGCGGGGTCTTTCACCAGCGTATAAGCGCTCGACACCTGATACCCGGCTGCTTGAAATTGCTCGAACGCGTAATCAACCCAGCGACGCTTCGTGGGCCAATCGGCCACGGGCGTTTCGATTCGTTCGTCTAGGATGTCTCGCGAATAGACCGTGTTGAACGGCAATTCCATTTGATAAATCGTGACGCTGTCGGGAGAGAGTTCGAGAGATTGCTTGACGGTATCTTCCCATTTTTCATCGGTTTCGCCGACCATGCCGGCAATCAGATCGATGTTTACGCTGTGAAATCCGGCGGATTGAATCCAGGGCCACGCTCGACGGATTTCAGCCGACAGGTGCGCACGGCCGTTATCGCTCAGGATTTGGTCGTCGAAATGCTCGATGCCAAGGCTTAATCGCGTGATGCCTAGCTCGCGGAGCGTGTGGACTTTCGACTCGCTGAGCGTACCCGGCTCGCATTCAAAGGTGACTTCTTCGGCCAAGTCCCAAGTGATGTTGGCCCGTAGTCGGTCGACAAGCCTACGAAGTTGCTTGCCGCTGAGAAATGACGGCGTGCCACCACCGAAGTAAACAAACCGAAACGTCCGATCGCCCATCGCGGGCAGCTGGCTCACGAGTTCGATTTCGCGTGCGAGTGCCGCGAGATAGCGTTCGACTTCCCGGGAATTTTTTTCTGTAAAAACTTTGAAATAGCAAAACTTGCACCGCTTTCGGCAAAAGGGGATATGCAAGTAAAGCCCCAACGGCACATCGGCAGGAGGTGAGTTCAATGCGGCACGTGCCGCATCGAGATTTTCCGCTGACCACTGGGAATAGGGAGGGTAATTCGTAACAAAGTAACTGCCCACTTCGGTTTTAGAAGGTTCGGTGGTCATAGTGCTATGAGTCGTTATCAATCGTCGGCGGTGGTTGGTTCACCAAAACAATAGAGGATGCCATCCGTGTTGCCTAGCACGAGCTTGCCATCGGCAACGGCAGGCGAAGCCTGAAAATTGCCGCCCGCGTCGAATTGCCAGCGCTCTTTACCAGTTGCTAGGTCGAGCGCAATGAGTCGGCCTCGTTTGGTGGCAACAAATACCAAGTTGCCGGCAATGATCGGTGAACTTTCCACGGCGCTACGCGCCGGGATTGCCCAAATCGGTTTGCCATTGCTGGGGTCGAGCGCCACTACCCGTTTGCCCTGGCTTCCGAAAACTACTGCTCGCTGGTCGACTGCTGCCGAGGTGCGAATCGGTTGTTTGCGATCCGCATCGTGGGTTTGCCAAAGGATGTCAGACGGCGTGAGACGGTAGAATGTGCCCGACTCGGTTCCAAAAAAAACGCTATCGTCCCATAGCGCGGGCGTGGCGCCCGTGGGACCGTCGAGATCGATTCCTCCGACTTCCTTGCCCGAGTCGATTTCGACCGCGTGGAGCCGACTGTCGCAACCGGCCAGAAGCACACGATTGCCCACGATCATCGGCCAGCAGCGCAAAGGGGCGTCGATTTCAAACTTCCAAAGTTCGTTGCCATCCTGTTTACTCAAGCAAAGCAGTTCGCCGGATTCTGTGGTGACTAAAACACGTTGGCCCACGACATTGGGCGCGGCGTAAACTTCGCCCCGAGCCTGATAGGTCCAGATTACGTCGCCAGATGCTGCATCAAGACAGCGGATCAGACCGTTGAAATCGCCGACATAGATTCGCTTTTCGACAACGGCCGCCCCGGCTAGAAAACCACTGTTCTCGAATTTCTTCTGCCAAAGCAAATCGCCGTCGCCAATCTGTATCGCATAAAAAGTGCCGTCGACGTCTCCCACGTAAACGGTGCCATCGGCAATCGCCGCGGTCGCTTCGAATCCACTGCCCGTACTGCGGAATCGCCACAACTGCGCAAGATTTTCTGGGAGCCCTGTGGCCGCGACTCCCGATGCTTGTGCATCACCGCGAGGAAAAGGCCACTCGGCATAACATCTCTCTGACGACAAGATCACGCTAGCCAAGGCAACAATGAGAAAGAATCGAGTAACGTAATTTGCGGTCAGGCGGTCCGCATGCGCAGAACGCGACTTTCCGGCGTGTTGTTTATCGCAGCGATCAATACGCACATTCATAAAGTTGCAACAATTCTTCGGTTGAGACCGCGACAGGATTGAAGGACGCAGTCCACTGCTGAGCGGCATCCTCTGCAAGTCGCGAGAGTTGATCCCGCTCCACACCGCAGTCGCTCAGTTTACCAGCCAGACCCGCCGCGGAGGCCGTTTCGGTGAGAAAATCGGCCAGTTCTTCTGTCCCGCCGCGGGGAAGATTGGGATCGTCGCCTTCGGACAAAAGTTTTCGATACCAAGGGTCGCACTGCTTGCCATTCAGGCGTACGACATGCGGAAGCATCAACGCGACCGCCTCGCCATGTGCGATCGAGTATTTGGCAGTCAGTGGATTGGCCAGCGCATGGGCGGCTCCCAGCATGGAATGTTCGATCGCGACGCCAGCGCAGCAAGCTCCCCATTGCATATTGGACCGTGCGTCCAGGTTCTCAGGGTCACGTAGCACTCTCAAGAAATTGGGTGCCAGGCAGTGCCACGCTTCGCGGCTGTATTTTTGCGAGATGTCGCAACGCTTTTTAGTGACGTAGGTTTCGACGGCATGGGCCATGGCGTCGAAGCCAGAAAGGGCGGCCACGCGTGGCGGTTGGGTGAGCGTAAGTTGTGGATCGAGAATCGCCAGACGAAACGCGGCTCGCTTGTCGCCGCACGCCATCTTGGCTCTCGATTTCGCATCGGAAATCAGCGCGAACGATTGGGCTTCGCTCCCCGTGCCGGCCGTGGTGGGCACGGCAATCATCGGCAGCATGGGCCCGGTCGCCTTGCCAATGCCCCAGTAGTCCTGCATCTTGCCCCCGCACGATACTAAAAAATTGATTCCTTTGGCGCAATCCATCGAACTGCCGCCGCCAATGCCGACGATCAGGTCGGGGCGAATATCTTTGGCCACCGCCAAACCGGCTTCCACGTGGTCGGTTGTGGGGTTCACTTCAACCCCGTCGAATAAGCAGACTTCACAACCCGCAGTTTCCAGCGAACTGATGCCACGGTCGGTGTGTCCCGCGGCGACGACTCCCGGATCGCTTACCAGCAGCACACGGTTGCCCGTGAACTCACTCGCCAACGGACCAAGCAATTCGATCTTGCCCGGGCCGAATACAACTCGTGTCGGCAGTGGGAAATCCTGGCTGGGAATCATGTTCCTCACACCCCTTTCCCATCAGGAGGTGCGAGTTGCAAAGCCCGATTGCGATAAAGCAGTTCCACTAGATTTCCCTCATGGGGTTGAAGCCAATCGAGTTGGGGTGTGGGAATCGGCCCCAGGTTCAGGCGATCGATTTGAGAACAGGCGATCAACTCGCGCCGAAAAATTTTGTCCTCGGTGATCGCAGTAGCTACCAAGGTTGGGCCGATCGCCGCGAGCATTTCTTGCTGCGGACAATGTACGACACTTACCAAGGGAAACATCTGTTCGCGATTCGCTGCCGTGCAGTTGGGCGACTCGCAACGGAGTACCGTGGGACGCAAATAAGCACAGTTTTCCTTGCTTACCAATCGCAGGCCGTAGTCGGCAGTCGCGTGATGGGTGCCGTCGGTGGCGATGTCACGTTCGACCGTTTGCCACACGGCTTCCGCCACGCTTGGCGAGGTAAACGCCGCCAGGCCAGCATGGAGATCGTCCGGGGGCAGTGCTTCGATGGGACCAAGACGCTCGGCAAGTGCTTCCGCGATTTTCTCCGTGTGCCTGGATGCGTAGATACTCGAACAATTGATACAACTCCGCCCACCATTGCGAAAAACACTGTCGACCATCAGATCGAGGTGCTGCTGCCAGTCGTCGACGCAATCTTCACCAAGCAGAATTTTACTGTTGCCGGGGCCATGGACTTGCACGCCGGGGTTGCCGGCATATTGCTCGACGGTTTCCGGTCCGCCAAAAATCATGCTGCGGCGATAGTTGGCCAACAGCGCGCCGCCCACCTCGGCACCCGAGCCAGGATAGATCGAAATTGCCTCGACAGGCACTCCCGCCTCGACCATGGCGGACGCCACGCGGAAAGGGGTCCATGGCTCTTGCGAACCCGGTTTGAGCGCCAAGCCTATTTGCAGCGGAATCACCGGCAGCCACAGCGTGTGGACCCCGGGCGAATTCGACGGCAGCACGGCTGCCAATACATCGGTTTGAGCTTGGTAACTTACTGTCACCCCACGCGACTCTTTGCCATACCCGCGGGCCAGGATGTTCAGATCGAGTCCGCGAGTCAGTGCGTCGAGAATTTTTTCAGTATTTTTTAGGACATAGGCATTTTTGTCCAGATTTGCTCGACACATCGTCAAGGGCATGCCCGTGGTGGCCGACTGTTGAGCGATGAAATCGTCAGGCGACTGCTGATTGTCGCCAACCGAGAGCGTTGCGGATTCAAAAAGTTCTCCCGCACGCTGGCAGCAGGCAACCAGTTCCGCGGGCGACATCTCCTGCAAGACTTCCCGCGCCCGACGTGCGCTACGAACATCGCGACGAACGATCCCCGCCCCGACGCAACTAACGCGTGCCACCGGTTCGCCGGTGAGGAAGTGCGTCAGCTGCTCGACGTCAAGCGACTCGTACGGCTGACCCCAGCGAATGGCGGGCAAAGAGAGCATGGATACAGGATTTAGGATCCAGGAGTGAGGGGCGAGGGGGAGGAATTTTCATGACAAGTCGTTCAGCATTTGATTAATAAACTCTAACGGTGGTTGCCCTGGGATTGACTTTGTACTTTAGGATCATGGCTACTTTTAGAAATCCAGCCCGTAGCGGAAGGTCATTGTCTTGCGTGTTTGAGCGGTGTGCGTGCGAATTTCTTCGACGATACCTTGACTGCTGCGGAGGCCGCACCGCTTTTCGTCGGTTTGAATCAACTCGCGGTCGCGCGTGACGTACGATTTCTCGAAATAGCCATAGGTGCCGTAGGCGAGCGGTGCGTCAAAACTCGACCCCGTATTTTTTGGTCATCTGACGGCGAATGTCGGCGGTTGCATCGGCGATTGATTTGGATTCCTCGACGCGCACGTTTTTTGATTCGGCCATGGCCTGCGCTTTGATTGCCGTCCGATCTGCAGCGCTGGCCCTGGCACCGGCGTAGCGGTCGCCTTGGTAGCCGTATCCAGTGGAATAGCCGTACCCATAGGAATAGTTATTGTAGCCCACGCCACCCATTCCAGCGGTGCCGACCCCGGCTTGAACTCCCCCTTGCCGCTTGGAAAGCGCGATCCCGCGCAAAGTTACGGCCAGGTTAGATCCATAATCGAGCAGGTCGTCGTCGACGTGGAGAATCGGCATACGATCAATTTTTCGGGCGTATCTTTCCATGACGGCTGCACTGGCTTTGTTGCCCTTCAGATCACGTTTCAAATCCTTCAGCAGCACATCGGTCGCACGAAAGTAGGTGAGCGAGCTCTCGCGGATCAGGCTCTCGTTGACCTCTTCGGGGGCGTCGTTTTCGTCCTTCAGGAGGCTAAACTTCGCGGTGGGAAGCTCAACGATGCTGAACACGCGGCGCAATCCATCTTGCGAAAGCTGGCCTTGCATCGAGATCGTCTTGCCTACCACTTTAATGTTCCAGGATTCCAGATCGTCGGTATGCGCTCCGAGATTGCCCAACACCTGCAGAGTCAACTCTTTAGCCACGGCTTTCAAGGGGGTTACGTCCTCGTCGAAATCAATTCTCAGCTGTGCTTGTGCGTCGTCGTCAATCGCGATGCGTAGCGTAGCTCCTCTTAAACTTCCCAGGATAGAGACGATTTGGTCGGTCGAAAGATTCGTCTGCTGAAGAAGCGGCATGTCTTCCGCTTTTTGAGCCAACTCGTGTGGTTGAACAACGTCGGTCAGATCGATAGCCAGCAGGATCTGAATTTGTTCGTTCGCCATGCGGGTCGCCTGACGGAGATATTCGGAGAGCATCACTCGATCATTCTTGGTGGCGTAGCCTACCCAACGAGAGACGAATTGCCGCTCGGCAGGGAATAGGACTCCGAGTTCCCTGTCGGCAAGCGAGACGAAGTAAGCGTCGCTGGGTGTCCAGGCGACGTCGACACCGTTAACCGTATCGACGTAGCCCCCTTCGCTACGGGCAATGGAGCGCATCGACATAGGATCGTCGAGTTCCATCACAGCCAGTTCCCAACGACGCTGGAAATTGTTGTTCGGTTCTAGCGAGGCTGCCATCACGAGTTTCGTCGCCTCGGGAGGCAGAAAGATCGGTCGACTTACGTACGCCAGTTCCAACTTCTTCCCCCAACCTTCTTTTTGCGCCAAAGGGCTATTGAGGGTTCGCTCGACATCGATGAGCACCAGCGTATTAGCGCTCGGCGGCACCTTGGGGAGTAATTGGTCGAAAGAGTCTCCCAAGGCGACTGGGGAGGTCAAGACCACGCATACGTACGACAACAACAACCTCAGCATCATGAGATAATCTCCGACTCGAGTAAACTGGCTTGGCAAGCCGATCCCGGCGAAGGGCTCGGAAAGTCTTGACGATAACCCGGGTTTTGCCATAGGGATGCTCCTGAAATCACTTCAGGCCCGGAATGTCGCCTATTGTAACCGTGGTTTGCCTGCGGTCGCAAGAAGTTGCAATGTCTTTTGATGAGGCAGCTTCAACCGGGAGCGACAGACAGGACGACGAGATTGGCAGATTAGCCAGTTAGCGCAAGAGATTGGGCGCAATCGTGGCAAGTTGTCTTTTCGTCGTTGATTCCTCCTCCTGGAATACACAGTCCGCCCCTAGAATCGGTCGGAAAAAAGTCGTGTGATCTAGGAAGATTTATCCAGATCTTTGTGATCGGTCTTCGGCAGCAAGACGAGCAATAACGTCATTCCAACGATCGCGCACAACGCCGAACCGGCCAAAATACCAATCTTGGCGGTATCGAGCAGCACGTCGGACAACGCGAGTCCTGCAACGAACAAAGCCATGGTAAAGCCGATTCCGGCCAAGAAACCGGCTCCCAGGATGACTCCCCAACTGATTCCGTCAGGCAGCTTGGCAATCCGCGTTTTGACGGCGATCCAACTGAACGTGACGATGCCAAGCGGTTTGCCAAGTACTAAACCGAGCATTACGGCAACGGCTACCGGCGCGCCCAATTCAGAGAGACGGAGGGGAACGCCGGCGTTTGCCAGGGCGAATATTGGCATGATGACAAAACTTGTCCAGGGATGGAGCATCCCTTCCAGATACTCCAGCGGCGAAATCGTCTCGCGCGTGATGCGTTGAAATTGTCTTACCTTATCCGCTCGGTGCGGCAGCGAACTGAAGTCTCCGCCTGTGAAGACTTGTGAGGTGCGGCGAAGTACGTCGCCAAACAAACCCTTACCGATGTAGGACTCTGTAGGAGTCATCAAACCCAGAATCACTCCAGCGATCGTGGCGTGAACGCCCGATTCGTGAAACGCATACCACACAAAAATACCGACCGCTGTGTAGACCGGTAGACTCCGGACGCCCCAACGCGCCAACGCCAGCACCACACTTATGCCAACAAAGCCCGCCATCAGCCAGGCTATGCTGAGGTCCTCGGTATAGCCAATGGCGATAACTAGAATCGCCCCGATGTCGTCGGCGATCGCCAGCGACAACACCATGATCCGTAAGCTGTGAGGCACGCGTGAACCCAAAACCGCCATACAGCCCACCACGAACGCGATATCTGTCGCCATCGGAATGCCCCATCCCCGCTCACCTTCACCACCCGACAGGTAGACAAGATAGATCAACGCTGGCGCGATCATGCCACCCAGCGCCGCTGCAATCGGCAGGGCCGCACGACGCAACTCGCGGAGCTCCCCCAGTACCAATTCACGCTTCACTTCAAGCCCGATGACAAAGAAAAAAATCACCATCAACCCGTCGTTTATCAGATGCTTCAGCGAATGCCGAAATTCGAATGTTCCGAATGCGAATCCAACCTCCGTCTTCCAAAACTTGAGGTAGGAGTCAGCGATCGGCGAGTTGGCTAAAACCAAGGCGACCAAAGTGCACACCAGGAGTACTACACCGCTAGCGGACTCGACGTGCAAGAATCGCATCACCGGTTCGACGAGGCGGTCAATCGGCGCCTTAGGAAGTCTTGAGTCAGCACTCTCGGTTGCTTTGGTCATGAGTTGTTCGATCGGGATATACTAGAACTTTCAAGATCGGAGCCTAGGGCTTGAAACAAACCCCGGTCGGATGCGTCAAGAGACTATCAGGTATCAGTTGCACTGGCAATCAATCAGGGACTCCATCGGTATCTGCCGGGTGCAGTACTAATAAACCCCGACCGTGGTTGCTTCGACTAGCTTGTGGAAAGGACGTACGCCGCTCACTCCGTCCCAGGGGTACAGTTGGCAGGGTGTTTCGCGTTCGCCTTCGTCGCGTTCTAAAAATCCGGGGACGAAAAATTCCTTGGTGAGCGTGGTGAGTTTCACGCGGCCCGTTTCGCCGTAGGCGACAGGGTGATTTGTGTCGCCGAAATCGACCACTTCGGCAACCGCGCGCGGCTGGGGTGCGTAGTAAGAAATTTTGTAACCGTTTTCTTTGGTCACCGGTGCGCTGCAAGCGAGTCCCATGAGCGTGTTTCCGTAGGTGGGTGTCATGTAAACTCCGCTTGTTTCCGGAGGACCACCAAAAAGTTCTTCTACGCAGAAACGGGTCCACTGCGGAGTGAATTCCGTTCCGCCAGAAAAAATACCGGTGATGCCTGCCGCAGCCAATGACGTGCCTCGCTCCTCCAGTGCCAGACAGAGCGCCTCGATCAGTTTGGGAGTGCCAAACATGCAATGGATATCGTGCCCCGCCTCGAGCAGAGTGATAGCCTGGTCGATGCAGTGCTTTTTGTACGCTTCCAGGTGTTCCATCCACCCTTTCTGAATCAGTTTGATCACCCACCGCGGATCGAGATCAATGCAAAAAGAGATGCCGCCCCGATGTTGGGCCAGATGTTCCACCGCCAGCCGAAGACGACGCGGGCCACTGGGGCCTAGCATCAACCAGTTCGAGCCAGGGGGAAAGTAGCGATCGGGCAAGGTTTCGCTGAACAACGAATAGTCGACGCGGAAATCGTCAATCGCGATGCGGCTTTTTGGAGTTCCTGTGGTGCCCCCAGTTTCGAAAACGTAGACCGGCTTATCCGCCAACCCCTGGGGAACCCACCTCCGTACCGGTCCGCCGCGGAGCCAGTCGTCTTGAAACGGGTCGAATTTTTTCAGATCGCTGTAGCTTTTGATTTCCGTGAGAGGGTCGAATTTGAGTTCCCGCTTCTTTTCCAACCAAAAGGGACAACCGGTCGACTCGTGAAAATGCCAAGAGACAATTTCCACGGTGTGGGCATCGAGTGCCGCGCGGGCGGCGGCTTGACGCGATTCAAAATCAGCTTGGTTGGGTACTTCGGAAGCCATAGTCACCCATCGTCAGTGCAAGTGCTAAGCAACCCCAGGGCGGTCTTGTTTGACGATAGCGTAAGCGCAATAACACGGCAACCGATGTGGATCTGTTAAGCAATTCGAATTGCCAGTTACGGCTAGCCGTGCGACTCGGCGGGGGTCGCAGTAGGTGTGCTGCTTAGCTGGGCCAGCACTTGAATCACCCCGTTCAAATGGGCCAACCGCGGACCGAAACGATCGACGAACTCGTTGAGCATAAATTCGCCGTCGACCATGTCTTCGGCAGTATCGCTGATCTCCTCGGTAATCTTCTGCAGGTATTCGACCTGGACACTGCTTAGCGCTTCGGCCGCTTCTCGACACGACTCGGCCAAATGAGGATTCGCATTGCGCCACTGATGAAGTTCCTGGGCACGCTGCTTGTGTTGCGTTGCCATCAAGCCGACCAATTCTTCAAGAATTTCATTGGTTCGGTCCTGGGCAACTAGAACCTCGCGTAACAACTCGGTTTGCTCAAAATCAGAACTTTTGCATTCGCTGGTGCTTCCTGCGGAGACGTCCACTTGGGAGAAAATCGGGAGCATGGGATTTCGACTTTGGGACATCGAGGGTTCGTTTCCTTTCTCAACAAGATTCAATCGACAGCGGCCAAGCTGTAATCGCCCGTTGATGGATTAGTGGGTGGGGTGGTTCAGTCTGTCCACAGCTGCAACGTCTACGACTGCGGAGCCAGACTCACACATTGGGGAGGGAATTCGTGTTCTTTCGGTTGGAATTCTGCCCTCAACTTTTAGAGGAGTCCACAGTTCTCGCGGCCAACGACCCAGCCGTAGAGAGTGCTCTCCCGAACCCGTCTTAAGCCCCATTCTAACTGAATCTTGAGGATATTTCTAGCATTGTGTGTCTCTTTTATCGAGTTGCAGAGAGTTAAAGTCGCCGGCCGGTGTGGTTCGATGGAGGGGATAACAAAGGCGTTTTCGAGTGATGACGGCACCATGGAAAACCCCCAGAGATATTGTCTTTCCTGCGAGCACTATGATGGACTCCGATGATTGTAAACCGTTGGCAGCCTTTGGCTTTCTGACTGCTGTCGAGGATCCTCAGCATGGATTTTTCGGTGGATATTTGGTGCTCTGCGAGCGGGGCAGGCCCTTGGAATTTCACTGCAGCGCACCGATTTTTCCCAGCCCGGCCCAAAGAATCTTGTACGGGGCGTCTCTGCGACCTTACCTGTTGGGCGAAATTATCGGGCAGACTTTGGTGGCCGAATCCAAGCTACCAGTGCAAGCGGTGTTGACCGATCTGGAAGAGATGCTCTCACTTTCACTCTGGAGATCGGAGCATGTGGCCTATCTCGACATGGCCGACAGTTCGACAAGTTTGCCTGAACTGAAAACGGAAGACTCATGCGGGTTGCGTGAGACAACCTTGGGTCAGTATCGCTTTGTTGGCAGCAATACTTGCCGATGGACGGGCGACTTTTTGCACGATACGCTTGCCCCGCTGGCCGTGCAAATCGATTTGGCAGAACCATTCGAGCGTATTCGAGAAGCCATCCAGGAAGCGCAGCGCGTGACCGACCACCCCGACGACTACCCCCATGAATCTTCCTCAGCCGCCTGATTTTTCGTGTCGCAATTCCGACTGTCTGGAAGTGTTCTCGACGGAGCGAGATTTCTTCGAGCGGTTCGATATTTCTGCGCGATCTTTTTCTGATCTGGAATTCACCGCTCCAGAGACAATCTGTGTGCCGTTGCCGACGCTAGAAGTGCGCACCACCGGTTGTCTCTTCGGGCCGCACGACAAGCGCGAGGCGCCGACTCCTGCGTTGCCCAAGAAAAAACTTCCCCCCGCAGCAACTGCGGTGCCGATCGAGTCGACAAGTCGTACACGAATGCGTCCGCCGCGCGATGTGGTGAAGCTTCAAGACCGGTTGTTCTTTTTGCTGCAACCGCCTCTGGAAAATTTGTTTGCCACAGAGTCGTTGGCATTTCCCTTCCGACCGTTTCCTTATCAATTTGACGGAATCGCATTTCTTTATCCTCGCAATGAAGCGGTATTGGCCGACGAGATGGGGCTTGGGAAAACGATGCAGGCAATCGTTGGCTTGCGGTTGCTGGCGCACCAAGGGCAGGTCCGCCGAGCGCTGCTGGTTTGTCCTAAGCCGCTTGTGACCAACTGGCAACGGGAGTTGGCTCAGTGGGCGCCGGAATTGTTAGTAACGGTAATCGAGGGTAACCAGACGCGCCGGGAATGGCTATGGAAAAACGCCAACGAGGGAGTGCTCATCGCGAATTACGAATCGTTGGTCCGCGACCGGGCACACGTGGAATTGCAACCCGATCCGTTCGATTTGATGATCATCGACGAAGCGCAGCGAATCAAAAACCGTCTGGGTTCGACCAACGAAGTCATTTGCTCTGTCCCAAGAAAAAAGAGTTGGGCGTTGACAGGCACACCGATTGAAAACAGTATTGAAGATCTGGTTGGTATCTTTCAGTTTGTTTCTCCCGGGTGTTTGCATCCGCAAATGAAGACGCCAACGATTCGCCGTTCGGTGACCGATTATGTCATTCGCCGCACCAAGGACCAGGTGTTGACCGACTTGCCCCCGAAGATGTTTCGTGACGCGGAAATCTCGCTTTCTGCCGAGCAGCGCATTGCTTACGATTTGGCTGAAAACGAAGGGGTTGTGCGGCTCCACGAAATGAAAGACGATCTCACGATCCAGCATGTGTTCGAGTTGGTGCTGCGTCTGAAGCAAATTTGCAATTTCGATCCTGCCAGCGGCTCCAGCGCCAAGTTCGATCGGTTGGAAGCCGATTTGGAAGAATGCGCTGCCAGCGGTCGCAAAGCGATTGTTTTTAGCCAATGGGTAAAAACAATCGAGTCGCTTTCCGCACGGCTCGAACGATTTAATCCGCTTGAGTATCACGGCAAGATTCCGTCGGCACGGCGGGATGCCGTGATCGAATCGTTTCGAGACAATCCGGATCGCCATGTGATGCTGATGAGCTACGGAGCAGGCAGCGTGGGACTCAACTTGCAGTTTGCCAGTTACGTATTTCTATTCGATCGTTGGTGGAATCCGGCCGTCGAGGATCAGGCGATCAATCGGGCGCATCGCATCGGAGTCACCGGCCCGGTGACCGTCACTCGTTTCTTGTCAGTCGGAACGATCGAAGAGCGCATCAATCGAGTCTTGGAAGAAAAACGCGAACTGTTCCACGCGGTGTTCGATCCTTCTACCTCCGACAAACGTCTAGGTTTGTCGCGCGACGAAATCTTCGGACTCTTTAAGTTGCAATTCCCCGCAGGCGAAGCAGCTTAGTAGGGTTCAACCAGTATTTGGGTAGCCCAGACAACTGTGTTGTCTGGGTCGCGCAGCGACAAGAGGCTTGCAGCTAGCGGCCAAAACGCTCAAGCTATTCCCATGCCTCGGCAACAAATCTACGACGATGAGTTATTCGCACACTTTGTTACGTTCTCTTGCTATCGGCGTCGTCGTTTTCTGGACGACGACCGATGCAAGCGGATCGTGCTTGGCATTTTGAATTCCCAACTAACATTGCAATCGGCATGCTGCGCCGGTTTTGTGGTAATGCCTGACCACGTGCATGCCATCGTGTGGTTCTCACAACCGAATCAGCTCAACTATTTCATGAAACAGTGGAAGCAGCGCTCCAGTGTGCAGCTCAAGAACTTTATCCAAGAGCACTTGCCAAGCTACGCGAAACATATTGATCCGGCGGATCCCCTCTGGCAGCGAAAATACTATCCCTTCCACATCTACTCGCGAGAGAAACTAGAGGAGAAACTCAATTACATGCACCTGAACCCAGTACGCGCTGGTTTGGCACAACAAGCTGAGGACTGGCCCTGGAGTTCGGCAAGGTGGTATCTTCAAGGCAAGTCGGTGGGAGTGCCCCTGAAATGGATCGATTAACCGGGAGACCTCTTGGGCCTTCGGCCCCCAGACAACCGGGTTGTCTGGGCCACCCGCGCGGCTAAGGTTCTCAAGCGTGGTTCGGCAGAGCTAGCTTGAGGGTTCTTCGGCGACAATCAATGGCATGAACATTAGGAAGAGACCAGCCGAGAGAACCAGGTACCGCCCAATGCCAATCCCTCCAGGGTCCGGGGTGATACTAATTCCTGGGGGCACGTCAATAAACCAAATTGAAGAAATCTCGTATCCTCTTAAAACAATCTCCGACCCAGCAACTAGAGTGGTGGCTAACGCCATGAGTTGGACTATGAATTCAGCGCATATCCTTAACATTCTCCCAGAACCGGGACGAACAAAGAGTGTCGTGGTTCCTAGGGCAGCAAAGCAAAAGAGAGCGGGCGGCCCACCAAGCATATTAAAACCGTTGATATCACTGGCCAACGGTACTTTTTCCCAAGTGAGGAATACCCCAGCGCCCCCGACAAAACAAGCGAAGAGTCTTGCAGCGGCTACGCGCGTTAGAAGAACCATGCCAAGTTGCGAAGTTCCGATCTCGTTTATTTCGTTAACCGCCCTTGGCTCAGGCGGCGCTGGCGGCTCGCACGATGGACAACGCCCGTCAGCCAAAGCCCCCGCGCATTTTGGACAAATCGCGGGCCCCAAGTTTTCGAGATTCGCATCGGGAAAGAGAAGTGATATCTCGCCAGCGCGAACCCAACTTGATATTTCGCTACCGGCAACACGGCAAACCGGCGTATCAGGCAGAACAATCCCTTCGCGAACAAAAATCTTGAGTTGGGGGCTCGGGATTGGCCCTGCTTCCTTACCGTCTTTACGGAAATACCACTCAATGGCCATAGGCTACACGCGATTAGGCAGCGGGATTAAGAGAAGAGAGATTAGCCCTATCGTAGCCAGTGGCGATGCGGGCTGCAAACACACCACCTCTGGGCCTCAAAATTTCACTTGTATTTCGCGCCAAATAGCGAGTGGTCCAGGCAACAGAGCTAACTGGGGCACCCAAGAATTGAATCCTCTTGCTGACATTCTTGAGAGTTCAACTCTCCAACACCAAGCAGACTTGTGCACTTCTAAGAGGATGACCCCCTTGGCATGACAAACAATCTGAGCCTAGAATCCAACTCGCAGTTCGAGGAGACAATCTACTACGGGCATATTTCTTGAGTGATTCACAGAGGGCGAAGCTATGAGAATCATAAAACTGAGTAAAGACGACGAGGAAATGCAGAACCGTGACATGGTTCGGAAGTACTTTGAAGTGAGCCTGCCGAAGAAGTATGGAGGCAAATTCCTATTCAAAAAAGGTTGGATTGCTGAGGGAGAGCTAAGCGCGGGAGAAAAAGTTGTATTCACCTATAATGGCGACCTTGTGTATCTGGGAGTCGCCGCGTCTGAACGGCAAGATTATACCGGTGAGCTAGGATGGTCGCCCCACGATTATCCGTATTACTTCTTGGTAGATACTAATCAACTCTACTGTGGGTGGGGAAGTCTTGCAGATTTCGAAAGTAAACTTAGCGAGAATGGACTACTCGAAAAGAATATCGTTCGATCTCAAGGCTGGCCTCACTTGCAAGACTCACTACAACTCGATGACATTTGGAATTGTTTCAAGTTGGATTAACGGGTGGCGCTGACAAGGGTGTTGTCCGAGCTGCACACGGGGCATCCGGTAACGGAGATTCAGATTATGGGAAGTCAAAAAACAAGCTTCGCTGATGTAGCTATTATCTCCTTATTCATCTTCGTCGTTAGTCCGTTGTTGTACTTCGTTTGGCAATCATACGGAGGCTGGACAACGATTATAACTGGGCTTGTGCTATTCGCTGGGTTGGGGTGGCTCCTTGAGCAATTCGAATCATCCCCTGACAGCTGCCTTGGCTTGGTAGTCATACTCGTCGTTGCTCCTTTGTTGTACTTCGTTTGGCGAATATATGGCGGTTGGCCCACGATAATAACGGGAATTGTGCTTTTCGGAGGATTGGGATGGCTCATGGAGAAATTCGAATCCCCTGCACAATCCAGCACTCGGCAGCGTCGGGCCATACCCTCTCACATTCAAGAAGCTGTTTATGAGCGCGATGGAGGCGAGTGTGTTCTTTGTGGCTCCACTCAAGAACTTCAGTTCGACCATATCATCCCCTTTTCCAAGGGTGGTGCTGATACTTTCGAGAATCTACAAATCCTTTGCCGTCAATGCAACTTACGGAAAGGCAATCGTTTCTAAAAACGGGTAGCCCAGACAACCTCTGTTGTCTGGGTCGCGAAGCGATAAGAGGCTTGCGGAAAGCGGTTCGAAATGGTTTAGTGAAACAAGCTGCAGAATGGCACCGGAGTTCGGCAAGGTGGCATCTTCAAGACAAGTCGCCCTTGAAATGGATTGACTGACCGGGAAAACCTCTTGGGCCTACGGCCCCCAGACAACCGAGTTGTCTGGGCTACCCGATATCGTGTAGAGGCTACAAAAATCGTCGCAACAGAGTTGCAAGGGTTTGTTCTATCTCGGCAAGTTGCTCAGTGGTGGGCGCGAGTGACTCTTTGTTCGTTGGCTCAAATCCTGTCCATGCGAGTCGCAGGGGCCAGTTGCGCAGCTTAGCGGTTTGATTTACCCGTGCCAGGATGCGCAGTCCCCAGAATGCTCCGAAGGTGTCGCGGAAGGCCCGCCAATGATGATTCATGGCTTCGAGACCCTGCGCAGTGCTTTTCCGCAGGCTTCCTGAAACTGCGACAGAGACAATCGACAGCAAGAAGCAACTGACTCCGATCGGCAAGTGCCATTCTGCAGATAGCATTTCTTCCGATAACAAAACATTGCTCAACAAAACAGCTTGGCCACAGGCCACGTTTATAGCTGCCAGCCAAAAACGTGTTGGCAAGTAGTTCAGCAAGCCCAAGCCTATCAAGCCCAGCAGAAATAGTTTCCAGGCGGCGAATAATTCGAGCCGGCTGCCCATGGGCGTGACCCAAGCTCCGAGAGCAGGCCAGACGAGCACGATCCACAGCGTGAGCACCACCCACTGCCATGCGTGGTTTTGAGGACGCTTGGCGCCGAGTACTCCTATTAGCGGGCAGAATGTCGCGACGGCGGCAGCGTATTGCAAAACGTCATGCCCGATGCCTGATGGCGTCAGGCCCCAAGATGTTGCCACAGCAACCAGCGCCAAGCCAATCGTGGCGATGATTGCCCAAATCACGGGTGCCGTGAGTGTGGTTCCTCCAACTTTCGAAAGTCCCCAGAGCAGGCCCAGCATCAGTAGCAGGGTGCCGGCTCCTCCAGAGAGCATGGATGTCGAAATAATCGCTACAAACGGCAAGAACATTTCAAGAGTTGATCGGGGCTGGTGGGGTTGGTCTGTGCAAGCAGATTCTTGACGATTGTAGCGGCTTGGTAAGGAACTCGTGGGGTAAAAAAGGAGACTGTTGCATTTGCTCAACACGCGGGCGTGACCCATGTTTCGTTAGAGACACAAAGTACGGGCCGCAAGCCTCTGGATTCTGTAGATTCCCTCAGAAAGACATTTCGATGCGATCACTGATTTTACTCTTATTTACGTCGACCCTGTTCAGCGCAAACCCAGTCGAGGCACGGCTGTTTTGGCAGACTTACGGGTCTGTCGTACCAGCCGAGGGCTGCTCCGGAGGTTGCCAATGGAACATGAATCAAGATTATTTTATTCCTCGCTATCCAAGTTCCTGTCGGTATGGACTGTTTAGCCCTTGCAAGACAAGTCGCACCACGTCACCGGCTTGCCGGTGGTGCCACCCGATTTACTCGGGATATTGCGGCATTTATGGACCTTGTCGATATGCATGGCGAAATCAGGTGTATCGCGCTCATTGTGGTTGCACGGCTGTGCGTCCCTATCGCGGGCCATTGCGACCTTGCTGTGGCCAGGCATGCTGTGCATCGAGTGGGTGTAGTTGTTCACACGGCACAGAATGTTGTTCAGGACAGGTTTGCTCAGATTGTCTGGCAAACGTTGAAGTGCCGGGGTTTGTTGTTTTGGGCAGCATCCCGGTCGAAGGAGGCGGCTTGCTTGGGGGTTTGGAGATGCCAACGGCGACGAATGAGGGCCAGCCCGCCCTTATCACCCCCGCGACAAGTCCTGCGGTAGAATCATTGCCATCGCTAGGGTTTTCCCAGACAGGAAGTATTTCCCAATAGCACCCTGAAGTCGACAAATAAGCATATTCATCGATAACCGTTTCAGCTTTCAGTCCGGTTAGGCCTACTGGGGAGTGTGGTCTGCCGAACGAAGCTGTCCGAGAGTGGGCAGATTTCCATCCGGAAGTCTGCCTGCTTTTTTTCTCTAAGCGGAAATGTTCCCAGTGCTAGCACCATCCAAAAAATTGGGCTACAGCGCACCGTACGCGCTGGCCGATAGAAACTATACAAAGCTAACGGGAGGGCAAATCACACGGTGTGTTTTGCTTCAGGATAAAGGTCATGGCAAGACGACGGATCGACTTGCCATGACCTTTTTTATTGGTCCCTGATTTTGCAGCTTGAAAATTCTGGGTTCACACAGTCACGGATGGTGTGGATGCATCCTCAATTTTCTTGCTGAAGCTCGCTGAGCAATTGTTCGGCATTCTTGCGGAACAAAAAGGTTCCAGCTTTATTATTGAGGACTTGTTCCAAGGCTTTGATAGCTTGTTCATTCTTTCCCTGTTCGGACATGATCCTGGCGATGAGGTAAGCAGAGTCGGATTGTAGCTGACCAGATTGTGCGCCTTTTTGCAGTGCTGCGTTGGCTTCGTTGGCTCGGCCCAAGCGGTATAAGACCCAGCCTAGTGTGACGTTGGTCTGCACGCTGGTCTCAAATCGTTCCGCGTTGACCTGAGCGTATTTTAGGGCGCGTTCCTTGTCGGCCTTATCATCGCTTTCAATCAGCAAGAGAGCGAGCAAATTTGTTGCCGTCGGATCGGCATGATTGATACTCAAGATCTTCGTTAGCGCTTGTTCAGCCCTTTCGGCGTCGCCTTGCATGTAAGCGACTATCCCATCCAACAGCAGGGCGGTTTTATCGTTGGGAGATTGTTTGCGAAGTGTGGCAGCCACTGCCTGCGCTTCCTCCAACTTGTCTTCCTGAATGAGCCATTCGGCATAGGCCTGGGCGACGCGCGCGTCGCTTTTGTTGTCGCGATAGGCCTTCTCATACGACTTTTGAGCCTTTTCTTTTTCGCCACTTTGGGAAAACAGTTGGCCAAGGACGATAAACGGGTGACTCACTTCCGGGTTGAGTTCTTGCGCTTTGGTGAACTCTTCCAGAGCTTCGCGGGACTTATCGAGTCGGAATAGAACGATTCCAATCCGTTGATGAGCAGCTGCACTCTCTGGATCGATCACGATCCATTCCTTCAGCAGTTGGTATGCTCGTTCCCACTGTTGCCGGCGCTCAGCAACCGCACTACGGCCAGCGATTACACGAATCGAGAAGTTCTGCTTCCGTTTCTTATTCTCGTCGAATTTTTTGATTAAAGGCGCGGCCAATTCAAATAGTGCTTGCGCCTCTGTCGTGCGACCACCAATAAACGCTTGGTCGGCTAACAGCAAGTAAGCCTCCGGATCGTCGGGGTGATTCTTGACGGCACTTTCTAGTAAGAACCGAACCGCCTTTGCATTGCGGGCAGCCATTTGCATCTTGGCCATCGTTATGTCCGATGGCGGCAATTTCGAATATTTCTTTTTAGCTTGTTCCAAAAATTCCATTGCGCCCTGGGAATCACCGTTGCGAAACCGGGTGATTGCCTTGTCGACTTCCGGGTAGCTCTTTCCTGACATCGACACGGCACCGCCGATTAAGTTTTCGGTTGTGAGAGGATTCCCGTCGGAGTCATCCTTTTCCTGCGCGAGAGCTGGGATTGCCGGCAATCCACAAAGCAGCAAAATGGCAACCCCGTACCAAACATCGCGTGCAGAGCGTCTAAAAAAAATTGTTTTTAACGTGTCCATATTTTCCTCAACGTTTAGGGCCGAGGTTCATTGTCGGCCAATCATACGTATTTCTTACGGTGAACTCTCCGCTGGGCAGGTCTTCTGAAAAAGTTACCCCTAGCCGATCTATTTTAGACGAATTGCCCATGAAGTACACCGCGTAGGACTGCGCCTCGCGCTTTTCACCACGTTCAATACTGCTAAGTATGGGAAGATTGTAGGATCGGGCAGACTAGAGTAACATTCCGAAACCGTGGTCGTGTTTTTCTCGGAAAAGTGCTTAGAAACAGCTCGCTCGACTCGACTTGCCACCCTGCCTATAGTGGAATGTTGGTGCGTATCGCGCACGCTGAGAGCCTGCATTGACCGATTTTGATAGAGATTTTAGCCGAAGGGTACTAGCTTGCTGGTCGGGCCGGTTTTTAATCGCGAAGTCGTCACGACTCCTCGCACCTGGCGATTGTATCTTTCGCGGGCATTGTACGTCGCTGCGCTATTCGGGCTGGTACTTACCGCCTGGCTCATTCTGATAGGTTCGCAACAAGTTCGAGGCTTGGGCGACCTTTCGCGGTTTGGCTCGGCGGTGTTCATGCTGCTGGCCCCGCTTCAATTGGCAATGGCGGTCATGTTTTCTGCATTGCTGACTGCCGCGGCCGTTGCTCAGGAAAAAGACCGGCGAACGCTCGATCTCCTGTTGATGACCAATCTCTCGAATACCGAGATAGTGTTGGGAAAACTTCTGGCTAGCATACTCGGGGTATTGGGGCAGATTGTGGCTGGTATTGCGCTTTTGATGTTGATTACGCTGCTGGGGGGGATTTCCTATGCCCAGGTTGCCCGTGTGGTGGCAATCACACTTACTGCGGCGATGGTCGCCGGGAGCTTGGGATCGACTATTGCCTTGTGGCGTGAGAAAACATTTCAATCCCTGGCGCTAACGGCGCTCTGTTTGATGGCGTGGCTACTTTCAGGAGAAATTGTTGCCTCCGGCGTGCTTGGCCAACATTGGTCGAATGTTGAGGCAGTGCATTGGGCCACAGCGATTTCTCCGCTTCGTGCGTTACTTGCCGGTATGCACCCCCAGGATATCTCTGCTACCGCGTTTTCTTGGTTTGGCGGCCCGGTCTATTTATTCCTGTTCGGTGCCATTGTTGCGACGATTGTAATCAACCTGTGGGCCATCGCCCGGGTAAGAGTTTGGAATCCCACTCAAGACGTCGTATTGCGTGAACAACCAGCAGAACACTTGGGACAGCAGCAAGTGTCAAACGCTTCTGCGCCCGGTCGTGCGAAAAAGTCGCGCAACGTTTGGGATAACCCCATTCTCTGGCGAGAAATTTGCACTTGGGCCTACGGGAAAAAAATTATTGCGGTTCGCGTTGCTTACCTAATGATTTTCGCCACATGTGCGGCTGCGCTCGTTGCGCTTCTTTCCAATGAGAGCGTGCGATATGGGACGCTGATTCCCGAGGCAGCCAAACCACTTGTGCCGTTGATGGTTCTTGGTTTGGTATTGGTCAACGCGCTGGCGGTCACTTCGCTGACAAACGAGCGGGATCTGCGCGCGCTCGATTTGCTATTGGTTACCGATCTTACGCCAAAGGAGATCATCTTTGGCAAACTGGGTGGAATCTTTTTCAACGCTAAGGAAATGATCCTGCTGCCGATGGCCCTTTGTATCGTGCTTTGGCATTTTGGGCATATTTCCACAGAGAATCTGGTGTTCCTGGTTATAGCCCTATTGGTGATGAATACGTTTGTTGCCGTGCTCGGAGTGCATGCGGGAATGACGTATTTTGAATCTCGCACGGCGGTGGCCGTCAGTTTGAGTACCGTTTTGTTCCTGCTCCTGGGGGTTGCCGTTTGCATGCGGATGATGTTGGCGTTTCAAAGCTCGTTCACGTATCAACTTCAGGCATTTATCGCGTTTATGCTGGGAGGTGGCGTGGGATTGTTTTTTGCTTTGGGGTTCCGTAATCCGTCGCGAGCCATTTTTTCCGCGTCATTGCTCACGCCTTTTGCTACCTTTTATGTCATTACCAGTTTTCTGCAACATAGTTTCGGTGCCGCATTTCTTGTTTCGATTGTGACCTATGGTTTTGCCACGGCCGCGATGCTCGTGCCGGCAGTGGCAGAGTTCGACGTGGCTACCGGCAGAACTACGACCCTCGAGGGCTAATCCACCGATAGCCTGAAAGAAAAAGCTCTAGCTGCGACCCTCAGTGAGAAGACAACGTGAACCTGTTCCAAGAATTTGGCCCACTTATGGCGGCAATGGCCGCGCTTGCGACCGCTTCAGCTTTTTTTTCTTGCAGCGAAGCGGCGCTCTTTTCTCTGCAAAGCGACGATCGCCGCGCGCTTCAAGCGGGCTCGGCTGCCCAGCGGGTTGCCATCGGACTGCTCGGCAAGCCCGATCGACTGCTGACGGCAATTCTCTTTTGGAACCTGATGGTCAACATCTGCTACTTTGCTTTGGCATCGGTCATCGGCATCCAATTGGAAAAACAAGGTCGCCATGCCGAAGCCGGTTTTACCGCCGTCGTGTCTTTGCTGGCGATTATCTTGGTCAGCGAGATGATTCCAAAAACGGTCGGCGTGAAGATGCCTCGCGCTATGTCGAGCTTGATTGGTTTGCCATTGGCGGCAGCAGTGCGGACGTTCGATCCGGTTGCTCCGATTTTTTCAGCGGTCAACCGAGCTTTGCGGCGGCTATTGTTTCCTGGTTTTCGTGTCGAGCCTTATCTAGAACTGAGCGATCTGGAGCAAGCGATCACGGTTTCTACTGCCGACGAGGAGCTTGCTGCGCAGGAACGATTGGCTTTGCAAAATATTGTTTCGCTTTCCGATTTGCGGGCCGAGGAGTTGATGCGCCCTCGCACGCAATATCAATCGTTCACGCCGCCAGTCGATTTGGAGGCATTGGGCGGCCAACTCACTCGCAGTGGATACTTGCTGGTGACCGAGCCCGAAAGCGACGAAATCGTCAGCGCGATTGCATTGAAGAATCTTTCTACAATTCCCCGGCGTCATCTTGAACATTTCGCGCAACCTGTGGTGGTGGTGCCTTGGTGTGCGTCGGTGGCGGCGGTGTTCGACGAACTTCAGTCGAGCCAGCGCGAAGTCGCCGCGATCATTAACGAATTAGGCGAGACGATCGGCATCATCACCTTGGAAGACCTGTTGCATACCGTGTTCGAGGATCAGGCAAGCCGCAGTGTGCGGCTGTTGGCCACCTCGCCAATCCAACAGATCGGAGAGAATCTCTGGCGAGTGACTGGCATGACGAGTTTGCGGCGTTTAGGACGCGCTTTCGAATTGGATTTGCCACGCAGCAAAAGCACGACCATTGCGGGAATTGTGCAGGAACAACTCCAAAGTTTGCCAACGGGTGGAGATACCGTGCAGTGGTACGTGTTCGAGATTCGCGTAATCGAAGCCGATCCTATGGGACAGATATCTGTTGAATTACGACGCACCGATCGACCAGGAGAGAAGTCATGATGCTTGTCTTGCTGCTGTTGATCGGTGGCATCCTGTTGAGTGCGTTTTTCAGCGGGTGCGAAACGGGATTCTATCGGGTGACTCGTGTTCGGCTTGCCATTGAGGCCTTGGGGGGGAATTGGATTTCACAGTCTTTGCTGTGGTTCGCCAATCAGCCTACGCTTTTCGTGGCTACGACGTTGATTGGCAACAACTTGGCTAACTATCTGACTTCGCTTTCGGCGGTGATGGGTTGCCAAAGATTGTTTCCCCTGGGGGGAGTATGGGTTGATCTGTTAGGGCCAATCGTCATTGCGCCGGTTGTTTTTTTGGGGGGAGAGTTGCTGCCTAAGAATCTTTTCTATGATGCCCCCAACCGATTGCTGAAGCGTTGTGCGCCGGCGCTTTTTGTTTGTACCTGTTTGTTCGCACCGGTCATTATTCTGTTGTGGACCTTTGGTCGCGTGGTGCAGCTCTTATCGCGCACTTCCCCGCAGGAACTGAGATTGACTCTGGCCCGAAGAGAATTAGCGGAGCTCATTTCCGAAGGACACGAAGCAGGCATTCTGCGTCCCGTGCAACAATCGTTGGCCCAAGCGATGCTGGCCGTGGCCGCACAGCCGGTGAAGAGCTTTGCCTCGCCCTCGGGGCGCGTTTTGCGCGTGACGACCACCATGAAGAAAAGCGATATCCTACGCCTGGCGCAGCGTCACCGGCGTACGCTTCTTCCCGTAGAAGACCCTCGTCAAAAACGGCAGTTGGTCGGCTATCTGCGAATGGTCGACTTGTATCTCGACGACAAGCCGACACTCCCGGAGCCTCTGCCCCTGGTGTCGCTTCGAGATACCCAATCGTGTCTGTCTGCTCTGAGAATGCTAAGCCAGGCCGAGGATCCGCTGGGACACGTGGTCGACGACGAAGGCCGCACCGTCGGTTTCGTTACCGGGCGGGAACTAAGAATGGCACTTCTGCGTGCGCAGTGATTGGCACGCTTGCATAGCCAATCCGCCAAACGCCATTTACGGTCAAAATGAGTTGTCTTTTACTTGTGATATCCGAGTGATTTGAATATCGAAAGCATTTCCTCGAAATTGATAAACCGACGGCGATGCTGCAGCTTGTATTGATCGATTGATTGGGCAAGCTCGGCAGCGTCGGGAGACAGTTCGTTGTGGCTGTTGACGAATTGTCGGCGTTCGCGGCCAACCGTCGACGGTGGATCGCCAGGTTGCCGGCGATCGATAAATGGAGCTGGGGCTGGTGGAACAATCGTAGTCATGGGCGGGCTCCTAGGCGGGCAAGTAAACTGTTGGCAGGTTTACCGTGAGTGGATCATCGAGCGACATTTTCGCATCAATGAAACATACCTTATGGCTTAGACCCAGGGCCAAGAATTTCGCGTTGTTGCAAGGCTTGTAACGGTTGTATCGGTATTGAGGAGTTGAGGAACCAACAAACATTTGTTTTGTGGAAGCCTCATATGGTGTTACAACCCCAGGAACAAGATGTCAAAAACAAAACCTCTGGGTTTCTCCCTCCGCTAGTCGTATCGCGGCATGTTTGCAAGATATCCTCTTTCTGAAAACATACACTGCCCAGGCACATAGAGATGCGAAATAGTTAGGTAAAAAAAATGTCCTCTCGCGAATGTAGGAAATCCTTTTTTAGCGATTAGCCCTCAGATTTTCCTCAACGGGGTGTGTTAGTCACTTTGCTTGACGAGTCGATGCCCTTCAAGAATTTTTGGCTCCGAGACGATTTGCTCCTGTTGGAACGTACCAACCCCGACGTGGCTGGAGGACGCTTTATGTTGCTCAGCTTCGAAGTGATAAACACGGTGAAATTCATCGATCCACTCAACGAATCAACAATTTCTGATGCGCAATTCGTAGCCTCCGGTTCCGCGTTAGTGCAGTCTGCCGGCTCCTGAATATTCTACAACAATAGTGCAGCGATAGGCGGTGCGCACCCGCATTCGCTCACTTCTTAGCTTGCCGCGAACTACGGGTTAAGAACGCCAAGCTTACGACATCTTGTGCCTACCCAAGCTAGCACCCGGTTGCCGTGCCCCATGGTGCTAGCACTTATTTCCAACTGGCATTGCTAAGGTCACTTGAATTGTCTTGAATCTCTCCTCCGACGTAGGTTGTTGAGAGGCGCTGATGCTTCGCACCCCCTATTTCATTCAAGCCATTGTTTCCAAGTTGACAATTGTCACACCTTAAGTTGGATCATGCTTCGCAATACGAACCACATCAAGAGAAGCCAGTTTTGCACAAGCCGTTTTCTGGTGGCCTTGGCCTCACTCGCGCTTTTCATTTTTGGACAAGCTTCTGCGAGTTGGGCGGAGGAGTCTTCCACGGCGTTGGGTGAAAAACACGTTATCGGAGCCACGGCTACCATCGAAGAAGTCAAAACCGACCTGCTCTTCAAGGCGCGCATAGATACGGGGGCAACCACTTCGTCTTTGAATGCGGAAGATTGGGTTATCGAAGATGAAGCCGAGGAGATGGCCGACAACGTCGGCAAGCAGATCCGCTTTCGCGTAAAGAACCATGATGGCAAGTCGGAATGGATCGAGAGCAGGATCGCCGAAGTGGGGCTAGTGAAGACTTCCGAAGAGGAAGAGCATCGCTACAAGGTCTATGTCACACTGCGTTGGAAAGATGTGAAAAAGAAAGTGTTGGTCACTCTGAACGATCGTTCGCACATGAAGTATCCGATGTTGATAGGACGCAACTTCTTGAAGGGCGATTTTGTCGTAGACGT
Organism: Planctomycetota bacterium; assembly: GCA_029259915.1. GTDB lineage: Bacteria > Planctomycetota > Planctomycetia > Pirellulales > Lacipirellulaceae > Bythopirellula. Next base: position 53,191 of record JAJDED010000015.1, on the reverse strand, counting down.
GGAACGGAAGAGAAAACGCTCTGCGAGAAAAGTCCAAACGGACGAGTCTACACCCAATTTGCAGGTTCCCGGGCAGGAACTTCAAGAGTAACCTTCGCCCGCAACGGTAACAAACCGAGCGCCAGCGCTGCATTGTCTGCGCACTGTCAGAGATTCGATTTGACTACTTAGCCAATCAAATCTTTTTTACTCGCCTGTTGGATCGTTGACCCATGTATCCTTCGGGACGTGCAGGCCTTCGCTTTTTGCGAGAACGATCTCGCCGCTTATGCGCTTTCGGTATGCGCGAAGTTCTTTCTTCCGATTCCAATCCTTCAGCGTTTGGGTCAACGCCAAGAAGGGCCGTGTAATCCATAACACAACCTTTTCTGTTTTTGGTCGAATTCCTTGAATCGCCTCACCTCCTCTTAAGGCGAGACACTCTATGACCGATTGCGCGCCCATTCTTGCCCCGATCGAAAGAATAGTGCAATACGAGTTTGTCAAGAAAATAGAGAGGAAAAAATCTATTCACCGCATGGTTGATATGACTAGATAAATTAGCGAAGCAGAGAAGAGTTGCCGCAGGGGTTCTGGGAGGTCTGCGGAGCTTCGCGATAGAATTTTTCGGCATCCATGTGCTAAGAAGTGCTGGAACTGAAATGTGGGCTGCATGTTTTACGCTTCTGGGCAGGATCGATTCGCCGCTGCTTGCGCGATTTTCGCCTGACACGCCGCTGAGCACGGCTTCGCAAAGCTACTACACAGATTTCCTGGCGATTGAATGCCAATTGTCGTGCGCGGACATCGCGGTAGCCCCAGCTTCGAATCCGCTTCATATACTCTGACAACTGGTCGAGAAGCTTCCAATCGGACAGTTTCAGGGTAAGAACCATGCCGCGCACTGCTGAATTGGGTTGCGTGACGATCGCCTCTGCCGCGTCGAGTGTGTATTTGGGAGCCACGTTCATGTCGGCTACTATCCAGTGCACTCCCAGCAAATGGCGTTGTGGAATTTCCATGGTACGTTGCCGCAAGTGGGAGAAACGGGGATGCGACTCGACCGCCGGATCGACTTCCGCAGGATCGACGCCGATGACTTGTACTGCGGCTTCCAACAACGCCTGGGACGCGCCACCCGGGGCGCACCCCAATTCGACGCATAAATTTCCAGGCACAATCGGCAGCGCCGACCAGAGCAGGGCTTCCTTCATTTTTAGATAAGCTCGGTTAACCGCATGCTCCGGCAAAACCAACGGCGGGACACCTCCCGGCCAGCAATCGCACCGGCGGGCCGTCCGATGACACCCGATCCACCATTCGGTGGGTTCTACCATCGCGACATCCAATACCCAACGATTTCGTCGAGACGAAGTCTGGACTGATGTTTCGTCAGCTTGCAAGTTTTCGAGCGGTGATTGTGTACGCAACGCCGCTTCTGCTTCCTGGGCCAGGGGCGTAACGCCAGGTTCGAATCCGTGCTTGCCAGGCAAATCTGCATCACGTTGCCAAACGTGCAGGTTGTCGATTAGATGTGCAGCCAGGAACTCTTGAACAGCCGGCAACTGCCAACTCTGCTCGGCCAAACTTTGCAGGTGATCCCCCTGAATTTTGCCCAGGCAAAAGCCAAAAGTTCTAGCCAATGCACCGGGGAATTGAAACTTCTCGGGAGTCAGGCAGGGCTGATCCAATTTGAACGTAACAAACCCTGGCCGCGAAAACGCGGGGCGTGCATTTTCCAGGCGAGCTGCACACTCCTTTTTCAGAGCAAGCTCCGCACCGCGCTGACAAGCGGCAAAGACAAATTGGGGAGACCACGCGCTGCTCATGTTTTTTTAGTAGTTGCCTGAGAGAGGAGAAACCCCCAGTGTAACACGGCCTCATGCCGAGCGGATAGCAGCAAAAACAGAATGGTTCAGAAAGTCAGAGTAAACCGCCAAGAACGCCAAGTAGACAGAATGCGCCGCGCTACCGCCCCGCTGGGCGCAAGGGGCTGTGTGCTAGGACGAAACGTTTTTCGCCGGCGGTTGCGAAGCGGACTGTGGCGCGGCGGTTGTTTCCTGCACCGGAGAGGGCAACAATTTTCCCGACGCCATACTGGTGGTGCACGACCGTCATGCCCTGGGCAAACTCGTCGGGCGAAACAGCAACGTCCGATTCTATGGAATCCCCCGCCATTTGGGCAGCGGTGGTGACCTGCGCGGCGGCAACTTGCCAGTTCTCGCCGGGCGAATCGACTGCTGAATCCGATCCCATGGCATCCACGTCAAATTCGACGTCGAACGATTCTTCTTCCGAGCACTCATGATCCCATGGCGATTGCTCCCACGGAGTCGTGGTCGCCGAGATTTGTTGCAGGTCCATTGTTTCGCGCGGCATCTCCAACAGAAAAAGACTGGGAATGGCGCGCCGCCGCTGCCCGCGGAAATCGCGCTCGACGGCGTAGCTGAGCTGCAGGTGCTCTTTGGCGCGGGTGATGCCCACAAAAGCCAGTCGCCGTTCTTCTTCCAACTGGGTATCGTCGGTGCGGCTGCGTTCGTGCGGCAAGAGACCTTGCTCCACCGCCACCATATAAACCACCGGGAACTCGAGACCTTTGGCGGCGTGCAGTGTCATCATCGTCACTTTGTCGGAATCGTATTGCCAATCGTCGGTTTCATTTACCAGCCAGGCATTTTCCAAATAGATTTCCAAATAGCCGCCGCCGGGGTTTTGTTCGTCGAACTGCCGGGCGTCAGTCAAAAGTTCTTCAATATTGGCCAGTCGATTGAGATCCTCCTCGGTTTCGCTTTCCGACCATTGGTTGCGGTATCCCGATTCATCGAGAATGGTGCCGAGAATTTCTTCCAGGTCGCCATCAACCAACGTGGTAAGCCTATCGACGAGCGCCACGTACTGTGCCACGCGTTTGGCACTGCGGGCGGCTAGACCTTCGATTTGAATTGCCTCGCGTGCCGCACCCAACAAGGTGTTTCCCGTGCGGAACGCATGTTCGATGAGCCGATCGACCGTTTTGCGTCCGATGCCGCGTGTCGGGGTGTTGATGGTTCGCAGCACCGCCTGATCGTCGCGCGGATTGTTGATCAACTGGCAATACGCCAGGATGTCCTTGATTTCTTTCCGCTGATAGAATTCCTGCCCGCGGATCATCTGGTAGGGAACTCCCCTCTCGCGCAGCGCTTTTTCGAGCGAGCGAGAGAGGGCGTTGACCCGATAAAAAATGGCGACGTCGCTTGGCTGGCATTCGCCTGCCTCGATTCTTTGGGCGATTTGCTCCGCGATACCTTGCGACTCGGCATCCTGGTTGGCGTACTGCGTCAAACGAACTGCAGGCCCGGTGGGATTCTCGGTGAGTAACGCTTTTTGTTTTCGTTGCAGATTGTGAGCAATCAATTGGTCGGCGACGTGCAAAATGTTTTTTGTGCTGCGGTAGTTTGTTTCCAGCCGTACCACGCGGGCGTTCGGAAAGTCGGACTCGAACTGCAAGATGTTTTTGATATCCGCGCCTCGCCAACCGTAGATCGATTGGTCGGGATCGCCCGTGACGGCCAAGTTGGGATAATCGACTGACAATGCACGCAGCATCACATACTGCGCATTGTTAGTGTCCTGATACTCGTCGACCAAAATGTAGCGGTAGCGGTTGTCGAGATGGGCGCGTACTTCCGCATTTTGATAAAGCAACTCGGCAACGTGCAGCAACAAGTCGTCGAAATCGACGGCCGAGGAAGAAAGTAGTCGCTTTTGATATGCCGGATAGACCTCTGCAACGATCTGGCTCAACGGGCTTGAAGGACGAGGCTCGTATCGCTCGGGTGTGATCAGTTTGTTTTTCGCGGCGCTGATGGCACTGGCAATCCGCTCGGGGGTGTAGTGCATCGTTTTGAACTTGCCGGCTTCGATCACGCGAGACAATGTTTGCTTGGCGTCCGAGGTGTCGTAAATCGTAAAGTTTGGCGTTAATCCCACAAACTCGGCATGGGTCCGCAACAGGCGTGCGCCAAAACGGTGGAACGTGCTAATCCAGACGTCGGCCCCGGGGGCGAGTTGCTCGATGCGCACACGCATTTCGTCTGCTGCTTTGTTCGTAAAAGTGAGAGCCAGAATTTGTCGCGCCGGGATTCCTTCGCGCAGCAAATGGGCAATCCGATGCGTGACGACGCGGGTCTTCCCACTACCCGGGCCAGAAAGCACCAGCATCGGGCCTTCCATGTGTCGGACCGCTTCGCACTGCGCGGGGTTGAGATTCTCGAAAAGTGGGTCCACAGAAAACTTTCTTGGACATGTTTGGAGGAAGGCACTGCCAAATATCATCCTAGTGCATTGTCGGACCAAAAGCTAAGGGTTCATCAACTGAGCCGACGGCGCTAGCCGCGGGTTTTTCCAGGTTCACCCGACGCTAACGCGTTCGGCTCACAATAAAATTAGGCTTTGTCAAAGCACTTGAGGGTGCGACCCAGTCATGCCAATGATAGCACCGCTTGATTACCGACAGAAATCCGGCGATCTTGCCATTTTTTTGTTGGTCATCGAGCAAAAATTGGTATACTCCCGGCCAATGTCAGATTTTTCAATTGTAAGAAGCATTCGAGGGAGGGAACCCGACCATGACGCGTATTCCGTTGAATCAAGCTGAATTGGCGAATCAAGGACTCAAGGATCGATTGGAAATGAGCACAGCCGAAATCGGCTTGGCGGTGCGTACGACCAACTGCCTCGAAGAACGGGGCATCTTTACCGTGAACGATCTGCTTCACTGCACACGGGCCGACTTGCTGAGCATCTCCAATTTCGGAGAGAAGACGCTCGAAGAAGTCTACAAAGCCCTCGAACAAGTTGGCTTCCACCGTCCGCAAGTTCCGCGATAGTTTTTCTGGGCGAACATTCTGTCGGCCTCGCTAGAACTGCGCTAAAAACCAAAAACATTCGGTTGCATGGGCTAGTGTCGTTTGGACCCCGCGATATTTGCACACGATCTAAGAATAGTGCTTGTATTTAATAACCTATGTGTTACCATTAAGTATGGTTGAGGTACGCGAATATCAAACACCGGATGGCAACAGCCCTTTTACCTCGTGGTTTGAAACTCTCGATCGTCAGGCCGCTTTGAAGGTACGTACAGCTTTGGCTCGAATCGAAGACGGCAACCTTGGCGATGTGAAGCCAGTTGGGAGCGGTGTGAGCGAAACCCGGATTCATTTCAGACCAGGTTACCGCATCTACTCTGGCCGCGACGGAGAGAAACTGATTATCTTGCTCGGCGGCGGATCCAAGAAACGCCAACGACAAGATATTGAAGACGCCAAAGCAAGGTGGGCAGACTATAAAAAACAGAAGAGGAGTTGAAGCAATGCCACTAACCAAACCATTCAAAGAGACCGTGCTAAAACGGGCTCAGGAAGACCCAAAGTTTCGCATCGGTCTTTTGACCGAAGCTGCTGAATGCTTCCTCAATGGAGAAGTCGGTGTTGCCAAGATTTTGCTGCGTGATTACGTGAACGCTACGATCGGTTTTCAAAAGCTCGGTGTTGTTGTTGGCAAAAAACCCGAAAGCCTGATGCGTATGCTTAGTGAAAAAGGCAACCCACGCGCTGATAACCTCTCACAGGTGATCTCGTCTCTACAACAACATGAAGGATTAGAGCTACACGTCCGGGCATCTTAAACGGTCCTAAAATGGGGACAATGAGGCCAGCTAAGACAACCAGTGTACCCTGGTTGTCGATCCATCATCTGGCGCATGCTGCGCAAAAGCTACCAGACTTGCTGCTGGCAAAAACGTCCTGACCCGCAAGTGAACTCTGCGGCTGTTCGCCGCGTAATGCTCTCTAGCAGAGGCAGCGGTGGCGATGATGTTTTTTGTCAACAGTGCTGTTGCCAGCATTTGCCGTAGTTTTTGTCCCGGAGTCACCGGGCCCGAATGTGGGCTACACTTTTCCAACAGGCATGGCTGCCTGGACATGGTGATTGCACTAGTGCGATAGCACAACCGGCAAGACCCTGAATCGCTCCTCTCGCCGACTTTTCCCAGATCGCAAAGTCTTCCCAACATAAAATCACAACCAAATTGAGTTCTGCAGCAGAAAATAGTTGCAAAGAGTGGTGGTGGGAGATTAAACCATATTATTGGGGGAACCTATGCCCCCAAGACCCTTGTTTATTTTTGCGAGATTAAAACCATGAATCGAATTTCTATGCGCCTAGTTTCCGCCTGTTTGTTTGCTGTTGCGATTGTCGGGTTGTCACCCGCCGTACAGGCTCAGTGTTGTAGCCCTGTACAACAGATTGCCTATCAGCCGATCCAACAAGTTGCCTATCAACCCGTTCAACAGATTGCTTATCAACCGACTGTGGCCTACCAACCTCGCACAGGTTGGTATCCTGGCAAGTTGCTCGATCGGATGCGGTTGCGGCGCTATGGCGTCTCGACGGCAGCGGCACCAGCCTACACGGCCGGTTATGCTCCTTACACTGCGGCCTATTCGCCCTACACAGCCGCTTACTCGCCTTACGTGACTTCCTACGCTCCGTTGACGAGAACTTCGTACTATCAGCCAGCGGTGACTACGGTGGCTCGGCCTGTGTTGTTGCGTCCCACCGTTGCCATGAGCCCGGTGGTTTCCTCGTGTTGTTCGCCTTGCTCGCCATGTGCAACTTGTGCGACTGGCGTGAGTCAGGCCGTGTACACCGAGCCTGCTTCGCCATGTGTGGGTTGTGCGGGTGCGGCATCAGCTCCTGTTTATTCCAATAGCCCCAGCGTGGGTCCTGCAACGCCGCAACCTCAGTTGCAGCCGAACGAACCGACGCCCGCGGGCTCGTCGACGTATGAAAGCAACCGTCCGGAAAGCGAATCTTCCACGCTACAGAACAACAAGAGCACTTTTTTCGAGGCGCCGAAGCTGTTCAATCCGCGCGATCGAACTGCGAGTCGCACTGGCGTCGACGTGGTTCCGGCTGTGTACTCACAGCCTGCGTCAACCCGCGAGGCCGGTTATGCACCGGCTGGTGACGGTTGGTACTCGGTTCCCAGCGATCGGTAGGATTTTCCGAGAGCACGTCAATCGATGTCGAAGCGGATGCCTTGCGCCAGCGGCAGTTGGTCGGAATAGTTGATCGTGTTGGTCGCGCGGCGCATGTACTGTTTCCAGGCGTCGCTTCCCGACTCACGTCCGCCGCCGGTATCTTTTTCGCCGCCGAACGCACCGCCGATTTCCGCGCCGCTGGTGCCAATGTTCACGTTCACTATCCCGCAGTCCGAACCGGCTGCAGAGCAAAACAACTCCGCCTCGCGGATGTCGCTTGTCAAGATTGCCGAAGCGAGCCCTTGCGGCACGCCGTTGTGCAGTTCAATCGCATCCTCGAGATTTTTATAGCGGATGAGATAGAGAATCGGTGCAAATGTTTCTTCTTGCAGAATTGGCGCGGAAGCATCGATTTCGACAAGGGCAGGGCGGACATACACCCCACCGGCGGGCACGCCTTGCGTGACGCGTTCTCCGCCGTGGACGGTGCCTCCTTGGTCTTTCGCCGCGGCGAGGGCGGCTTCCATAAGCTGGCCGGCATTTTCGTCGATCAATGGTCCAACTAAAGTCTCTGCGGACATCGGATTTCCGATTGATAGGTGTGCGAAAATTTCAAGAAGACGGTCACGCAACGCCGAGGCGATCGATTCATGCGCAATCAGACGGCGCAACGTCGTGCAGCGCTGGCCACAAGTGCCTACGGCAGCAAAGACAATCGATCGGATCGCCAATTCCAAATCGGCCGACGGTGCGACGACCATGCCATTGTTGCCGCCGAGTTCCAAAAGCGATTTTCCCAAACGGCGGGCGACCGTTTCGGCAACATCGCGACCCATCGCCACCGAACCGGTTGCCGAGATCAATGGCAACTTCGGCGACGAGGACAGCCGCTGCCCCACATCGGCACCACCAACCACGAGGCATGAAATCGCGGGTGGAATTTCCGGCATCTCCGCGAGAGTTTGCGAAACAAGCGTTTGGCAAGCGATGGCCGACAGCGGTGTTTTTTCAGAGGGTTTCCAAACGATCGGATCGCCACAGACCCAGCCGATCGCCGCGTTCCACGCCCACACCGCCACAGGAAAATTAAAAGCCGAGATCACGCCGACAGGCCCCAGCGGATGCCATTGCTCTGCCAGCCGGTGCCCGGGGCGCTCGCTGGCGATTGTTTTGCCATAGAGCTGACGACTCAGCCCCACGGCAAAATCGCAAATGTCGATCATCTCCTGCACTTCGCCGAGCGCTTCGGAGAAGATCTTCCCTGCTTCCCAACTGACGACCGTAGCCAGACTTTCTTTGTGCGTGCGCATTGATTGCCCAAAGCGTCGGACCCACTCGCCGCGTACGGGTGCCGGAACGGTTCGCCAATTGCGGAAAGCGGCTGTGGCTTTGTCAATCGCTTGATCCACTTGGTCGGGATCACCCAACGTGAACGTGGCCAAGGTGCTGCCGTCGATGGGCGAACGGACGGCAAGCGGATCACCGCTGCCTGCGATCCATTCTCTACCAACCGCCACGCTCAGCGGCTTTTGTTCGCAGCCCATTGCTTTCCAGGCGGCTTGCAGTTGTGCATTCATTACGAAGTTTCCTAGAGAATTGGGAAGTTCTCGCGATTCACTGTGCGCCGCTGCTAAAGCGAGTGGCACTGAGCGACTCGTAGCGTTTTCCGAATCGGTTGGCAATAAACTTTTCGAAATCGACCTGTTCCTGTCGCACAAATCCTTGTCCGGGGAGTTGATCTGTCACATGCATGTCGAGCACAGTGCAAATCCCCGCGGCGGTGGTGATCTGGATGGCGCTCCAATTTTCTTTGCCAATCGATTCGTGATAAATTTTTCGTGCATCGGTTTGCTGTACTAATTGGCCATTCTGCTGCCCCGTCACTGTACAAAAAGTGACCACGACATCTTGATAAGTAACGGGTACGGAATTTTCTAAGATGTCTTTGAGTAATTCGCGCCGCTCGCTGAGTCGCAATTCGTTGACCAAGAGCAACATCTGATCGCGATGCCCCTGATAGCGGACCGTTTTGTAGTTGAGTTCTCGAATGCTACCCTCGAGCGATTCACACAGGGTCCCCAACCCGCCGCTGGTATTGAACGCTTCGTAGCGGACGCCGTCGAGCGAAAAGTGTTCGAATCCCTCCAAGGGGAGTACTTCGAGTCGTTGGTCCAAATGGATCGCTTCGCACGGATTGCAGTATTCGTTGATCAATCCGTCAGTGGACCAGGTGAGATTGTACTTTAGTGCTCCGGTCGGAAATTGGGGCAGTGCACCGACGCGCATTCGCAAGGTCTCCAATTTCTCGAACGACTTAGACAGGTGGTTGGCTACGATCGAGATAAATCCTGGGGCCAAACCACATTGGGGCATGAAAATCTGTCCCGGGGCAGCCCTGTCGGCAATCTTTCGCACCTTACGCGTGGTAGCCACGTCTTCGGTCAGATCGAAGTAATTGGCACCCGCCTCCAGAGCCACTTCTGCAATCAGGGGATTAAAACGAAAGCTCAATGCGGAGATCACCGAATCGCAACCCTTGATTGCCTTGGCGAGTTGTTCTCCATCACTTGCGTCGACCTGGACGGTTCCCGCGCCGCTTTGGTCGGCAAGCAGTTGTAGCGAATCGTTGCTTCTGTCAGCAACTACTAGTTCGTAGTCACCCGAATCGACCAACAGCCGGGCGATCATTCGACCAATTTTTCCAGCGCCCAAAAGCAGCACACGGTGCATAATTGTAGACCTCGATCGTATTTTTTGAGAAAGTACCTGCCGGAAATGTTGGCGATTTTATAATTCGCAGAGTAGTTGCATCGTAAGCCATCTTAGGACGTGCAGTAAGAGTCGAAATCACGAAATAGCGCAACTCAATACATACTTATGCGAAGAAACGGGCGCGCGACCGACCGATCGGGGTCGATTCGCTTTTCTGGTTGACGACAAAACGGTTAGCTTTGTCATAGAAACGTGCTTGCAAATAGCGCGAATGAATTAATTAGGCGATTGCACTGCGCAGCGGTTTTCGCCTCAGACCGATAGCGGAGGCAACAAATGCCCACGCCAAGAGGACCATCCCGCTTGGTTCCGGGATGACGGCTCCGTTAGGACGCGCTATGAAGTCGAGAATGTCCATTGAGCTTGGATCGGTGAGCCCCGTGTTTGTTAGCAGCTCTTGGCCACCCTTGACGACGAGATGGCCGTAGACCGGAGACCGATTCGAGTCGAATGCGTAAACCAAAATCGTCGAGGTCTCGTCGTTAATATCGAATTTCACAGATCCGGTGAGTCCGTCGAAATCGCCGAATTCGACAAGGTTCGTTGGGATCAGGTTGCCGTTGAGTGTTGCGCCTGTCACCGCATTGGGGTCGGCAAGAGCATTGCCAGAAATGGCATCGTCGCTGATGTCGATATCGACGTGGCTGATGTCAGGCTTGTTGAACCCGGTGAACGTGTACTCGTAATGCAAGGTTCCATTACCATTGTCAGTAATCACCCAAGAAACGACGGCATCGCCCCAATCGGTTGGGTCGGTAGTCGTCAAGCCGGGGTCGGTTACGGTTCGCGATCCGGTCAGTTCGCCGGCGGCAGATGTGCCATAGATCATTGCGGCGTTTGCTGGCGCAGCGAACACTAAAAGCACCATGCAGAGAATGAGTGTGCGCTGAAGCAGTGGTACTGCGGCGCACAGATAGGAAATTTTTTTGAACTGTATGTCTATAATCATGAGGTCTATCTCCAAGGAAGAAAATTCATCATGTAGTGGCATATCTTGGGATACCGCGAACTAGGCTCCCAATTTCATCCTGATTGCGCGATTGCTCGTATCAACCGTGCATAGTCACGCAAGAACAGTCTTATGCGGATCGTAATCCGCACAATCGTTACAACACGCAAAACCGGGTGACGGCAAACGCCGAGACTATCGACGTCAAACGAAAGTGAACGCAAAAATTTGCCAAAACCTAGGATGGCAGTGCGTGTCGGAATCCTGAGGTTAGAGAACCTTCAGAATTGGATTCGACATTAGCAATTTCCAGAATGGCGGCATCCCGCCTGGAACCATGCCCGGGGACAACCGTCCCGCGGCGTACTCACCTAGTTTAACCAACTTCTTCAAAGTAGGTCAAGTGAATTGCGGATTTTGCATAACTACCCTAGGGTACCTGAGGGGGCGTTCTGCTTAACTCGTCTTCTCGTCTATGGTTTGGACAACGCTCTCAAGTTCACTCGTGGCGTAGCGCTTCGATTGGGTCGAGCTGTGCGGCGCGTAAAGCAGGGTACACACCGAACAGAATTCCCACGACTAACGAGATCGCAAACGCCAGGGGAATTGACCACGAAACCAGTTGGGGCTCGACCGTGCGAATCAAATCGGGCAGGGTTTCCATCTGTTGGGGGAACCAATGTTCCAGCAGCGACCGTGCGGCAACGGAAAGAGGCCGGCAGAAAAGACCTCCCAGCACGCCCAACAAGCCGCCCGCTAAAGACAGCACGGTGCTTTCTACTAAAAACTGACGCGTGATGTCTTGCCGCTTTGCGCCCAGCGCGCGCCGGATGCCGATTTCGTGCGTCCGTTCGGTTACCGTGGCCAGCATGATGTTCATAATCCCAATGCCGCCGACCACCAGCGAAATCGTGGCGATCATGCCGAGAAACAAAATAAACATCAGCCGGGTGGTTTCGGCCTGTTGCAAAAGTTCCAAGGGGACGGTCACTCCGAAATCTTCAAGCGTGTGATCCAGAGCAATTGTTTCGCGCACGATGTCGGCGGTTTGCAACACGCGCTCGCGGCGGTCGACCTGGATGGTGATCTGGCTAACTTCCACCAAATCGCGCTGGAATTGGCCCGGCTTGGTGATGACGATCATATCACCGATCCGCCGCCAGAGCGTGGTAATCGGCACATACACATCGCTGGAAAAATCTTCCGCGGCAAGCGATCCGCCGATGCCTGCCGAGGGAGCCCGCGGCTGCATGACGCCTACGACCTTATAGAAAGTGTCGTCGACCATAATCTCTTTGCCGAGCGCATTGCCGGAGGGAAACAGGCGTTCGGCCGATTCCGCGGCAAGCACGCAATAGTTGCGTTCGCGTTCTAAATCGGAGTCAGTAAGAAACCGCCCCTGATCTTGCACCAGATTGGTCACAAGCGGGTAGTCGGGCGTGCTGCCCACGAGTCGGCCTTCGAAGTTTCGCGTTTTGTAGCGGAATTCCTGGCTGACTATGCGGATGGGAATGGCTTTGTCGATCGTGGGCACCGTGGCAAGCAGGCGCACGTAGTCGTTGCGTGTGAGACCGTATCCACCGTCTTGCACATCGTCGCTAGAAGGTTTGATGGTGCGAACAATAACGTTGCGTGCACCCAAGCTGGCAATTTGTTCTTGAGCCGCCCGCCCGATGCCTTCGCCCATAGCCAACAACCAAATCACGCTGGCCACGCCAATAAAAATCCCCAGCACCGTCAATGCGGAACGCATTGGGTGCAAGAGCAGGCTTTTAATGCTTAGCTTAATTGTGCGGAACCAGCTTCCCAAGGTTTCAGCCTTTCGTCCGAGAGAATCTGACCATCGAGTAAAACGATTGTGCGACGCGTCTGCTGTGCCACGTCCGGTTCGTGGGTCACAATAATAATCGTTCGCCCCTCGTCATTGAGCTGGGCCAATAGGGCGAGAATCTCTTCGGTTGTTGCGGAATCGAGATTGCCCGTCGGCTCGTCGGCCAAGATAAACCGAGGGTCGTTCACCAGACTTCGGGCGATGGCCACACGCTGTTGTTGTCCGCCGGAAAGCTCACTGGGCCGATGGTCCAAACGGCTGCCAAGACCGACCATTTCCGCCAATTCGACACACCGATTGCGAGCAGCGGCGTTGAGCTGCCCGCTGTAATACAACGGTACCTCGATATTTTCTACCACTGAAAGCGCAGGTAGCAGATTGTAAGATTGAAATACAAAACCGATGCGTGAGGCCCGGGTTTCGGAAAGACGATCGTCGTTCATATGGGCAACATCATCACCACCCAACAAGAAAGTGCCCGAGGTGGGCCGATCGAGACAACCGAGAAGATTTAGCAGCGTACTTTTCCCCGACCCCGACGGTCCCATGATCGAAATAAAGTCTCCCTGGGGCACGTCAAACGACACGCCGCGCAGCGCGTGGACCGTTTCTCCGCTCAGCACATAGTCTTTTGAAAGATCCCGCAATCGGGCGGCCAGCGAGTGTTCCGATCTGTTTTCCTTGCCAAGGTTTTCAGTGTGATTTTTAGCTTGCACGATAGATGAGTTCAACGAGTAAAGATTGAACCACTAAGACACGACGGACACAAAGAGGGAAAACATTTGGAGGGATATGGAAATTCAAAGTGAAAAATACCAAGGAAGTTCGGCGAACCTTTACGACTGCTCCGTGGCAATGGTTTTCGGATCGTTTGGGGATTGGGGGACGGCGAGTTGCTTTTTTTCGCGAGGCAGTTCCGGCAGTGTGACCTCACTGAGATAGCGGCGCGGATTCAATGTCACGCGATCGTTTTCTTTTAGCCCACTTTCAATCACAAAAAAACGATCGTTGGTTGGCCCGCACTTCACAGTACGAGCATCCCACTGGCCTTGGTCGAAGGTGAAGCAAAAAAATTGATTGCCGTGGGCATACACCGCCTGAACTGGTACTTGCAGGGCGTTGGGTACGTGTACACACCGAATGGAAACCGAAGCGGTCAACCCGGCGCGTAATTCTGACGGAGGATTCTCGATGGTTACAAAGGCTTTATATTCTTTAACATTTGCTTTGCGCCAGCCCGTGGGTTCCGCATATTGGTTCACGGTTTTGACTTTACCCTTGAGGATCAAGTCTCCCAATCCGACGGGCTTGATCATTGCTGGCATCCCCTCTTTGACATACTGAATCAGCGATTCGTTGATGGTGATTTGCACCTGCATCGAGCCAGGGTCGGGCAGGCGTATGATTGCTTGGCGCTCACGCACGACTGCCCCTTCTTCGACGATGAAATCGTTGTTGCCCCCCCAATCGCGCGAGTGGGCGTAGATCACGGTGCCATCGCGGGGGGCAAGAATCCTACATTTGGCAATTTGATCATCAATTTCTTCCAGTCTTTCTAATTCCAGTCCGTAGCTATTTTTTTGTGCTTCCCACTTGGCCTTGGTAATCGTGATGTCGCTCTCAAACTGCTTCATCATTTTTGCCTTGGTAAACTCGTCGAGTACCTGCAACTTGGTTTTCGCCGCTTCTAGTTCCTTGGCGGACTTCTCGACAGCGAATTCGTCCGCCTCCAGTTGCAGTTCGTTGACATAACCTTTGGCAGCCAATTTTTTACTGTATTCGTAATATTCCTTGGCCCGATTCAGGTTTTCCTCGGCCACGAACACTTCGCTTTCAAGCGTTTGACGTTCCTGGACATAGGTCCCTTCAATGTACTCCCGCTCGGCGATCACCGCCGTTTCGTACAAGTTGCGAGCTTCAACGACCAACGCTTCGACCGTGTTGACCGCGATTTGTTGAAGTGTGCGTTCTTCTTCGAGTACCGAAGAATCAAGTTCCACAAGAAGATCGCCTTCCTTCACCTCGGTTCCCTCGGGAACAATTTTCAGGATTGCTACGCCTGCGGTGTTCTTGGTTTTCACCTGCGAACGGACTTCGTTGAGTCCGGCCGACTGGATTTCTCCCCGTTCGATAACTTCCAGGACAAAATTGCCTCGCGTCATGGTATGGAGAATAGCGTCAGTCGTCGCTTGGCCGCTCGACGATGTCTGACGCCACCAGTAAGCCACCGAGGCAGCCAGCACCAGTAAAACCACCAGAGCCAAGAGACCGACAAGCGTAACCCCTTGGCGCCGAGACTTGCATAGACACATTGCCTCGGCCTGTAAGGAATGCAGGAACCGGTCGTCGTCAGTCCACAAGCAGTGGTGGCATGACATGGCTTTTCTTCTTTCGGAGAGATGACTATGCCGGGTTGGGGAGAAAGCGTCCGTGACAACCTTTCACTTTAAGCCAAGTGTTCTGCAATGCCAAGATAAACTTCGCTATTGCGAGGATGATTGCAAAGTTGGCCGAACCGGTGATCTGTAAGATCGCGGCTAACTCCCAACGGCAACGGGTTCGGGCTGCTTGTCGTAGCCGTAGCGCTCGATGTAGGGTGCCCAACGGTGGCGTACCTCGCGGCGTGTTGTTTCGTCCAAATGGTACTTATTTTTGTGATAATTTTTCACATCTGCCAGATAGCCTTCGACCGCTGTTTCAGCGTAAGCGAAATCCCCCAAATCGAGTTGGGAATAAATTTCTTGCAACTGGCCCATGGGATCGTCGACTAGATCTTCGTACCGCACTTCCACGAGCTGATCGTCGCTTAATAACTCGTAATCCGATTGGAATGCATCGTACATCCGCTCGAACGAATTCATGACATACTCGTGGATCCACGACATGTCGCCGATGTCTTGCAGACGTTGAACTTCGTTGAGCGATTTCCACAAATTGACTGTCGAAGCATAGACTTCGTAGGGATCGCGCACGATGTGTACGAACTTGGCCTCGGGAAACATTTCCAGCAAGGCGCGAATCCGCGCAGTATGGGGAGGCGATTTCACTACGATTCGCCGGTTGTCGCGAAAGGCGAGTCGGCGGAAAAAATTTGCAATGGCCTGCTGCCAAGCCTGCTTTTGCGTGTTGGACAAATCTTGTAAGTCTAAATACTCGGGATAGACTGACCCCCGCTGGGGGAACATCATCGACAGATAAGGCGAAGGCACTCCCAAATTGCCCAGCGCGAATTCATCTTCCTGCGGACGTTGCCAACCGGCAGCCATATTGTCCATAGGTCGACGCCTGGGCAACAACTTCGTTGTTAGTGGGCTTAACCAAGATTCGGACAAAACAAAATGATGGGGAACAAAGCATTGGTAGGTATTCGGAAACGTGAATCGGGAATCGCGAATCAAAAGTTCGTGCAAAAATGTCGTTCCCGATCGCCAATGTCCTAGTATGAACACTGGTGGCTCCGCCAGTTCGACCTTCGCCAGTTGGCGGCTAAAGGCCAGCTGGTCGATCTTGGCGAGGATGCTGTTCAGTACGCTAAATCCCGTAATGCTTATCACCGCGGGCAGTTTGGCAGGCGAAACTGCAAAACGGTTACGCGCCAAATGGGACAGCCAAGTCGAAGCGCGCATGCCATGCCAAAACCGTGGCGTGTACCAAGGAATGGGGTTCTTAACGATTCGATCGCGTTGCGGATTGGAAGGGCGCTGAGACCGGGTTCTCATTGAGTTAGCCTGTTGTTTTCCCTGCAATACAAAACATCAGTCTACTTGGATAGTTTTTTTAACCACAAAGGCACGAAGCAGACCATGGAAATTCACTATTCCTTAATTCCATGGTCACTAGGTGTTTGGAAAATCGTTCCAGTTTGTTGGCTGCTGGGCTGCTCGTCGTTTGCGGTCGCGTTGTGACCAACAGATCATGACGACCCAAACCGCGGCCAGAGCGGCGAGGAAAGTCACGCCCCCCCACAAACCCCAGCGTTGCGAAGATTCGATACCCTCCGCCAGCCGAGTCGGCACACTGCCCAGCACCACCGGAGTATACCGTTGCTGCTGCCGACCTGTCTCCCCTGCCGGGGAAAGATTCTTCCGACTGCGGTAGCGCCAGCTCTTGAAAAACACGCCGTCTACACGGATCGGCTCGCGAATTTTGTCTCCCTCGGGAAATCCGGCTGGCAATCGACTTACGCAGCAGACCACGGGCAAGTTCTGAGAATCGGGAGTAAACACGTCGAGTTCGAAATAGTGTGGAACCTCTGCTGGCAGATCCAGGAAATCGGTGCCATCGCGATTTTCGGAAAACACACGCACAGCCCGTCGGACAATGCCTTCGATGCGCACCAACTCGCCCACTTCTTTTTCTGGTTGAAGAAACAACGGAGCAACCGACGAACGGATTTGTTCGGCTTGTTTTTGTACGGCGGATCCCAATGCCAGCATTCGGCGAACCGTTGCAAGCTTCCGTTGCAACGGTTCGCGTTGTCCGTTCATACCGTCCGAGGCCAGTTGTCGGCGAATTGACTTTTCTCGTCGTCGGGTCTGTAGCTCTTGTGCGGCCCAGTGGGCAGATTTTTCGGCAACGTCTTGCTGAACCAAGGATGCAAGCTCGGCGGGATCGACTTTGCGTAGCGCAGCCAGGCAATCATAAAAAGCATCGGCCTCGCGGCTTACGGTGCGTTTGACAAACGGTTGGCGGTGTCGGACTTCGTCGAACAAAGAAACATCCATACCATGTTTTGCCAAGAGGAGTTGGCCTCGGGAAACTCTTTCTCGCGGAGCCCAGGCCAAATGGCGAGTGAGCAGCAGCGGTTCCTGCGAATTGGCATGCAGCAGAATGCCGACAAAGCGCACCGGCTCGCTCAGCGGAGCATTTGTTTTCCACGATTGGGGAACTTGGGGCACAAGCACCTGCAAGAATGCGCCGGTTTGCTCGGAGCGCGCTCGGCAACGGATGAGAGTCGTCAGTTGCTCTCTGGCCGAAAAATCTTCAGGAAGCGGAACGGTCTCCACCGATTCGACAACTGCGGAAACCATCACCAGCGTGCCAAGATCATCACTCGGCTGCCGATTCCAGAAATCGGGTTTCTCCGCGACGGCCCACTCTTTGAGTTGTGACTCAGGAAACTGGTTTAAGCGATAAAGCAACTGCCCGATCAATTGCCAGTCGTTTTGATTTACCGGACTATCAAGAGAGAACTTTCCAAAGACCTCGGGTTCAATGCCTGCCAATTCAAGGACCTCTTGGAATGTCCCGCTTGGTGTTTCCTCGCCGATTGCTGCAGACGGACCACAGTTCAAGCAGCTTCCAAAAGCGACAAATACCGCCAGTGCGAACCGTCCGCGACCGCTTCGGAGGATCTTTGAGTGACGTCTCACGCATTCTCCTTTTCGCCCGCGGCAGACTTCGAAAGCGAAAATAGAGTTTCCTCCGCGTTCAATGATCCTGACGGGGCAATAGTATCTGGGTAGTCGGGCACGACATGCGGACTTCGCCGAGTATGTCGCAGCGCGAACCACACGACGCCGCCGGCCAAAAACGCCGCTCCTACCATTCCCCAAACCACTCCACGGCGTGTAACAGTTTTTTTTCTCTGCACAGTCTTCGGTTGACGCCACTGGACTCCTTTGGCCAGCACTACCGGCGCAACGCCCATTGCATCGTCGTAGGGATACGACCAATTCTTAAAGAAAATCCCCGTCGCTTCGATCTCCGCTCGCAAATTGTCTCCCTGGGGAAAATCATTCGGCAGCTCTAAGCAATACACCACGAACGGCCACTGCCCACCTCCCTCGGGGCGAATCCACAACCGAAAATACGACGTGATCCCCAGCTCGTTCTCTTCGGGATATTGAACTTCGCAGCGCGCGACAATTCCTCGAAGCGTAATCACACGACCGCGATATTTTTCGGGTTGCTGCAAAAGTTGGGCATACGACAGCGCCCCGATTGTATCCTCAGCCAACTCCTCGGCTGTGGTTTTTAGCAAATGATCGAAGATTGAAAACCACGGTTCTCTTTCCTGGGGACGGAAAAATGTATTATCTTTCACCTGCGCCAAGTTGCCAAGCGCTGCATGCGCGACTCGCGGTTCCGCGGTGCGAGAATCGATCTGCTCTCGCCGTGCAAGATTTGGAGAAGTTCGGACCGAACGCGGCGTGGAAACAATTGCGACGTCCTCTTTGATCGGCGGTTGTTCCAGAAACAAACGCCCAAGATTTTCCGCAGTTTGCGGTTTGCCGAGTTGGCGCATCGCGATCACCACCAGTCCTAAAGCGATTACCAGCACCCAAAGCCGCCACCGCTCGCCGCCAGGCTGGCCCTTCTTCACTTGTGTTTCACCGACGCCAAACCGTAACACGTAACACCTACAGACTGAAAATTTTCTAGGTAGAAATTAGCTCGCAATACTTGCCCAAATGCTATTTGTCCCCCAGGTTCAAGTTTACCTACCCATGCCAATTGCGGACACTAGTGCTTTGACAACATTTAATTTTCGGGGTGCAACCTCGTTTCCTCCTAGCAAATTCGATAGGAAACGAGGTTGCACCCCGAAAAAATGTTTGTGACAAAGCACTCGGTTTGACGGTTGATTTAGCCTTGGAAATGCTCGGTTCTAGTGTCCCAAGCTGGTTTGTGTAAAATGGATTTGGAACAGGCCACAATGGATTGATGGATAGGAACAGAAAAATCTTTATCGGCCAGGCTGAGTCCTAGGACTTCTACGCCGATGAATCCCCGGAAAGGCCTTTTGGTGAGTTCAAAATTGTCTTTTCGCATAGCGCGAGCGAATGCTGCGCATCTAGGCATTCTTCGTGGCACGCTAGTGTTTGCCTTGTTGCTGGGAAGCACGTGCTTTGCGCAGGCGGAAGACTTGGCCGAGAAGTTTCTTGTCGGCTTGCGAGCGCGAGGCTGGCACGACACGGCATTGGAAACCCTGGAAGCATCCGAACAGGATCCGCTTGCGTCACCGGCGTTTCTCGATCGTCTCGAGTTTGAGCGGGCCACGACGTTTGCGACGCTGGCAAAGCAATCGGTCAACGCGAAACGTCGAAGCAAGATGCGTGCGCGGGCTGTCGAGGGTTTTCAAAACTTTGCCGCTAGTCACAGCGATTCCCCGCAAGTCTTCGATGCTTTGAGCCAGGCCAGTATCCTGATTGCCGAGCAGGCCCTTTCCAAGAAAGCGCAAGCCGAACGATTGCCGACCCAAGCAACGTCGGAGCGAAAAACGCTATTCGAGCAATCTCGCAAGCTGCTGACAGCTTCCGCGGCAACTCTCGACAAACTTTCTGCCGCATGCGAGCGCAAGCTGCAAACACTTCCTCATGGTGCCATGGCCCACGAAAACCCCGCTGAGGGGCCGACCCGTCAGCAGCTTGTCAACAAACAAGCGGAAGCTCGTCTCCGGTTGGCGACTCTTCGCTATGAGATGGCAGGAACGTACGCTGCTGGTTCCGAAAAGCATCGGGAGTCGCTCGACGCGGCTGCGGAAGCTTTCAAAAAAATATCCGAAGACTATCGCGACAAACTGATCGGCTACTACGGTCGGTTTTATGAAGGGCGATGTTATCAGGACGCCGAGCAGTGGAACGATGCGCTCGCGTGTTACGAAGATTTGATCGACCAGCCGACGGGCAATCCCGACTTCCGCCGGCTCGGCGCCCGAGCGTATCGGCATCGGGCCGAGTGTTTTCTTGCCGATGGCAAGCATGACAAAGCGATTGGCGAATGTCGCGATTGGCTGAATGATGCCCGTAGCAACGAGCTCAAGCGAGCGGAATGGCTGGCGGTGGCGTTTCGACTTGCAGAAGCCTACGAAGCTAAGGCGGCCAGCGAAGACAATGGGGGATCGCGAAAGCTACGGTCGGAAGCACGGCGGTTGCTGCGTGAGGTAGCTCGACATGCGGGTGAGTTTCAAGAAGAGGCCCGACTGGGGTCTGCCGCGTCGAATGGCGATTCCGTGAAGCCGATCGATAGTAAGACGTTTGACGAGGCTTTTACTGCCGGCAAGACCGCCTTGGAGCAAATGAATTCCTCGAGGCTGGCAGCAAAACTTGCGGCTAATAACAATCCGGAAGCGGTCCGCGATCTTCAACAGCAAACGGCACAGAATCAGGCCGACGCGATCCACTATTTCCAGCGGGCGCTCGATTTGGCAAGCGAAGAAATCAAACTCGAAGATCTATTAGCAGCGCGCTATTACTTGTGTTGGTTGTATTGGGAAGAAAATCGAATTCGGGAAGCGGCCGTCTTGGGAGAGTTTTTAGCCCGGCGTTATCCGGAGAGCGACTACGCCGCAGGTGCGGCGAAAGTGGCGCTGGCTGCTTTGGAGCGGCTCTATCTGCAAGCCCGGCAATCGCAATCCGATTCTAGTTACGAGGCAGCGCAAATCGTCGCGTTGGCCCAGTTCGTGGCGAATCGTTGGCCCGATTCGCCCGAGGCCGGCTCGGCAGTGAATCTGCTCATCCAAATTGCTTTGCAAAACAATCGCCTCGAGGATGCCGAGGAGCTTTTGCGCAAACTGCCCGAAGCGAATCGACACTTGGCCGAGTTGAATCTTGGCGGCGCACTGTGGGTGCGTTATTTGCAATCGACATCGGGCGATCAGGAGCAAATCGATCCGGCGATGGGCGCACTGAAATCGCGGGCAGCGGAATTGCTGGCGCGTGGCTATGCCACGGTTGCCGCGGAAGGTTCTGCTTTGGTGCAGTCTGCTCAGGGAGTTCTCTATTACGTCCAAGTGCTGTTGGCACAAGGGGAGTTCGAACGGGCGATTGAAGTGCTGGAGAATCCACATGTGGGTCCTTTGGCGGCAGCAGATGATCTGGACAAAAGCTCCCAGTCTGCTGCGTTTGCCCAGGAAGCGTACAAGGCGGCGTTGCGTGCGTTCATTTCTATTGATCCTCCGCAAAGAAAAAAATCCCAGCAAATGATGCAAGCGCTGGAGGCAACGCTCGGCCAAGCCGACGATGCCCGGCAGCGGCTTCTGCGTATTTACTTGGGACTCGGTCAGCAATTGCAGCGGCAAATCCGCGAGCTTTCCAGTGCGGGGAAAACGGAGCAGGCACAGACCGTGGCTGCGGCGTTTGAGGATTTGCTCCAACGCATCTCGCAAAGCGAAAATACGAAGGACTGGAAAATTCGAAATTGGATCGCCCAATCCAACTTGCAATTGGGCGAGGGCTTGTCGGGTGAGGCCGCGAAACGGTATTTGGACCAGGCTGAAAAAATTTATCGTGCGATCTTGGGCGATGTTCTGAAAGATCCGGACTACGCACCCAGCGAGCTTGCCGTTCTCGGTGTGAGAAAGCGATTGGCCGATTGTCTGTTGGCCAAGGAAGATTATTCTGCGGCGTTCGATCAGGTTGCTCGTATTCTATCTGAGAAACCCAATATGCTCGAACTGCAACAGGCAGCCGCGGCAACGCTTGTCGAGTGGGGCCAAAGTGCAGGCGATGCGAACAAACTTGAGAGTGCCATCCGCGGGTCGATGCCGCAGGCAAACAAAAAGAACTTGGTCTGGGGTTGGCTCCGGATTGCAGCCATTGCCGACCAGGCGAAACAACGGGCAGGTGTCGGCAAAAACGGTGCTGCGCCTGATCCTTCGAAGGTGCAAAAGTATCACGACCTGTTCTTCGAGGCGCGCTACAATGTAGTTCGGACAAGGTTCCTGGCAGCGCAGCTCGCCAATGGCCCCGAGCGGATAAAACAACTACAATCCGCACGGAAAAATATCGAGTTGATGAAGCGCATCTATGCCGATCTCGGAGGCCCAAAATGGAAGTCGGCTTTTAATGCCTTGCAACAACAGGTCGAAGCGGAGTTGGCGAAGTGAAGAGACAACAAACGGGATTTATCATGAAACAGTTTTCGCGAACTTGCTGGTCCATGGCGATCGTGGCTGGGATGTTAATGTTTTGTTGCTCACAAGTGTCGGCACAGGACCGTATTCGCCGGCGCACGGGAGTAGATACGGGAAAAATTACCGATGTTTCGGTCCTCTCGATCACTATTTCCAAGGGGGGTGTGGAAAGCAAAGTACCAGTCGAAGAGATTCGCAGCGTTTATTTTTCTGGCGAACCGGCCGAGCTCAATTCTGCCCGCCTGGTTTTGGGTCGGGGGCGATTTGAGGATGCTTTGGAGATGCTTGGCAAGATCGACCGCTCGGCGATCGATCGAAACGAAATTATCGCGGAAGTGGAATTTCTTTTACTGCAATGCCAAGCCAAGATTGCCAATGCGGGACAAGGGGATCTTCAGTCGGCAATCGGATTGGCCAAGAAGTTTTTATCGCAACATCGACGCAGTTATCATGTGTCTGCGGCAATCGAATTGCTGGGAAGCTTGTTTCTTGCCGACGGCAATCGAGAGGAAGCACGCCGGCAGTACGCCAAGTTGGCCAAAGCGCCTGCCGCATACTTCAAAGCTCGGTCGGCGCTGCTCACGGGGAAGTTGCTGCAAGAAGAGGGCGAACATTCCCAATCGCTGGAAAAATTTGATGAGGCGCTGGCGTCTGCCGCAGCAAGTTCCGCAGCCGGGAGTTTAGGGTTGGAGATAACTCTTCAACGTGCCGTTAGCCAGGCAGCCACAGGCCAGACAAAGGAAGCTATTGCTGCGATCGAGAAGATTGTTTCCCATACGGATGCCGAGGAAACCGAGCTTCTGGCTCATGCTTACAACGCCCTTGGCGAATGTTATCTACAGACCGGTGAAAACAAAGCGGCTTGCGATGCGTTTCTGCATGTGGACGTGCTGTTCTCCAGCGCGACCGATCTGCATGCCAAAGCATTGCACGAATTAACCCGTTTGTGGGAAATTCTCGGCTACAAACAGCGCTCCCAGGATGCCCGTCAACGATTGCAGCAGCGATACCCCACCAGCCGATGGGCGAAACAGTGAGGAACGAGGAGCTAGGCGTGAGGAGCTAGGAGCTAGGCAATTCCGCACTCCGAATTCACTCCGATGTCTTTGGCGATTTTCATTTCTTGTAAACCTGCTGCGAATAGAGATTGGACGATCCTGGTCGGAAAGTTACATTAGACAGATCACGACGCCCCGGTCACCAAACTAATTTTTCAGGAGAACGCGCAAGATGCGATTGGCAATGACATTTTTGAACCAAAAGCGAATCGTCCCACGGCTGGCCGGTTTGTGTCTGTTGGTGGGCGTGTTCTCGATTTTCGTCGGCAGCCACGATCTGGCGATTGCTCAAGATGCGGAGGGCCCCGCGCCGGCAGCTGAACAGGATGTTGCCGGCAGCGATGCCGCGGTTGACGAGATTAGCTATCTCTCTTGGGCAGCCGACTCGCTCGGTTGGTTCTATGGGCTGGTGTTTCTGGGCTTGTCTTTTACTTTGGTTGCTCTGTTTGTGATGAACCTGCTCACGGCACGTCGCGAGAACGTGGTCCCTTCGGAATTGATCTCCAACTTCGAACAGCATCTCGACGCCCAACAATATCAAGAGGCCTACGATCTTGCGCGATCCGACGAATCGTTTCTTGGCCATGTGCTTTCGGCGGGGCTGGCGAAAGTGTCGACCGGGTACAGCGAAGCCTTGGAAGGCATGCAAGAAGTTGGCGAAGAGGAAAACATGCGGCTGGAACATCGGCTCAGCTATCTGGCGTTGATTGGCACGTTGAGCCCGATGATCGGGTTGTTGGGCACGGTTAGCGGCATGATTGATTCGTTTAAGCTGATTGCCAACACGGCCACTGGCGCTCCCGACCCGCAGGCGTTGGCTCAGGGTATCTCCACGGCGTTGTTCACCACGTTTGTAGGCTTGGCGTTGGCAATTCCTGCGTTGGCTGCTTACAACCTGTTGCGAAATCGTGTTGCCCGCTTGGTTCTCGAAGTGGGGATCGTCAGCGAAGGTCTGATGAGCCGTTTCCAGAAGAAACCCGCCTAAGCAAGTTTTCGAGAGTAGCGAGCGCATGCGAATTCGTCCACGAGGTCCGCGCGGTATTGTCGAAGGCGATCTGACGCCGATGATCGACATGACGTTTCAATTGATTGCCTTCTTTATGCTGGTGATCAACTTTTCAGACGTCGAGCAGGACCAGCGCGTTACGCTCCCGGCGAGCGAATTGGCCCGCCCCCCCGAGTCGCCCTACGAGCAGCCGTTGACGATCCATCTCACCAAGCAAGATCGGTACATTTACGCCGGCCGAGAGCTCACGCAATTGGCCCAGTTGCGTTCGGAGTTGTTACGAGAAACGCAGATCATCCTGCGGCATACGTCAAAGAAACTTTCCGATGTCACGGTCATCATCCGGGCCGACGAAAGCGCGAAGACGGGGATCGTCCAAGAAGTGATCCAGACGTGCCAACAATTGGAGTTCGAACGCTTCGCCCTCCGCGGCCAACAAAGCGAACTGCGCACAATTCGCGCAAGGGCGCCGTAGAGGCATGGGCGAATTTTTTCACCACGAAGACACGAAGGCACTAAGAAATGGAAGGAAATGTTTTACTGCCCGTCCCAATACCGTCTGGTTGGGCTGATATTCCTGGCCGCTGGACGCTTCCAACTCGGTTCTGGAATAGGCTCTTATTGACTCTTGCGCTACTAATGAACCCAGGGCGCCCAACGGAAGCCCGAATTTAGCGAGTGAAATGCTAGCGACGGGATTCATTCGCCGCGCAACCATCAATAATTCATAAATTTCTTTGTGCCTTCGTGCCTTTGTGGTTTAATCCTGTAGGACTAACTAGTATTTTTCCCTTGAGACGCGATGAAAATTCGAAACAGTGATCGCCGCGAGCATATCGTGTTGCAAATGACGCCGATGATTGACATCGTGTTTCAGTTGCTCGTGTTTTTTGTGTTTACGTTCAAAATTGTGCTTCCCGAGGGCGATTTCAATATCCGTATGCCTTCGGCCAGTGCCAGCGAATCGAGCGAGCCGAGTGAGACGCCGCTTTTGAAAGTCCGTTTGCGGGCTACGCCGGATCGGGAGTTGGCCAGCGTGCAATTGGGCGATGAGGTGCTGGATAGCGGAAATCCGTTTTTCGATCTTCAATCGCGAATTCTTACCCTGGTCGACGACGCTGCCGGCCCAGGTTCGACCGAGCTTGAAGTCGAAATCGAGGCGGACTACGATCTGAAGTATCGCTACGTCATCAACGCGATTACCGCGGTCACCGGCTACATCGACAACGGCCAGCAGCACAAGCTTGTGGAGCGCGTGCGCTTTGCGCCGATGGCCGAGCGATGAGTCGCTTGCGGCTTAGCGGTATTACGCCCGGGGGTGAAATTCGCGATGCACTTTTTGCAGGCGGGTGTGGTCGACGTGGGTGTAGATTTGCGTGGTGACGATACTGGCGTGGCCGAGCATTTCTTGCACGTGGCGGAGGTCGGCGCCGCCGGCGAGTAGGTGGGTGGCAAAGCTGTGGCGGAGCGAGTGGGGGCTAATTTCGTTTGGTGCGCCGATTCGCGTTGCGTATTTCTTGATCAATTCCCATATCCGTTCGCGACGCAAGCTCGCTCCTCGCACGGAGAGTATCAGTTCTTTGCAACTGGAGCCCCGGCGTGCGGCCAGCTCTGGGCGTTCTTTCTGTAAATAGCGTTCGACTGCTGCAATGGCTTGTGTGCCGAGTGGAACGATTCGCTGCTTGTCTCCCTTGCCTCGGCAAAGGCAGGTACGCTCTGCCAGGTGCATGTCCCGGAGTTGCAACGTGGCCAATTCGGAAACCCGGCAGCCCGTGGCATAGAGCAACTCCAGAATTGCTCGATCTCGGAGCCAATGCGGGTCGGCACGCCGAGGCGAGGCCAACAAGGCTTCGACCTGGCTGACCGACAAAACCTGCGGCACGCGCTGCCAGAGTTTCGGGGACCCGAGCAGTTCGGCCTGATTGTCGGTTAACGCTCCTTCAAGCTGAAGGTAGCGAAAGAAAACTTTTAGCGAGGCCACGTGCCGAGTGACGCTTTTCGGGGCGAGCGACTGCTCTATCAGCCAGGCTGGATAACCTGCCAGATCGCTTATCGACAGCCCTTGCAGGCGGCGGTTTCCCAGCCAGGCGAAAAATCGCGTCAGATCCCGCGAGTAGGCTTCGACCGTGTTGTCGGCCAGATGGCATTCGCTCCGCAAGTAGTCGGCAAAATCCTCCTGCCAGCGTGCCACCTCGCGCAGCGCGGAGTCTCGACGGGGTTTGAGTATTTTGCGAACTTGCTTCACTGGCTGTGATCCTCATCCGATGGCGTGCAATCTTTGTTATCGGCACTGGCGGATGTTCCAATGTGGCAAAGCATCCTGCTCTGTGCAGAAGGCCGGAATCTGGGGTATCCTGAAAACCCATATCGCGGGGATTGCGGGATTGGTAAACTTTGCCGATCGGGTAAGCCCTGTAAGGAAAAATATCCACCGGCAGAGCCGGGGGCAAAAAAGCGAGCAGATCGAATGCAAGAAGTTATCATCGAAGAGCCTTACAAGTTCGTGCCGCCCGTCTATGGCGATCTGTGGCCCTCACTGATCCAGTTGTATCTGGGTCGCTACATGCGCAAGGAATTCGGCATCCATTCGCTGGAATCGCGCGATGTGCATCATCTTCAGGAATCGCTGGACGCGGGGCACGGGGTGTTGGTGGCACCGAACCACTGCCGACTTTCGGATCCGCTGACGCTGGGCATCGTCTCGCGAGAGATTAAGCGTAATATGCACGCGATGGCGTCCTGGCATTTATTCAAGCAGGATTGGTTTACGCGGTTTGTGTTGCGGCGACTGGGTGCATTTAGCGTCTATCGCGAGGGGGTCGACCGCAAGGCGATCAATACGGCAGTCGATATTTTGGTGGATGGCAAGCGTCCCTTAGTCGTATTTTCCGAAGGGGCCATTTCGCGCCACAATGATGTCCTGATGCCCATGATGGACGGCACGTCGTTCATGGCTCGGACTGCCGCCAAGCGTCGGGAAAAACTTGGCGTTCCCGGTGGAATCGTTGTTCATCCGATTGCCATTCGCTATTTTTTTCGTGGCGATTTGGAAGCAACCGTCACGCCCGTGCTGGAAGAAATCGAATCGCACTTTTCCTGGTATCCGCAGCGCGACAAGCCGATCACGCTAAGGTTACAGCAGATTGGTCAGGCACTGCTATCTCTCAAAGAAATAGAATATCTGGGGGGTGCCCGCAGCGGCGATTTCTACGAGCGGGTTGAGGGGCTGATTGAAGATGTTCTTTCCAAGCTAGAACAACAGTGGCAGGTGAAGGACACCGGCGAGGGGATTGTTGCGCGGGTAAAAAATCTTCGCACGGTCATTGTTCCCGATATGGTCAAGAACAATATCTCCGACGAAGAACGTCAGCGTCGCTGGAAACAATTGGCTGCCTGCTACTACGTGCAGCAGATGTCGCACTACCCGCGCGACTATGTCCGCCGCTCGGAAAAAAATCTTCCTGAGCATATCCTGGAAACGGTCGAACGTTTTGAGGAAGATTTCACCGATCACGTCCGACCGCATGGGCCGTTTCATGTGGTGGTGCAAGTCGGAAAGGCAATTCCCGTGGCGAGCCGTCGTGACCGCTCCGTACAAACCGACCCGGTGATGGACGGCATCCGCACGCAGCTTACGGAGATGCTGGCCCAGTTGTCGTCGGAAGCACCCAGGATTTGAAATGCCGTTATGAATGAACATTCTCACCCGACGCATGCCAACTTTGCAGAACTTGAATCGGCAGGTGTGTTGGCAGTCTTGAAAATCGACGACGTGGCGGACGCTGTGCCCCTGGCAAAGGCATTGCTGAGTGGGGGCATTCGGGCGATGGAACTCACGTTGCGCACCGAAGTCGCGCTCGATGCCTTGCGGGCGATTCGGAAAGATGCGCCGGAGATGCTTGTCGGCGTGGGCACGGTGCTTTCCCCCGAGCAGGTGCAGCAAGTCGTTGCCGAAGGGGCAGCGTTTGGCGTCTCGCCTGGGACGAATCCGCAGGTGGTCGAGGCCGCCTTGAAATGTGGTTTGCCATTTGCGCCGGGAATCGCTACGCCTACGGATATCGAAGTGGCAGTGGCACTCGGCTGTCGGCTGTTGAAATTCTTTCCCGCGGGGTCGTGTGGTGGGCTCACCCATTTGCGCAATATGGCTGTGCCGTTCCAGCACTTGGGAGTGAAGTACATTCCGCTCGGCGGAGTCAATCAATCGAACCTTGCAGAGTTTCTTTCGGAGCCGTTGGTCGCAGCTGTGGGAGGTTCTTGGCTTGCCCCGCCGCAGACGATTGCCGAGAAAGATTGGAACCGCATCGAACAGATTGCCCGCGAAGCGAGCGGTACGGTCGCTGCAATACGGCGTTAGAGGAATCACTCGATTCACACAACATTCTGCGGTTTGCCGGCGAGGAAAGATTTCGCGTTTTCGACAACTGCATTGAGCAGTCTTTGCCGTGACGCCAATGTGGCCCAGGCGATGTGTGGGGTGATGTAGCAGTTTTTGGCTGCGAACAGCGGACTTTCTCGCGGCGGCTCTTCTGAGAGCACATCGACTCCCGCGCCGGCAATTTGCTCTGAATTTAGCGCATCGGCAAGCGCTGTCTCGTCGACCAAAAGCCCACGACTGGTGTTGATCAGCAGCGCCGATTTCTTCATCAAATTCAAGCGCTGACGATCGACCAGATGTTTGGTATCCGGCGTGAGCGGGCAGTGCAGGGTGACGATGTCGCTTTCCTGGAGCAGTGTGTCGAGTTCAACGATTTTTATGTTTCCCCCGGCAATCGTCGCAGACCTTGTGGTTGCGAGTACGCGCATCTCGAACGCCACTGCCAATCGGGCCACGGCCCGCCCGATTTGTCCCAAGCCCACGATGCCGATTGTTTTTCCGGCTAGTTCCACCAACGGAAAATTCCAAAAGCAGAAGTCGATAGCCGAACTCCAGCGACCGGAACTTACCGCTTCGGCGTGCTGGGCTACATGCTGGGTATGATTCAAAATATGCGCGAACACCATCTGTGCGACGGACGGAGTACTATAACTGGGGACATTAGAGACGATGATGCCCCGCGCCGCGGCAGCCGAAACGTCCACCACATTGATTCCCGTGGCTAATATGCCGATGTATTGGAGCTTTTCGAGCTTCGCAATACTCTCGGCAGAGAGCACAACTTTATTGGTCAGTATGAGCTCGGCATCGCGCGCACGTTGAAGAAGTTCGTCGGGCAGCGTGTGATCGTAAACGGTGCATTCGCCAAGCGATTCGAGTTCGTTCCAACTCATGTCGCCCGGGTTAAGCGTAAACCCGTCGAGCACCACAATACGCGGTGATGATGAAGCCATAGAACCCTCGCCCTAACTGGAACTTGCGCCAAAGCGGGCATTCTACTGCATATCCGGAGCTTGTGTACCGATGGAATCGGTGGTCTCCTTCAGCAAGGCGAGATAGTCTTCGTGTTGGTTGATGTTTCGCAGAGACTGTAGTTGAGGGTCCACGCTGCGCAATTCGTCGGTCGGGACAAACCTTGTTCTGCATTGCTCGAGTAGAAGTGAAGCCCGAAGCTGATTTGCGGACAGCAATTTTTCTACTTGCGGCAAGACGCTGCTTCGATAAACGCCGGCAAGTGGGTGCTGGAATTCGTCGTCGACGGGCACAACGACGTCGTGATCACCGAGCAACTGAAACATCCGCTCGACCAGTGCCGGCACAAGCAGCGGAACATCGCAGCTGGTAACAAAGCAGGAGTCGGCACACTTGGCAAGCGCCGTCAGGCCAGAGGCGATTCCTTCGAGCGGACCGCGATCGCTTTGTCGATCGTGGGTTACTTGGATTTCTTTCGAGAGTGACGGCAACTCTTGCTCTTTGGACGCGACCACCACAGTCGATTCTCGCGGAACCACTTCGCCAACCAATCGCACTACGCGCTGGAGCATCCCTTCACTTCCGAAGGGAAGCAAGGCCTTCGAGGAGCCCATCCGCGACGACTTTCCGCCACACAAAATAATTGCACCACGTTTCATGTGAATCTTTTCATAAGTATCATTATTCAGATAGTTTGCTGCCTTCGCGCCGTCAGGTGATCATCTTATCTTAGTGCATGCGCAAAGCGATATGGCATAGCTTCCCATTTCCACAAAGTCTCTACGGTCTTCCGGCCGCAGCTAAGACGTAGGATAGTGCAATTCAGACTGATGACACTTACTCTTACTTTCAGTACTGCGAGTTCCCTCCCGGTGGAAATCGAAGGCTTGACGCCGGATTGGGCGATAGGCAAGAAGCTCGTAGAAATTGAGCGGTTTGAGATTCTGCATGGCAATCAAAAGCTTCCACTGGCGGAATTATTCAAAGTGGCTGGCGATCCGGCGGATGGGCGGTTTAAGTTTTCTGGCGATCTTGCGGGCGTCCATTGGATTGGGGCGCACATGTGCGTTGGGGAAATTCATGTTGATGGACCTGGGGGACGCCACATCGGTAGCCGAATGCGCGGTGGAAAAATTCGGGTTGATGGCGATGCGGGCGATTGGGTGGGTGCGGAAATGCACGGCGGCTTGATCCACGTTGGCGGCAACGCGGGGCAATTGTTGGGAGCGGCGTATCCCGGTTCGGCAAGGGGAATGACCGGGGGCACAATTTTGGTTGAGGGGGACGTGGGCAACGAAGTTGGCCAGGCGATGCGACGGGGTATGATTGCCGTTGGCGGGCGGGTTGGCGACATGCTCGGTGCCAACATGCTGGGCGGCACGATTTTAACCTTTGGTGAATGCGGCAAACGACCCGGCGCGGGGATGCACCGCGGAACATTGGGGCTGTTGGGCCGCGAGCCTACTGCGCTATTGTCCAGTTTTCGTTACGCTTGCACTGCACGGCCAACCGTATTGCCGGTGATGGCCAAGCATTTGCATGCTCACGGTTTTGAATGTGACATGGAGCTTTCGAGCTTGGATGTCGATCAGTTCTCCGGCGATTTGCTTGCTTCGGGCAGGGGGGAAGTTTTTGTTCGCCACGCTGTTTCCGGCGATCTGTAAGATCGCGGCTATTTGCGTTTGATAGAACGCACTAACTTACTTCTTTGCATCCGGGCTATCGCTTGGCGGAGACTTCGAGTTTTGCCCAGAAGGGGCGTAAACGATCGGCCCGGGTGCGGACGTCTTCAAGCAGAACTTCGAGCTGCGGCTGAATGTGCCCCTGGACGCTGGTGACGCGTCTGCCGTTGAGTGTTACGCGCACAGGAGCCGAAAAGTCGACTACGTCCGGACTGAGCCAAATCGTGGTCTGCTTCGACGCGGTACGTGCCGCCAGACCATTATTGGCCAATCGTTTTCCCTGCACTTCCGTGGGTCTGGCACTGCGCTGTGGCCAGTTGCTTGGAGCCACGGTTCCGGGGAAATCTCGACCTTCGATCCACCAAAAAAAGTTGTCCCATGGCCGCATGGTTTTGCAGGAAAACTCTTTTGGGGCGCGGGCGCGAATGTGTCGTCCCATCCAGTCGAACAGATTGTGAATCTCGTCTTGAAACGGTTCCTGGCCTCTGCCAAGGAACTCGACGACCGTGGTTTCGAAGCGTTCTCTGAGAAATTTGTTCAGCACCGGGGCGTTCTGCGACATTTTCTTGCCATCGAGTTCCCCAGCAACAAAGTAAAAGGGGACATACTCGGCATTGTCCCAATAGTGGGGAACATACTTTCGCGCACGAGCGACAAAGGGAATCGCTCCTGCCCAGACGTCGGGATGCGCTAAGGCAAAGTCCCACGTTGCATCACCTCCCAATCCATGGCCGGTTAGGAAAACTCGATTGGTGTCGATTCCAAAACGTCGACAAGCATCGCGCAAACAGGTAAGCACCGCTTCGTGCTCGCGTAGCGAGTATTCGTAAGCCGATTGTTGCGGTTTTTGCCAATCAACGGCAATGGTGATGAACCCGTGTCGCATCGCTTGACCTCGGCGAGGCCCTGCGACTTCGCCGTCTGCGTTGCGTTGTTGGGAACCGGCCCAGAAATCGAGTTCTTGCTGAGCCGAATTGTAGGCGCCATTGAGAGCGAGAATTGTTGGGTAGTGCCGCGTGGGGTCGTACTCGGGTGGCAGTTGCACGAGATAACGGAAATCGCCATGCTCGGTTCGGCCAGGGGCCAGCAATTCGTAGTAGCCAAACTTTCGGTCGCTCCCGTCGGGGATTTCCCAGGGAGGTTTCAGATGTGCCAACATTTGGGCTACCCGCTGCACGGACGCTCCCTCCATACTGCGAACCGACTGCAAAATGGCATCGCGCTCGTGGGCCAGCGGTTCGCTGAGATATTGGTTTACCATTTCACGCACATTCACCAACGAGATCGCGACAGGAAGTTTCTGCATCGCGTTCTCCCCGCCTAGCAGCCAACCCGTGATGGCTAGGGCGACTTTCTGATCGGCAGTGAGCGTGTCGTCGTCGACCAACTGGACGAAGGGTGTTAAGCGATCGATGTTGTTATGCGTCAGTTGTGAAGTGATTTCCTCGACAATCGACTTTGCCAAGTCGCGATGGTCGGGGTCACCAATTTTAGCAACGACGCTGTCGATCGAATTGCTAACTTCGGCGATCCGCTCTGTGCTGCGCTGATACGACTGCAATAATTCGCGGACCTGCTGCAACATTTCGCCGGCGACTTCCTCTGTCGGAAAGTTTTCCAGCAGATGGCTTACCAGTTCGTGTTGTCCCGCATCGCGGCGCAGGTTGATTTCGCGAAGAATTCTCCGAGCGCCCAACTTCCGCAGTTGGCGGACTTCGGCCTGCAACTCCTGCTTTTCGGGGAAATGGCGGAGTATCTCTTCCAGCTCCCGTCGGGCATCCTGATAGCGCTCCCCCTGCAAATAGAATCGCACCACTTGCAGCCAGTCGTCGGCGTTTTCTTTTGAAACTGCGGTGTCAAGAATTTGGTCCAGCGTTTTGCGAGGGATTGAGCTGGTTGCCAGTCGCATGTCCCAAACTATGCTTTTCGGTTGTCCGAGCAGTCCTTCTACCTTGACATAACGGGGAGTTAGCTCGGTGATGCCTTGCACTACGGATAACGGACCATCGCGTGTTTGCATTTGGTAGATGCGTCGGCCGAATTTGTCGAAGGGATCAATTCGCAAACTGGGTCCCACGCTGCCGATGGTTCCGCCCGCCCGCGCCACGTTCTGCCAAAGTTCGATCCGCACCATATTCTCGGGAGCCTGATCGATCACCTCGACCAAGTGCTGTTTTGGAACAAATGTGCGGCGCAGTCCGTCGTCGATGAGCAGTATGGGAACTGCTTTCGATTCTCCTTCTTGCCCGCTGTCGCCGACCAGACTATCGGCTACACCTGATATCGGCAACACTTTTCCCGGAAGCACGCGGCCATCCTTGAGACGAATTCGCTGTGCCTCGGCAGTGCTTGTCCCAAGCAACCAACACAACACCCCCCCCAGCCACAGGGATCGTGAAAACCAGTGTTTCGCGCACTTGAAGGTTGCCAAGACTTTTGTCCATCAAAAAAGTGGTTACGGTCTGATTCTATTGTGCCGGGCCGGGACTGAGAGTCAAACTCGCGACCGCGATTCATTTCTTCCAGTGTATTGACAGAACATCCAGATGTCCTGGAGAATGTGGCCACAGGTTCAGTCTGTAACATTTGCGCAGATTGCGATGCCTCCAACGCACCTTGAGAGACACACACGCATGAATTCTAGGACCGCGATCAAAGTTCTGTTAGCGCTGGTGTTAGGTTTGCCTCTGTTGCAAGCCGTCTTCGGCTGGGTTGGAGGTTTGCTCACCGCGATGGGCGATGGAGGCACCGCCGGTGTGTTAGGCCACGTGAGTACCGCAGTCGGTATTGTGTGGTTGGCTAGCGTGGTGGGCTTGCTAATTGCGATTGCCGTTTATTCGCTCGACGATGGTCGGGAAGGCTGACGGAGAACCGTCTGTCATCTTCGCGCGGTTCGGAAACCGCAGAGCAGCATGCTGCCGACGAGCAGGGCCAGGGTTGTCGGCTCGGGCACGGATGTCGTGGCAGACAGGGGCAGCGAGCCGGTGTGGTTTTGCTGCCAGATTAAGAAGTCAGTGCCATCGGTGTCGCCGTCGCCATCGGCATCGCCGTTGGCGTTGATGCCGTACCAGGTGCTCCAGCGGGCCAGATCGGCGCTGTCGACGTCGCCATCCCCATCGTAATCGCCGGGGATCGTAAAGACGGAATCTGGCACGGTCCACCCGATATCGCGTAACGCAAGCGTATCGACGTTAGTAAACAGTTTTCTGGTACCGCTCAGAATTGTCGGGTCCATGGCTGTTTCTTGCAAGGTTCCCGATCCCAGAATAAAAGAGCTGACCGACGCGGGCGACGAAGGATTTGGCGTGTTATCTTTCCAGTGATGATCGCCGGAACTCACGGTAGGAATCCCAGTGGCGGCAGGCGAAGCGGTTGGGTCCTCTGACTTCCAGGCAGCGAGCGCCTGGGGGCCTCGGAATTCGGAGCCGATTTGCCAGGCGCTCCAATCAGTCGAACTTCCTCCAAGGCCCAGGGTGTGGCCTAACTCGTGCAGCGCTACGGAGTAGAAATCGCTTTCGCCCGCAGCGGGTTGCGAGAGATGGTCGTAATTCCAGTTTGTGGCCGCGTCGGAATCAAAAGAAACGGCACCGCCCCAGGCGGAAAAACCGCTTGTTTCCTGGCGGTCCTCCACGGCACTAGAGAAATCTGCAGTGATCTGGTTTATCTGAGTAATTTCCCCAGAAGTAAAACCGCCAGAAGGATTGCTGCTCCAACCAAATCCGCCAGGTCCGCCGAAACCCAAAGTGCTGCCCGCCAAACTTCTTGCACCGACATAAATACGGTACTCATCGGCTGCGATAGTTTCGTCAACCAACGATTGATTGCCCCCAGTGGCTGGATGCGTGAAGTTGAGCGACCATTGCCAGACAACAGTTCCGTCGAATACCGAACTGTTGAAAGGAGCAGGCGTTTGGATGGCAGAAAAAGTGTCGTCGAGAATCCCGGAAAAGAATCCAGCGGCCGCTTCCATACTGGCGCGAGCTTGCGCACCGGCAGCCGCACCGTCGGGATTGCCGGCTCCGAAAAAGTTGGACGTATCGAAGTCGTAGTTGAGATTGATGTTGATTGCCTCGGAAGTATTTCCCAAGCAACCAATTACCAAACACACCATCCCCAATTGTTGAACGCAACGCATGTATCCCTCCAAGAGTCTGTTCCGAAGATCCCCCCAATCGCCCCTCTATGAAATGGGGAGAAAAATAGATTGGGTCTAGTCTATCCCAAACTGCCGATCGGGCAAACAAATCCCCAGACAAATCTTCACAAAATGCGGCAAAGGCGGGGGTGCCGTGGATAATTCGAGGAAGCTAGCGGCCAGCGATGGCCTGAGGAATTGGGTCTACGCACAGAATCTGGAGATGCACTATTCTTCCTGACGAAATCGTTGCCGCGAGGCAATCATCTCTTGCTGGATCTGTGCAACAATTTTTTGCAGTTCGTCTAGCTCGCTCGGCAACACGTGCAATGCAATTTCTTCCAGCAATGGCACCGTGTCGGTTTGATACCGTTCGAGTAAATCGGCGATATCTTTTTGGTAGGTGCGCACACGATCGAAATGACCCTGTCGATAGAGCGACGGAAGCGCAAAGAGTTTTAGAAGTAGTAGCCCTTCGACAGTCGCACAGGGAATATCGCGTTCTACGAATCGCTTGATTTCAGAATAACTGTTACGGACTTTCTCAAAGAGTTGATTTTGGGTGAAAAGAAAGTCGACTTGCAAGTCTTCAAGCCACCCTTTGGAGAACTCGACGTTGATTTCGTCGATCTTGATTTCTGGTAATTTATCGAGTGCGTCTCTCGGTACGATTAGATCGATGTCTTGAGTATTTCGCCCTTCGACATAGACCAACATCGCAATGCCGCCGACCAACACGTACTCGATACCCCGTTCGTCCAGTACGTCAAACAGTCGAGGAATCGCTTCCAGAAGTTTGTTGAGATCCATGTTTCGCAGTCGCTCGGAATTTTTTGGATCGAACACGAACCCGTGAACAATAACTTCGCCAATATGAACGAGATTGTCTCCCATAGCAGCTATTTTACCGTGAAACCCCCATGGGTGCATCCCGGAAAAGAGTTTGCCCATTATGCCTGAGTCGTGTGGTCGCAAATCATTTGGGTTTTAGGTTTGTTTTGCTAAGCCGCAAGTGGCGAGTTGCTCGTTGGCTAGCAGTCGGCGTTTCATGGTCAATCCTTGCGGGGCGGAGAATCCGCCTAAGCCTCCTGAAGCCGCGACCACGCGGTGGCACGGTACGACCAGCGGCACGCAATTGCTGGCCATCACGGTGCCCACGGCTCGGGCTGCGCCCGGTCGATTTATGTTACGCGCTAGTTGGCCGTAGGTGCGCGTCTCGCCCCAGGGAATCGCTCGGCAGGCATTCAGAACACGTTGCTGAAAAGAGGTGTAGCGCCCGGTGTCGAGGTGCACGTCCGAAAAATCGGTTGGCAAACCCTCGGCGAAATCACGGAGCCGCTCGACAAGTTCTTCGAGCTCGCACCCCTCGGATTTTGAAGAGACGTCAATCGGCGGCAGGCACTTGATTTTCGCTTCCAGGGATCGCAATGCACCGCGCTCACTACGATGCCCGAAGGCTAGTGCCACCACGGTATTTTTTTGCCATGCGAGGGCAAGGGATCCCAAAGCGGTCTGAAATGCGATTTGCTCCATGATTTTTCTCCCCGCACAGTTTATTCTCTTCGAGTCGGGCATTGCAAGTCTTTGACAGAGTTTTCCGCGGTGCTCTATACTAGTGCCAAGCAGCCCGTCTTCTTGACCGGTTCGGTTCCCTGCATTTCGCAGTTTCTCCAATCAGGACACCCACTTTTAATGACTCCTTACAGTTCGCTGGCCGACGATTTTTACGTCAACATGAATCTCAGCACCGAGATGGAAC
Source organism: Planctomycetota bacterium (assembly GCA_029259915.1). Classification (GTDB taxonomy): domain Bacteria; phylum Planctomycetota; class Planctomycetia; order Pirellulales; family Lacipirellulaceae; genus Bythopirellula. The sequence goes on along the minus strand of JAJDED010000015.1, from coordinate 15,795 downwards.
TTCCGCGCAGCCGTGAGACCGTTTTGCATTTTTTCGAGCAAATGCAAAAAAGGTATCCTGAGCTGCGGAATTTTTATTCCCGGGAAAAAAACGACTTTATTCTTGAGCAGGACAAAGACCAAGGCAATTATCGCTGGTGTACGGTCGAGCCCCGCAGGGTTTGCTCAGGACAGGTCAATCCGGAATCGATCGAAACCGCCCTGAACCAGCATCGTCACGCACTTGAGGTCGCACCGTATGCGCTCACCATTAGTCCGCTGGATTGTGAAGCACTCGATTTGTTAGTCGGTTTTGATTTCACTTATCAAGGAAATCACAATCAACTCATAGCCGAGGCTCTGGGTATTTGTCCCGCGCTCGACAGGCTGAGCGAAGTACCGGAGGCGAAGATCATCAATTACGAGCCCAATTTGACGTTCGCTTTAGATAACGATTGCCGGCTGCAATGTCGGCTGAACGTCGAGTCGCGCACCAACGCTTATCAAATCCGCACCGGCGAGTATCAGCAAGAACAAATCAGCGTCTACGTCACGGCACGCCAGTATGGCAGCCTCGCGGCCGATCAAACCTACGTGGAAACTCTTGACCAGCTCAGCGAAGTTTGTCGCGACATGGTCGAGAAATACGTCGTCGACTCGGTGCTACAACCGTTGGCTCGTACGATCGCTTTGCATTAAACGGGGCACGTACTGCTCTATTCAAGTAATCGATTGACGCTTTGAATAAGCCGATCCATGGGGAACGGTTTGCGAACGTAATCGTCCACTCCCAGCATTTCGGCATAGGCTTTGTGCCGGGCACCTTCGTTGGCAGTGATCATGATGATCCGCTGCTTCTTTTCGCCCATGCGCTTAAGACGTTCGAGTACCAAAAACCCGCTCCGTTTGGGCATCATCATGTCGAGAATCACGAGATCGGGGGTTTCGCGCTCGATGAGAGCGAGGCCTTGATTGCCGTCGCGTGCGATGAGAACCTCGTAGTCGTGGGCTTCCAGTGCCAGGCGAAGTGATTCGATGATTTCCGCGTCATCGTCTACTAAAAGAATGCGTTTGCTTGTTTTTTTATCGGGTGATTTGGCCATGGTTCCTGTGCTGTTATGCTGTCAGAGCCGGCAAATGACGGCTTGAAGGATTTGTGAATGCTTTGCTCCACAGTAGCGATTTGCCAAAGATTTGCAAGCCGATGGCAGCAGAGGATTTGGTTCCTTGGGGGGAGACGATCGGAGCCGTAGAATTCCGTGTTCAGACTTGCTAAGCTGCGGTCAGTTTCAGGGTCAACGCGTTTGCATCAGTGAAATAAAACACCCCCCCCCCGACTAATTCTCCCATGACCGATTCTCCAGTTTCTCCCGCCCCCACGGCAATTCCTGTTCTCCCCTATTTGCCACGAGATCCCCAGAGTCCTCGTTCTAAGATAGGAGTGGTCGGTTGCGGGGGGATTTCCCATTATCATCTGCAAGCTTACAAAGCTGCCGGTTACGACGTGGTTGCTCTTGCGGATATCAATCGCGAAGCGGCCGAACTGCGTCGTCAAGAATTCTTTCCGGCAGCCAAGGTTTTCACCGACCATCGTGAACTGCTGAAATTGGACACGTTGGACGTTGTCGACGTGACAACCCATCCGGAGATTCGCGTCCCCATTATCGAGGACGCTCTGCGAGCCGGGAAGCATGTGTTGAGTCAGAAGCCGTTCGTACTCGATTTAGATGTTGGCGAACGATTGGCTGATCTTGCCGACAAGCAGAACCTCCGCCTGGCCGTAAATCAGAATGGGCGCTGGGCGCCACATTTCAGCTACATCCGCGAAGCGGTTCACGCCGGGCTGATTGGCGACGTGGTTGGCGTCCACTGCGGAGTGCATTGGGACCATGGGTGGGTTCGCGGCACGGCATTTGAAAAACTTCGCGATCTTATTTTGTATGACTTTGCGATCCACTGGTTCGATTTTCTTGCCACGATCATGGGAGATAATCGGGCTGGCCGGGTTGTTGCTTCGGCAACTTGCTCGACGACCCAGGACATCACCACGCCATTGCTTGCCCAGGCGATGATCGAATATCCCCATGCACAGTCCTCTCTGGTGTTTGATGGGCATGTGCCCCACGGATCGTGGGATCGTGTTTTGGTCTCTGGAAGCCGAGGCGTGATTCGCTCTGCGGGAGTCAATCTGGAAAACCAGCAGTTGGAAATTATCACCGACGCTGGGACAATCTCGCCGCGGTTGGAGGGGACCTGGTTCCCCGACGGTTTTCATGGCACGATGGGCGAACTACTCTGTGCGATCGAAGAAAATCGCGAACCTTCGCATAGTGCGCGCAATAATCTGCGTAGTCTGGAACTCTGTTTCGCCGCAGTAGAAAGTTCCCAGAATCACCAGCCTGTGGTCCCCGGAACCGTGCGAAAGTTGCCGTGAGCTCTGCAATTTTATGCCGCGAGTCGCTCTGCGCAGGAATCGTAGAGCACGTTGCCGATCGCTTCTGCAATATCGGAAGAGGCTTGAGGATGGGCTTGCTGCCGGATTTGCAGACGCATTTCTTCGCGAAGTTGTCCGTCGGCGAGTAGCGTTTTCAATTCGCAGGCCAAAGCGGTGTCGAGCGCACCGATTTGCGAAGTTTCGTCGACCAATCGACACGCGCCAGCGGAAGAGAACACCTTGGCGTTGGCGATTTGATGATCGTCGGCAGCTTGGGGATGAGGTACGAGCAAGGCCGGAACTCCCGCCAGCGAAAGCTCGGCCAACGTGGCGCCTTCCGAGCGACAAACGACAAGGTCGCTTGTGAACAACAACGAGGCGATCTCGTCGATATAGGTGACAGCCAGGGCCTCGACGCCGCATTGCCGATAGCGGTTTTCTGTTTCCTGCAATTGTCCATCGCCCGTTTGGTGAACGATTTGCCAGCCGGACAAGTAATTTTTCAATTGCTTTAGCGCGGCGGGGATCGATTCGTTTAGCGATCGCGCGCCCTCGGCGCCGTCTAGTACGACCAACCGTTTGGTGGGTGAGGCGGGACCTCCATTTTCCGAACCGTCGCCACTTGGGTTATTGTTCCGGTATCCGTTTTTTTGCAGCTTGTCGTAAAGTTGTTCGAAAGCTGGGCGAGTGGGATTGCCGGTAACTGTGACCGGGGCTTGCACGTGCAGATGGGGCCTGACGTCGTCGAACGCTGCACATACGAGCGCCGAGGTTCGCGACAGCCAACGGGTGGTGCGTCCTGGAATGGCGTTTTGCTCCAACAAAATAAATGGAATTCCACGTGCATCGGCGGCTCGCAGGACGGCGGTGCTAGTGGTTCCGCCCAAGCCGACAACGAGCGAAATTTTTTGTTCGCGTAGCATCCACCGTGCCGCGCAGTAGCCGGCGATGTTGTCGGTAACAAATCTTACTGCCTGCAATGGGTTTTGTGGGGCAGGTCGCGACGGGATCGTGAGATACTGATAACCGGCTCCGCGTACGGTATGTTTCTCAGCGGGGCTCCCTGTTCCGGCAAAGGAAATCATCGACTGCGGAAGTCGTTTTGCGAGGTGGTCTGCCACAGAAAGTCCCGGATCAAGGTGACCTGCCGCGCCTCCGCCAGCAAACAACACATGAGCTACGCCGGACATACCTGGGCTCCAAAATAGAAATGCGGGTTATGGAATTGATGCCTCTTGGCGTCGTGAATCCGCTGAGTCACCGGGACGACGCATTGCGTCGCCCCGGTGCTCAGACATAAGCTTCGTCGTGAAGCACTCGCCAGAGCAGCTGACCCAGAAGCTGCCCAAATAGCGAGCTATTGTGCTCCAACCCCAGGGAGGGCGGTTTGTCGGACCCCGCAATCTAACAAACCAACGACGAAACTTTTCATGGTCGAATCTCTAGTCGAAATCTCTAAAGGTTTCTGGGTACGACTTGAACTAAGCGGCAACGGCTGAAGGGAAAAGGCGCTTCGCCAACGAAGCGGTCAGACGGTCGCATGTCCAGCGATCCAGTCCCAGGAGCAATACGGTGTCTCCGGGAATCAAACGATGAGTTAACACTTCGCAAGCCGATTTGGCATCGCCACAAACCACCACGCTGGCCAGGTCCAATCCGGCGTCGCGTGCTCCGATCGCAACTTCGCGAGCACACGAACCGCAGCTGACCAACATCTCGGCATCTCCCGAGTTGACCAAGGTGTGGCCCAGTTGTCGTTCCACGGTGTGGGTGTCGTCGACCAAAAAGGATGTGTCACACAAAACGACGCGACGCGCGGCCCGGAATCCTCGCAGCAGTTCCAGAGTAGCTTCTGTCTCTTCGTGGGTGCGCACCTCCGCATGCAGCAGAGAAACACCCTCGACTGGAATTACGCGAACTTTATAGGCAACCGTGCGCGAGATGTTGTCGGGTGTTGGCCTGCGTGGTTCGAGCATCAGCGTGTCTGTCCATTCCATGTGTCTGTAGGTCCTTTTTGCCTCTAAGCGGCAATGCGGAGTGCGGGGGGAGTGCAGGTGATTAAAAATTTCCGAGCTATTTCGGCATCGTTGACTTGTTCGCCGGACGTGCCGAAGGAGCAACTGCTGCGGGGTTGGCTGCCGGTTACGACAACAACGTCGCCCGGTTTGGCTATGGCAACGGCCCAAGCAATCGCTTCGCTTCGATCGGCGATCACTTTTACTTCCGCGGACTTTTGTCCGTGAGCATTGGGTAAATGCTGAGTTGCAATGGCTATGTCGGCCAGTCGGTGGACCACTTGGCTTATCGAATTTGTTTCGGCTGCCGAGGCAAATGACATGTCGCCGAGCACACAAATCACTCGTTCGCCTGCCAACTGCCGAGCGGTGCGTAAGCTGGCGCACAGTGCTACCGGTGTTTCGGCTGCGTCGATGTACACGGGAAAACCCTGCCCGCGGTCGATCCGTTCCATCCGAGCGGGCAGTTTTTCGACGGCTTCGATGCCAGCGGCGATGGTGGTCAGGTCGATTCCGTAGCTCAGTGCCACAGCCGCCGCTGCCAGGCAATTGGAAACATGATGTTCGCCGATGATCGCGGTACGTACGGCGGTCGATTCGCTGCCGGCGGTTAATACGAAGGTTTGTTCGTTGGCGTGGGTTTCGATTATCGAACCGGTGATCTCTGCCTGGTCGCCGAGGCCGTATGTAAGCACGGGCCCTTGGACGCGGTCGAGCCATTGCATGCAAACGGGGTCGTCGGCATTAAGGATCGTTACGCCGGTCGGTGCAAGGTGTTTCAGGATTCGCAGCTTTGCGTTGCGGTAGTTTTGAATCGAGTTGTGCAGGTCGAGATGGGCATCGGTGATGTTGGTGACGCAAATGGCATCGAGTTGGATGCCTGCCATCCCTGCCTGGCTAAGCGATTGGCTGGAAACTTCGAGCAATGCCAGCGGGCAATCTGCCGCGGCCATGTTCGCCAATCGCGAAGCAAGCGCCGGTGCCGAGGGTGCTTCGCTAATCCCCGAGCCAACCGACATGCCGTCGTAACTTGTCAGATTGCTGAGAACACCGCACGTTCTTCCGGAGGTCAAAAAGATTGCTTCGAGCAGGGCAAGCGTTGTTGTCTTGCCTGCGGTGCCGGTCACGCCAATCGTGGGAAGTGAATGGGTAGGATTGCCAACCAACGCTTGGCAAAGTTCGCCAAGTGCTACGCGACTATCGGGCACCAAGTAGGTTGGCACATCGAACACCGGCACGGGCTGTTCGCAGATTACCGCTTTCGCTCCGCAAGAGACTGCCCGTTGCGCGTGCTGATGGCCATCGTCGCAGGGCGTGGTTCCACACCCTTCGGGTAGCGCGACATAAACATCGCCTGGCTGGACTTCTCGCCAGTCGGTGGCACACGAGGTCGCCCGCACGCGAGCGGTTCCTGTACGTGTACCCGATGGGAAAAGATCGTCGAGCGCAACGCCGACTTGCGATTCGAGGGAGAGTGACATACCAGGCCTCCTTGCCCGGGTGGAACGACCAACGGCATAATACGGGGATGCCGTTGTGTCGAACTTGACTAACTCGACGCATGAAAATCCGTTTTCGTGCGCGTTTGCTGCAGAGTCTCAAGGTCTCTGGGAAAACCTTGTCCCCACAGCGTGGCGGATTGTGGGCTTATCCCCCATTTGTGTCAAGGCGACTTGACCGGTGATCGACCGACGAGTGCAAGCAATTAATAGAATGGTTTTCGTGCGATCGAACTGGACAGGTTATGCCATGGCCGGCGAGAATGGGGAATCGATTGTAGTACTGATAGCACTTCCCAACTCTCCAAGATCATTTCCCAGGTTTGTCCGTGGCAGAAGAAGATTTCGACATCGCTGCTTTAGCTGCATACATGCACATGCTCCCGGCTCAGATTTCCAGGCTGGCCGATCGTGGGAAATTGCCGGGCAGACGTGTGGGAGGACAATGGCGATTTTCTCGTGCGGAAATTCATCATTGGTTGGAAGACCGTATCGGACTTTCGGGCGACAACGAGTTGGCTGCCATGGAGTCGAATCTGGAACGTACCGATATCAGTGGCAGCGGCGAGATTTCGATTGCGTCGCTGCTACCGATCGAAGCTGTCGCAGTACCGTTGGATGCCCGGACTCGCGGGAGTGTGATCACGGCAATGACGGAGCTTGCCGCGCGAACCGGTTTGCTTTGGGACTCAGGCAAAATGGCCGAGGCCGTGGTGGCTCGCGAGGCGATGCACCCCACGGCACTCGACATCGGCGTGGCATTGATGCATCCCCGTCGACCGATGTCGTCGATTCTCGGCGAACCGATGCTCGCACTGGGCATCACCGGTCAGGGAATCCCCTTTGGCGGGGGAAGCAGTCTGACAGACATCTTTTTTTTGATTTGTTCAACAGACGATCACGAGCATCTGCGGATTTTGGCTCGGCTAAGCCGGATGATCAGCGATGCCGACTGGATGTCGGATTTACGATCGTCACAGGATTCGATCGCAGCCCACGAGCTGATTGTCGCCCGTGACCACGAACTGTCGGATTGAGGAAAAAAATCATGCCCCACTTTTCAACAACAATCGCCGAGGATCATTTCGTTGGTCATGCTGCGACTGTTAGGGAGGCTCTGTTTGTGGGGCCGTGGGATCGAGGTGAGTTTTCTTTGGCAACCGCTGACTGGGAAGAGTTCCGCGCCTGGCGATGCGTTGCCAATGTGTCGCAGGCATGCGAGATGTTACGTGCTGAAGAAATGACGCCTGAGCTGTTGTTTGTTGCCCAACCGTTTCCAGACTGTGTTCGTCAAGCGGATGTTGACCGTCTACAAGCGCTGGCACCGTTGATGCGCATTGTGATTGTAGCAGGCACTTGGTGCGAGGGTTCGCTTCGCACGGGCGCGCCACTATCCGGAGTTTTGCGATTGGTTTGGTACGAACTTTCTCCGTGGTGGCAGGCCGCGCGCCATAGTATGCAGTCGGGAGCCTGTCCCCCATGGTCGGCCCCGCTCGTCCACCCCCAATCGGGACGGCTGTCGGTCGATCTCTCAAGCGAAAAAATTGCGTTGTCGGGGATTGTCGCGATCGGTGCCACCGACTTTGCAGTTTTCGAGTCTCTTTCCGACGCCCTGGCAGATTACGGTTTGACAACGACATGGTTTCGTGACGAACAAATTGGTGATCTTCAAAAAAGTGCTGCCGGCATTTGGGATGGCGGCCAACTCGACGAGCGAGACTTGCAGAGATTAACCGATTTCTGTCGGCGAATAGAGGGCCCGGTTGCGGTGCTGCTCGATTTCCCTCGGGCCGAACATTTTCAGTTGGCCCGGTCCGTTGGGGCGTCTGCCGTGTTTGGCAAACCGTATGTTGTAGAAGAAGTCGTCCAAGAATTGGCAGTTTCTCTAACGGACTAAAAGTGAGAACCGCCAAGGACGCCAAGGATTTTTTTTCGATTCTTCTAGGCTTTGCTTTCAGTCGCTTCTCGAAGGTGTCTCGCTTGCTTGGATAATAATTTTCCTAGTATTTCTTGGCGTCCTTGGCGCTCTTGGCGGTTCTTCTTTTCAGTTTGAGTAACTGAGATCGGGTAACTCACCAGCTTTCCAAACCGGTACGCATGATTTCCCGTCGCCATCCTGGTTCATGCACCGGCCAGCAGTGTACGCATTCGATTCCCGTTGGTAGACTGTCCCCATGGGAACTTGTCGGCTGGGCTTCGGCGTAGGCCTCTTTCCAAGTGTCCAGTTCTACGGGTGTCAACCGGGGCGGGCGCTTTAGCACGTTGCTGCGTCGCCATTTTGGTTTTCCTTGGTCGAACAGGGTGACGATTACCGGCGGAGACATTTGGAGCATTCTGCGGGCGATCAGTTCGTGGCTTGCAGTACGGTAAATTTGTTTGAGCGAAAACAGATCCCAATCCACGGCACGTCCATCGGTCGCAAACCAATCATTCGGCAAGAGCAGGGACGTGGCCAATTGATTGGCAACGCGTTCGCGCGTCGCTGGGGGAATGTCGTGCATGTGGACGCCCAAATGTGCGAAGACACGGTGTGCGGCATATTCGCCGATCTCGTGGGCGACAGCCCATTGTCTTCTTTCCGGGCGAGGATCGTCCGCCAACAAGATTGTCCCGTGCCCCAACCCGCCTGCGCCTCCCAGACGGACAAAACGAGCTCGCACATCCATTGCGGTGTCGATAGCCACCTGCATTTCCAATCGGCGGGCCAACCGAATCGCGTCCACTGGCGGGGCAGTCACCTCCGCTTCCGCCAGTACCTCACGAACACAGGTGTCGAGAGCTGCGGAGAATTGTTCAACAGGAATCTCGGTGAGCATGGCAAAACGACTCGCAGTTAGTGATAATATACAGATGTATACTATCTTCGGTTAAGCGTTGCAAGCCTTTTTTTCCACGAACGACAAATTCCTGAAGGGAAGAGAATCAAGCGAATTGCAAAGTCAAAACCATATCCTAGCCGCCGGCGGAAGCCGGTGGACCGCTGGCTCCCGCCAGCGGCTACGAAAGGATTTTGACGTTGCCGTTCGGTGGAGAGAACTTTGAGACTAAGCGGGTGAGGAGAATAATGGTATAATTGCGGTTGCCGATCATCGTGACCGGATTCGCCAGAACATCAAATCATTCGGCGTTGCATTTTGCTGTTTAGCCGGACCGCCACGCGGTCCGGGAACTCCCGGAGGGCAGTGGCCCTCCGGCTACTCTTTTGTCATAAAAAACTCTCACTATGTGCCGTGTTTTGAAAACAAATTCCCTTCTCGTTGCGAAAACCGTTCTCAGACAGGGGGCGATGTTGGCGGCAGTCTGCTGCATGGCAGCGTTTGCCAGGGGCGAGCAGGAGACAACTGTAAATCCGCAGGATTCCGTTGTCGACACAAGCCAAATTTCCCGCTGGATTACCGAGTTGGACGACAACCGTTACACCACCAGGGAAAACGCACAGCAACAGTTGGAAAACGTCGGCCAGTCCGCGTTGTCAGAAGTAGCCCGAGCCGCTGCGGGAAGTTCGCTGGAGAGCGCGACGCGTGCGTTGAACATATTGCTTTCTTGGTCGGAATCTTCCAATTCGGAACTGCGAATAGCCGCCTTGGAGCAGATTGTTGTTTTGCCGAATCGTCCCACCGAATCGGAAATCGCCAGCAATATCTTGGCGGACGTGCGTGAAAATACGGCACTGGAGCTGATTATCAAGTTGGGCGGCGTGGTGGCCAACGATTCCCAAGCGCCAATCGTCATCCCCGGCAGGCAGCAGCAACCGTCGCTGCAATTGATCATCAATTCACATTGGAAAGGGGGCGTCGACGGCTTGCGCCATTTGCAGGAAGTGCGACGGGTAACCACAGTTAGTCTGCACTCGGCTCCCTTGGGGGATGAGGCGGTCGAGACGTTGGCAAATCTTCCGCAAGTCAGGCGGTTTGAAATCTATGGTACCAATATCTCGCGGGAGGCCATTGATCAGCTTCGAGAGAAATTGCCCAACGAGGTCATTTTAGCCATACGAAGTGCGGCCCGTCTGGGTATCCAAGGTTCGCTTGGCATGGGTGGTGCCCAAGTCAAGCACGTTGTTGCCGATAGCGCTGCCCAGAAGGCGGGGCTTCGAGCAGGGGACCTTATTACGGAGATCAACGGCGAAGAAGTCAAGGACTTCAATGCGCTGACCGTTCGAATTGCCAAACATCAGCCGGGGGAATCGGCGATGCTAAAAATTGTTCGCGGTGGCAAGGAGCAAGAAGTCAAGGTGACGTTCGACCAATGGGGCAGCAACGCAGCCCAGCTTTCTTTCGCCGGAGAGAACCGACCACCTGCACAGATTGTCGTGCCGAAAAAAATCAATCTGAACCGACGCTGATCTCGGTTTCACGCAGTTTTGTAACACACATTCGATCCAAAAAACATCATCCCCACGACTCTACAGACTGCGATTTTTCCTATTTGCAGAGTGGTGCCCATTTATATGAAACCTGTTATTCTTTCGAACCGTAGATCGGCGTTGCCGTGGTGACGGCTTGAACAGATGGTGCTACCGTGCGGTGACCATACGAACGGTCGTCGTACGAACTTTCCACTGCTACCCATTGTTCTTCTCTTTCACCTGATTGTTTATGGCGCTGATTTCACTACAGAATGTCTCGATTGGATTTCGGGGTCCCAACTTGCTCGACGACGTCGACTGCCAGATTGAAGCTGGTGGGCGCATTGGATTGTTGGGGCGGAACGGTGCTGGGAAATCGACGCTTTTGAAAATGCTTCGTGGCGAAATTCAGCCAGATCACGGGACGATCACCCTGGCCAACAATACGCAGGTTGCCTATCTCCAGCAGGATGTTCCCAGTGCTACGAATCAGACCGTCGCTGAGGTAGTTGCCTCAGGTTTGAGCGATCGGTTTCGACAAGCCGACTCGGAGTGGGAAGGAGAACAACTGGTCAAGCAAACACTTTCGCAAATGGAACTCGAGGGCACAGCGATGTTCGAGACCCTGTCGTCGGGTATGAAGCGTCGAGTGCTGTTGGCCCAGGCAATCGTTTGCCAGCCCGAGCTGTTGTTGCTGGACGAACCGACGAACCACCTGGATATCGAAGCGATTCGTTGGCTGGAGGGTTTTCTTTCGAATTGGCCTGGCACGTTGATTTTCGTCACCCACGATCGAATGTTTCTGTGCCAAGTTGCGACTCGAATCCTGGAGATCGATCGCGGTCGGATGTTCGACTGGTCGTGCGATTACGATACTTTCCTGCTACGAAAAGAACAGGCCCTTGCGGCGCAAGAAAAACAGGACGCACTGTTCGACAAAAAGCTAGCTCAGGAAGAAGCGTGGATTCGGCAGGGTATCAAGGCTCGGCGCACGCGGAACGAAGGGCGTGTTCGGGCGCTGAAAAACATGCGCGAAGATCGTCGCCAGCGCCGCGACCAACCGGGCTTCGTTCGCATGCAGATCCAGTCGGGCCAGCGCAGCGGAAATTTAGTAACGGAAGTGAAAGACGTTTCGTTTGCCTATCCGGAGCATCCCATTCTGCAGGACTTTTCGACGATGATTATGCGCGGCGATAAAATCGGCATCATGGGCCCCAACGGGGCAGGGAAGACGACGTTGCTGAATATCCTGTTGGGGAAAATCGAACCCGAGAGCGGCACCGTCCGCACCGGGACGAACCTGCAAGTTGCTTACTTCGATCAATTGCGAGATCAATTGAACGAAGAAGAAACGATCGAACAGAACGTCGGCGGGGGCCACACGCTGTTGGATATCCATGGCAAGCAGAAGCACATCATCGGTTACTTGCAGGAATTCTTGTTTACTCCCGATCGAGCGCGAACGCCAGTGAAGTTTCTTTCCGGCGGCGAGCGAAATCGGGTGCTGTTGGCCCGACTGTTCGCCAAGCCGGCTAATGTAATCGTGCTGGATGAACCGACCAACGATTTGGATACCGAAACGCTGGAGATGCTTGAGGCAAAGCTCGTGGAGTACGATGGAACGATCCTGCTGGTGAGCCACGACCGAGCGTTCCTGAACAATGTCGTCACCAGCACCATCGTGTTCGAGCCGCAAGGCGTGCGTGAATACGTGGGCGGGTACGACGACTGGTTAGCGCAACGGCAGGAACCGGTCGACTTGAAGCAAGAAAAACAGGTGCAGGAAAAGTCCAAGGCAAGGCCTTCGTCAACAAAGAAAAAACTGAGTTACCACCAGCAGCGCGAGCTGGAGAGTTTGCCCGGGACGATTGAGAGGTTGGAGGCCGATTTGGCCACGATCCATCATGCCATGGCGGACCCTAGTTATTTCCAGCGACCAGGCGAGCAGATCGCTGCCGATCAAGCGAATCTGAACGAAATGGAAGTCAAACTGGCAGCAGCGTACAGCCGCTGGGAAGAACTGGAATCGGTTTGCCCTGAAATATCTCCTTGATCGAACGTGTGGCGCTATGAGGGCTCGTGCAGAGTGAAATTTTTTGAATTTGCAACAAGGGTTCTTGTTCCATGGCAATGACGACACTTTCGACGACGATTGACGCGGACAATGCCGGTCGAGTGGACCTCGTGGTCCGACAGCTCTCTGGATCCTCGCACAGCCAAGTTCGCGGGATAGTCGATCATTGTTGCATGTCGATCAATGGCAAGCCATGCGACAACATTGCCACTCCCGTCGTTGCTGGAGATGTCGTATCAATTCGCTTCGATCCGACGCAACGCTATCACGAAAAAAAGAAACACTGGGACGATCGCACATTCAACGTTTTGTTCGAAGATAATCATTTGATTGTCGTAGACAAGTCCGCTGGAACATTGACTGTGCCGACTGACCGTAACGAGAAAAACACGCTTGTCGAACGTGTGTCGGTCTACCTGAGCCATTCGCGAGGAAAACAACAGGCGTGGGTCGTCCATCGGCTGGACCGAGATGTGAGTGGTTTGCTAGTCTTTGGCAAGCACGAACCGATTGCCGAGCGATTGATCGAGCAGTTCAAACAGCGAAAGCCGCGGCGCATCTACGCTGCGATTGTCGCTGGCGTGATGTCCAATGACAGTGGGACTTATCGTTCGCATTTGGCCACGAGCAAAAACCTCGACCGGTACGTCACACGACCCTCGTTGAAAACGGAATTGGCCATTACTCATTATCGCGTGCTGAAGCGAATGTCCGACACGACGCTCGTCGAAGTCACCTTGGAAACGGGTAAGCGAAACCAAATTCGCGTTCACTTTGCAGACGCCGGGCATCCGGTTCTTGGCGATCCTCGCTACAAAACTAAACAGGCCATGCACCCGCGGTGGATTCGCAAGCGGATCGCGTTGCACGCTAAGTCGCTCGGCTTCGAGCATCCCATCTCTGGCAAAGCGATGACGTTTGAATCCCCCCTGCCTTCGGCACTCGAGAAATTCCTTGCAAAAAACCGTTGACCGAACAAGATGCCCTTTAGCCTTGGGCAAAGAACAGCCAGTCGGTTTGTTGCTGGTCGATCAGACGGTTGTCGTAGGTAACCGGCTCGACGCGGACTTGCTCGAAGACCGCGCGCAGTGCATCCGCAAACGGTGAGCTTTCGGCGTACGACCACACCGCCAAGACGCCGTTGGTAGCCAGATGTCGGCGGGCGGCTTGCAAACCTTCCGTTGTATAGAACCGTGCGCTCTGGTCGTCTAAACGCTCGTCCGGCGAGTGATCGACGTCGATCAAGATCGCATCGAACAGCTCGTCTGGCGGTCCGGCAAGCTGCCCGTACACGTCACCCTGAGTGACGACCAACCGCTGCTCGTCGCGGAGCTCGGACGAAAGGGGCACCAACCCACGCATAAGCCAATCGATCACTTGCGGCAACAATTCCACCACCTCGACTCGCATGACACGTTCCGACAGAAGCGCTTCGCGCGCCGTATAGCCCAGCCCGAGTCCACCAACCAACACCCGCAGATCGTCGCCGGAACACATCTGGAGCGCCGTGCGCGCCAAGGCCCGTTCTGAATCGGTATACAAACTGCTCATCAGAAATTCGTGATTCAGCGTCACCTCAGTCACGATCTTGCCGGGTTGCGAGAGCAATTCGCGCCGCCGCAAACACAAGAGCCCCAGCGGACTTGGTTCGTAGGCCAGAATCTCGAGGTTCGAGTTGGACATGTGGAGCTAACGCTTCGCAGACAAGTACCCGTAGGGGAGTCGAACAACCCCCACAATCATCGGGGAAAACTGGCAATTCTGCAACAGGCGGCGCAGAATCCGGCGCACTTCCCGACGATTTGAGAGCTTTCGACCCCGATCTGCTGGAAGTCATCGACGCTTGGGATACACTACCCGAGGCCATGAGAAATGGCATTCTGGCGCTGGTCCGAACGCAGATTGAGAGGGCGGAATAGTTACTCACCTCGATCGAGAAGCTATCGATGGGGTGTCCAAGAACGTGCTCGGTACGTTCATTGCCCCTCCCCCCGCCGCGAACCAACATATTTTTTTGGCCTTTGCACAGCATCCACCATCATTGCACCAAGTGCGCCGCCTGATGCGCCACCTGTTACCTCGTATCACGCAATTCCCGTGATTTAAGCCGATTGTTCGAGTCCTCCGAGGAGTCGATGCGATGTGAGGGGGCGGGTTATGAAGCGAGATACCCATAGATACTGTGCGCAGTATGAGCTTGCTCCATGGGACCCATGTGGCTTGGTCCAGGGAAATTTTGGATCGCCCCCCACCCCTTTGCGCTTAGTTCCATCGGGTATTAGTCTCGCCGTCCCCAGGCGACTGCGGAAAGCACTCGGCCCCAGCTTCCGCATCGCAGAACAAAACAGCTTCAATGGGGCCGCAGTCACGTGACTGCGGAAAGCCACTTGGTCGCTAATCGATCTTGTCGACTTCACAGACAGCTTCAATGGGGCCGCAGTCACGTGACTGCGGAAAGTAGAAGACCCACAAGGAGTAAACTGCTGGTACTTACGCTTCAATGGGGCCGCAGTCACGTGACTGCGGAAAGAATCACCATCACAGCAATTTCTTCAAAGGGTAAGAAGCTTCAATGGGGCCGCAGTCACGTGACTGCGGAAAGGGATCGCACTTTATCGACCAATGGCGATCGCACCCCGAGCTTCAATGGGGCCGCAGTCACGTGACTGCGGAAAGCGCCGTCGTCGGTGAAATCGTTGCGGCCGAGGAACTCGTGCTTCAATGGGGCCGCAGTCACGTGACTGCGGAAAGCTACCCGCAATTCGGCGAGACTTGATTCGGCCCTCGGGCTTCAATGGGGCCGCAGTCACGTGACTGCGGAAAGTACCTTTGCGTCGTCGCCCTTCGGCCGTTCCATCGTCGCTTCAATGGGGCCGCAGTCACGTGACTGCGGAAAGCAAGGTGCTACCAT
Organism: Planctomycetota bacterium; assembly: GCA_029259915.1. Classification (GTDB taxonomy): domain Bacteria; phylum Planctomycetota; class Planctomycetia; order Pirellulales; family Lacipirellulaceae; genus Bythopirellula. Next base: position 536 of record JAJDED010000015.1, on the reverse strand, counting down.
GTTTCTTGGACGTGTGGAGGCCGTGCTTCAATGGGGCCGCAGTCACGTGACTGCGGAAAGCCGCCGCACCGCAAGATTCGGTCGTCACTTCCAGAGGCTTCAATGGGGCCGCAGTCACGTGACTGCGGAAAGCCCGTACCCGCACACCGAAGCCCCCCACCGGATCCCGCTTCAATGGGGCCGCAGTCACGTGACTGCGGAAAGTTGGCTTTGTGCAGTGCCTTTAGGATTTTCGTACTCAGCTTCAATGGGGCCGCAGTCACGTGACTGCGGAAAGATGAGCAGTCGAAGGATATCCAGAAGGCAATCGAATGGCTTCAATGGGGCCGCAGTCACGTGACTGCGGAAAGAGCGACGAGTGGGCGGAGAACATTGCCCGCAAAACGGGCTTCAATGGGGCCGCAGTCACGTGACTGCGGAAAGCTCACCTCCATTTATTCGACAAGTCTCCCCGTATACGGCTTCAATGGGGCCGCAGTCACGTGACTGCGGAAAGATCGGCGTTCGGGAAACCCCGCAACTGCCGTTCAAGGCTT
>JAJDED010000014.1 GCA_029259915.1 Planctomycetota bacterium | reverse complement strand
CTGGATAGGGCAGCCTTCCCCAACTTTCGAAACACCCATAGGGGCTACCCCGGCACGCCGGGGGACGCTCGGATAGAGGAAGGGAAACTCCGATAGAACCAGATCAAACTAGATTGACAGGCAACGAGTCTTCATAGAGGGGCTACGGAGGCAATTTTTCAACTGGAGCAAGGAGAGCTGCGATTCGTTCACAACGGACACCCTTTTAACGAGGGGGACGTCGAGGGAATTACGAATATCGGCAAAGGAGCGAAGAGGGACAAAGAAGACAAGATCGGTCGGTTCGGCGTTGGCTTCAAGGCTGTTTTCGCTTACTGCAATACCCCGAGGATTTGGTCTCCTACGTATTGCTTCTCGATCTCCGAATTAGTTTTGCCCTCTCCTCTGGAACGCGAAACAGCATGGGGAGAACAGACTTGCTTCGAGTTTCCCTTTGATAATCCTGCAAAGTCTGCTCAGAACGCGTTTGAGGAAATCCAGTTAGGTCTGGCGGAATTGGATGAAACAACCCTGTTGTTTCTGTCGAATCTACAATCGATTAAATGGCAGATCGGTGGTGAAACCACGCACGTCTTGAGACGCTCACACAACACGCATCATCTAGAAATCTTACGAGAGCATTCAGGGGGCTCGAGGAGTATCTCCCATTACCTTCGCTTTTCGAAGAAAGTTGAAGGAGTTGAGAAGCAGTGCGTTTCGATTGCTTTCGAGCTTGGTATCTTACCGGACGTGGAGACTCTTGGTCCGACTCAACCGATTCATACACAGCTGAAAATTGTGCCTGCCGGTTTTGGGCGAGTTGCTGTGTATTTCCCAGCTCAGAAAGAAACTTCCGGACTGCAGTTTCATATACATGCACCGTTTGTGCCTGAACTCAGTCGGGCCAGTGTCAAGGAGACTCCGGTCAATGGTCCCCTCTTCGAGCAGTTAGCTGATCTCGCGGTGGAATCCTTACATAAGATCCGAGATTTAAAATTGCTGACCGGAGAATTTCTGGGGGTGCTTCCCAACCAGAGCGAGGTGTTGCCTGAGCGTTATCAAGCGATCCGCGAGTCGATCACTCGGGCCATGAACACGCAGCCGCTCACGCCGACCTATGCCAAAGGATTTGCCCCGGCCCGACAACTGCTTCAAGCCAAAGCATCCCTGAAGGCACTTCTGACGAAGGAAGATCTTAGTTTTCTAGTAGACCATATACACTCCGAGAAACTGGAGTGGGCTGTCTCCGCTCCGCAAAGACACAGTCCGCAAGATCGATTCTTAACAGGGCTAGATATCGACAGATGGGACATTGACGAATTTATCAATGCGATTGCAACGAAGACGGATGCGAGTGGATGGCAAAGGCCAGATGAGGACTTCATGGTCTGGCTGGCCAACAAACCTGACGAATGGCTGCAACGACTCTATGCGACCTTGTACCGGGAATTGGACCCTGAGGGCAAGTTAAACCGCCTGGATGATGCTTCGCTGGTACGCTTGGCCGATGGCAGCTTTAGTCTGGGAGTTAAGTGTTATTTCCCCACGGAAGGTGAGGAAGAAGACACCAGCCTGCCCCGAGTTGCCGAGGGCGTATATTCTTCCGGTAAGAACCAAACAGAACAGAACGATGCACGACGATTTCTCGACGGAATTCTAGTGTCGGAAGTTGGTGAGTCGGACCTTGTGGAAGTCATTCTCAACAACCATTACCGGGGTGATGCGATCAGTCCTCGCCAGAACGACTTGAGGAGATTCATTGAGATTTTCGAGAAACAATCTGACTGTGCCAGTCTGTTTAAATCCTATCACGTTTTCGAATGCCAAGATGGAGAGTGGGTCGAGCCAAGTGGGATCTATCTAGACGAACCGCTTTGTCACACAGGTTTGGCAGCCTACTACGAACCGCTGGAAAGTGATGAGAAACCGAGAGCTCTCGCGGAGTGGTATCAGAATTGTGGAATTAGCAAGGAGAGAATAGTTCAGTTTGCCATCGCTGCCGGTGCTCGTGATCAGCTACTTCCAACGGAAACGGTTTGCAGGGACAATCCTGATTGGGATTACTTGAAATCGGTGAAAGGCACATTTCCCACCACGCCCATTGATCGTGACTTCGTACTCCCTGGTCTAGCGACTGCTTTTCTCAAGCCGAATCTGGAACTTTCACGTTTAGTCTGGAACATGATGAGTTGGTTAGAAACGCATGAGTGGGATTGCCTGCAAGCCGAATATCGCCTGAACCAGACGAACGGTTCTCACTACGCGGACTCACAGCTTATACATCAGCTCAAGAAAAGTGCGTGGATCCCTCAGACAGACGAAACCTTTGCCATTCCGACTGAGGCTTCCAGCGAGTTGTTGCCAGGGGGATTCCTGTTTGATGCGGGCAACAGATGGCTAAGTGCAATTAGGTTCGGAAAAAGTGCCGGAGGAAAGTCTCCAGAGCACAAAGCTACTCAGTCCATGGCCAAGACGTTGGGTATCGAGGTCGAGGACGTTGAGCTTATCAAGGATCACCAAGAAGATTTTGAGCACTGGATACGAGAAATGCAACGTCGTAAGAGCGTTAAGATTCATCTTGAGAGAAAAGTGTCAAAGAATCGAGAACGCCGCGATCAGAAACTCAAAGAACGTCGTGAGCAGGCACCAGTTAAGGAAAGCGTGGTGAAACCCCGTATGGTCGCGGCTTATTCGTCGGAAGAGATTAGTCGGCAGCACCTCTACGATTTCTACTGCAATGAAGACGGAGAAGTGTTTTGTCAGATGTGCTGTCACTTCATGCCCTTCTTGAAAAGAAATGGCGACCAGTACATCGAGTGTGTCTCCCTATTCACGAAGTCCTGGGCTGACAAGAGCGGATATGCTTTAAAGGTAATGTCCTCGCTGAACATAGTGCTTTGTCCCGTATGTAGCGAAGTCTATCGTGAGTATATGCACAATGATCTTGATAAGCAGAGCATGTTGTACGAGTATTTCAACAATGGGGCAGACGGCGATTTCACGGTTTGTGATAGAGAAGTAAGAAAGGATCTCAAACTCGGAACCCTTTGTTTCGACCAGACACATTTGGAAGACATCAGGGTGTGCTTAAGCCACAATACTGACAGCTCGGATAACAGTACGGAAAATTAAGGAACCGGGCACTGCCAGCTAGGGGGCTGCGAGGGTCGATAGTTTGAAACTCACGTAGTCAGATAGTTGTGATACCAAAGTACTCTCAGATCGATTCATGAGCCGCACTCTCGCGGCCACGATCTTCATGAGTTGCGAATAACTGATATGGCCGATGAAAGGGCCTCGCGGCAGATTCTTCAGAAGCTGTCCATGAGGAATGCACCGTCGCAGGCGAGTTGAGTCTCGATACTGACGAACTAAATCGTTATGAGAACGAGGGCTTACCAACAACAAGACAAAGTCTTGCTTCGGCATCTCAAATAGCTTGGGTTCGTCATACCATCCGCAATGGTAGAGTCCCACACGGGCATTTCGGATGAGTTGATCGGACGGATAGCCATTCCTGCCAAAATGGTGCGAAGTATGTTCTGAGAGTTCCGACCGGTATTTCATTTCGACAAAAACGGTCGTAGGCGGATTCTCCCAAGTAATGACAACGTCGACTTCGGTGGAACCTTCTTTCCAAGGAACCAAGTGTCCCGGCATCACCGGCTGACGTTGCCAAAGTGCGACTTTAAAATTGCGATAGACTTGGCTGCGAAACCTTTGGGCCCCTAAGGCATGATTCAAGAAGTGGGGTAGCCAGTGGCGGGGATTGATCGCTTGCAGGGTGCCAAACAGGTTTCCTGTGATTGCATCTTCGCTATTTGGTCGGATGATTAATGGGCAGCGAAGTGACCCATCGAGGGCTGGCTGGCAGACCCGTCCTCCCTTGCCACCCAATTCGGTTAGCATTGGGCTGCCCCGTTGACTGCAAGCTGCAGTGAAGTGGTAGAGGCTGGTTGAGGCTGCCACTCACGGCAGGGTGCTCGAAACGGGCAGTTGGCACAATTCAATGGCGATTCGATCGGGTAAAAAATCTCGTTCCCCACGGCACGTTCAATTTTTTCCACCAAATCCCCCAGGCGGAAAAAATCTTCTTCTGACCGTAAGGTAGAAATCTTTTGCAGTTTCGGCGTTTTCGTTTTCACAAGCACCACGAAATCGATCTCGGCCAAGACTGCAAACTGCGACCAAGAGGCATGTGTGTAACAAGTCGCCTGCAAAGAAGTGTCTGTCTCGAATTGGCTGTAGGCTCGACCGGAAGTTTTTAGTTCATGAATCTTGAGTCCGTCATCAGTGGCGGTGATGAGATCGAGGATTGTCACCAACGGAGTTTCCAGATATTCACCCTGGCTATTCACCAATGGGACAGTAATTTCTCGTTCCACGTCGAGGATGTTTTCAGGGGGAGGGGATTGGAGATAAGTTTTCAGTAGCCCGATCCCAAGGTCCATTTGAGTGACTCGTGATTCTCCCCGTTTGTATTGGATTTTCTGATCTGCCTCACGAGATTCCCAAGCAATGTGAAATATGGTTTCAAGTTGCTCAATGTTTACGACAGAGCCACGTTTTAGTTTTGAGTGGTAGTACGCCAATGCTTCGTGAATGGCACCACCCAAGACGAGTCCGCTCCCCACGGTTGGCTTCGGTAGCCGCAGCACTCGTTCGAAATAATATTGCAGTGGACAGCGGAGATACTGGTTGATTGCCGAGTAGCTCCAATGTTTGCGATAGGACCTCATGATCCTTCCTTGCCTGACATCTAAGAGTGGAGAGGACGACAGAGATTACCGGCCGTTCGACTTTGCTTCCTGCTTGTCGGTAAGTGTGTCGAGTACGATGCCGGCATCTCGCTTCGTGAGGTCGTAGACATCGATCGACTCTCCCAGGATTTGTTGGATTCTTTTTTCCAACTTTGGCTTGGAGAGATTCATTCTTTTTGCCAGGTTGAGTAGGAATTGAATTTGTTTGTTGGTTGCCGGTTCACCTCCTGAGATGCGGTTACGCGGGGAACCGTTGCCCGGATTGGCTTTTGCAGGCGGGGTGGTTTCCTGCTTTGCTGGCGGAATGGTCGGAGCAGCAGGCACATCGTGACTGGCGATCGCCAAATCGCTTTCGTACCGTTCGATTTGTCGCTGGAGAGATTCTTCGCTCAGATCGTAGAGTTCCTGGATCCGATCGATGACCGCTTCGGCATCATTCCGATCGACGCCAATCTCGGCCTCCAAGTTAATACTGAAACCGCGGGAATTGTAGTCGTGAGTGAGTTTGCGGGAGAGACCGACATTGACTTTGAGCATGATTATTTCCTTGAATGGTAGTTTGGGCGTTGCTCTGTTGAGTACTCGATGGAATAACAACTGACTCCAAAACCTGTGGGCGTGCTGTCAGCTAGTTGAGCATTCCGACTGCAAATTGCCATGCCTCAGACTTCAACTTAGCTCCCGATCCGAACCAAGCAGACTTGAGACGGGTACTGTCTCGTTGGAGTTGGGACTTGCCCCGAGTGCTGCGAAAATGATCGACGTACTCCGTGACCGCATTGTAGGCAGACCAGGCAGTGAATCTGCTTGCAGGAATATTCTGTCCTCGTCCAAACTCAAACAGTCGGAACAGATCCGCTCGTGTTTTTCGTGAGCGGTGGTTTTCACTCTCTTCTCGGTCGGGATAAATGGAACGGAAGTATTGGTCGAGTTGTTGTCGAGTGGGGTGGTAGCTGGCAAGACGGTTGATTTTTTCTGCGGCGTCATCGAAAAACCGTTTTGCGAAGCCAAGGATTTCTTGAGCCTCGGCAATCTTGGATTCTAGGTTGCCTTTGTGGTGGATCGAGATTCCCTGACCGTGGCCACGTCGTTCTGCTATCGCTAATGTGTTTGCACAGACGACTCGTATTGGTGTGAAGAATACACGCAGGGAAGAGGTTCCATCATGGCTATTGTGTAGCAAGAGGAACTTTTCGGTGACGTCGTCAGAATCTTTGATGCGAATCTCACCTGGAATCTTGGCGAGCATCCAGATTCTTTCACCTTTACCCAGGACACCAGCTGTGTGGTATCGGAGGTCTCCATCTGCGACGACTGCATCAAGGAAACCAAAACATTGGTAGTTTTGGATTGGTTGATAACTGTTTCCGACTACGCCCAAAACTTCTTTGGTGTCCGTTCTCAGGACCGCTTTTCTTTGGGGGACGTCAATCCACCGCTCCGTCATAAGTGGGTGGAGTTCTACTTGGTAGTTGAGACCGGCAGCTTCGATGGCCTCGGCTGCCGTGGCGGGTTCGTTCAGCCGGGTGCCGAGACGGTGCCAGGGAGTCTCCCCAAAGTAGGCCATGGCCGTACGGCCGTTGGTGGTAGCGAGTGCGTGGGCCATGGTTCGTTCCGATAACAGGGAATAGTAGTGTCACCTGTTAAGAACTACCCGACGCAACGCGAAACGATTGGGATCCCTTGGTAGCCGTAGATGCAGTGGCCGCATTGGGTGAAAGCGAGGATGTCATATGTCTATGGGACGTGGCAGAGGCATGCAAAGACAGTGGCTTGTTTGAGAAGGCACTGCCTATTTACCGAAGATTCGTAACGGTGACGAGCCCAAGACGACACGTTATGGCACTCCTCGAATGTGCCGACCGGTCCGACGACAACAAGGCACTCTTGGATGTCTGCAAGAATTTGCGTGACCATGGGGTGATACTCGAAGAGGTCATTGAATTAGAAGCCGTCACTCGCGAAAAATATGACGACGTCGACGGTGCAGTAGAAGTTTTGGATGCCTATTTGGCACTTCAGACGAATGATTACTTCTCTCGTCTTGTCAATCTTCGCAAGGCGGTCCTGGGCATTATTGATCCTTGCGCCCCGAATGAACCCCACCCTGAGCTAGCACCGTATCATGTTGTATGAGAACCAAAGGCAGTGCGGCGGAGCTGGAAGCTCGTCGTCGTCGCGCTGCAGAGTATTTCCAGGCACGGAAGTCTC
>JAJDED010000013.1 GCA_029259915.1 Planctomycetota bacterium | reverse complement strand
GGCACCTTCAACATGAATGGCGGTAGCCTGTCGATCGGTGGAGGTATGTGGTTGGGAGCAAGTGGTGCTAATCCCAATTTTAGTGAAGGCACCTTCCGTCAGACGGCGGGCACGACAACGGTGGGAAGTTCGATTGTTGTCTCTGATCGAGCGTTCTCCACGGGTGGCGTGGAACTGCTGGGCGGAACGGTCTCTGTCGGAGGCAATGTTACGCTGGCTAGCGCTACGAACGCTAACGGGACCATGGTACTCGGTGGCGGAATGTTGGATGTTACCGGGGATGTGACCGTGGGACGTTCAGCAGGCGACAGCATAGGGCAACTCACACAGAACAGCGGCGACTTCTCGCTGAATTCGATTACCATCCACCCCGGTGGTCGGTACGATCTGACCGGTGGCACACTGGCGATCGCCGATCGGTTCGACCTGACCGGCATCCTCGACTTCGGTGGCGGCAACGCCAGTATTACCCTGGCCGACAATGGGGTCGTCGAGTGGTCGACCGGTACGCTTAGTGGCATCGTCTCCAGCACTAACTACTCGGCAGGGCTCAACTCTCAATCCTTCTTCCCCGTCGGCTTCAATCCCTTCACCGAATTCGCCAGCTTTAGTAGTCAAGGATTGGTGCATTCTACGGCAACAGGAATTCAAATACCTACCAGCTTTGATGATCGCATTTTCCAACTTACCGCTTCTGATCTGTTTGTTTCTGGCAAGGTAACACTTAATCCGGGTGGGACCATCAATTCCAATAACTTCTCGCTGACTGGTGGAATTCTCCAAGGCGACGGCTTGGTGAACTCCAACAGCTTTATCAATGGGGGTACCATATCTCCGGGTGAGAGCATCGGAGGTTTCACCATTGATAGCCCCTATCAGCAAACGGCTAGTGGTAGTTTGGTTATCGAGATTGGAGGGTTTCTGCCTGGGACATCGCTGGACGAAATTGAGATCATTGGTTCCGCCATGCTCGACGGAGAATTGCACGTATCGCTGTTCGACGATGGAAACGGTTTGTTCTTACCCGGTACGGGAGACAGCTTCACATTCTTGACGGCCACGGGCGGTGTCCAGAACCAGTTTTCTAGTGTTCACTTGCCAGAGTTTGCGGAAGGTCTCTTTTTTGATTGGGACGTGCAATACAACGCAACTGACGTTCGGCTTAAAGTGTTGGATGTGTTCCTGGCTGCTGACTTCAACCTGGATGGGTTCGTCAACAATGGTGACTTATCAAGCTGGAATGCAAACTATGGCTTGTCGGGTGGTGCCTTGCATTCCAACGGAGATGCCAATGGCGACGGCACTGTGGATGGCGAAGATTTCCTCATTTGGCAACGTCAGCTCGACGGTTTCCTGGCCGCTGACTTCAATCGGGATGGGCTAGTCAATAATGGCGACTTATCAATTTGGAAAGCACAATACGGATTAGCCGGTGGCGCTTCACAATCGACTGGTGATGCCAATGGCGACGGTGTCGTGGATGGGAGAGATTTCCTGGTGTGGCAAGCCCTAGTCTCTGGCAGCTCGCCATTGGCTTCGGAAGCATCGCAAGTTCCCGAGCCAACTGCCATCGCGATGGTTTTCGTTGGATTGCTGGCAGCGATTCGGTACGGACGACGATACCGATAATCCGGCAGCGGAGTTTACGCTTTGACTAAATTGCGCCGAAGCGACATCTTTGGCCGGCTTGCCAGAGGTCAATAATTCAATCTCATTTTTATCCGGCATCTTTCTCTACGTGCGGAGAATTCCGCCGAAGAAGGTTGCTGGCTATGACCCAATGAATAATCTATTGTATGTAGCAGCTCAGAATCCTGCCGGCTAATACGGAAGTCTGTCCCATGACCCACGACCCGGAAATCGAAAACCACGATCAACACACTGACGATTCAATTCACCAGTTTATTGATGGCCTGTCATCACGTTTCGCTGCCATAGAACTTCCTTATCATCTCCATGTGAGAAAAGATTGTTGCTCCTACATTCAAATGATTCTGAGCCCCATCGATCCTGATGAGTTGGCGGGTGATTTGGTTCCGGTGATAGGTGAGGACTCCCTGCGAAGATTCTACAAGGGATACATTGAGAGCGATCCTCCACTGGCTCTTTGTGTCGCGTCATACCTATTTAACGCCGTTCCTCCTTGTTGCACCATTGCTGATGGACCAAAGATCGAACTCGATAGAGACCGATTGACTAGGTGCATAGCGGACTACGCCCGTACGATTAAAGCAGGCGACATGCCAATTTCTGTCAGTCTACGTGTAGCAAACATTGATATAGGCTCCGACTTCGAGCTTGCCTCTGGAATTACTTTCCGAAAGGTCTCCGAGGATATCGTTCGCTCGAAGTATCCCGTCGATACGACTTTTATTGGCGTTTCAGAGGCCGTTGCCCAAAGTTGGTTTAAGCACCGAATCGAAACGGTATTTTCGAGCCAAGGAAAGGGAAAGGAACTCGAACTGTTAAGCCACCACGAAGAGCAGGACGCTTCGGTCAACTCTATTACTCATGCTTTTCTTTTAAGTGGGCTTCAAGATGAATTCCATGCAATCGTCACTCACTACAGTTACGACACGCCTATTAAAAGATTTTGCTACACACGAAATGTTGACCGGGTCGGCTTAGAACCGCGACTTCTTTCCGATGACCATATTAAAAAGCTCAAGTCTGCTTACGCTTTCTTGGAAAACGCAAATTCTGACTCAGTGCTTCGCACTGCCGTTGACCGATACCTCTTAGGTCTGGATCGGGCCTCACACCATCCCCATGCAACGAATCAGCCGAATTGGGATAAGATCGTCGATTACGTCATTGCGATGGAGAGTCTTTTTTTGACCGTAAATGGGACCACGAATTCAGAGCTCTCATACCGACTTCGATTGAACGGTTCTTCCATGATCCACTTGGCGACTGGCGAGGACCGGCGAGCGATTTTTCATGCATTGAAGCACCTTTATTCACTTCGCTCCAAGATAGTTCACGGCAACTTGAATGACGCTGTAAAGCCAGCAAGGGCGTTTTTTGAGGCATTTGGTGAGACTTTGCTGCGACCGAGTGATCAACTAGCGATTTATCAAAAGCTACGTAAACGCGTTGAAGGCTGGCTAACTTCCGTACTTTTTTTTCTCGATACGGTTCCCCCACCAGAACGGCCATACAAGAAGCAGGATGGCTGGGAGGAGTTGCTTTGGCCGAGAGATCTCGAACCGAATCCCGACGACGTATTTCCAGGTAGGTAGGTCCCATTAAATTCGCGGTTTAATCGGTGCAAAAACGGTATAATCTGGGCATGAGCAATGGACGCAAAGCAAACGGTCGGTTCGCACCGGGCAACTCCGGCGGACCTGGGCGCCCACGACGGGCTGTGGAGCACAATTACCTAACGGTGATAAGCGATGCGGTCTCGCTTGACGATTGGCGAACGGTCGTGGTCCGGGCAGTTGCCGACGCCCGAAAAGGGGACGCCCGCGCCCGAGACTGGCTTGCCAAGCACCTTGTCGGCGATCAAACCACCGTCGACGTACTGCATGAGATGGCACCACAAATCATTCTGCAAATTCCCGACAATGGACGAGGCCCGAAGCGAGCGTCTTCAGAAGTTTAAGACGATACCATCTAAGTGACCAAACTGGTAAAATACCCAACACGGGGATAGGGTAGCTCCCGAACTGCGGTTTCCTGACCGCCTTCCCCCTGTTTGTATTCTCAGGAATCTATACACCGTAGCGGGAGACGGTTTCTTGAACGAATCCCTTTGCCAACTGCTAGTCGGGATATTTTCTCACGCCATTGGAATCGAGCAGAAACTGCGAGAATTCGCTAGCGCCCACGGTTGCTTTGATTCTGTCAGTTATTATGCCATACAGGCGGATTTGAATCGTCTAAAAGACGCGTTGCACAAAGTTGATAGCGAGTTGGTCAATCTGCCATCCGCGATTTATGGTGAAGTCGAGGCGATTGCGCTTGCTGTGGATGACCGCACGGGATGTATTTCTCACGGCGATTATTGCAAACACCTGTTTGAATCAGAGCTCGACACACACGGCGAACGTGGTTGGCAAGAAGTGCTTCGGGTAACAAGAAGGCCGGATTTTGAATGGGCAAAACACCCCCCTGAACGCCCTTACACGGTTGCGGACTTGGTTGCCGATTTGGCTAACACCGAGCACCTGGAGAAACGCATCGAGGAAATTAGCCCTGGCGTGGCACTGAAATTCACCGAAGCTGATTCGCCGGGGAGTTCCAAACAGCAAAGTGCCATCCGGTTACAGCAGGAAAAGTCGAAGTTGACTGCAAAGATTATCGCACAACCTGGAGTCGAGCGATTGCGAACTCGCTGCGAAGCGTCTGGCTCGCAATGGTCCAAGGATTGGGCCGTTCAGCAGCGAGCAGCCTATTGTGAGACGGTGGGAATTGGCCAAGCGACGGTCAATGTGATGACGGTTGCGGAGTTTGTTGAGCGGCTGGCGCCGGCAGTGGAGGACAGGAAAACCCCCACTACGGAAGCACCGGAAACCGATGGCAAAATAAAAAACCTCACCAAGAGAGTCGCCGTGGTTGAAGAACGGACAAAATCGAAACCAACCGCTCAAGAGAAAAAACGCGAAGTAAAATTGAAGTTTATCCGCGATCGCATTGCCATGAAAACTTGGGCAGATATTGCCACTGACTGGCGAGCAGACCCGCCGCTCGATTGGAACGCCGAGTACCTGGGCGACACGATGTGTCTTTTCTGGAAACGCCATGGCGACGAACCGACAAAACCGACAAAACCGACAAAACCGACAGAATAATTCTGTCGGTTTTGTCGGTTGGCTTGTCTGATGTGTTAAGCGTTGCCCCGTAAGCGACTTACACGAATTCTAAAAAACTGCTTTACGACAAATTTTGTCGCCTGAAACTTCAAGTATGCGTTGGCCGTGGTGGCGGACGCGAATTACTTGGAGGCTTCAGTTATGGTTACGAAAGAATCTCTTGCGGTTCCACCCGCTGAGTTGCTAGACGTGAAAGACGTAGCGGCTCTCTTGAATTGTGGCGAACGAACGGTTTACCGCCAAGCCGACGCCGGGCGAATCCCGCGCCCCGTGAAGTTGGGTTCGCTGGTAAGGTGGCGACGCGAAGAATTGCTCGATTGGCTCACCGCCGGTTGCCCCTCATGCCGCACGGTGAAAGGGGGCAGGCAATGACACCCGAAGTCCTACGAGAGCGCGGCGAACAAGAAAAGTTGTGCGGTATGACGCTGGCCGCCTACGCAAAGTCCGACCGATTAGCCGCCGGAAAAATGGCCATGCTGCGGGCGCTGCTCACGTCGCCAGACGGCACGGCGACGATCGACGATGCGACGGACAACCTGGCTGCCGAGTTCCGCGACGGCGGCAAGTGGCGCAGCATGGTGTGCCGCTCGCTCGCCACGGCGGGGATCATCGAGCGAGTTGCCGTGGTGCGGATCGAACGACCGAGTCGTCATCGAGGGTACGTCACTCGGTGGCGATTGGTCGATCGTCGCAAGGCAACATTATTGCTGTCGCGATTGTTGGCGGCGATGGATACACAACTCTCGACCGCAGCCATGTTGGCTATGGAAAAAAGTGAAACCCCGACGGTAGCTGCCGCCGAGGCTTCGGTTCAATCAATCCTCTCCGAGTTTCAGAAAAGGAATTAACTGCTATGGGAATACTAACTGACATTTTAGCCGCTGGCGGTTTCGGTGGCGATGATTTTTCACAAACTTGGCAAAACACGCAAGCGGCGGGCGAGTTTGCGCCGCTGCCGGCGGGCGATTACGTCTGCCATGCCGACAAAGGTGAGTTGCGCAATTCCCGCAAGGGGACGCCTAGCTACTGCATCACGTTCAAGGTGATCGAGGGTGAGTGCACCGGGAGACTGGTGTGGGACGACCTGTTTCTGACAAAAGCCGCGTTGCCGATGGCGAAACGCGACCTGGAAAAACTGGGCATCGACTCGCCCGAGAAGCTTGAACAACCGCTGCCGGCGGGGATTCGTTGCAAAGTGAAAGTTGCATTGCGAAAGGACGACCACGGCAACGAAACGAATCGCGTTGTGCGTTTTGACGTGATTGGCATCGACGAACCGATCGTCGATGCGTTCGCGCCATCAAACGAAACGCCAACAGCTTTTGAGGTCATGGGGGACGACGGCGATGGATTCTGAACCTCTGCCACCCGCCCCCTGCCACCCCCCCCCCCAATTCGGTTTTCGCATTGTTGGCAATTGCACGGGTGAACGGCGGCTGGTCGATTGGCAAACCGCGTTTGACGCTTACTGCCAATGCGACGAACAGGCCGAAGTGAGCCGCGAAGCGTATCTTTCGGCGTTCATGTTCCCCGCTGAGTTCCGCGACCACTTGCGATCGACTCGCACCACGAAAGGCTACGGGGGCCGCTGTGGTGCATCGTGGCTGTGGTTCGACATTGATGCCGATGGCGACCTGGAGCACGCCACGGCACAAATGCGGCGATTGTGCGCGGGTATCGTTGAGCGTTACGCAATCGACGATGACTCGCTGTTGATATTTTTCAGCGGTGCGAAGGGTTTTCATGTTGGCTTGCCAATGTCGCTTTCAGATTCGCCGTGGCCATCGGTTGAGTTTCACAAAGTCGCCCGGCGGTTCGCTTGCGCTATTGCCGAACGATTGCAAGTGACGATCGACACGGGCGTTTACGATCGGGTGCGCATTTTTCGCGCCCCGAATTCGCTCCACCCCAAAACCGAGTTGCACAAACGGCGGCTGACGTATGACGAACTAATGGGGTTGAGTATCAAGGCGTTGGTGGGCATGGCCGAGGCACCCGAACCGTTCGAGTTGCCCGACGCGGTGACCGCGAAACCTCAAGCGGTCGACGATTGGCGTGAAGCTGCCGAAGCTATCGAGAGCGAAGCGGCGGCGATGGCGGAACGTCGATTGGCACTTGGTTTGTCTGGTGTGGCCGACGCCAAGTTGAACCGCAAGACCAGAGAGTTTATCCGCGATGGCGCTCCACAAGGCGACCGGCACCGATTGCTGTATTCCGCTGCGGCGAACTTGGCGGAGTTTGGTTGTCCGGCGGTGCTTGCGCACGAATTATTGACCGAGTCGGCGCTTGACAGTGGCTTGCCACCTAGCGACGTACGCCGGCAGATTGATTGCGGGTTGTCTGCCGAAAGGGGGCAATCGTGAGCGCCAGTTTTGTTTCCGCTGCCGATGCGATTGCCACTTGGCGGGATGACTTGTTGACCGGCAAGAAACCGCCCCGCTGGTCGGTAGGCAACGGGTTTGACACCGTTGAACTAGGTCCGGGACTGGTTGTACTGATGGGTGGTGCGCCGGGTGCAGGTAAAACGGCGCTCGCCATGCAATGGGTGGTCGATGCTTTGCGGATTGATGAGACGCTGCGGGTGTTGGTGGCAAACGTCGAAAGCTCGCCAAACGTGCTGCTCGACCGTCAACTGTCGCGGCTGTCGGGGATTCCGCTCGACGTGATACGCGATCGGCGATTGACCGAAGCCCACGGCGAACGCCTGGGCGATGCGTTCGACATACTCGAATTAGTAGGCGACCGCCTGGCGTTTCTAGAATCGCCGTTCAGTTTGCCGAACGTCGCGGCGGCTGCGGATGCCACCGACTCCAAGTTGATCGTGATCGACTACGCGCAGCGATTTGCTGCCGGTGAGAGCGACAAACGCCACGATGTGAATCAACTAATGGACTACCTGCGTCGGTTTGCCGATGAGGGCTATGGGTCTTTAGTGCTAGCTGCCGTCAGCAGAACAAAGGACAAAAAAGGGCGGAGTTCTTACGATTCCGACGGGTTGAACTTGGCCAGCTTCCGCGAATCGAGCGAACTGGAGTTCGGTTGCGATAGTGCATTCATGCTCTGTCCGGATAAGAAACGCGGAGTGGTGAACTTGGCTTGTCTGAAAAACCGACACGGTGAACCTGCTGGCGTGGAATTGGAATTTGACGGCTCGGTGCAACGCTTCACGCCGCCGACGTGGGATTGTTCGCCCACCGAGCGCTGGGACCTACCGGCAGGGGGCGACCGTGATGGCTTCTAGCGATAGACGATTGCCAGCATTGCCCGAGCCCATGGAATCAGCAACGGCACAACCTGACAAAACCCGACACTCTAAAAAAGGCGACAGCAAGCCGAATCGCAAAACCGCCGGGCGGTTCGCGGTGCTGAATGCCTTTGTGGACCACGGGGCGCGTTCGGTGAATACCACGGCTGTCGCGGTGTGGCTGGTACTCTACCGCGAAGTTCAACCCGACGGTAGGGCGACGGTTTCCCATGCGGTAATTGCCGACCGGCTGGGGATCAACCGGCTGACGGTGACTAGGGCGGTTCGCCGTCTCAAAACCGCCGGGCTGGTGCAAGTGGTACGGCAAGGGGGCTGGCAACGGGGGCCGTCAACGTACCGAATTCGGGGGTCGGTGAGACCCCGTGGGCCGTAAGGCGCAAGTATCGTGGGCGATACATTGCTAAGTATCACCAGAGTACATTTCCAAGTATCGCCGGTGTTACATATTCCATAATCCATAAGCGTGTTCGCATTATTGGTCATTCTGACCATGCGAACACTTGCAGAAAGAAAACCGCCGCCGATGCCCCTGCTTGATTCGCCGCCGTCCGAACTGGCAGCCCAACTTGCCGCGATGTGGGGCGCAACCGCACAACCGCAACCAAAGACGCTGCCGCCGCTGCCCGAGCCGTTACGGTGCGACCTGGACCACCGTAACCCGGCAAATTGGAAGCACGGCCCAGACCGCTACCGACGCAAAGGTTTCCGGCGGGTGACCTGCAAGGGGTGTGCGAAGTTTTGTGGATACGCCAAGCCGCTGGGGAGTTGACACAAATCTTGAGATGGTGTATGAAATAGTACATGAGCAAGCGAAAGCGAAAACCGATAACGATTACGAAACGATTGCGGGATGCGGTGAACGCCTGCCCGTTGTCGTTCAAAGCACTAGAGAGAGAAACGGGCATAACCCGGCAATCACTAATGAGATTCGCCCGCAGCGAATCGAGTATTCGACTCGATATGGCCGACAAACTCGCCGCCTACTTTGGATTGGAAGTAACCAAGCAAGAGGATTCCGACAATGGCTAGCGTCTACCGAAAGACCGTCACCCGCAGGCTGCCCGCTGGGGCCGATCTCTTCATCCGCAGCGGCGAACGCCGAGCCCGGTGGAAAGACCGCAGCGGTAAGCTTCAAACTGCGCCCGTTATCGAAGGCCGTGACGGATTACTTCGTATCCGCACCGAAGCGGGGACATACACCGCCAAGTATCGCGACGGCTCGGGAATTCTCCGCGAAGTGGCCACTGGTTGCCGCTCGAAGGACGCTGCGCTGGCTATATTGAACGAGTTGACCAACCGGGCCGACAAGGTTCGCTCTGGTATCCGCACCACCGCCGAGGATGCCATTGTCGACCACCAGCATACCCCGCTCGTTGAGCATATTACCGATTACGTCACCTATCTTCGCGGTCGAAACGTCAACGAACAACGTATTAGAACAACCAAGCAGAGATTGATCGAGTCCGCAAAGGTCTGCGGATTCCGACGACTAGCAGACCTCAACGCCGACCGTCTCGATGGCTGGCTAGCTGAGCAGCATACCGCAGGGCGATCGGCTGCGGTGGTGAACGGCTATCGCGAAGTATGGCTGGCATTTGGCTATTGGTGCGCAGGTAAACGCAAAGCTGCTCAAGGCAAGTGGCGAAACACGGGCGAGAAACGACTAACAGTGAACCCGTTCACTGGGCTCTACGGTGCCGACGTGAAAAGCGACCGACGACGCCAACGCCGGTCGATGACCGACCCCGAGTTGCAACGGCTGCTCTACGTTGCACGGCTTCGACCGCTAGCCGAGTACGGTCGTCTGAAAATCGCGAAGGCTCCAAGCGAGCAAAAGGGAAAACGCGATACTTGGGAGCTATCGCCACTCACATACGACGGCCTCCAAGCAGCAACTGAACGCGCCCACCAGCGACTTGCCGACAACCCTAACTACATCGAGAAACTGGAGCGTCGGGGGAGAGAGCGGGCATTGACCTACAAAATGCTGCTTCTTACCGGCCTGCGTCGCGGCGAGTTGGCGTCTCTTACCATCGGTAATATCGACCTCGACGCGGCGTTTCCGTTTGCCACACTTGAAGCGAGGGACGAAAAGAACCGCCAAGGGTCCGAGATTCCGTTGCGAGAAGACCTGGCCGACGACCTAAGGCAATGGCTGATGGAGCGAAATAGCATTGATTCAAGCGGTTCGGTCGATGTGTTTTCCATCGCATCCAGTAATCCTGCCGCTTTGCCAGCCAATACGCCATTGCTCAACGTACCGAAGCAACTGGTCAAAACGCTCGACCGTGACCTTGCTGTTGCCGGTATATCCAAGATCGACGACCGTGGTCGTTCGCTCGACGTTCACGCTCTTCGGCACAGCTTCGGCACACTGCTGTCGACCGGCGGCGTGGCACCCCGAACCGCGCAAGCCGCAATGCGGCATAGTTCAATCGACCTAACGATGAACGTCTACACCGATCCGCGACTACTCGACGTACACGGTGCCTTAGATGCGTTGCCACAACTATCGCTGAACCAATCGCCAGAAGACGACCGCCGCCAACGAGCCACCGGCACCGACGACGCCACAGCCCAACGAACGGTTGCACCAATGGTTGCACCAAATTCTGGCAAACGGTGCAAACTGGGGGCTATTGCTGACAATTCGCCACCAAAGAACATCACTCCGAAAAATGAAAAACCCCCGACAAAAGTCGAGGTTTCAAGAGTCGGGCTGACAGGATTTGAACCTGCGACCTCTGCGTCCCGAACGCAGCGCTCTACCAAGCTGAGCTACAGCCCGATTCAAGCCCGAATTCTATCAGGGCTCCATCAGAAAGCAAGATTAAAAGGGGTCGGGAGTCTTTTCTGGGGGGGGCCTCGGCCCCTCCTTTTCTTCAGGGCGACCTTCAGGGCGACCTTCGGGGGCGGCCACGGGGGCGCAATGTCGACTCCAAACCGAGTTGTTTCACGACGCGCTTGCTCCATAATTCGCTGCCAAAGGGTTGTCCGCGCTGGACGCTACGGCGCAAGGCGTCCAACTCGCCGGCGGCCAGCGCACGATTCACCCGTCGCGTCCAATCGGCGGGACGCTTGATCGGCCAAGGCGAAAGAATTTTTGCCAACGACTTGTCGCGCTGGCGTCGACGCCAAAGGCTGGACCAACGCCAGTCTTGAGCCCGCGCGACCAATTTGGCACGTAACGCGTTACGCTCGACATAACGAGCGACCGTGAGAAAGTGCTCGTCCGATTGCACGGGAAAGGATTTGAATCGCCCCTGATAAATCGGGCCGGTGCCAGCCGTGTGGAAGTGTGAGTGCCAACGTTGGGTATGTGTGACGGTCAACCATCGCAACACCTCGGAGAGTTCTCCATCCTCGCGAGGCCAGAGCAGCAGGTGCCAATGATTGGGCATGACGCAATAAGCAAGAATCCGAACTGCCGTCCGCTGGTGTGTTTCGGTAAGC
>JAJDED010000012.1 GCA_029259915.1 Planctomycetota bacterium | reverse complement strand
TGGGTTTGTGGAAAAAACCATCCGAGCAAGTGAGGCCTTTTTCTACGATGTCAGTTTGCAAAAGAAAAATTGCAGCGGTGCTGTGATAGCGATGCTTAGCATCGACCACCAAACAGGTTGCGAATTTCTACGTGCCATTCGACGATGAAGCTGAGGCAGGTTAGCACGTGATAGGATGGTGCCGCTAGCCCCATCAAGAGTTGGGATTCAATACCGAACGAATAGATGGACTGGACAACGCTCTGTCTGGCCGATCCTACCTACTTGGTGAGGCAATTCAATCATCATTCCTATCATTATCAATCGAAATTGGAGATTTCCAATGGCAGCGAGCAGCATAAGAGATCGATTATTGGGTCTAGTTGCGATCACATTAACATTTTGCGTGTTTGCCGGCTGCGGGCAGGAACCAGCTGTCATCATCTTGGAATACGAAGTTGACCGAGAAGAGATAGACGGTGAAACTCCAGTCGATATGGATCGACTGGTCAAAGCGATAAACACTCGCCTCTTTGTATTAGGGCTGGCAGGTGTTTCCGAGGCCGGTAACATTAAGGTGGTACTCCATGGCGGAGTTGGCGAGGGCGAGTTGAATAAGATCAAGCGCCGCCTAACCACACGAGGTCTGCTTGAATTCCGTATCACGGCTTCTCCCATATTTAAGGATCACCGTGCGATCATCGATCTCGCCAAGAAATTGCCACCCGATGAGAGCGAAGTATGGTTAGGCGAAAGCAAAGTGGCCGAGTGGATAGCATACAAGGTTGAAGAGTTTGGTCCTGTCGATGAAATGCACGGCATCGATGAGCAGGGAAAATTTATCAAGAGGATGGCTGGCGATGCACCTCAAGCCCTGATACTTACTAACGATGGACTTGATGTAACGAGTGAATTTTTGAAGAAGTCTACTTCGGATCTTGATGAACGGGGTCGTCCGCAAATTAACTTCAGCTTCAATCAGCTCGGTGCGTTCCGCTTTGGTCGTCTTACTGGTCAACACATTCCCAACAGTTCTGGCCAGACTCATCACCTAGGTATCATTCTCGACAAAAAACTGCTTTCTGCCCCCTCAATTCAGAGCAAGATTACTTCCCATGGCCGCATCACTGGTTCCATGGGTCAGCAGGAGGTAGATTTTATAGTCGGAATCCTCAATGCCGGGAGCTTGCCGTACCCGATTCGCCAAGTACCGCAATAGCCGACCTTCAGACGAAAACGCTCGACACGACGCATCTTCAACACGGCTAACCTGTAAATCGCGGTTGTACCGAATCTGCACAAGCGTGAAACGCTGAGGGGACTTAGCGTGCATTTTTCCACGAATCTAGGCGGTACCCTTACCTGGCAAAAACCGTGGCTAGTGCCATAACGGCTGATCCTGCTATTTCCTGTCGAATCTGAACGCCAAGCGTGATAGGATTCTGCATTCAATCACTCTCGACTCGCATGCCCTCTCCAAGCTAAGGAGACAAACATTATGGCCATCGATCCTTATGCCCCTTGCCCGTGTGGAAGCGGTAAAAAGTTGAAATTCTGCTGCACCGATCTGGCTGCAGATATTGAAAAAGTGATGGGAATGCTCGAGGGCGAACAACCGCATGCTGCGCTAAAACATGTTGAACACTTGCTGCAAAAACAACCGCACCGCGCTTCGCTCTTGGATTTGAAAACTTCGCTCGAACTGGGACTTCACGAATTCGAAGCGGCAGGCAAAACCCTTAAAACTTTTCTTGCCGAGCATCCTCAAAGCGCCTCGGCACACGCCCAGGCTGCTATTCTTGCCGCATCGAACAACTCCGCAGCCGAAGCAGTTACCAATCTTCAAAACGCGATCGAATTGCTTGAGGACGATATGCCCCAGCGTGTCCTCGAAGCAATCGGCGCGGTGGGACAAGCCTTGCTCTATGCGGGCGAATTGGTTGCAGCGCGCGCCCATTTGTTGCTCTATGCGGGGATCGGCCCCGTCGAGGACAACTTGGCAATCAAGTTATTATTGCGGATGAATCTGCAAGCAAATCTGCCTTTGCTCTTGCGCGATTATTTGCCATTGGCCGACTGCCCCGATGACGCCCCGTGGAGCGACCAATATCAGCAGGCGGTCACGTTGTCCAACCGTGGATCGTATCGCCGTGCCGAAGCGATTCTCAGCAAGTTGCGTTCCGACATCGGCCCCGAACCGGCAATTGTGGTCAGCCTGGCCTTGCTGCGAGGTTGGCTTGCCGACACCCCACAGTTAGTTGCCGGTTTGCATGAGTATGCCGCGTTGGATATCCCATTCGAAGATGCCACTCTCGCCGAGGCACTCGCACAGTTGCTCGACGCCGATGTGAAGGATCCCCAGCTTGAAACAGTCCAGTTAACCTATCCGATCAACGACGAAGATGCCCTGTCTGAAGTTCTTTCTCGGGATAAGCGTATTGAAGACTACGAAATACCGACCCCGCCAAAAGAACAAGAAGATTCGCCACCACCGCGTAGTACCCACTTGCTGTTGGATCGGGAGCTTCCGAGTACAGGGGCAAATATCACACGTCCCGAGATTCCCAATGTCGTGGCCTTTTTGTCTGTTTATGGCAAACGGACCGACCGCGAAGCGCGGCTCGAAGTGACCGCGGACCAGGACGAAGGATTCGAGCAAGTCAAAACGCTACTACACGAAATTGCAGGGAATTCGCTGGACGAACTGGCAGAAACCGAAGTCCTAGCCGAAAAATCGATTAGCAACGAAGTGCTGAGTTGGCGCTGGCGGTTGCCAAACGACACCCCGCCTGCGGATCGGCGACGTCTTATTGCCGAGCAACGTCACGAAGCAATTCTGGATCGCTGGACCACTGCGGGCTGCGGGGCGCTTGGCGGCAAAACGCCACTCGAGGCAACCGACGATTCTTCCCTTCGCGTTGCGTTGGCTGCGAGCGTGTTAATTGTCGAGCAAGCGGCAGTTGATCCCAAGGAACTTCCTTTGTTTGCCGAACTTCGACAGAAACTTCATTTGCCCGAACATGAGCAAATCGATCCTTCGCAGTTCGACCTGGAAAATGTGCCGCTGGTGCGCGTCCCTTATTTGGATTTATCCAAGCTGGCCGACAAAACGCTTGAATTTTTTCTCCAACGTCTGGCGATGATGGGGGCCGACTTGGCTGTGTTGATGGTCGCGCAAGAACTGGCCGGTCGAGAGGAACTTGATCCGGAAATCGATTTGAAGACCGCTTTCCAGCAACTAATCCGCCTGGAGCCCATACCCCAGCAGGCCCTCGCGTGGATCGAGAAAGCACGTACGTGGTCGCAATCTCGAAATGAATCGGAGGCCCCGTGGGCGCTTTTGGAGCTGCAACTTGCCATCGAGTCGGTCGACGGACCACGGGTAAAAAGTGTGCTCGAAGACCTGAGCAATAATCATCTCTCCGAGCCGGGAGTCTCCGAGACGATGTACGAATTGCTCTACTCGGCCGGGCTGATCACGCCACCCAATGCTGCTGCTCCTCCTCAGGGGGCCCCGCATCTCGAAGAAGCGTTTGAAACGGTGCCAAGCAGACAAGAGTCGGCACTCTGGACGCCTGGCGATGCGGCACCTTCGTCGGACGGGGACGGGCAAGGAGAAAAGTCTGCCATCTGGACCCCTTAGTTTCCATCGGAAACAATAAGGGGATGCCCCACGCCGACCAAGATCACCGCTTCATGGCCATGGCCATCAAACTCGCCGAGCGGGGACGGGGCCTGGTAGAACCCAATCCCATGGTCGGATGCGTTTTGGCCCGCGAGGGGCAAGTGGCCGGCGAGGGGTGGCACCGGCAGTTTGGCGGACCTCATGCGGAAATTGCGGCGTTGGCAGCGGCAGGCAATGCGGCACACGGAGCGGAAGCCTTCGTCTCGCTCGAACCGTGCAATTACCAAGGCAAAACGGGCCCCTGCACGCGTGCGCTGATCGAAGCCGGCGTTGCGCGCGTGGTCGTCGGATGCCAAGACCCAAATCCTCAAGTCGCCGGGCAGGGAATTGCGGAACTTCGCGCGGCCGGGATCCACGTGGATGAAGGAGTGTTGGCCGAACAGGCCGCTGAAGTCATCGCTCCGTTTGCCAAATTCATTACTCATGGGAAACCTTGGGTAATCGCCAAATGGGCCATGACATGGGACGGAAAACTCGCCAGCCGCACCGGTAGCAGTCGCTGGATCAGCGGCGAAGCCTCGCGTGCTGCGGTCCACAAGCTCCGGGGACAAGTCGACGCCGTTCTAGTCGGTCGGGGAACTGTCGAAAACGACGATCCGCTGTTAACCGCCCGCCCGCCAGGGCCACGCATCGCAACCCGTGTTGTCCTCGACACCTCGGCATCACTGTCGCCCACAAGCAAGTTGGCGCAATCTGCTAAAGAAATCCCCGTAGTGGTTGCGGCGGGCGAAAGCGTTTCAGGATCGCATAAAAGCCGTCTGGAATCGCTCGGCGTCGAAGTCCTGATGCTGCCCGGCAAGTCTTTGGCCGACCGCATGGAAGCACTGCTGGACGAATTGGGCCGGAGGCAGATGACCAATCTGCTGGTCGAGGGCGGTGCCCATGTGCTGGGAACCCTATTCGACATGCATGCCATCGACGAAGTACACGTCTATCTGGCTGCAAAACTCCTTGGAGGCAAGGAGGCACCGAGCCCTATCGGGGGCATCGGAATTCCCAACATGCCCGATGCGATTCAATTTCGCTTTGTAAAAACCGATTGTCTCGGCGAGGACATCCGGCTCACCGGTCGGGTTGCTCGCGAATGACCCTCGTGGCCCGTCGAACAGCCAGAAAAACTAACCACAAAGGCACGAAGACACTAAGGAAAAGGAGGAATTGATCAATCCATTGCCTTTGTGTGTCCTCGTGCCTTTGTGGTTCAACCTAACCCTGTGTGACCAGGTACTTGGGGCCCCAAATGTCTATTACCAGGGTCGGTTACATTGGGCAGTTGGCGTGGGTGGCGAGACCAACAAAAAAGGGGAGAAATAGCCGCCCCGAATTGCCCAAAATGTCCACAAATTGTCTATCGAGTTCCCCTAGGTGGCATAGTTTAGCGAAAACCGGCTCTTAAAAGTAATTATTGTCAATCCCTATCGAGAAAAAACTTGACTTCAGATTTCTAGTAGTAATAATCTCAGTCTACGAATACGAACAACGTCCGGTTTTTTGTGTCCATTCAGCGGGTAGACTCCCCGCTGGCGGGGCAAGCCGGCATTAAGGTTTTTTTCCCACCTGAGAGGTTGGTCCTGCCAAGTTGCAATGCATACGACGTCTGCTGACTGGCAAAAAAGCCCGTCTCAGGTCGCAACTGTAGCTTGGTCCCGCCGGAGTCCAACCCGAAGTAACGATGGAGGAGTTGATAGAGATGCCAGACCCAAAACTCAAAAATGTGTTCGAAGCCATTCTAACGTATGGCCACGACGAAGATTTTGCGCCCAAAGTCGATCGCGATTTCGGGAGCACCCAGGCCCCGGCCGGTTCCCGCGAAAAGCTGGACGTTATGGCCGAGCGGGTACGCATGGGCTACCCTCTGTGGCATGATTCGGATCGTGCCGATTACAGTGGGCTCACCGGTGCCGTTCGCCCTCGCGATTGACGCCTCTTTCCGGGATAGCAAGCCGCCCAAAATAGAATTCGGTTGAAACAGAAAACAAGGCCGTCGAGCAGTGATGCTCGATGGCCTTGTCTCGTAATACATTTTTCCATGTACTACAACGCTAAGCGCCATCATCTCGAAGATGCCCTGAGACCATGCACCGTGCG
This sequence comes from Planctomycetota bacterium, assembly GCA_029259915.1. Classification (GTDB taxonomy): domain Bacteria; phylum Planctomycetota; class Planctomycetia; order Pirellulales; family Lacipirellulaceae; genus Bythopirellula. The sequence goes on along the minus strand of JAJDED010000012.1, from coordinate 35,900 downwards.
TCAGGCGGATTCGACTAGGCCGCCCAGTGCGTTTCTTCTTCGTCCGGCTCTTCCTCCGCGTCGAGGGCTGCCAAATGTTCCGGGCGAAAAAATCGTTTGGCCAGCAAACGAACCGGCACCAGCAGGGCAATGAACAGCGGGAAGAGAATCCCAATGACACTGCTCTTGACGAGCCACAGGATGGCGAGGCAGATCACTTGCAGCAACGTGAACTTATGAATTGTCCAATGTGGTACCCTCCGGATATAGTGTGTCACTGGGTACAGGTCCGAATCCTTTAGCCATAGGCTGAGCCGCTCGAAAAGCTGATTGCCCGACATCGACACGACGCCCATAAACAGGAACAGGCCGTAGAGCACCGCCATTGGAATCACCTTCAGCCAAGAGAGAAGCAAGAGCGACAGCCCAATCAACAGGTGGATCGCCAATCCGGTCAGGCGATTTTCTCGGACGTGAATAATCCGATCGCGCGTGTGACCCCGGGCTGAGACAACCTCTTCCACGGTTGCCAGGCTACGGACATGATTAAGCGAGCGAACCGTGGCGGCAACGAGCCAAGGCAGGCCAAAGAGAGAACAGACGCCGATGAGGCAGCCTACAATCGCCAAGTCGAGATGATAGGCTTCTCCCTTGTGCAGTTTATGATCCGGGCTGTTGACTAGCCGAGCCGTAATGTTTTGGTCAAGAAAGACGAGCAAGGCAACCAGTAGGGCCGGACCTGCGGCTGCGAATCTCACCCAGGTGGGCGCCTCGAACAGATCAACGCGCCAAGGACGACCGGAGGTTGTCCCAAACGTGTCGGGGGACGGCAGCGTGTCGAGGTAGACTTCATGGAGCAGGACGGCAACAACGGTCATCGAGCCCAAAGCAATAGCCGGCCCAAAGTCTGCGAAAAATTCGCGCATCTTCGGGAGGAGGTAATCACTGCGACGAAAGCGTGACAGATTCATCGCAATGAGATACGTTCCTCCAGCCAAAAGGAGAGAAAGGAGGGCCGTATCGTGGTGTTTCTTGATATCGAGTTCCTGAAAGACATGAATCAGTGATCGAATCGCTTCGTAGATGAAGATGAGTGAGATCAACGCCGAAAAAATCTCATCCGTGAATCGTGTGAAATATCGCATCAAACAACCGGCCTCAGTAACGGCCAAAAGGATGAGAAACCCAGTCGTCCAAAGACCGACCCATGCATAGCATGGTAAAAACGGTATCGCCATATCGCTGCAGAGCCGGTAGAGAATGGCCGTAAAAACGAGCAGTGGCCCCGTTCCGCCAAGGATGATGAGTGGCTGTCCGGACAGCAGAGCATAGACGATGCCGCAAAATGCCGACGCAACGATCATTTCGATCGCGCCGATCTGCCCTACGGTCTGAATGGCCATGACACCGCCGAACGTCACGGCAGGGGCGAGGCATGCGAAGAACAAAAACAAGGTCGATGCAGCACACTTGGAATGCAGCCCTTCGCGAAAATCATCGATATAGTAAGGTCGTCGCCTCGCGATGTCTTGCTTCAGTCCCCCAAAGAGCCGGCCGGTATACGTGAGCCCCTCTGAAACCTCTTTCAATTCAGTCTCTTCAGCATGCGACGTACGCTCCGTGTAGTGATCTAAGACGCTGAGCAACTGCTGTTGGTGTTGCGTCTCGCCTGCTTCGTAGCGGAACTCCTCGTCCGCCATGAGTCGAGCAATAGTCGTCAGTGTGTCGAGATGCCCGGCCGCCGCTTCGGGTGGACCGAGCAGGACGAAGACGAATCGCGTCGGAATCCCGTCAGGCGCGCCCAAGTTGATCGGATTGGCAAGCCTAATAAAGACAATCGTTGGCTTGTTTACACTGTCGAGGTAGACGTGAGGGATGGCGACGGCATGCCCGATGGCAGTCGACCCCTGCTTCTCGCGTCCGAGCAGAGCAGTTTCCACTTCGCCGCTGTGTTGGGCCTCGACCGCCCCTTTTGTAACGAGGTGCGCGACGGTTTCTCGAAACACAACCTGAAGATCTCGCGCTTCAAGGTCTAACAAGCAAAACCCATCGGTCAATGCCTTGCGCAAAAGTCTCACGTTGCCCTCCTTCTAGATTACGCTATGACTAACGGCCACTGCCTGACTTCCGATTCTCTCACTTAAGCTGGTACTAATAGCGGGGGAAGGTCAGATGGCCGGAAACTTAACAAGATTGGAACGTGAGAATTGTAGCAAAATTAAGCAAACGATGGGCCATGCGAGGGGGGTTTTTGCAGGAGAACTGCAAAGTCAAAAAGCCGAACAGATTAGGGTGTAGCCACAGAGATCACAGAGAGCTCAGAGTGTGGAGAACAAGGGATTCTCAGTGTTCTCTGTGGCTAATCTTTTTTTGAATGGCTCGACTTTGCAGTTCTCCTGGGTTTTTTTGAGCATGACTGTAATTAATGCCCGACGGCAGAAACGGCAGACTGCTAACGCCCACAGAAGATGACCAACCTCAGGGCGAAAAGACAGTTCCCAATCTGCACAGATTTCATCCGCCTGAGTTGCCAGGACAACTATGCCTAACTGCATAAGATGGGCGTACCATGTGCAATTTTTCCGGAACGACTTCACAACACATAAGGCATCGGCCTTCGTTGGATAATGTTCCCAATAGGTCCGTTTTGAGACAGCCTTGGCTGTCTCATGACGTAACGGCTTACGCCAAAGGTAGCGTTCCTGAACTCATCCCAAACTCATCGTTCTAGAACGTGACAGGCTTTCATCTTTTGGGACACCGTTAGCGCGAAAAAAATAGGTAGTGTCCTAATAGTGTGTTATCACTCGGTTTGGGCGAATGCCCAAGTCTCAATGTCCAATGTCCATTTTGGGGATTCACCGGTCATTAGGAATTGGTCATCGGTGGCCGCAACACACTCTCAGGACACTACCAAAAATTACACCCATTTGGGCTGTACTCCAATAATGCTGACTAGCTTCCGCTCCCTCAGGCCGTACGAGACAACAAAGGTCGTTCTGGCGACGGCTCCTGCGATTGGCAACTCTGCGAACAGCCATGTCCTGTGCAACTGGTACTCAGCACCTTCGGCTCGGCCACAACGTCTGCCACTATCTCGCTGAACGTTTCGAGTTCGTCGCGAAGCACAAGCATCTCTTTCGGAGCTTGAATTCCTAATCGAACTTTGTCGCCGCTAAGTCGGACGACCGTGATAACAATGGAATCGCCCAAGCGAATTTTCTGCGCTTCTTTGCGAGAAAGAACCAACATTTCGCACCTCCGTGTGTGAATGATCGCGGAAATATGTACGTTTGTATAGTATGCCTAACTGGCCCGGGGAAGGCAATCCCCGTTTTCTTTTAGCCGACGTTCGCCAGTTCCAACTTCCACTCCCTGTGCAGCTGGCCCAGGGAGTGACTGCTGTGCACAGAAAACCTGTCTTAAGCCGCACAGGAACTAGCGTTTACTGCTTGCACATCTAATTGGGGGGCTGCCAGCAATCTGGTTCGTTGCACGCGTTCGCCACGCGAGCCGTAGAACAGGATGGTGTTGGCATCAGTTTCCCAGATCGCGGTGAGCCGCACTTCGCGAGGTCCGTGCAAGCAAAAATAGACTCCACACGGCATTCCGCTCCGGGTCAACAATCTTTGGGTGAGCTTGAAATTATCAGGGTTCAGTAGTTCAAAATTGCTAAGGGTTTCAGTTATGTACCGGCGAATATCCACAAAGTCTTGAATGCTCGATTTGCACTCCATCATTGCGACACACACCTCCTCGAAAGAATGAAAATGAGAAACGGTATGAATTACGTCGAGGCCCGGCGATAAACAAGATAGTTAAAGTAGGGGCTTTGGCAACAGAATTACTTATCGGCAAAATAACCGGGGGGCTTCAGCAGTGCTGGCAGATTGTTATGCAAGCTTGGAAAAAAGCTGTTTCACGGTTTATAAAACCGTTTAAACCGCAAAATCGCAACAGGTACTTCAGATAAGAAATCTAGCCCGGATTTTTCACCACGGAGATTGGATTTATGATTGCTGATTGATGAGTGAGAAACCAAAGGTTTCCGCCAATGCGATTCATAAATCATCAATCATAAATTCTTTTCTACCTCGGTGTTCTCCGAGACTCCGTGGTAAGTCTTGAGAGAAAAACATACTAGAAAGAGCGGGTTTCAATCGCCGCCGAAAATGCCCGCGCCGAAATTATCGCCTGAACTATCCACCGGTTTTCCGCCTGCGTGCTTTGGCGGACTGCTAGGGCCCGTCCCCTTCGGACCGGCCTGTTGTGCCGCCCCGCCCGATCGCGGAGCATGGGCAGCATGCTTTTCGTGCGGCTGGTCCACGCGTGTTGCCGAGGGTCGAGCCGACGGACGCGACTCGCCCGAATCGGCATCGAAATCGTCGTATCGCGACACATACCCTGGTTGCTTGGCGCGTTCGATTTCTTCGTGAAATTCGTTGATTACCTCATCTTGGATCATTTCTCGGCAGGCGGAATTGATCGGGTGGGCAATGTCGGCGTACAGCTTGGCACGTCCTTCTGTGTCGAGAGCAGTGCGCTCATGGGATAGCGAGTTTCCACATTGATTACAGTGCTGTGCGCGAAGATGGTTCTTGGTTCCACACTGCGGACAATGCGACGTGAGCTTGCGGCTGGGCATCGCCACAAAGGGACCGCTGGCCCCCTCGATGATCTTCAGATCGCGCACTACAAAACAGTTGTCGAACGTGACCGAGCAAAAGGCCTTCAGGCGTTCGCCCGGATCTTCCATCAGTTTGATTCGCACTTCGGTGATTTGCACGCTGCTACTCCTTGCCAGATCGAACGACTCACACACAACTGGAAGTGATACAAACTCTCCCCAAACCCATACCAGAAAACTGCCCGGCAACGCTTCTTGCGTGACTAGCCGATCGCATTAAGGCAAAACATGCCGAGCCGCTGCCCGTCATAAGTTGCCCATAAGCCCCACATCGGCTCAGTGCCAGACGCAATCTTTCAATCCACGGTGTCAGTGCGGCCGCGGCCGACTCCAAGCGATTCATCATCCTGGTTCCCGCCTCGGCCAACCTTCCCCGAGAGAATGATTCCAGCAAATCCTTGACGCCAGCACGATTGGGTTGTGACTCTTCGGCAGAAATTTTTTGTTGTTTCCACTGACCAAACACGTGTGCCGTTGAAAGCCCGGCTGGCGGCTGAACAACGACAAAGTGCAACTTTGGCAATCGCGAAACAGGCTCCAACCGTTCGCCTCGGCCTCGGCAAATGGCGGCGCCATGGCTGAGGAAAAAGGGAATATCGCTTCCCAATTCGACGGCAATTGTTGACAACCGCTCGCGAGAATAGCCAATTCCCCAAGCCTCGTTCGCCAACAACAGCGCGGCAGCCGCATCGCTACTGCCGCCCCCCATGCCCGATTGGACGGGAATTCGCTTAAAAAGATCGAACGAACCCCAAGGATCAACCCCCGCCACTTCGGCGAGACGTTTAGCAGCGCGAACAACAAGATTCTCTGCGTCGGATCCCAAGTTCGCCTTAGGCAACAGGTCCCGATTTAGGGAAGCGTGAACACGCAGACTGAGAGGTGATCGAGAGAGTGCAGAACCACCGCTGGGATCGCTCCAGCGGAGTTGATCGTAAGTCTGTACCGGCACCATGAGGGTTTCCAAGTCATGGAAACCATCGGCACGAGGGCCTAATACATCAAGATAAAGATTCAGCTTGGCCGGAGCGTTGACCTCCCAAGCAGAACCAACTCTGAGGGGAACCATGATGCACATCCAGTACAGCCAGCAAAAATCGCCAACCCAGCATAATGCTGGTCACCACCGCTGCAATACTCTAGGAAGATATTGCCTCCGACCTGCGCCCTTGCAGGTCGGCATTACACCCCGCGCCTATCATAGACCAAGAAGAACACGACTTCATGCCCCGAATGGCTCGCGGGCTACATCGTTCTCGGGATTGTTTAGAATGGATAAATTAGAATATATGGTCCGGAAGTGTCGTAACTTCAATTGAGAAACAATTTTAGAGCGAATTGCACCGCTCGTCAACGGAAATCTCTCCATCGGCCAAAATCCAATCACCCTCCAAATTATCTGAGTACCCGAGCATCGAAGAAAACCATTTGCTTTATTGGCCCAACCCAAAAAAACCTTGTCTTTTTCGGGGCTCGCATTTTACACACTCTACTGGTGGACTAATGTGTTACTGTTCACAGTCACCCCGGTTTTCGCGTCAGATTTTTCGATTCCGGGCAAACAGAAAATTACTCGATATTCGATAGACCTGGGAGAATGCGAGTTGAATCTGCCAAGCCGAGCCGATGGTGCTCAATTTGTACGTGGTTTTCTCATGGGAGGGGCCGACATCATCCCCGGCGTCTCCGGCGGGACGGTTGCTCTGATCCTGGGGATTTACGAAAGGCTCGTTACCGCAATCAGCCATGTCGACGCGCATCTGATACGGCTAGCGACGCAGCGGCAATGGCGTGCTGCAGCGGAATATCTCGACCTTCGATTTCTGCTGACTCTCGGATTGGGAATTCTGACGGGAATTGTTTGTCTTGCTAAACTCATGTTGTTGCTGCTGCTCGATTACCGCATGGTCACTCTGGCGGCATTTTTTGGGTTGATCCTGGCTTCGAGCCTGATTGTTGCTCGCAGAATCGAACCGCGCGGATTCGCACAATTTTTGGGATGCACTGCCCTGGCAACTATTGCGGCTGTGGGTGCCTTTTGGCTCGTCGGGTTGACGCAGTTGGGGCAGCACGAGCATCCTGGCTACTTTTTTGTCTGTGGGGCAATCGCCATCTGTGCAATGATTCTGCCGGGAATCAGCGGCGCGTATATTCTTTGGTTGCTTGGCGATTATGAAACCGTTGCCGGGATGATCCACCGTGCGCCGCACTTCAATCTCTCGACGCAGGAACTCACCGCACTTGCCGCCTTCGCGGCCGGTTGTGCGGTAGGCATCATCAGCTTCAGTAAAGTTTTGCAGTGGCTGCTCGCCAAAGCGCACATGCCGACGATGGCTGTGCTAGGCGGATTCATGATCGGTTCGCTACGATTGATGTGGCCGTTCCAGACCGATCTGACCCCCGCAATCAACGAGCTGAAGCACAAACGCTACGAACCGTTTATGCCCGAAGCGTGGGACTCGCGCGTCACAATCTGCTTAGGCGCGGCAACGGCAGCGTTTATCCTCATCCTGCTTTTAGAACGCTGGGGCCGTCGCTCTAACTTGGCAACAGACGTCGGCCGCGCGCAGGACACTGCATAACCCAACTAAAAAAATTTTGATAGCCACGAGAAACACAAAAAAGTCGCAAAAAAAAACTAGTCGAAGAACATCGAGTTTATAGTTTTCATTCTTTTCGTGCCTTTTTGTGTTTTTTGTGGCTATCATCCCTCGATAACGTCATGGGCTACTCCAGCCGTTTGTGGCTCAGTATTACCTCGGCGTATTAGCTACTCTCCAACAACCTTACCGCGATGTTGCGGATTTCTTGTTGCAGTTCGTCGATCGGACGGTCCGCGTTGAGTACGTGTACGGTTTCGCCCCATTGCTTGGCTTCTTGGAGAAAGCCTTCGCGGAGCCGTTGGCGATATTCGTCACCCCGGCTTTCCACGCGGTCGAGTTCGTCGCCCATGCGATGCCGGGCGGCTTGTGGCGACATGTCGAGCAAAAACACACAGTCGGGCATCACGCCATCGGTTGCAATCTGGCCCACCTCGCGCACCGCATCGACGTTCAGCCCCCCGGCGTACCCTTGATAAACAATGTTGGCCAGCAGAAAGCGATCGGAAACAACAATCTTTTCTTCGGCCACCGCGGGACGAATCTCCTGATCGACCAATTGCGCACGTGCAGCCATATAGAGCAACATCTCAGATCGCTGGGCGATGGGCGTACTCTCGTCGCTCGTGAGCAGGATCTCCCGCACCCGCTCGCCCAAAGCAGTGCTACCCGGATCACGACAGGTGAAGACCTCATGCCCCCGCTCGGCAAGCCACTGGCAAAAAAGATCGATTTGCGTCGTTTTGCCGACCCCATCGATGCCGTCGAAAGAAAAAAACATAAGTGGCCTTATATGTGTACGCGAGAGCTCTTGTAGAAATACTTCGCCTTCGGTTGGAAATGTCTCTCGCAAAGGCGCTAAGGCGCAAAGAACAGATACCCAGTGGTTTGCGCCTTAGCGCCTTTGCGAGCGTTCTCCAAAAAAACCAAGATAACAGTAAAACTATTTTCCTCAAACCACGCCAAAAGAACGTGGTTTCAAATTAACAAAAAATGATCAAGTGACGACCATTTACGCAGCGGGTAATTCCGTGGAGAAGGCAAAGTGGCATCCCTCCTTCAAATGACACTGCAAACCTTACCCAAATGCCGCTTGCGGCTTAGCGGCCCGCCAAACCGTTGTACGTAGCATACATCTTAGCCACTCGCCCCGCGACTATGCGCCGTAACTTCATCGGCTTGATCACTTCCGCCTGATCGCCATAGCCCATGATCCACCAGGCAACTTCGCTCAAACCCGAGACGTGGGCATGAAACTCCAAGCTTCCATCCTCGCGGAATTTCAGTTCTTGGGTTTTGTGCCAAACCACTTCGGCAACATTTTGCGCAACCATCGGTCGAAAGCGAACTACCACATGATGGTCTCTGCCCGGCTCCGGAATCAAATGCCAGGCGTTTCTTAGATAGCCATTGAGGCTGAAATGTTTCGGTGCGGCAAATTTCTGTCGCATCGTTTGTAGTGACGTAATACGCCCCAGGTTGAACGTGCGAGGTTCCCCATGCAGCGAACTTTGGCCGATCACGTACCAACTTCTTCGGCTGAACAACAAATGATAGGGACGCAATTTAGTTTTGATGGTCTCCCATTCGGTCAAGCTCTCGTATTCCATTCGCAACACGCGCCGCTTGGCAATCGCGTCGACAATTTTCTGATAAACGCATTCTTGTCCTGCAAGCGGATTCGTCTGGCCTACCCGAATTTGAATGTTGCGGGTCATCGATTGGAGCTCTTCACGCATCGCCCCGGGAAGCGTGCTTTCCAATTTGAGCGCAGCCTGTCGGGCCGGTTCGTAGAAGGGAAGTTGCTTCCGATCGCCTACTTCGCTCGCCAACGCAATAATCGACAGCGCTTCGGCAGCCGTAAAGTTGGTCGGCGGCAGAAAGAACGAACTGGGAATAAAATATCGCCGTGAATCGTCATCAAGCTTGACCGGAATGCCCGCCGAACGCAGTGTTTCCAAATCGCGAAAAACCGTCCGACGACTGACGCCGCACTCCTTAGCAAGCTTATTGGCGTTCTGCGCTTGACCAGACTGAAGGGTTTGCAGCAGCTTCAACAGTCGGGTGATGCGTTTCAGGTTCATCGGCTTGGGAGACAGTCTGTTGCCAACTCGAAGTGGACACTGCCGGCAATTGGCTAGGGTTCGGAGATGAGAGTGACGATTTGGCCTTCCAGTTTACCACGGCCGTCTGGTTGTTGCCTGGATTTGCTGAAACTGGCAAATCGTCTGCCTCAATTATCGGAGAAGCCGCCTCTTCGTAGGAGGCAAGTTGGATTCGCGCCACGACGTCAGGGGTTCTGACAAGATCGGCGGGAGTAATCTCCAAACGCCGCTGGCCAACATCACCTGTTTCGTCTTCTGGTAAAGGAATCATTTCGTCACCCGGCACATCCTCGTTGCCCTGGGGGAAATCAAACTCCGGGCCATCGTTCGCTGGCGTCGGAACGATTTCCGTGGAACCCTGGAATTGGCTGTGCGGACCATGGCTGATCACGTCGGGACGCGTAAATCCGTAGTCGAGATAAGTGCTCGCATCGCGATGACGTGCCCGTCGGAGGGCGTCGAACGACGCCTTCCCGGGCCAAGGACCTTCGGACAAATACACGCCATTGTATTCCAACAACGAGCCCTTGCGATAATGCACCCGCATGATGGCCCGGTTGTAATCGACCAGCGCCCGATAATAGGCCGACTCGGCTTCGGCCCGACGCCGCTGGGCGTCGAGCAACAAGTCGAGCGTCACGCGACCGGAATCGTAGATGGCTTCGATCGCTTCGACTTCGTCCTCGGCAGCAACGCGGCGATTGAAATTAGTCTGCGTAAGGCCGAAGTTTAATTCAACATCGCGAATGGCGTCTCCCAGTTGATGGGAAACTTCCAATTCCAAATCCTCCATCACCGCACGCTCGCGAGCCAGCAACAATTGATGATGCCGAATACCCGAGAGGGCCCGACGGAATCCGATCGGAATTGAAAGCTGGATGCCCAATTCCCATTCCTGGAAGTTGCCATCGGTGAGCACTTCAAACGCGTTGGATTCATCGCCAAACGGGGCTACTCCCGTGCCATTGTTATCGATCAAGTCGTCACCCGCTCCGAGCCAGCGGTAACGTCCCACCGCATCGAGCCTGGGCAATAAATGGTTGCGCGATGCAACCAACTCCAACTCGCGCCGTTTGACTTGCCACCGTTGTTTGCGCAATTCCGTACGGCGGGCGAGCGATTCGCAGTGGATAGTGGCCCAATCAAACCGGGTTTGCGCCGTCGTGGGTTCGTCGCTCGGACGGATCAATCGACCGTCGGAAAAAGCAAGCCCCATCATGTAACGCAGGCGATTTTCAACTCGAAACAGATTGGTCAGCGCCGTTTCTACCTGCGCGCGAAACAAGAAATACTGGGATCGCGCCTGGGCTTCCTTGTCGGCTTCGCCGCCGGTGGTGCTCACACGTTTCAGGGCTTTGATTTTGCGCCAGGTTTCCAGAGCACTGTCACGACCAACTTTGCGCGCTTCCAAATCGCGGTAGGCGAAATGAAGTTCCCAATAGGCGTCTTCCACGTCACGCATCAGGTTCCGCACACCCGCCTCAAAATCGGTGAGCGTAATATCATGCCGAATGCGCGAAATGATCACGCCATCGATCTGATTGGAAACGCCACCCGAGGCTTGTTGAAAAGTAAGGGGCCCGGCAATGCGGTTGTATTGTGTGCCGGCGCCTTGTAGCAAAGGTCGTGTAAACGCTGCTTCGAAATTCGTAAACCAATCGCTCGGTTGGATGCGGCTGCCGTTGTTGTTGAAGTCGTACAGCGTATTGTTGCGGAACTCGAAGGTCGTTCCGTCGGCGGTTGTTTTCGTAACGCCCATGGTAAAGTTGCCGGTGTCTTGCCGAAACAAGGGGGCAAAGAAGTCGCCCAATCCGGGGCCGGTGAGCCCAAAGTTCTGCGGTCGGTCGTTGTTTTGCCAGATAATGCTGGAATCGAGCTGTGCGTCGAATTCCGCCAAAGCTCCTTCGACACCCGTGCCGCTGAATTGGCTGCCGGTTCCCGTGCCGTTGCCGCTTTCTACCAATGCCGGGTCGTAAGTGGTCACGGCCCCGGAAGCGTTGTTTTGCAGAGTTTCGGGAGTCGACCCCGAGATGTTGCTACCGCCGTCGGCAATCCGTCCACCTAGCTGCCGAACGACCTGGCTGTTGGAAAGCGTAATTCGAGTGACCTCCTCCAGCGAGAGATCCCACATTTCATAATCTTCGGCATTGGCTAACGTAAGCGGTGCTCGCGCTCCATGCACTTCGTCGAGAGTTGGCGTGTTGACGTCCGGGTACTCGATGTCGGTAGCGACTTCCATGTAGTGCGACAAATCGCCGGGGCCGAGTAGGTTGCCATCTTCGGAGAAGAAGAACGGCTGTACCGGTTGGCAACCCGACGCCAAGGTCAGGACGCAAAGCGAAAGCGACGTAAAAGTGCGAATCTGCCGGTTCATGATGCTGCGTTCCTAGCTCCGATCGCTCACAGGCATTTGCCTGACGAGCAATCGCCCGAGTCCGGCGGCAGCAAGCAACCTGCACTTCCATACGCGAGTTGCTTTGCCGTCCGTTTCCCCCCGGACTGGCTAGTCTGCTAGCACTGGCGACCCACAAAGGACAGGGCGCGCAATGGCTGCGAGAACAGTCAGCACAACTGTTATCGTCTGCGCAATCGTCAAACTTTGACATTTCTTTGTCGTTCGACAGAAAGAGAAAAGCGAGCTGCTAGCGGCTTATGCGCCTGAATCAGAGGGTGCCACTGCTGGCTTGTCCAGTAGTGGGAAGCGGGTACCAGTGTTCCACTGCTGGACAAGTTCGCCCCAGCGAATCTGCCGTGGTGGACCAGACAGTGGCACCCATTGTAAAGAAGAGGCAGACGAATGCTGGCAAACCCCGACCTCTGGCCTCCGACCTCTCACCCCTCAAATGCCATCGCGCAGAGTGTTGAAGTAATCCTCGGCGTGCTCGCGGCGCGATTTTGGTAGTTGCTCGACCACTTGCGGGTCGGCCTGCGCGCTTCCTGTGGCAGCCATTTCTTGTTTGATGGTTTCCATCACCTGGCCACGAACGTTGGGACCGTCTGCTTCGCCCACCACGACGGCCGACCCACGCCCAGGCTTCTGCCGAACCTGGGAATCGCGGAAATCGACGTCGTTTTTCTCGTCGGGACGCGGGCCATAGCCACGCCCGGCCCCCATGCCGTTGCCACTCTTCTCGCCAAACTTGTTGCCACTGCACGACTGGCAACCTTGGCCCTGGCATTGCTGACATGACATGGCGTCTTTGGCCATTTGCAATTGGTCGAGTGCCACGTCGAGCATTTCGCCCTCGGCCATTTCCTGCTGCAACTGCTCCATTTGCTGCATCATCTGATCCAGCGCCGCAGCCGCCCCGGCAGCATCGCCCTGCTGCATGCACTGTTCGCACTGCCCCGCTTTCTGGGCCAATTGGCCCAACTTGCTCATCTGCTGTTGCTGCTTGCGAAGCTGATCGAGCTTCTGTTGCAGTTCTCCCGCACGTTCGAGGTTGCCCTGCCGCTTTTGCTGTTCGATCTGCTTGTTCAATTCTTGCATGGCCTGCTCGCGTTGGGCGGCAGCCTCGGATATCTTTTCTTGCAGTTGTTTCAGTTGGTTGGAGAGTTCTTTTTTCTCTTCAGAACTAAGCTGACCACTTTCGATCTGTTTGCGAAGTTTATCCAACTCGCGCATCGCGGTTTGCCATTGGCCCTGTTTCATTGCATTGATCATCTTGTCGGCCGGGCCACGTTGGAAACTTTTCATCTGGTCCAACTGCTTGCGCAGCGCCTGATCGCCCCCCAACTGCTCGCGACGTTTCTCCAGTTGCTTGGCCAAATCGTTAAGCTTCACCAGCGTTTTCTTGCGATCGGCATCGCGCGCCGCAGCGAGTTTTTCAGTTTCCTTTTCCAACTCGCGAAACAGCCCCTCGGCATCTTTGAGCCCCTTTTCGGCAGCCTGCTTGCGGCGTTCCAGCATACGTTCGCGAAGTTTTTTAGTCGCCGCGTCAATCTGCTCTTTGGTAGCTTCCTGCGACCCGGGATCGGCACTGCTCTGCGCTTCGCGATTCGCGACAAACGTCACCAACAAAAAAGCCAATAGCGCCGATGTCAAGGGAAGCAAGACACGTCGTTCGAGTCCAATCGAAAAACGTTCGCGGACATCAAGGTTGCGGACCGAGCGCACCGCGTCGGCCAACAACGCCTGGCCCGCAGGTGTCTCGGCAATCGCGGGCGTGAGCGAAAGACTGCTCGAAACCCGTTCTTTCAAACCAAATCGGACGTCGATCTCCACAGCCGCGTCCAACTCGCTCCGGCCGCGTAGCCAAGTCCAAACGGCAGCAACCCCCAAGCCAACTGTCAGGCAGACGCCCAAACTCAGCAACGTCCAGTTCTCCGGCAAGGTTTTAATGGCCACCAGCTTGGGCACTGCGATGGAAACCATCGCCACAACCACTGCCACAAACCAGCAGCGGAAAAGCCGGTTCACAAACAATTCCAGCCAAAGCCGCCGCCGCGCTAGTTTTACTTGGGCAAGAATTTGGTCCATGACGGGTTCTCTGATAGGGCAGTGGAAATCGGATGTGACGGGAGCAGCGGCTGTCCCCTTATTCTATCGGCCGAGCCTATGTGAGTCACGCACAGCCGCGAACCTGGCGTGGAAGACGCGGTCCCTTGTTCCACGGTCGGGTGGCATGGCCTCGGAGGTCCGCCGACGTGGCCATGTTTACGGCATTTTGTACGCTTGTCCCCATGCCCACGCAGACGAGGGCATGCCACCCGATTTGTGCAAGTTCAAAAAGCCAAAAGCACTGCTGCCCGCGTCATAAGTCCTTGTATTTCAACTGTTTTCCATTTAGGATGGATCGGTTTGAGGCGGATAAACTCGAACGGGCCCTGGGCGTTCCGCATGAGAGTTTATTTGAGAATTGAATGACCAGAGGGAATTGAACCACGAAGACACAATGGACACAAAGAAAACAAAAGGAAGTTGGGAATTGAAGGAATAGGGGATTGGCAGGAATTTTTAGATTCCTCCTATTCCCCACTTCCTCTAATTCCTTCCATTCCTTTGTGTCCATTGTGCCTTTGTGGTTAATATCCTTTATTGAAACCGATTTGAGGTGTCTGTTGTGGCGACAATTGCAAAGAAAAAAACCCAAGGTGAATTGACTTCCGGAGCAGACATTCTGATCCAGGCGTTGGTCAACCTGGGTGTGGATACCATCTTCGCCTACCCCGGCGGAGCGAGTATGCCGTTGCATCAAGCGCTCACTCGTTTTAGCGATAAACTGCGTACCATTCTGCCGCGTCACGAGCAGGGCGGTGGCTTTGCCGCTCAGGGCGTTGCACGGAGCACGGGCAAAGTCGGCGTTTGCATGGCCACTAGTGGGCCCGGCGCTACGAATCTGGTAACCGCGATTGCCGACGCCAAGCTCGACAGCGTGCCGATGATCGCCATCACTGCCCAGGTGCCCACGAAGGTGATCGGCAGCGACGCATTTCAGGAAACGCCGATTGTCGAAGTCTGCCGCGGCATCACCAAACATCATTATCTGGTTACCAATGTGGCCGACATCGCCCGCGTGATCAAAGAGGCCTACTTAATCGCCACCACAGGTCGCCCAGGTCCGGTGCTGGTCGACGTGCCGAAAGATGTACAGCTCTCCTCGTGTGTTCCCGATTACGACGCCGAGCCCGAGTTGCCCGGCTATCGATTCGACTCGCCACTTGCGCGCCCCGAGCAAATCAATCAAATCGCTGCAGCGATCAAACTCTCTAAGCGACCAGTAGTTTACGCCGGCGGAGGAATCATCTCAGCCGAGGCCAGTGAAGCACTGCGTACTTTGATCAAGAAAACGGGCATCCCAATCACGACGACCGTGATGGGCTTGGGCGCGTATCCGGGGACCGATCCCCTGTCGCTCGACATGCTAGGCATGCACGGCTCGGTCTATGCCAACTTGGCGGTCGATCAGGCGGACCTGCTCATCGCGCTGGGCGTGCGGTTCGACGATCGGGTGACCGGCAAGGTCGAAGAGTTCTGCAAGCACGGCAAGATTATTCACGTCGACATCGATGCTTCGGAATTGAACAAAAACAAGCCAGCCCATATTCCCGTTTGTAGTGATGTGAAATACGCACTCGACAAGCTGAACAAAATTGTCGAGCCGCCCGAAGACATCTCCGAATGGGTCGAGCAGTGCCAACAGTGGAAACAAGACGATCCATTTAAGTTCAACACCAGCTTCCCCGGCATCGTGCAGCAACACGCCATCCAAGAACTGTGGAAACTCACCGCCGAGCAGGATCCGGTCGTTGCGGTGGGCGTTGGCCAACACCAAATGTGGGCCGCCCAGTTCTACAAATTCGCCGAGCCGCGCCGCTGGATGAGCAGCAGCGGGCTGGGCACGATGGGCTTCGGCTTGCCTGCTGCGATGGGGGCTCAAGCCGTCCACCCCGGTCGGCTGGTGATCGACATCGACGGCGACGGCAGCTTCTTGATGAACATCCAGGAAATGGCGACCTGCGTTTGCGAAAAACTGCCCGTGAAGGTTTTGTTGCTGAACAACCAACACTTGGGCATGGTGGTGCAGTGGGAAGATCGTTTCATGCAAGGTAACCGCGCACACACCTACCTGGGACCGGTCGACAATCCCGAAGCCGTCGGCAAAGGCGACGGACTCGGCCCCAAGGAGCGCTATCCCGACTTCGTCTCCATTGCCAAAGGTTTCGGTTGGGGGGCAAATTCTGTAAAAGAAAAAGCCGACCTCGTCGGGGCCCTCCAAGCGATGCTCGACTACGACGGCCCGTATCTTTTGGACGTGGAAGTCCCTTACCAAGAACACGTGCTCCCAATGATCCCCGGCAACGGGACGGTCAAGGATTTGATCAAAGAATAACGGCCTGTTCGAAAGTGGGTAGCCCAGACAACACCGTTGTCTGGGTCGCGCAGCGACAAGAGGCTTGCAGCGAGCGGCTAAATCCACCAAGCTAAGCCCATGCCTCGGCAACGGCAAGTCAGTCGGAGTGCCACTGAAATGGCTCGGCTAAATCGGGAAGACCTCTTGGGCCTACGGCCCCCAGACAACATGCGTTGTCTGGGCTACCCGCTGTTGTCTGGGCTACCCGAGAGTGGCCCAACCCACTGCGGCTTAGTTCGCTGCTTCGGAAGTGGTGGCCTCGTCGCCTTCTTCTTCCTTCTTCTTCTTTTTCTTCTTCATCACGAGCTTGCGCACTCGTACTTTGGGCAAACCCAGGGGCGAATCCCCCTCTTTCCAACGCTCCGTTTCTTTGAGCTTTTCCAGACGCTCGATTCGGGTCAGCACGCTGCGGTTCGCGGACCCGCCACGTCGGATTTTTAGGCTTTTGTCGATCGTCATCGTTACTCCTGAATCTCTCGAATCCCGAACCATAGGCTGGAGCTATGGATTGTCTTTAGCACCTGTTCCGAATCGACCAATATATGCCAGAACCGCCAACCACGCAATCGGCCTTGGCAACGGCAATGGCTGCTTTATACTGAACAAGCACCGGGTTGGAATGACCTGGTGGCCCGCCGTCGCACCATTGAAATACGGGAAACCGGGCAAAGCCAAGAAACCGGCGATTTCCGCAGGTTTCCGCCAAATCGCCATGGGGGCTTGGTTTTTTGGGTCTTGTGAGACGCTCTTAAGGAATCTTTCGCGTGGATAACTCACCGCAATCGTTTTTGACCCGACACGACTTTCTCATTCGCCGACTGCATTCGCTCTCCGGGCTGATCCCGGTCGGGGCTTACATGGTGGTGCACCTGGTGGTGAACGCCAGCGTGCTGGAAAGCCCCGCCACATTCCAAAAAAATGTGTATCAGATCCACAGTCTGGGATCGCTGCTACCAGTGGTCGAGTGGGCGTTTATTTTTATACCGATATTGTTCCACGCGGTGATCGGCATGGTGATTGTCGCTGGTGGGATGCCCAATAGCAACCAATATCGCTACGGGCCAAACTACCGCTACACG
Organism: Planctomycetota bacterium; assembly: GCA_029259915.1. Classification (GTDB taxonomy): domain Bacteria; phylum Planctomycetota; class Planctomycetia; order Pirellulales; family Lacipirellulaceae; genus Bythopirellula. Next base: position 18,596 of record JAJDED010000012.1, on the reverse strand, counting down.
CTGCAGCGCGCGACCGGCATGCTTGCCTTTGTGTTTATTATGGTCCACGTGTTTCACATGCACGGATGGTTTCATGCCGACGTCTGGTTGGAAAACGTCGTGCGCCCGCTTGGCGGTGCGCAATTCAAGGCATTCAACGCCGCCTCGACTGCCGGAGCGGCACTGCAAGGCACCGCGATGGTGGTGCTGTATCTGGTGGGGCTACTGTCTTGTGTGTACCACTTGGCCAACGGACTTTGGACCATGGGCATCACCTGGGGCATTTGGACCAGCCCCAAGGCGCAGGCCCGGGCGTCGGCTATGTGTAGCGCGTTTGGCGTGCTGCTGGCCGTGGCAGGCGTGGGCGCACTGTACGGCATGTGGGCGGTAGGCCACGGCGAACAACTCCAACAGGCCGTGCAAGTCGAAGATCGCATGTACCAACACAAAACCGAGTCGGGCGAACTCGCCCCCAACGACCATAAACGCACCGGGCACGAAACGGCCAAAGAAGTGGCGCGAGTTCATCCGGATAGCGAGTGATGCAATAGGAGAAAGTCTCTCGCAGAGGCGCGGAGACGCAGAGTTTTTAAGATTGAAGGGAACTGCTTGTAAGATATTGCCATGAGGTTGAATGATCTTAGTGGAGAAATTGTTGATGCGGCATTAACTATCCACCGAGAGATTGGGCCCGGGCTGCTTGAAAGCGTGTATGAAGTCGTTTTGGCTCATGAACTCAAGAGCCGGAACCTGAAAGTATCCAGGCAAGTTGCGGTGCCAATTGAATATCGAGGACTTCGCTTTGACGAAGGATATGGGCTCGATCTGTTGGTAGAAGACACCATCATTGTCGAAATCAAATCCGTTGAAAATCTGACAGACGTTCACAAAAAGCAACTGCTGACATATTTAAGGCTTACTAACAAATCACTAGGACTACTCCTCAACTTTAACGTCAATCTCATGAAACAAGGAATCGTCCGAATAGCAAATGGTATCGAAGATTAACACTGTCTTCTCTGCGCCTCCGCGTCTCTGCGAGAGACATCTATCAAAGAAAACCAATGAAAGTTGATTCATGACACAACAACGCGTACTGGTAGTCGGCGGGGGATTGGCGGGGCTTGCGGCGGTGATGAAACTGGCCGAGCAGGGGATTGCGGTCGACTGCATGAGTCTCACGCCCGTGAAGCGCTCGCATAGCGTCTGCGCCCAGGGCGGCATCAACAGCGTTAACGAGCTCACTCGCCAACAGGGCGACAACGAATGGCTGCACCTGGACGACACCGTCTACGGCGGCGATTTTCTCCAGCATCAACCGCCTGTAAAAGAAATGGCCTATGCAGCCCCGGGGATTATCGACCTCATGGACAGGCTCGGCGTCCCGTTTAATCGCACACCCGAAGGGTTTCGCGACCAGCGCCGCTTTGGCGGCACCCTTTATAAACGCACCGCCTTTGCCGGGGCGACCACCGGCCAGCAATTGCTTTACGCTCTCGACGAGCAGGTCCGACGCTGGCATAGCGCAGGCTTGGTCGAAATGTACGAGGGCTGGGATTACCTGAGTCCAGTGATCGACGAAGAGGGCCGCTGCCGTGGAGCCATCGCACAGAACCTGGTAACGATGGAAATTCGCGCATTTCCAGCCGATGCCGTCGTGTTGGCCACTGGCGGTTGCGGGCTGATTTACGGACGCAGCACAATGTCGATGGCCTGCAATGGCAGCGCCGCCAGCCGTAGCGTGCAGGCTGGCGCAAAATACGCCAATGGCGAATGTATACAGGTCCATCCCACCGCGATTCCCGGCGCCGACAAATTGCGTCTGATGAGCGAAAGCGCCCGCGGCGAGGGAGGCCGCGTTTGGGTGCCCCGCAAAGCACATGATTCCCGCGAACCTAGCGAGATTTCCGAGGCCGAGCGTTACTACTTCCTGGAAGAACGCTATCCGGCGTATGGAAATCTCGTACCACGCGACATCGCGACCCGCGAGATTTTTAATGTGTGCGTGAACGAAGGCTTAAGCGTCGAAGCAGATCGGCAATGCGTGTATCTCGATTTGACACACATTTCGCGAGCGGAGCTGGACCGCAAGCTGGGCGGCATTTTGCATATTTACGAAAAATTCCAGGGGGTCGATCCTCGCGAAGTCCCCATGAAAATTTTCCCCGCCGTGCATTATTCCATGGGCGGTCTGTGGGCCGACTATGTCCGCTCGGCGGAGGGAGGGCTCGAACCGGGCGCGCCGCAAAATCACCAAACCAACATCCCCGGCCTCTATGCCATCGGCGAATGCGATTACCAATACCACGGCGGCAACCGCTTGGGAGCTAATTCGCTGCTGTCCTGTATTTTCACCGGCCTGTTCGTGGCACCCTGCATCGAAAACATGCTCGCCTCGCTCCCCGACTCAGCCCACGACGAAAAATACAACACGTTACTTCGCGGCCAACGTGCCGTGAAGCAACTGGAGCACGACGCCCTGCTTAAGCGCACCGGCGGACGCGAGAACCCGTACGTCATCCATCAAGAACTGGGCGACGTGATGACCAAGGCAGCCACGGTCGTACGCAATAACGATCAGTTGACCAGCGCACTGGCCACGGTCGCCGAACTGGCGGAGCGCACCGCCAATTGCTCGCTTTCGGACACCGGCAATTGGACCAACCAAAACGTGATGTTCACCAAGGCGCTACGCGACATGTTCCCCATCGCCAAGGCGATTCTCCAGGGCGCACTCGCTCGCGACGAATGCCGCGGAGCCCACTATAAGCCGGAGTTCGAAATGCCCGGCATCGACACCGACGACCCCGCCGAGAAACGCCGCCAAGCCGAAAAATGGTGCGACGCCTTTGAAGAAAAGAATAGAAAATGGCTCAAAACAACAATCGCTACGTTCGACAAGTCGGGCGAGCCAAGCCTCAGTTACGAAGAGGTCGATACCTCGCTCATCCCGCCGCGCCCGCGGTTGTACGGTTTGGTGGGCGCCGAGATTATCGAAGAAGTGTGGAAACAACGGCAAGCGGGTCACGACGGTTCGGCCAACGGCGCAAAAGTTGGTGGCACTAGTGCCGTTGCGGCAAGCTAACAATTGACTGTATAGCTAGAAAACCGGGGAATGCTTCGTCCCGTATTTGTCTTTTCACTAAAATTCTTGCTATGCTTTAGGTGGGATCAACAATTCGTCACCCATGAAAAAAAACGCATGAGTACCGCTTTCAATTCAGATTTCGGCAACGAGTTCGCACAGCTAACGCCTGAGCAGCAAGCAGAGGTTTTGCAGTTCATGCGTTCCGTCAAGAAAGATCCTGCAAAAGGAACACCCAGCGAGGAATTGCTCAAGTTTGTCGGAACGATTCCACACGAAGACTTGGAAGCAATGAAAGCAGCTATCGAAGAAGGATAGAATCAACAGTACTCAAGACACGATGGTTCCATTATTTGTGCAATAGTCCGCGGTCCCACAAGTGTCGCATTGGGTTGATATAACTCAGGCACATATCGCGAGGGTCTCTTGTGAGCATTAGAAGACGTGTTGAAGATGCGTTGATGCTGTATCATCATGGGCGCTACGAAGGCGCTATCTTGAATGCATTGATTGCGGTAGCTGCAAGTTCCAAGAAAGAAATCACAAATCCTTCTGTTAGCGACCGCGAAGCCTTTGAAAGCTTCCTTGATAAGCGGTGGCGTGGGGTAATCAAAGTCGAATTTCGTGGACAACTCCAAAGCATTCCGTACATTCTATACAAATGGTTTAGGTGCAAACTGGTTCACGAAGGACAGTTGCCTCTGGACGTGGAATTGATTGACACAGATGCAATGAGTATTCGAGCCGGAGGAACGCCTGAATTCACTCTCTAGATTTCTCGAGGGTGGTTTGATTGGCTAATTGCAATGGTGGTGGAATCGCCATGCAACGAAAACGATTTCAAAGAGTTCTCGCTGACAAGGGCAGTCGAAGCCGCAACATTGCCCTGAAAGGGCAAGATATAATAGCCCAGGGCGCTAGCCCTGGGTTGGAAGTGTGGAAGTACCATCGTCCGAGCGATTGGTGTTACTACAGAACGGAGTGTGGCCGAGGACGAAACCAAGCCGCGGTCGTGTATCGGCCTCGGCTGCGCACCGATTGATGGCAAATTTTTTCACTCGGCCGAAGAGGAGTCAACACATCAAACCCAGGGCTGCGGCTGTCTCGCTACGCTCGCCCGACCTTGCCCTGGGCTATTTTATTTCGTCCCTTTGGGACTAATGCACTTTGTGCCAAGTCTGTTTTGAAATCCACCCATTAAATCTCCTGAAGAACCGCTACCAAATCCTAGTAAACCTCTCTAGCTAGATATCTACGAAGGGCTATCATAGAAGCAAATACGGGTTTTTCTCACCAGCATTTTCCGTGACACCGAGGAATCCGAGCAATGATTGCTCACGCGAACCAAAGCAGTAAACCGTCGTCGTTTGAAGTCCGCATCCTCAGGCAAGATGGTCCCGGCCAGCCGGGGCGTTGGGAGCGGCATCAGATTACCTACGAGCCGAATCTCAATGTGATTAGCGTGCTCCAAAAAGTCGCAACCCAGGCCACGACGGTCGACGGCAAAACCACCACGCCGGTTGCCTGGGATTGTAACTGCCTGGAAGAAGTTTGCGGCGCGTGTACGATGCTGGTCAACGGCCGCACGCGACAGGCGTGCTCGGCATTGGTCGACCAGTTGCTCGAAGAGAACCCCAACAGTCTGGAACTGCGTCCGATGAGCAAGTTCCCCGTGGTGCGCGATCTTGTCGTTGACCGCAACCGGATGTTCCGCGCCCTGGAGCGAGTGAAGGCCTGGATCCCCGTCGACGGCTACGGCGACCGTGGCCCGGGGCCGCGCGAAGCGCAAGATACCCAGCAAGTGCGCTATCCGCTTTCCGAATGTATGACCTGCGGCTGCTGCGTGGAAGCCTGCCCGCAATTCGCCAAGGTGGAACTTGCAAAACACTCGGACGAATCCGACGAAGAGTTTGCCGAGCGCCAGGCGAGCGCTTACGACCAATCGTTCTTAGGCGCCGCGGCAATCAGCCAAACGATGCTTTTCAACGACCATCCCACCGGACACATGAACGCCGGCGAACGGCTCGACGCGCTGATGGGTGCCGGTGGCATCCAGGCTTGCGGAAACGCGCAGAACTGCGTCTCGGTCTGCCCCAAGACCATCCCACTCACCACGTCCATCGCCCGCGCCGGTCGGCAAACCACATTGCATCTGATCAGCAAGTGGTTTGATCGTTAGAGCAAATCGGAAAACGATGTAGCAATTGTTTGTTAGCCGCTGGCGGCAGCCAGTGGTCCCCCGGCTCCCGCCGGTGGCTAGAACATCGTGTGCAATTCAGACATGCTCCAGGGCTACCTACCGCCGCACGCGATTCGAGGCCTGCGCGCCTGCCATTTCTAAAAACTCGCGGGCCAGTTCGGGGCGCATGCGGTTGTAGTCTTGCAGGCGACGGTTCCAGTCGAGCACTTCTTGTTGCGAAGGCTGTCGACCCACAACCAGTTGGAACATGCGGCGAATGTATGTCATGTCGTCGGCGTTCGACTGATAATAAAACTCGGGCGTGCTGAGGATTTGTAGCTGCACGTCCGACAGCGAACCGCCGCGGGCAAGATGCGATTCCCACACAAATAGCTCCTGCGACCGGGGCTCGCGACGCAGGTAATCGCGGAACCAATTGGTGATCTGTGTAATCTGCTCGTTGCGGTTGAGCGACGGGTTGGAGCCAGAGGTGGTCGACTCAACCAGAAGTTGTATTTCGTTCGTGGTTCGGCCATCGAGAACCGGCACAGCTTGACGCATGGCATACAACTGCCGGCCGCCGGAGGTGATATTGGCTTCGATCACATAATTCCGCCGGGTGTCGACTTCCGTGGGGTCGTACTCAATCGAAAAAGGAATCGGCACACGCGGCGCGGGTGAAATGGTTTGCCGAGCGATCGTCACGGGCCGAAGATCGGCACGCAGAATCTCGCGCAGTTCGACCGTGGCCACCGCATCGCGGGGCAAAGCAGAGCGGTCGCGGTAGGTGATCGTGCCCGTGACAGCTTCAGTCCGAGGATCGAGCTGCAATGGTAAGTTCATCAATTTCCCATCACGATTGTTTTGCACCAACACGCGCACCCAACCATTCGCGTCGGCAACACGCTCGAACTCGGGTCCAACGTCGTACAAAGCGCCGTCGACATATCCCACTTGATATCCGCCGATGCTCACAATGCGATCGTTCACTTCCAGTCCGGCGCGCTCGGCTGCCGAGTCGCGCACTACTTCGCCCACGCGCACGCCAGTTTCCGTATTCTCCGGGAAGATTCCCAGCCGCCATTTTTGCTGCGGTGTCGTTTCGGCCACTGGTTCCGGGTTTGGCGCCCAATACTCCGAAAGTGAAGGATCGAGGCCTGGCACGGCAGACGTCCCTGGATTATTCCAGGCAGACTCAGCAGGGGTCGCGGTTCGATCGCGAGTGATTGATGGGGTGAATCCACTATTGTTGCTAAACGCCGGGTCGGCGAATCCACCGCCCGCTTCGATTTTTCCACCGGGCGAACGACGCCCTTGGGCCGAGGCCCGATTGGCATCAACCGCCAAGCAATTGTGTTCTGCAAATCCTGAGACTATCAAACCCGTTGCCAGTGCAACTTGAATCGTTTTTTTCATAACAGATCCTTCCGAAATCTATATGTGTTCTATTGCTCTGAAGAGAGGAATGATTTGTTTAACGCGAGAGCCCCAAACCAACCGCATCGAGTGCCACCCGGGCTGGACGCGCGGGGATCGCTTGAAAGCCCGCTTTGACCACGTCCTCTTGGCCCTGCGTGCTGAATACATACTTGATGAATTCCTGCTCGAGAACGCCCATCTTTCGCTTGGGATTGTGTTTGACCACAAGTTGGAGCCGTCGGACCATCGGATAGGCTCCACGATCGGCCTCGGGAGAATCGATCGCCACAAACGTTTCGCCCTCGGCAAGCGCCAGCGGTACGGCCCGGACTTCAGGCGTAGCGTATGCGAGACCTGCAAAGCCAATCGCTCCGGGATTCTTGGAAATCGCGTGAATCATATCGACGTTGGAGGTATGCGTTTGCATGTCGTCGCGCATTTCTCCGCCGAGAAGCACGGCCTCTTGAATAAAGACCTGGGACCCCGTCTCTTTAGTGCGACCATGGGTAACCACCGGACGCGATGCCCAACGCCCTTTGAGCCCAAGCTGGCCCCACTTGCGGCATGTCTTCTCTGCACCCCTTTTGCAATCGGTCGAAAAAATGGCGTCGACTTGTGCCAACGTAAGGCCGCGGAGTGGATTGTCCTTGTGGACGTAGATTGCCGTTCGCTCCAGGCAAGGAGTCAACACGGTGGGTGGAAATCCGAGCGATTGGTGAAACGAATTGACTTCGTCTTCACGAACGCGCCGGCTTAGCAAACCGATGTCGGTTTTGCCCGCTTGCACATCGCTCACTGCGGCACGCGAGCCGTTGACTTCGATCGTAATTTTCGCGTCGGGATAAAATCGTTCGAAACTCGCGATCCACACTGCCGCGACATGCGACAAAGTGTTTGATCCACCCAGTTTCAATTCGCCAGAGACGCGCTCCACCGGGCGGTAAATGGGCAAGTTCGGATCAAGCAACATTTGGCCCGCAGAGTCAGCCCCATCGGCAGGCTGGGAAAAACTACCCACACACAAGACTAAGGCGATAAAGTTTACGTATTTCAACATTTGCCAGCTCCTTCGACTTCAAAAGTCCACTAGTTGCTTTACGAAAGCGCCGAGTGTAAATAGATTTGGCAAATTGAGTAAAGACGAGAATTTGCCAGCATCCCCCTCGAAACCGCGATATGTTGCCAAGCTTCACAGAAAGGCCTCGCCGCCAATTCGCGGGCAAATGTGGAATTTGCTCGACTTGCTGCTGGAAATCGCTACAATATGGGCCAATGGTGCGTGGTTGCGGCGCGCACGCCAAACAGCAAAATTTTTTGAAGCCGCAGCAGCAGTGGGAGAATTGTTTCGACAAGGTATGCCGGCCACACCTCCCCCGGTGTTTTGTGAATGGCAGGATTTTGTGAATCGCCGCGTTTTGTGAATCGCCGCCTTGGTTCGCGCATGCCTTCAGGCGGGTCTTTCCCCGATCGACTTGTTGCCCTCGTAGGACTCCAGGCCAATCGCGGCAAAGTGCCCGGTGCTTGGAGTTAGATAGATGAAGTTGTACGTCGGGAACCTGTCCTATAACACCACCCAGGACACTCTTACCACCGAATTCGGTGCCCATGGCCAAGTCGAGGAAGTGGCCGTCATTACTGATCGCGAGACGGGCCGTCCGCGCGGTTTTGCCTTTGTGACCATGGCTAACGACCAAGAGGCGCGCGCTGCAATCGAGGGCGTCAACGGACGTGAAATCGATGGTCGGACTGTCACCGTGAACGAAGCACGGCCCAAAACCGAGCGCGGTGGCCGCGGTGGTGGCGGTGGTGGTGGCGGCGGACGCCGCTGGTAGAAAACCGCAGTACTGTTTGCTTACACTGTAGTAGCTATCAAACCGAGTGCCCGCTAAAGGTGCGCACTCGGTTTTTTTGTTGCATTGCGCCCGGCACTTACAAATATGCGTTTCCGGATATGCCGAAGGCATAAAACAACAAAGCCCAGGGTCGCCGCGTAGCGGCGCACCCTGGGTAATGGGTGCTCACACACGCCTAAACCCCAAAGGGGTTTTACAGCCCCGGTTGCCTCAATCCCAAGCATACCGCTCGTCGATCTCCAACCCATATTTCTTACACAAGCGACAAAACTCATCTTGAAAAGATTCTTGACGGTGGTGCTCTTCCTGTTGGATGATGTACTCACTCAACGCATCCACGTGCAAAGGGCTGATGGAAAACGCTCCGTAGCCTTGTTGCCAGTGAAACTCGGCGAGTTGCGGCTGCTCGGCTTTGATCCATTTGGACGAATCTCGCTTCAGGTCGCGTATCAAATCTGCAATATCGATGGCCTTACTCAACCGGCAGAGGATATGCACGTGATCCTCAACACCACCGATAACGGGCGCTGGTGAATTGCGGTTCTTGCAAATTCCCGCGAGATAACGATGCGTGCGGTCTCTAAATTCCTCGTCCCTTAGAAACGGTGTCCGGTGTTTTGTCGAAAACACGAGGTGGACATAGATTTGCACTAACGATTGCGACATGGTTCTGTTCGCTTGTAAAACCCCTGCGGGGTTTAGGCGGTTGCTGGAATTCTAACCCAGGGTGCGCTACGCGACCCTGGGCTTTGTTGTACTACACCTTCGGCGTAAAAGGCATGTTGCATCGGCAAGTGAATCGCCGGTACACCATGCATCCAGAGTCCAGAAACAACTGGAAACAAACCAGACCAGCCTTAAGCAGGCTGCAATTCTGCTTTGCGGTCGGCGATGATCTCGGTTTGGATGCTCGAGGGGACCGGCTTGTAGCGGGCCAGCTCCATGGTGAACGTGCCCTGGCCTTGCGTCATGCTGCGAAGGTCGGTCGAGTAGCCGAATGTTTCCGCCAGCGGGATCTCGGCCAAGATGCGGCAGATGCCATCCAGCACGTCGGTACTGGTGACCATGCCGCGACGGCTGGCGATGTTGCCCACCACGCTTCCTTGGAACGATTCCGGGCATTCGATTTCAGAGAGCATCACCGGTTCGAGCAGGGCGGGCTTCATTTTGCTAAACCGTTCGCGGATCAATTCCTGGGCAGTCAACATAAAAGCCATGTCGGAACTGTCGACGTCGTGGTAGGTGCCGTCGTCGAGGACAAACTTCAGCCCCACGACGGGGAATCCCGCCAGCGGACCCTTGTCCATCATTTTGCGCACACCCTTTTCGATCGCCGGGATGTACTGCTTGGGAATGCGTCCGCCGGTGACATTGTCAACAAACAGCAATTCGCCTTCGGTTTCCTCGCGTTCCTCGTCGCTCATGGGACCCATGCTGCCGACGATATGACCGTACTGGCCAGAACCACCGGTTTGCTTTTTGCGTTTGTGATCGAATGTGCATGTGGCGGTTGCCGACTCGCGGTAGCTCACCTTGGGAGCGCCGACCTCAACATCCACGCGGTACTCACGGCGAATCCGCTCGACGTAAATCTCCAAGTGCAACTCGCCCATGCCGGCGATGACGGTTTCGCCAGTCTCTTCGTCGGTATAAACCTGGAAAGTGGGGTCTTCCTTGCGGAATCTCTGCAAGGCTTTTCCCAAACGGTCGGAACCATCGCGGGAGAGCGGGTTGATCGACATCTTGATCACGGGCTCCGCGACGAAAATGTTTTCCAGATTGCAAAACTTGGGTTCGGAGCAATAGGTGTCGCCGCTGGCGCAGTCGATTCCCATGATCGCCACAATATCGCCTGCCGAGGCGCTGTTGATGTCTTCGCGCTTGTCGCTATGCATCTTCATGATGCGGCTAAAGCGATCTTTCTTGCCGGTACGCTGGTTGTAGTAGGTCTCGCCTTTGGTGACTGTGCCCTGATAAATTCGAGTAAAGGTGAGCTGCCCGAATTCGTCGTCAACAATTTTGAAAGCCATGCCGACAAAAGGCTTTGCGGGATCGTTTTCCAACTCAATTTTCTCTTCGGGATCCGCCACCTTGCTGGCGGAAACCACTCGATCCAACGGACAAGGCAAATACCGGTTCACCGCGTCGATCAGCGGTTGCACACCCTTATTCTTGTAAGCCGAACCAAGAAAGACCGGTGTGAAACCTTGATTGATCGTCGCTTCATGAATGATTTTATGGATCAGATCCTCGGGCACTTCCTCTTCCGAAAGCAATAGCTCCATCAGCTCGTCGCTGTACATGGAAAGTGCTTCGAGCATGTGGGCACGGGCCTCGGCGGCAGCATCGGTCATGTCGGCGGGAATTTCGTCTTCGCGCAATTCTTCGCCCTGACTGCCTTCAAAGTAGATTGCCTTCATCGTGATCAGATCGACGACTCCGACAAAATCTTCTTCGCGACCGATCGACAATTGCATCATTACCGCATCGGCGTGCAATTTTTCTCGCACCTGCTGGGTCACCGATTCGGGGTTCGCGCCGGTTCGATCCATTTTGTTGATAAACGCCAATCGCGGGACGTTGTATCGCTTCATCTGACGATCGACCGTCATCGATTGCGATTGCACGCCACCCACCGAGCAAAGCACCAACACCGCACCATCTAGCACACGCAGGCTGCGTTCCACTTCAACTGTGAAATCGACGTGGCCGGGAGTATCGATGAGGTTGATCGAGTGGCCCTTCCAATCGAGACTGGTCGCAGCGCTGGTAATCGTGATACCGCGCTCTTTTTCCAGTTCCATGTGATCCATCGTCGCGCCGTCGCCGCCGCCACGTACGTCTTCCATTTTGTGGATACGCCCCGAGTAAAACAGAATGCGCTCGCTCAGCGTGGTCTTACCCGAGTCGATGTGTGCGGAAATGCCAATGTTACGAACTTTGCGAAGGTCCATTTGATCTCTCTACCTCAACCAACATAAACAACAATATTCAGTGAAAAAATAATTGACGAACGGTTGCCCTTCACAGCGCGCAGCTGAAACTTCGGGGCACTTCTTTTGGGCGATCTACCCAGATGCGCTGCTACAGACAAATCAGGGGCTTCCAAGCACCCTGGCGCAAGGCGGGACGAAGTTACTATTCTGTCCTCCTACGGTGTGGTTAGCTAGTGCAAATGCAGGGTTTTTGTCTTCATGCCTTCCCTTTACCTCGTGAGTTCCTTGTTTCTAGGAGCAAAAGAGTAGGCCTCTGCCCCAGGCTCGGGAAGACCGATTTGCAATCGATGCCACCCTGGCTTGAGGTTAGAATCAGAGAATGCTCCTGATGGCACCCGTACAGCCAGACCTCGTTTTCGGCGGCAAAAAATGCTTTAAGTTATTATCTTGCAAACAGATATGAAAAGATGAAGAATTCTGAACCAAGCTCGAATAATGAGGCCTCCCAGCCTGCCACGACCGAGGCGGCTCTGCCTTCCGGCTGGCTGGCCAACTATCCCTGGGTCACTTTTTTGCTGCCGATGATCGTTTACATGCTCGTTGGCACTCTGGAACCCTTGCCGCCCGACCCCGCGACGGAAGCCCCAGTAGCCAACGAAATACTCGATCAACTCGAGGAGCCCGCCGAATCCAAGCCGTACTATCCGCCCGCCCAAACGGGATTGCTGCCGTCGATCCCTTATCGTTATTACCCTTGTGTTTACACATCGAAGATTATTTTGACCTTGGCAACCATGTTGGTCGTCTGCCGGGGCTACCGATCATTTCGCTGGCGTGTGAGCGGCCTGAGTATCGCCGTAGGTGCAGTCGGCGTGGTGTTGTGGATCGCACTCTGCCACTTGCGACTCGAGCCAAAGCTTATTGGCCCCATCGATCGGTTTTTGGGAGGACTGATCCCCGGTGCCGACCAGCAATCGCCCAGCATCGGACTGATGTCGATCTTGGGCACCGGCGAGCGTAGCGCGTTCAACCCGCTCGAGCAAATGGCATCGACGCCGTTTTGGGCTTATCTATTTTTAGCAGTACGCTTTGCCGGGCTGGCATTGGTGGTGCCGGTGATCGAAGAGTTTTTCCTCCGCGGATTTCTGATGCGCTATGTCATGCACCAGAATTGGTGGCAGGTTCCTTTCGGATCGGTCAATCGCACGGCGGTAATCGTAGGAACCGCGATTCCGATGTTGATGCACCCGGGCGAATTGCTGGCCGCGCTGGTGTGGTTCAGCATGGTCACCTGGCTGATGGTCCGCACGCGCAACATCTGGGATTGCGTAATGGCCCATGCAGTCACCAATTTGCTGCTGGGCATCTACGTGGTTGCCACAGATAATTGGCAACTGATGTAACCAACGCTCACGCTTCGGTTACAGGCTATTGATCGCTCACTTCGTAGACCACCTGAGAGACATCATCCACTGGCTCGGTACGGAAGGGATGCTCGACTTGGTACATCTCTAAGCGTGCCTGATATCCGTATTTGACATCTTCCGGTGCTTCGGCAATCGCTTCTTCAAGAGTTTGAACGGCTTCCTCAAACTTGCCTGCGCTGGCTTGCGCGGCCGCCAATGTGTCGAGCGCTACGTGTCGTTCGCCATAGCCAAATTCCAATGCGCGACGGGCACCGCGCACCGCGTTCTCTTCGTCGCGAAAACGGGGGTCGGGGCATGTGGCCAACAACCAGGCGCCGTTGCGATAAGCGTGAGCAAACTCGGGATTGATCTCGATCGTTTGGGCGTAGTCGGCCAGCGCTTCGCGATATCGCCCCATGTCGGCCAGCAGATCGCCCCGACTGCAAATGAAGTCGGCGTTCTCGGGGTTCATCTCGACAACAGTGTCGAAACATTTGAGCGATTCTTCCCAGAAACCTAGCATGTGACACGCACGGCCCCGTCCTATCCATGAGGAAACGAGTTGGTCGTCAATTTTGCTCGCACGTCGATAGTCGGTTAGCGCTGCTTCGGCCTCGCCCGATTGCATCCGTAAGGTTGCACGGTTGGAGTAAGCCTTTGCGTATTCAGAGTTGATCTCGATCACGCGATTAAAATCGTTGAGTGCCTCTTCAAATTTTCCAGCTTGGGCATAAGAGACGCCCCGATTATGCAGTGCCCGCCAATGGTTTGGCTCGTAGCTGAGCGACTCCTCAAAGTCGGCCAAAGCAATTTCTTGGTTCCCCGCGTCAGCACGCAACTGTCCCCGTCGATTCAGCGACCAAGAGAGCAACTGACGGGTGAATTCACGCCGATCGGCCTGAACACCCGAACGCACCGCTTCGGAACACATTGCAATGATCTCGGAATAGTCGGCCTCGGTACTGGCCCGCTGAGACAGTTCGTGTGCCCAAACCAGTAATTCTGCAACGTGATCGGTTTGGTCGCTAACAACGGTAGATTCCCAATTCGCAGGTTGAACGGCTTTTCCGTGGCGAGTTGGCTTCTTTGGCTGCTGCTTGGCCACAGCAGCTTGGCTTGAGCCTGCTGTGCGCTTGCGCCGGACATTGGGAACCACCAACAAATCACCTCGACCTTGACGGGGCAACGATGCGGACGAACCCATCGCGTCAAGCTTGCGCTCGAACGGATCGCTCTCGGGCGCGGACGCCTCGGGTTGCGTCTGTTCGACAAACACCAACGAGCCCGAAGCGGACGCAGTCTCTTGCTGGCTGGTCGTTTGGTATCGACTTTGATCGTCAGCGACGACAACCGTCGAAGCCACCTCGGCGTATGCTGGCATTGCAATGACAAGTGACAGCATCCACAGAGCGAATTTGGGGGAATGGTTCGCTTTCATGCTATTGCTTTTCGATCTACGTTGATGAGTGGGGGGAAATTCAAAGCCGTGGCGCACGAAAAGCCCGGCCTCGATCATTACTATCGGCGCACCGGAAATCTCGCTGTAATCGAAATTATCAAAACGATCGGAAAAGTCGCTCTGTGTTACCTATTTACCCAAAGCGGCGGCTGTAGCTGTAAATCACTCCGGAGGAGAAGGCGGAGAGCAGTGAGCCAGGAAGATGGTGAACCTTCCCCTCTGGCTCTCCGCTCTTGGCTCTCCGCTCTTGGCTCTTGGCTCTCTGCTAGTGCATCCTGCACTAAACGCTCGGCCGGGTCATTGCGTCAGGGTCGAGCAGCTCGTCGAGCTGGGCGGCGGGGAGAATGTTGTCGTCCAGGCAAAGCTGGCGGATAGTTTTCCCCGACTTGAAAGCCTCTTTGGCCAGAGCGGCCGACTTTTCGTAACCAATCTTCGGTGCTAGCGAAGTGACCATCATCAACGATTGGTCAATCAAATCTCGGCAACGCTCTTCGTTCACTTCCAATCCAACGAGCAGTTTGTCGACAAACACATTCGAGACGTTTGCTAGCAACTTCACCGATTCGAGAAACGCATCGATCATCACCGGCATCGCCACATTCAACTCGAACAGCGAACCCACGCCTCCCAGACCAGCCGTCGTCACCGTGGCGTCGTTGCCGATCACTCGGCAGGCAACCTGCATCACCGATTCGCACATCACCGGGTTGACCTTGCCGGGCATAATCGACGACCCAGGCTGCGTAGCCGGGAGCGACAATTCAAAAATCCCACAGCGGGGTCCACTGCCCAGATGCCGAATGTCGTTGGCTATTTTCGAAAGCCCCACGGCGATGGTTTTCAAGTGGCCATGGCAAAGCACAAACGTATCTTTGGCGGCCTGCGCCTCGGGATGGTTTTCGGCCTCTTTGAAAGGGACGCCGGTCCGTTTGGCCAAAATATCGCATACCCGCTGACTGAATTCAGGATGGGTGTTGATTCCGGTACCAACCGCAGTGCCACCAATTGGCATTGCAATCGCAAGATAATGTTCCGCACAACCGGTCAAATAGCCGGCGTGTTTCGCTTGTTGGGCATAGCCCGAGAAAACCTGCCCCACGCGGATCGGCGTGGCATCCATCAGATGGGTACGCCCGATTTTAACCAAATGATCCCACTTTGCCGTTTTCTTCTGCAAGTCGTCGTGCAACCGGGCAAGGGCCGGGGCCAGATCGTTTTTCAGCGCCACCGCGGCCGCGATGTGCATCGCTGTGGGAAAGGTGTCGTTCGACGATTGCCCCATGTTGCAATGGTCGTTGGGGTGAACCGGTTCCTTGCCGCCGATCTTGCCGGTGAAGAGCTCATTGGCGCGGCCGGCGATCACCTCGTTGGCGTTCATGTTGGACTGGGTCCCCGATCCTGTCTGCCAGACGACCAAGGGGAAGTGTTCCATCAATTTGCCGTCGGCGACCTCTTGCGCTGCCTTGGCGATGTTCTGCCCAAGCTTCTTATCAAGGGCGCCAAGCGCCATGTTGCATCGCGCCGCCGCCAGCTTTTGGATACCCAGCGCGGTGACCAGAGCCGGCGGCATCTTTTCGCCGCCGATACGAAAGTTTTGTAGCGACCTTTGCGTCTGCGCGCCCCAATAGCGATCTGCTGGAACCTTGAGGTTCCCCATGGAGTCACTTTCGATGCGGTAGGGCTGAGCGCACATTCAAAGAGCCTTTCTCTGCCTGGAGTTGTCGCTTGGGCCGCTTTGCTTGGAACGGGGCGCCGGACCGGCGCAGCGGGGAGTTTAGGCGCGGCGGTGGCCGCCGCCAAGAGCGCGTCGCGCCGACGCGACAATTCTCGTTGCACTATTGGCCCGAGGCCACGAACTCGATCGTTACGCCAAAGGCTTGGTCGGCGCCGACCTGCAGTCCGTCCGCGTGCCGCCGGGCGTCGATACCTGCGTCTTGCAACAGACTGGCCGTTGCCGCCAGATCGGCGACAACGATCCGGAAGGCCGCGAAACACGCGCCCGCCGCCACCCTGTTACCAGGTGAAAGCTCGCCGAATCGTTCGGGTGTGACGACCTTGATTTCGTCGCTTTGCGGGCCGCAAACGATTTCATTGGCGGCGGTGGCGACAGGCTCGCAGTTCCGCAACTTGGCGAAAAATTCGCTGAAGGCGGCTGGTTCCGCGGCCGTCATCGTCACCCCGCTGCAGGCCATGGCACCGTTGCTGTGGCGTTGGTATTCCGGGCGCCAGAAGTATTGCGGCGCGTGTTGTTGACAACAAAAGAACACCGCATCGGACATGTCGGGATGGGTGACGAAGGCGAGTGAAAAGCCGACCGTCACTTCACGGCCATCCGGCAATTTGGCCTGCCGCTGAAAATCAAAAGGTGCGTAGGTTTGCAGGCCCTTGGCCGTGAACTCGGCTTGATCGGAGCAGGCGTCGTCGCTGCGGAAAACCAGCATCGACATGCCTTGGCGCTTGGCCAGGAACTCGCGGTTGAAGGCGCCGAAGTTGAAATGGCCCTCGGCGGCCGGCGCTATCAGTTCGGGGCGCGTGACACTCAAGACCTCCAGGAAACAACCTTGCAGTTGGACCAGGAAGTTGCTGGTGCCCCAGGGATGTTGCGCATCCGGCGTCGTGGTGAAGCCAAGACGTTCGTAAAAGCCGCGGGCTTGTGCCAGATCATTCACCGGCAGCACCAGATGATCGAACTTGCGGGTCATGGCCGTGGGTCCTTTCCTGACTTCGATGGCCTGTTTTTCGATAGCTGGCGTTGCGCCGGCTTGGCGGTCGCCGGCTTGGGGGTCGCCGGCTTTCGGGCCGCCGCTTTTCGGGTTTGGCCGCGCCGCGCGGCGGCGACGGCCAAGTGCGCCCAGGGCAAAAGGCTCTCCGGCTCTTCCATGGCCTGGGAAGGCGCGCTGCGATAGGACATTGTGATCGGCTTGGTCTTGCCCTGGTAGACAAACGCTTGCGTGTCGCTTGCCGCAAAGGTGCCCTCGGTCTCGGCGTCGACCTTGAAGTAGAGTTGCTCGAAGGCAATCAAGGCGAACATGACTCTCTCATGAAAGAGCCCGTAGCCGCCGAACATGCGCCGTAGCGTCACCGGACCGAGCGGTTGCAACAGGTCGAGGCAGTGTTCGACGAAGGGGTCGCTGCCGGTCACGCGATCAGCCTTCGCAGGAACACGTCGATTCGGGCAACGGCGTCGGCCAGGTTATCCGCTTCGTTGCGGCCGGAAGCCTTACGTGGCTTGAAACCATGATCGCCGTCGGCCATCCAGGCCAGGGAGATGTGCGGCGAGAGTCCATAGGCCGTCACTTCTTCGATCGTGCCGAAAGGGTCGCGGCTGCCCTGGACGATCAGGGTCGGCGTGGTGAGGTCGCTCAGATGCGCCGTTCGTAACTTTTCCGGTTTTCCCGGCGGGTGAAAGGGGTATCCCAGGCAAAGCAAGCCGTGGACCCCGATGTCGTCGGCGACGAGACTGGCCATACGGCCGCCAAGCGACTTGCCACCGATGACCAGGTTGCGTTCGCCAAGTTCCGCCGCGACCGCGCGCCACTCCGCGAGGAGATTGTCCTGGCGGCTGGGCGGGCGTCTTTTGCCGTCGATGCGCCGTGCCGCCATATAGGCGAATTCGAAGCGCGCCACGCGCCAGCCAAGGCGTGCCAATCCAGCCGCCATGCAGTCCATGAAGGGCGAGTCCATGGGGGCGCCGGCGCCGTGCGCCAGGGCGACGGTCAAGGCGGCGTCATCGGGGCCGTCAAAGTGAAGATCAGGCACCTTTTTCCCTCCACCCGTGTGTGGTCGCCCAGATTCAGGTTGCCAGGTCGGGGCCCAACGATAGGGGTGCGGCCTGGTTTGCGGGGTCGCCGACGAAATCGCAGAGATTTGTCTCCCTTGCAAGACTTGGTGGCCGGCCGACCGCATCCAATGCCGCGAACTTGGCGTATTTGGCTCAATTGGATTGGATTCTCGCGCTGGCGACGTTATCCGCGCGTTAATACATTACAATAAGTAATAAATATTAAAAAACTTCAGTATTATCCATTGAATTTCTATATATATCAGAAAAACAACTATTTATTTGAGAAAATCATCGTATTGTCACAATGAAAAATTATTAATACTTATGAATATTTATTTGAACATTCGTATTTTTATTAACGTTTGGTAGAATGGTTGATTCCTTATTTACTTATATTCCAAATGTTATTTTCTGTTTTGGTACCGAATGCCCGTCCCAAAGTCTCGTATTAAGTGTTTTTGACAACCTTTTGTTTGTGAATTGCGGATAGAGTCGA
>JAJDED010000011.1 GCA_029259915.1 Planctomycetota bacterium | reverse complement strand
AAAAGGGGCGGCGGGCCCGCTTGAAAGGGTGGGCCACGGTCGGTCTCCTAGAACGTTTGTTTCCAAGCAAGCGAAAGGAGACCCACACATGACCCACCGCAATGAAGCGAACCCCGAATCTACCCCGCTCGATCTGATGATCCAAGTCCTCGATGGATATGGTTTTGATGGAATGGCCAACGCCATCCAGATCCTCGTCGACGAGGCAATGAAGATCGAACGGAGCGAAACGCTCCGAGCAGACCCCTACCAGCGGACAAGTGAACGACGCGGCTACCTTAAACCCGAGACCGACTGAACGTAGGTGCCAAAAACTTTTTACAGAAGCAATGTTGCTTTAACTGAACTCTGCTACCGAAGTGCTGACTCTTCAATGATTTCACTGTTGCTAATGGTAGAGACTGCTTGGTAAACATCTATGTCCATGTTCTCATCCAGAAAGCTGACGTGGCCGTCGGCATAGCAAAAAATGGCTCCCCCCGGATGCTGGCTGCCAAAAGCGCCATTTCGCCTATCGATATCTATTACCCCAGTACCAGGACGCGTGTTCAACGGATTTGCCGTGGACCTCAAGCAATCGGCGTTAACCAGAGCATAGCTCCAAGTGTTGGACGATTCCCAAGTATCCGATAGTACAACTTCGCCTAGCATCAAGGTACACGACAGACCATCGGTTACTTGCTTGGCCCGACGGCGAATGACAAAGAGAAACAGTCCGTTATTCTCAAACTTGGCGATGCGTTCCAAAACATCTGGTCCACGGGATCCTTGCACAAAGGCGTAACTGGAAGTCGCTGCTACAACAGGTGCATAGACGTCACTCATTGGAGAAGACGTATCGCTCGGACAAACAAGAATTTCCAATCGCTCCTTGATTCCGCGACACTTACTTACGTCGCCATACCATTTGAGATCGTTGACATTTCGGTTCCAAAGGCCACCTTTGTAAACGGCAATTCGGTCGTAAAGGGGTTGCTGTTCAAGTTGAGGAAGGACTTCTACAAAACCACTAGCCCCTGTTTTCTTTTCTGGTGGAAGTCCTGGTGGACAAACTGCGATGTTCTCCGAATCTCCAGTATCGTCGCATCCAATGCGACCAGCGGGAAAACCTCCATGAAGTGATTCGTAGCTAAGAATCGCCAGTCCAACTTCCCTCTGACGACTGCTACAAGTTGCTCGTCGTGCCGTCTCACGTGCCGCTTGAACAGCCGGCAACAGCAAAGCAACCAGCGTTCCCAAGATGGCGATGACAACTAACAACTCGACTAGCGAGAATGCACGAGCCGTATGCCGAAACTTGCCTAGTCGCATTGCGCTAGTCCTTTCCCCTGCGGAGCCAGTCACTATCCGTGCAACCTAGCTATTTTGAAGTAGAAATTGGCAGGCTGCAGAGGTGGCAGCAGTCTGTTATTCTAGCAAAGATGTGAGCGGCCTGCCTACTAGGCCAGAAATTCGCCTCCGAGTTTTGGCAACACTGGCGATCTAGAGGCCGCTAGCTGCAATAGAATTGCCACTTGGACACATTATATGATTAGCAGCAATGGCTGATTCAAGAGAACAGAATCCGGACGGCGGAGAGAGGTCGTCTTGTGCGACGGACCCAGAGTTAATTGCTGCGCATTACCGCAAAGCCTATCCCAGCTTGCATTTGATAGCCTCCGGTATCATCGGTGATCGCACCCATGCTCACGACATCGTGCAGGAAGCATTTGTAATTGCCTTGGAGAAATCCAGTCAATTTGTTGTGGGATCCAGCTATGTTGCCTGGCTCTCGGAAATCGTTCGCCGTAGCTCGCTGAATTATGCTCGTAAGGTGCGTGGTCGTAAGACGACCGCGGCCGATCCAGATCTTTTGGCACAAACCAAGGAGGGTGATGCAAGTGGTCGAGCTACTTGGCCAATAAGTGTTGAAACAGGCGAGTTGATAGATTCGCAGTTGGACTTTGACGATGAAACGATGCGTGCATTAAGCGAAGTTAGTTCCGAAGCACGCTGCTGTTTGTTGTTGCGAATCCTGCAGAATCTGTCCTATGCCGAGATTTCAGAATTGATGCAAATCCCTGAAGGAACAGCAATGAGTCACGTTCATCGCAGCAAGCGGAAACTCCGACGATCGCTTGAACAGCGAGCGAGCAATGCAAAAGTCACTGATGGTGGTCCATGACCTACGAGCCTAAACCAATCACCGAAGAACAGGTCGACGCTTATCTCGACGGGCTTATGAAGCCCGAAGAACGAGAAGCGTTTGAGGCCAGGCTCCGTGCTCATCCGGACATTGAAAAGGAAATTCAACTACAGGCACAAATCAACGCTTCTTTAGAACGATCGTTCCCACTGGAGCAGATTTCCGCTTCGCAGCTGAGGGAACTCCAGGAACGTTCTTCGCCCACGTCTCAGCCTTCAATAGAGAGCAAAGCAAGCCCCAGTCTCGTTTTGCCGCCTCGGAGCTTAAGCAGAACGATGCAAGTAGCCATTGTTGGTTTGGCAGCAATGGTAGCCTGGATCATGGTCGTTTGGCACTTGCGGAACAACACGATCGAAACTCCCTTCTTCCAGCCCAGACCAGTTGCAGCGGTTTACCAGGAGGTTCTTGACAGCGGTTTTGAGCCTTACTACGAGTGCCACGAGGAAGACCATTTTGCGGCAACATATTTGCGGCGTCAGGGTCAAGCACTGCGCCTTACGGTGCTCCCCGAAGGGAGTCGGATGCTGGGGCTTTCTTACGCGGGAGGATTGAGCCGTGACACTACTGCGATGCTATGCCGAGTCGAAGGCAAGCCGGTCATGGTTTTTGTCGATCGTTTAGCTAACGATGTGCCGAACGCTATGCAAAATGAAACGAGCGGTTTCAAGGTCTACCGAGTGGCTAGGGACGGCCTGGTGTTCTATGAGGTTACACCTTTTGACTCCTCCCGGGTCATCGAACATCTTGTCCCCCTGAAGGCGGGTACAAACGGAGAGTGAGAGGACGACACCTAGTGAATTATCTGAAAATAGGCTCTTTTTTTCGGCAGTTGTGAATTTGTTTTAAAAAAACCGCTTATAGTCGAAAAAGTTGCAAGGAATCGATTCGCTCAGCACGTGTTTATTCTATCGAGACAGCTAGTTGGCCGCTCATGCTGCATATTTTGAGATTGGCGGCTGAGTTGGCGCTTTGTTTACTTCGTGAAATTCACACAAATACATCACATAAGGTGCGCTGGCCAGTAATTGTGGGCCGGGCAAGAGGGGAAGTGACTAATGGATCTTAGGCTAACCTTGAAAACTCATTATAAGACGGTGCTTCTTCTCCTCGGCCTCTCTTTGCTGTTGCTGCCTAGCGCTCCAAGCATCGCAGCAGTCATGGTCAATGCACAAGCCTTCAATCCCACTTCTGGAGCGTTGGTGGGGGGAACGTCCTTTCCTATCGCCGTAAATCCAGACGACACCTTTTCGCTTGTCGATGCAACTTATAGCGATGCCTTGGGACGTTGGGACTTATTGGATCTCGACGTAGAAGGCGACATCGACCCGTTCACAAGTCTTGGATTTCAGGTCCAGAACAACATGGGGTTTACCGTCAACTTCGTGTTTTCTGTGTCGGTGCCCATTGTTCCGATTCCAGGTGCAACATTGCATGGGGGCTCAACAGGCATCACGGTGACAGACGCCAACTTCAGCGGATCGGCCACCGTAGGGGCGCTTGCGGGTAAGTCTTATTTTAGCGGCCAGATTGACGGTAGTACGGTACTGCCACTCTTTAGCGATCCGTTCTCCTTAATCGCAGGTCCACCTGCTGGAGACACGAATGTGGCGGCGACAAGCCTTGGCCTCCCGTCAACTTTGCCAAGTGGACCGGCACTTGCGACAATCAACATTGTTGCTGAGTTCTCGCTCACAGCTGGCGATCGAATGAGCAGCACCAACTTCTTCCGCGTCGTGCCTGTTCCTGAGCCCACGAGTTTAATGCTTATTGGATTTGCCTCGCTCGGGCTCTGCTCTTGGAGACGCAGCCGGGGAAGATAGACGTAGCTTCTTTTAGAGTTGCGGGGTGGAGGCTCACGCTCGTATTGCACTCTTTTGACAAATCTTTGGAAGAAGACTTGAGGTATTTGAACCTCGCTTCAACCACACCAAGGATTGCAAAGATTAGAAAGGACTGATAATGCACGGTATAGCGTCAATACTGGCAGGTTAGGCAGAGATTAAGATCGCCATAATCACTGGAAGGCAAGAGTTTTACGTGTTTTAATGCCGATAAACCCCCGCGTCCGGGACGCAGAGGCCGCAGGTTCAATTCCTGTCAGCCCGACTGGTTCTGATTCGCCTAATCTTGCGGGGGTGCCGACGGATATATCGCGGCTTGCTTGTCTGTCGCTGCCGGCTTGACCTGTCCTCATTACTCATCTATTCCGCCGCAGGCTCCTCCTCGGTCTTTTCTTTCAGGCCTGCTTGGGCATCGATGGTCAGGGCCAACTCGGCGGTGTATCGTTCGTTGGTTGGATAGCCGCTTACAAGTTGTGAGAGCGCGGCGCGGGATTCGCCGAGACGGTTTGCGGCCTCATCGAGATTGCCGATTTCGGCGAGTGTTTTGCCAGCCTCGCGCAGTGCGATGCCAAGGTCAAGACGATAGCGGGGGACTAATCCCGCGCTGGCGGTAAGTTGGCTGAGTACGTGGGCAGATTTTTCTAGCGACTCGAGTGCGGCTTCCAATTCTCCACGTTGTTGGAGCTGTTTGCCCAGGTTCAGGTAGACGCCTGCCAAATCGGCGGCAAAATCGAGGACGTCCGGATTGCGGCGGTAAATTTTTTCGAGCAAATCCTCAGCTTGGCGATAAAATGTGATCGCCTTGTCGTGTCCTTTCCCTGCGTTCAGGTCGCCCAACATTCGCAGGCATGCCGCGAGATACCGTTGGTAGTTCATGTCTTCGGGATCAAGCTCCAACAAGCTCTCGAAGGCATCGACGGCTGTGAGGAAATTGTTTTCGGCCAGTGTGGTACTGCCAAGCGACAATCTCAGAAGTGCCAGCTGGTAGTACCCCATCCCCAGGTCACGTCGCAACAGCGGGTCGGCGTTTTCGACTTGATCGATATGCGCCATGCGGATCATTTGCGCTCGCTCCAGCGCGGGAATTGCCTCTTCGTAATTGTGCTGTGCAAGGTGGACACTGCCGATATTCATCACGCTGTTGGCCAACGTCCGCGCGGCTTCCACGTCCGTCGAATCGGCACTGGCCAATTTCTCGCGGACGTCGGCGGCCTGCTGAAAACTTTTTAGGGCATCGTCGAATTTGTTGAGCCGAAGTTGTGCAGCTCCAATCGCGTTGAGTGCCTGGCCGTAGCCGCGTACTGGTTCTTTTGCAGCCGGATCGGCGGTCATCAGTTGCTGCTGCAATTCGGCAGCGCGACGGAAATGGGGGAGCGCTTTGGCGGGGGATTCGATGGTTTGTGTAATCTTGCCTGCGAAATAGTGGGCTTCGGCCACTTCTTTTCGGAGCGAAGGGTCGTCTTGCCGTTGTTTGAGAAAGCTTTGATAGTAGACCAACGCCTGTCGCAACAAATCCTCGCGCAGCCCCTGCATGCCAGGCTGCATCAGCAGCGTATCTTCGCTCACGGTGATGTAGTAATCGTGGACAGCGCTACGAGCCAATTCGAAATTCCGCTCTGCCAATTCGCGTTGTCGGGTAGCTTCGTCAAAATTTTCCACGGCACGTTCGCGTGCGGTGCGCTCGCGAACATTCGCCGCGCTCAGCAACACCACGCCTATCGACAAAGCCGTAACTGCTACGGTGAGCGCCGCGGCGGAACTAATCACCAACGGTTTGTGATTGCGAATCCACCGCCATGCGCGCGCAGGGAGCGGCTCCTCATAGGCCAAGACGTGCGCGTCGGCCATGTAGCGCTCGATGTCGTCCGCCAATTCGCGTGCCGAGTCATAGCGATGTTCAGGCAATCGTGCCATCGCTTTCAGGCAAATCGCTTCTAAGGCACGGGGGACATCCGGATTGATGGCCCGAGGGTGAGGGAACCGGCCCATCTGCACGTTGCCAAGCACTTCGTCTTCGGCGCCGGAAAAAGCAACCTTCCCGGTGAGCAGGTGATATAGCGTCGCCCCCAGACTATAAATATCGCTGCAAGGCCCCAAAGCGTCGAGCCGACCGGCAGCTTGCTCTGGGCTCATGTAGGCGGGCGTGCCGACAACACGACCGATTTGTGTGCTGGTCGACGATACGCGTTTCGATGGATAGAGCGGTGGAGTTGTCAGAACATCGGTTTCAAAACCTTCGCCCGTGGTTTTCGCCAATCCCCAATCGACCACCAACGTTTCGCCATAGTCGCCCAGCATGATGTTGCCCGGCTTCAGGTCTCGGTGGATGACTCCCCGGCTATGGGCGTACTCGATTGCCTGACAGACGTGAATGATTTTCACCACCAATTGACGAAAACGTAATTGCTTGTCCGCAGCACTTGCGGGGTCGTTGTGGTAATCTTCCAGAGCGACCTGCAGATTGACGCCCCGAATAAACCGCATTGCATAGTACGGACGCCCATCGCCGAATTGCCCCAGGCTATATACGGGCACCACGCCGGGATGCTCCAGTGCGCCAGTAATCTCCGCCTCGCGGACGAAGCGGTCACGGTTTTCTTCGTTATCCGCGTGGGTCGGCAGAATTTCTTTCAGCGCGATTTCACGGTTCAACTCTTCGTCCATGGCAATCGACACACGTCCCAAGCCACCCTTTTGGTGCAAGCGTAGGATAGTGTATCTCCCATGCAACTCGGCAGATTCCGTGGGGCTGGGACCTTGGGTGCTATAAGGATCGTGCGGCGGTAGTCCAAGCGTACTATGCTCGATCGTCGCGCGAATCTCGGCATCGTCCAAATTGCCAAGCGTCGAACGCACCGCTTCGAATGCTTCGATCGATTGCAGGCTTTGCCGAGGATCGTCGTTGTTGCGATCCAGATGTTTTTGCACAACCCCTTCGATCAGTTTTGATTCCTGCGCGTCGATCATCTCCATTTCGACGAACACCGAGCTGAGTGGCTGTTCTTTGTGAAGAACCCAACGGCTCGTGGCGGCAATCAAATCGTCGCGCGACACAAAGTCAAGCTGCACCGCGAGGACGCCGAATAGCAGATTCCGATCTGCAGATGCAGTGGACATAGACCCTGCTCGAATTGAAGAAAAGCTGACACACTCCAACGCCAATGCGCTGTGCTATTGTAGTTTACGAAGAGAGGAGCGCGAGTGAAAGGTGATTCGACGGGACTTCTTGCATGTCCGTCAAAAAAGGCCCAGGGGATGCACCCCTGGGCCTTTGCGAGTCAATGAAAACTCAATTTCCACTTAGAAGGGGCGCTGAACTTGCAAATTGTATTCAAAGTCGAACGGTCGCTCTTCGCTGGAAGACAGAGGAACCGTCACGCCATTGGTAAAGATCCAGTTTCCTGTCTTTGCCGATAGACCAAGCACCATGTTGACAATGTCAACGCGGTTGAGCCTGTTGCCAAAATCGATCGATTGGACCGGAATCGAGCCCAGCGAGCCCTGGACCGTGACAGGGATCGAACTGATTTTAGCATCCTGGAGCGTCGTGGTGTAATGCACCTCGAACATGGCCGTGAGCTGTTGTAGAAAATCTGCCCGAGGGTTGTCGAGCACGGTGTATCCCCAACCGAGATTCAATCGCATCAATGTTTGGGCAAACAAATTCGTGCGGCCCGTGGGAAACGGGGTAATCCAATCCAAGGTGCCCACGAAGACGTTGTTGAAGAAGAAGTCGTTCAGCCCGTCACCGGCAACCACCATGGAGGAGGGATTCGCCGCGACTTCCACTTGCAAGAATCCCTGATGGAAAAACCGCGAATTGGGCCGGTTCAGCCAGGCCAAAAAGGGAGCAAGATAAACAGTCTCGTTGGATGCAAACACATCCAACAGAACACTGGAATTAGCAGATACACCAGGTAGCGAAGGAAAGATAAGCGTATCGTCCGTAGTGATCAGATAATCGACATCCTGAGCCGTTGGAAGGGTGACTCCCAGTCCCGCGGAAATCGCCGTATTGCACCGCTCGTAAAGTAGTGCTTTGAGAACCAGCGAAACATTTCCCAATTCCCCGCGAGTGCCGCCCCCTATAGGAGCAAAACCGGGGGGGAACTGGGCTGGATTGAGAAAGAAAGGTGGATCAAGAACGTCGTACGTAAACGGCTGCGAAGTCAGTCGGTTTTCCAGCGGAAGTCGTATCTCGAACGACATCATGCCGTCCCAAAAGGTTTTTTCTCCACCCAACGTGTACCGATCGACATCAAAATCCTGCTCGAATTGAAAGAACCGCGTCGAGGTGGCATTGTGGAAATGCCGGTAACTGAAGAACAGGCGATCGGTCGGCAGCGGAGAATTGTTTTCCGAAATGTTCAACCGGCTGCAAGCTAGCGTTGGGTGAGAGAGCTCGACATCCAATAGCCCGCTGAAAGACATGCAGGTGCCCGCCCCGGTATCGCCGATCATGAACGGAACACTCGCCATACCTGACGATGCAGCCGTGGCACTTGTCCGGCGTTGG
The DNA here is from genome assembly GCA_029259915.1 of Planctomycetota bacterium. Lineage (GTDB taxonomy): Bacteria > Planctomycetota > Planctomycetia > Pirellulales > Lacipirellulaceae > Bythopirellula. The sequence continues at coordinate 235,140 of JAJDED010000011.1, read as the reverse complement.
CGTTGGGCGACCCGCGTCGAGAGTTGACGCTGTGGGGCGAGCATTTGGGCTGGTGTGACTTCCCCCAACACGCTTGTGGAAATATCAATCGGCTGGTCTGCAGATTGCCCGTCCTCCGACGGTGACCAGTACTCGGCTACATCACCGATCAACTCCTCCAACGGCTCTTCCGCTAAAGAAGTACAAGCCGAAGCACACAGATAGAGTGTAAATAATGCCGTGCAGAACTTTTCCATCGCCAGCTCCCTCCCTGGATAGGCGTGTAACATATCTTTTCCGTAGTGGTTTACCACTTACCTATTTTTGATCGGTGACAACTCTTTACGCAAATCAGTCGTTCGAGACATCATGCACAAAAGAGTCTGTTGCTAGCAACGGTCGTATCGATTATTCCGAAGGCGTTGTGAGCAAGTTCACGGAGTTTTCGAACCGTCCGAAAGATGAGCATGCGACAAGACGTGATAAGTGGGGCCTTCGCGGCTGGGGATGCTGGCGTAAACGGTGACCTGGTCGACAAACATTGCCCCACCGTCAAAGTCTGCCAATTGGGCCACTTGCTCGGCGAGACGCGTTCCGCCGTGGCTACCTCGGCCCACTCGTCCGAGCGTGAGGTGGGGAACAAACCGTCGACTTTCGCCACGGAAACCTAACTGGCCCATCTCTTCGGCAAGGTCTTCGTGCAACGCGCAAAAGTTTTTGCTGCCGTCTGCCGCGCCAAGCCACATTGCGCGAGGACGTTCTACCTTGGGAAAGGCGCCAATTCCCTTCGCACTAATCGCAAACGGTTTGTGCCGTTCTGAAACCTTGCCGACCATTCGGCAAACTTCCGCCATTTCGACGTCGGAAAGATCGCCCAAAAAATGCAACGTCCAATGCAAGTTTTCAGGTTCGACCCACTTAACATTTTCTGCTCCGGCGCGAAGCAACTCGATGGCTTGCAAGGCACGGGCATGTACTTCGTCGACTACTTCAACAGCGATAAACGTACGCGTTTTTTTAGACATCAGTAGCTATCTACCTGTTGGACACGAACTCAGAGTGAAAACATTTAATGACTTCATTCAAACGGAAAAGAGGAGCTGCCAGGGTCACCGTAAGGCTGCTTTTTTACAGCACTCCCAATCAAGAGCCTCACACGGATTGCCTCACCGAGTCATTCTCGCAGACATTTCGTCCGGATTATGCCTATTTTTCCGGATTTTCTGTCTCTAACATTCGCTGGAAAAACCTTGCGTATTGTGATATCATGAATACTCTTTATAGATCGACAACGATGCCGGAGGGAACTAATGCTCATTGAAAACCAGTTGCACCTCTGCCTATCGGCAGGGTTGCGCGCAGGGATCGCTTGTCGGCGTTCCCTGGGTGTGTTTGTGTTCGTAGCCTTTATTCTATTTAGTCCAAATTCTGCTCAAGCAACTTACAAAGACTTGATCGGCTTTCCCGAATTGCAGTCCCAGCTAGGGGCTGGCATCCCAACGGGAGCCGGGATTGCCGTGCAGCATATCGAAGCCCAAGCGGGTGGAGCGCAAGCGGGCAACTATATCCCCGATGCCGGGAGTCCAGAATTTTCTGGCAAGACGTTTACCAATGTCACTCTCAACGGGGGTGTCACACAAGGATCCGCGGGTATTTCCAACCATGCCAGCGGAGTCGGCCTTAATTTCTATGGAAACAACTTTTCGATCGCCCCTGGCATCAACACGATTGATAACTTTGAAGCCATACATTGGTTAGGGTTTCAAATCAACGTGGCCTCGCTTTCCGCGCATCCTTCCGGATTCTTGAATACTCTTTCGGCTAGTGCTCCCGACACGACATCGACGCGAATTGCCAATCATAGTTGGGTCGGCGACCTCAGCCCTGCCACGGTAAATGGCGAAGTGTTGCGCCGGCTCGATTTTGTAGTAGAGCAGGACGACTTCTTGAATGTGGTCGGTATCCAGAACGGGTTTGCCAACTCCGACAGTGGCCTGTTGAAAACTGCGTTCAACGATATCTCAGTGGGACTGACAAATGGCAACCATTTGACGGGGACGTTGGCCGTCGACAGCACCTACACTTCCGGTCGCATTGCCCCGACACTTGTTACCCCGGGCTTCACCTCTAGCAACGTTGCTACTCAGACCAGCAGCGCCGTCCCCATGGTTTCGGCCGCGAGTGCGCTTTTGTTGGAAACGGGCCAAAACGCCAGCCTGTCCAACGGCACGATCACCAATCGCACTCGAACGATCAACCATGCAGAAACTTCCGAAGTGATCAAGGCTGTGTTGATGGCCGGTGCCGACCGGGCGGTTGATAATGTTCGCGGTGCGGACTTGACCACCTATGCGATCGATGCCAGCAATAATCTGGACAACGACTTTGGTGCAGGTCAATTAAACGTTTTTCACAGCTACAACATCCTTGCTGCCGGCGAACACGATAGCGATCAGGATCGGGGCAGCAGTGTCGACATTGCTCCCAAGGGTTGGGATTACGACACGAATTTCGGTGGCGGTGGCGCGACGAACGACCGGGGATCGTACTTTTTTACTGCTGCCAACTCGGGTGATACTCTGCATGCCACGCTGGCTTGGAATTTGGACGTTGCCGGCTTCACGGGCGGCGCGGCAAACACCACGTTGCACGATTTGAATTTGGTTTTATTCGACGTCACCGGCAACCAGGTAGTTAGCGCTCTGGGTGCCAGCTCGCTCAGTACGACCGAGAACACCGAGAACATCTTCTTTGACGGTTTGATATCTGGCAACCGCTACGAGATCCGCGTCGAAACGGCCGCGGGACCTGCGCCCTTCGATTGGGATTACGGTCTCGCCTGGCGGATTGCTTCGATACCCGAGCCGAGCGGGGTGGCGCTATCGCTGTTAGCCGCGCTGACGGCCTTGGCTGCACGAAGAGGACGCCAAGTTTTTCGATCACCCAAACTCATAGCGTGAAGCAAAGACAGATTTGAACCACAAAGTCACGACGACACAAAGATTTTCTATTGCCACAAGAAACACAAAAAGTTACCAAACGGTTAAAAGAAAATTAGAAGATGTTGATGCTTCCTTTCGTGTTTTTTGTGGCTATCTCTCCTCGGTAGTTGGCCACAGCTACGCTGAGTTCTTTGAGGTGAATCTACTCCCGTACCGTAAAATAATAGCTGTTCGCTAAATCTGGCGATCCATAGCGGCCCCATTGCCCGTTGCGCCACATCGCGCCACAATGGATTGCATGACCGATTTTCACCGCGAAAGTTTGTGCCATGATCCCATCCATGGCTACATCCCTTTTATCTCGATCGTCCCGGAGGGAGAAACTTCCGAGCGCACGCTGCTCGATCATCCCTGGCTGCAGCGGCTGAGGCAGATCCACCAATTGCAAACCGCCTGGTGGGTTTATCCTTCGGCCGAACATACCCGGTTCCAGCATGTGGTAGGCGCTATGCACATGTCGAGCCGGGTGATCGAAGCGCTTTATCCCAGTTTGGCCGAAACGTGCCCCGATGTCCCCAGCCGGGGATATGCGGAGTGTCTCACCCGACTCGCCGCGCTGCTGCACGACGTGGGGCACGGGCCGTTCGGACATTTTTTCGACGCCCATTTTCTGCGCGACTACGGTCTGACGCACGAAACACTTGGCGCACACATCATTCGCCACGAACTGGGCGATTTGCTCCGCGGGGTGCGAACTTGTCCGAATAGCCAGCTCGCAGCCGACGAAACGATCGACCCCGAGCAAGTTGCCTGGCTGATCACACGCCCCGTTGCTGACGACGTCAGAGAGTTTCCACGCTGGTTGGTGATGTTGCGCAGCTTGTTCTGCGGGCTGTATACGGTCGACAACATGGATTTCGTGTTGCGCGACGCCTACATGTCGGGATACAGCGAGCGGTCGTACGATCTCGATCGGCTGTTGCACTACAGTTTTTTCAGCGAGAAGGGCCTTACCATCCACGAACGGGGCTTGAATGCTTTGGTCCGTTTTCGTCGGGCGCGCAGCGAATTGTTCCGCGCGATTTATTTCCACCGGACGGTGCGTGCAATCGACAAAACATTGGAAGGGCTGTTTCGGGACAGCAAGCCATTGCTGTTCCCCGGAAATCCGTTGGAACACTTGGACAAATACTTACACTTTACGGAATGGTCGTTATTAGTCGACGTCGCCGCGTGGCGCCAAAGCGATGTGGCAGAAAAACGCGCGCTTGCGCCGCGTTGGCAATCGTTGTTGGCTCGACAGGTAGATTGGGAACTTGCTGACGAGCGCATTCGACTCGATCCAAAATCAACCGACGTTTTCCGCCAGGGACGGGAACCGTTGGCCGAACAGGCGATCCGCGCGGAACTCCCCGAACACTTGCGAGACATGGCCATGGCAATCGATTTACCCAACACGATCGATCGGCCCGATCCAAAAACTCCGGCCGCAGGACAAAACTTTTTATTCCGTCCCGCATCCGGGGAAGCCCGGCCGTTGACCGACGACGAACTCTACAAGCATCTACCAATGAGCCAATTGGCCTGCCGAGTCTATCTTCCGAAAGGCGCTCCAAACGAACATGCCAAGGCCATTGCCGATGCCCTCGATTCTCTCTTAGGAAGTGCAACCGAAGATGATTTGACGAATATGTGAAGAGAGAGGTCAGAGGTGGGAGGTCAGAGGTCAGAATTGGATGGTCAGTTGCCTTCTGCCTTCCTCCTTCCGCACTCCCCCTTCCCCCTTTGATATCCCCTCATTCCCCTCCACTTCTCATGCAGCTAGAATGAAGGTTTGTCGCCTCACAACTAATTCCTAGCGCCTAGCAACTAGCGCCTCAAAATGCACGATCAGTACGATAACCCGCTTGTTTCTCGTTATGCGTCCCGCGAAATGAGCCAGTTGTTCAGCCCACAACATAGACACAGCACATGGCGACGGCTTTGGATTGCGCTTGCCGAAGCGGAAGCCGAACTCGGGTTGCCCGTCACGCAGGAGCAAATTGCTCAACTTCGCGAACACGCGGACGATATCGACTTTGCGGCGGCTGAAAAGTACGAGCGACAACTGCGGCACGACGTGATGGCCCACGTCCACGCCTACGGCGATCAATGCCCCGAGTCCCGACCGATCATTCACCTCGGCGCCACGAGTTGTTTTGTGACCGACAACACCGATCTGCTTTTGCTGCGCGAGGCCCTGCAAATGATTTGCACCAAAGTAGCGGGGGTGATCGACGCGCTCGGCACGTTTGCTGCGGAGTATCGCGATCTGCCTACACTCGGTTTTACGCACCTGCAACCGGCGCAGCCGACCACGGTTGGCCGGCGCGCCTGTTTGTGGGCATACGATTTATGTCTCGACCTGACGGAGTTAGAACATCGGCTCGAAAACTTGTGTGCCCGCAGCACCAAAGGCACCACCGGCACGCAGGCCAGTTTCCTGAAGCTCTTCGATGGCGATCATGCTAAAGTCCGCAAGCTCGAACAGCTTGTCGCCAAGAAAATCGGTTTTGATACTACGTATGCCGTCACCGGGCAGACGTATCCGCGGAAAATCGACGCCCAGGTGCTCGACGCCTTGTCGGGCATCGCTGGTTCTGCACACAAAGCGGCTACCGACGTGCGACTTCTCGCGCACTGCAAGGAAATGGAAGAACCGTTCGAGAAAAACCAAATTGGCTCCTCGGCCATGGCTTACAAGCGAAACCCCATGCGCAGCGAACGAATTTGCGGACTTTCGCGGTTTGTCATGAGTTTGCAATCGAGCCCGCCAGCCACGATGGCTACCCAGTGGATGGAACGCACGCTCGACGACAGCGCCAATCGCCGGTTGGTCCTCCCGCAGGCGTTTCTGGCGATCGACGCGGTGTTGATTCTCTATCAAAACATCGCCAACGGTTTTGTAGTTTATCCCAAGAGTATCGCCCGCAACCTGCGCGAGGAATTGCCCTTCATGGCAACGGAAAACATTCTCATGGCAGCCGTCGCGGCGGGAGGCGATCGGCAAGATTTACACGAACGCATCCGTCAACACAGCCAGGCAGCCGCGGCGGAAGTGAAACAGCACGGCCGACCCAACGATTTACTCTCACGGATCGAAAACGACGCGGCATTTGCCGGCGTCGATCTAGCCACGGCGGTCGATCCCCAATCGCTCACCGGTCGCAGTGCTGCACAAGTCGACGAGTTTTTGGCCGACGTGGTCGAACCAATCCGAAAGCGCTACGCGGGACGACAAGCAGCCGAATCGGAACTGCGCGTTTAGTTGACATCGCTAAGCCGCAAGCGGCTGCGTACTTACGGCTTACGGATTTTGAATTCAAACGGCGAGTCGGTCGTGTCGACGATCAACGGCGTTTTTTCGGAATCGATATACTCTGGCGGCACCACATCGGTCGGTTGCCCCGACGCGGTGGAAGCCACCACCAACACGCGGTGCTTGCCACGAACGATTCCGTCGGCGTACTTGTGACTCGTCACAACGTCGAATGTGCCATCACCGACGTTGACGTACGACATTCCGCTACGAGGAAATGTTTTTTCGTCCAGCGCGGGCGCTAGCGGCTCGAACTTCAGGATAATCATTTCGGCGGGAATCAAACTGCCATCTTCATACGCAATCGTCCCCGAAACCTGGACTTGCGGAAAAGGATTGTCGGACCCGCATCCCAAAGTTCCGAGGCAAAAGAGCAGTATTGTGATCCTAGTTGCAGCAATCATAGCGGGGAGTTCCACTGGTCATTGGTCATATTCCCACTTCTTAACCCGGCACTGGTGTAATATACTGTTAGTACTTTTCCCAGGGCAGCCTCTTATTTATCACCAAATCTTGGCACACTCGATTCGTGAGACATTCAGGACCCCAGCGCGTTGGCTTCACAATCGTCGAATTGTTGGTGGTGATTGCCATCATCGGCGTTTTGGTGGCATTACTCTTGCCTGCCGTACAGGCAGCACGCGAATCGGCGCGACGCATCCAGTGTTTTAATAATCTCAAGCAATTGGCGATTGGACTGCATAATTACCATAACTCGAATGGCGTGTTTCCACCCAGCATTCAGTTCGCTCAGCGGGAGGTCGACAAGGGACCATTGCAACTCTGGACTAATCGCAACTATGGACCCAACTGGGTGATTATGACTTTGCCATTCTTGGAACAGCAGGTACTCTTCGACCAGTTTGACCTGAGACAACCGATTTCCCGTTCTGCCAATCGTCAGCCGCGGGGAGCACATTTGGAGCTGATGCTCTGTCCCACCGACGTCGGCGCGGAAACACCCTTTGCGCGCACTATCGAGGGCGACAACTGGGCCCGCGGTAATTATGGTGCAAATGCCTGCCATTGGCATTTTGGGCCCGGAGTGATTCCGCCCAACCACGATAGCTATTTGAAGAGCAAGCCCTGGGCATGGGGTGTGATGGGCGCAAACGCTGCGCTGAGCATCAACGAAATTACCGACGGAACCACACACACGATCATGCTGACCGAGTTGCGAATCGGCCTGGACGCCGTGGACCGTCGCGGCACGTGGGCGATGAGCGCCCCGGGAGCAAGCAGTATTTGGGCCCATGCGTCGGACGATTCAAAAGGGCCCAACTCGTGTACTCCCAACGGCGACAACGTATGGGGTGCCAAAGACATCGTAGCCGCGGTAGGCAGGGAAACGTTGCTTCGCGAGTGCATGCTGCCTCCAATAGGCTTTGATAACAACACCCAGGCCGCGCCACGAAGCCAACATCCGGGAGGCATCAACGTCAGTTTCGTCGACGGCAGCGTCTCCTTTATTAGCGATTTTATCGAGACGCGAGTCAGAGGCTGGAACATCGACATCCGCGGCTTCGGCACCTGGGAAAAACTCACTTCCTCGGCCGACGAAAAACTCATCGACACATCGCGGTTCTAATTCACAGTTGTTCGATCCCCCCCTAGCTCCTAGCTCCTTTCACCTCGCCCCTCACTCCGACATCAACTCGACCGCGTGCGCCTGCAAGTCTTCAAGGTCGACAAATTCAATTGCTGAGATGTGCGTTGCTTCGAGCACAATCGGCGGAGCTTTACCCGCTTCGAGCGCTTGCTTCCAACGCTCCGCACACAAGCACCAACGATCGCCCGGTTTGATTCCCGGGAATTCGTACATCGCAATGGGCGTGCTCAGATCGTTGCCAACCTGTGCCGAAAACTCTAAGAACTCCTCCGTCGCCTGGATACATACCACATGCAAACCGATGTCGTCACGTCCCGTGCGGCAACAACCGTCGCGGTAAAAACCAGTAAGCGGATCCATCGAGCACGGTTGCAATTCGGTGCCGAGTACATTTTTAGGCATGGGCATAAGGATTCCAGTTCAATGTTAGACGGTCAGAAACATCCGAGGCGAGTCGTCACCCCGTGGACATTTGCAGCATTTCGAGCTGCACACCGTCGGGGTCGCGGAAGTAGGCGATGGTCACTCCCGCGATCGCTTCGCTCTCTTCCGATGTAAATGTCAATGGCGGGGCATTGAACTCAATTCCACGGGCAAGCAGCTCTTCGTACGACTGCTGAACGTCGTCAACGGCAAAAGCGATGTGAAGTGCCCCGCTGGCATTGTTCGCTGCCTCGCCTCTGGGGGCTTGCGGTTGGTACTCGATCAGCTCCAAAACCGTGTTCCCCAACTGGAGCAAAACAATTCGCAGCACAGCCGAGGGAACTTGCACCATCTCCGCAAGACGATCACTCGCAATCCGCGTGTCGAGCAACACTTCACACTTCAACAGATCGCAGTAAAACACCAACGATCGCTCCATACTGCTCACGGTAATACCAACATGTGCAACATCGCGAGGCTTCATACTGTTTCTCATATTTTTCTTGGCGCTCTTGGCGTCCTTGGCGGTTCATCTTTTATTCTGAGTTAAGAACTCGGCTTCACAAAACTCATGTGCATCTCTGCATGGCGGAGATGGAAGCGGTCGGACTCGTCGCGGGTCATCTGATCGAACAATGCGTTCGGCGCTCGCTCGGTTTCGTTTTTGCAACGGTCGATGGCCTGACGGAAGTGGTTCAGAGCGTCTTCAAGAGATATAGAATCGGCAGGAACAAGCTGGGCCTTCGCAGAATCTGGGATCTGAAAACCAGGAGAAAGAGTTTGATTTAGGAATTTGTTTTTAAAAAACAATTTGGCAACAAATCGCATGATCCACGGAGCGCGAAAATCTACCCCGTCGAGCGAACCCTCCAGCGAGATCGCCAAGTGCTCAAGGATTTGAGGAAAAGTCCAGTTCCCAACAGTCGTCACTTCCTGCCCCGCCAAGCTCTCGGTATCGGCCAATAAGTCGTCATAACTTTTGTACGCCAGTTGGCGCCGATCGCTCACCGTTTTCGTATTCACACTCATCTGCTAAACTCTCCTAATCTGGAAGCGTTTTTGGTGGAACTAATACGTTACCTACTCCATTTGGAATTTACCACAGAGTACGCAGAGGACACGGAGACCAGAATTGATGAAAGAAAAAATCGAAGGATCGCTGGATTTCGTCTCTCTCCCCAATTCATTTCTTTCCTCTGTGTTCTCTGTGCCTCTGTGGTAAAATTATTCAAGTTTAAATCGGACATTCCACAACATGCAGTGCTGGAAGCCTAGTGCTTTGACAACATTTATTTTTGGGGTTGTGACGAAGCACTAGGGTATTCTAACGGGCTTTCCCCCTAGAACTCTACCCTCAGACCGCTTGTGTTTTCCCGCAAAGATTGGGAAGCTATTGATCAGAAGAGAGAAGCACTGAGCCGGCGAATGACCGTCCTCATCCCTCGCCATCACCTGGTTACGGAGATAAATTTATGGCTGAAAAAGCGGTCCTACAAGTCGGCGATCAATCCATCGAACTTCCCATCATAGAGGGCGTCGAGGGCGAACGGGCCATCGATATCACTAGCCTACGAAGCGAGACGGGGCTCATCACGTATGATCCTTCCATGGGCAATACGGGTGTCTGCCAGAGCGAGATTACCTTTATCGATGGCGATAAGGGAATCTTGCGCTACCGCGGCATCCCGATCGAACAATTCACCCAATCTCCCAACTTTGTCGAAGTCGTCTGGCTGCTGATCTTCGGTAGGCTTCCGAAGTTGGATGAAATCACGCCGTTCAGCGAGCTGTTCACGAGCAACGCCTTGCTGCACGAAGGCTTGAGACTTCAGTACAACGATATTCCCAAAGATGCGCCACCCATGGCGATTCTTTCCGCCACGCTCAACAGTCTTTCCTATTACCACCAGGAACTGTTGTCGATCGAAGATTCCAAATCATTCATGCAGGCCGCTGCTCGGTTACTTAGCAAAGTGCGCACCATGGCTGCGTTTGCCTATCGGCGCTCGCTCGGACTGCCCTTTATTTATCCTGATCCTCAATTGAGATACTGCGCGAACTTTCTGCACATGATGTTTTCGCAACCTTATCAGCAGTTCGAAGTGACTCAAGAAATCGAAGATGCCTTGAATCTGGTGTTCATCCTGCATGCCGACCACGAACAAAATTGTAGCACGTCGACCGTGCGGATGGTGGGCTCGTCGCAGGCGAATCTATTCGCTTCCTGCGCCGCAGGCGTCTGTGCACTCTGGGGACCTCTGCATGGGGGAGCCAACGTGAAGGTTATCGAAATGCTAGAAGGAATCCACTCCGGCGGCATCAAACCAAAAGAATGCATCCGCATGGCCAAAGACAAGGAAGAGGGTTTTCGTCTTTACGGTTTCGGCCACCGGGTCTACAAAAATTTCGATCCCCGGGCGCGCGTGCTCAAAGAAGCTTGCGACAAAGTGCTGGCCCAATTGCAGGTGAACGACCCGCTGTTGGACATCGCCCGCGAGCTAGAAGAACTGGCCCTGGAAGACTCGTACTTCGTCGATCGCAAGCTGTACCCCAACGTCGATTTCTATAGCGGCATTGTGCTGCGCGCGTTGGGCATTCCGACCAACATGTTCACGGTCTGCTTCTCGATCGGCCGCATGCCGGGCTGGATCGCCCAATGGAAAGAACAACACGACAACCCCAACAGCCGCATCCAACGCCCCCGACAGGTCTACATGGGGCCGAAAGAAAACAACTACGTGCCGATTCATAAACGGTGAGAGAAATGGGGGCAGGAATAAAAGCTGGACCCGTTTCAGCTTCCTCTCCGGAATTTGCAATGAGCTATTCGTGTCCATGCTGTCATAATTTAACACTTTCAGAACCACCGCCAGGCAACTATGAAATCTGTCCGGTGTGTTACTGGGAGGATGATGCCGCGCAGTTTAACGACTATGATTACCAAGGTGGTGCAAACAGCATTAGCCTCCGCGAAGCACGCCGCAACTTCGAAAAGTATGGTGCGTGTTGTGAAAATTTACGAACAGAGGTACGTCCTCCAACGCCGGACGAAATGCCAAAATAAGTACGTAGGCCGGAACAAGTCAGCGGGTAGCCCAGACAACTCATGTTGTCTGGGTCGCGCAGCGACAAGAGGCTTGTGGTAAGCGGTTCGAGATGGTTTGGCGAGACAAGCTACAGAATGGCCGTGGAGTTCGGCAAGGTGGTATCTTCAAGGCGGTGATACCGGAAGGCCTACGTGCTGGGGTGAAGCACAGGCTGATCGCTACCTCTAGGGGAACGAAACGGGTTCTGTATCGTTTGGAACAATTCGCACCTCAACATGGCTCTTCAAAGCTGCGGCAACTCGCCGCAGCATCGAAAGTGAGTGTCCGTCGTAGTCAGCGTCTTCGAGTTGTGAAATCACGCTTTGCGTAGTTCCCACTTTTTCAGCGAGCTGCGTTTGTGTGAGGCCAATATCTGTACGGGCGTCATAAATCATCTGAGCGATACGAAAGTCTTCAGAAATTTTGAGCATTTCTGGGTCGATGTCTGGGTCGATACCAGTGGTTTGTTTCAGAATCTCGACTGCATTGGTTGTCTTAGCCATCTTTGCTTTCCTTCTCGTAACCGAAGCCATGGGCACCTGGGTTTGCTTTGTATTTTCCGATGTGAGCAATTGCCCGCTCAATTTCCTTGCTGGGAACCTTCCTCTCTTTCGTGAATCCCGCTGCTAACAAAGCAACGTCTTTACCCACGAACCCGTAGAGAATGCGGTAATTCACGCTGCCAACTCGAGTACGAAGTTCGTAAACACCGTCACGCAACATATCAGCGTGAGGTCTGCGAAGCTCGTGGCCCGATTGCGCTAGCAACTTAATGAGCCCAAAGCACTTCCGAAACGCCCGCTCATTCCGCTCGCGAAGAGCCTTTAGCCAATCGAGTACGGGAACGTCTCCCTCATCTTCCTGATAAAACAGCACTTCCGTCGCTGGCATTGCAACTCCTATCTGGTATCGTAATATTACGATATTCGGCTTCGGAAGTCAAATTCTTGATTCGTACCATGAAAGGGCGAATTGGGCACTCAACCGTAGCGAATGAGAAGGGGGCGTGCCGGGAGTTAGGGCCTACGGGCTTCCAAATCGGGTTTCCATATACCAAATTAGCGTGAGCCGCCTCCAAGTCGCGTTAACAAAGGTACCGCATTGTGGTACTGTATGGTACACTCAATACGGAGGCAAACCCTATGGCCAAGAACACAAGCATTACCCTCGGCGATCATTTCGAGGGCTTCATCACAACCCAAATCGAGTCCGGACGCTATGGCAACGCGAGCGAAATCATGCGTGCTGGCCTTCGGTTGCTAGAAGAGCATGAGGGCAAGGTCGAGTCGCTACGGCAAGCTCTGGCCGAAGGCGAAGCGAGCGGCGATGCTGATCCCCTCGACTTCAGCGAAATCAAACGGGCGGCCCGCAAGAAAGCAAAGCTGGGTAGTGTTGACATTTGACCGGCCAAGTAAGGTTCACAAAACTTGTTTGGACAGTATCGCAATTTTTTGGCCGAAGGCCTCTATTACCGTAGCCTGGGGCACCGCCCCAGGACATGGAAAATAGAAATGTCTTTTGGCCAAAGGCCATATTCAATGTCCTTGCCGGTGAATATGGCCTTCAGCCAAACCCATGGCGACCTCCCTGCGTTCCTGGGGCGTTGCCCCAGGCTACGATGAGCATGGCCGTTGGCCAATATCCCGCTCCATGAATGCCAACACGACTTAGTCACCTTCCCCAGCGAAATTCACGGTTGCTCGTCTGCCGTTGCGTTTCGCAGCGCTGCCAAGCGTGCGGCGGCATGCAGTACTTCCAGGTTGTTGAGCTGATGCTGCTGTCGGCTTAGCCGCATCAGGGCGATGCGTTCGTCCTTGAGCACCCGCAAACGTTGTTCGGCGGCTAACAATGCAAGCCGATGACTTTCCGCGGCGGTGCGTACTGGCGAGTATTCGCCCACGCGCAAAAATGGCCGGTAATCTCGCAACCGGCGTTTGAGAACCTTGATCTCTGCCGAAGCGAATTTAATTTGCTCGTCGAGCGATCGGCGTTCGTGCGGCAACGTGACAAACTGGTAACGCTGAGCCTGCATTCTTGCAGAGAGCAACGCGTGATGGGCCTCGACAAGCTCCGGAGTCACAATTGGTTGAACCGCGGCTTCCTCTTGGGCCCGCAGGTCGGATGTGATGTTTAGCAATACGACAGTAAGCAGGATGCGCCCAAGCAACGAAAATTGCATGACAAAACCTCTGGAAACATGGGAGAAAAGCTCGGGTGCGGTTGATCGAACCCGTAAGTTCCAGAGTAATTGGGGGACGTCTGAATAGCGAGAAAATTGCGGTCGGGAGGCCGTAGTTGTCGTCCAACCGTTACAACACTACCAGGTTGTTGCGATGGACGACCGCTTGATAGGGGCAGTGGCCTAAGAGCTCGGCAATCCGTTCGGTTGGCTGGCCGGCGATTGCGCCCATTTCTGCCGAAGTGTAATTGATCAATCCCCGGGCGAATTCCGTTCCGTTCGAATCGCAGATTGCCACGACGTCGCCCTTGTCAAATTGACCCTCCACACGCGTGACGCCGACCGCCAGCAAGCTGCGGCCATTCGACTCGATCGCTGATCGGGCGCCCGCGTCGAGAACAAGCTTGCCATTGGAACTGGCACTCCAGCCGATCCAACGCCGACGCGAATCGACCGCGCGGCCCTCCGCAAGGATCAACGTGCCAACGTCTTCGCCTGACATTATTTTGCTGAGCACACCGTCGGTACGTCCGTTGGCGATTACTACATTTTCTCCGGCAGCCGTGGCAATTCGCGCTGCCTGCAGCTTGCTCTTCATCCCCCCCTTGCTGAGTTGCACGGCGGACGAATCGTTCCGATCTTCAACCGAATGCTCGCTGCTCGAGTCGAGATCGGTCACCACCGAAATCACTTCCGACTGCGGATCGTCGGGGTCGCCCGAGTAAAGTCCGTCGATATCCGAGAGCAACACCAACAGCGGTGCGCGGATCAAGTTGGTCACGAGCGCTGCCAAACGGTCGTTGTCGCCAAAGCTCATTTGCAGTTCCTCGACGCCCACGGTGTCGTTTTCGTTGATAATCGGCACCGCATCGCACTGAAACAACGCGAAGAGCGTGTTGCGCACATTTAAGTAGCGGGTCCGATCCTGCAAGTCTTCCGCGGTCAGCAGCACTTGGGCGGCATGCAGTTTATGGGGTTCCAGGGCACGGTTGTACGATTCGATCAGTTTGCTCTGCCCGATGGCCGCGGCCGCCTGGAGCTGTGCGACATCGGTCGGACGACGGTTCAGACCGAGTCGCCCCAAACCGGCCCCCACCGCGCCGCTGCTGACCAACACCACCCGACGCCCCGATTTCCATAACTCTGCCAACTGACCGGCAATTTTGGCCACCCGCGCATCGTCCAGCAACCCATCACTCTGCGTGAGAACGCGGGTGCCGACTTTGACGACCACCAACTCGGCCGAGGTCATAATTTCTTGGCGAACTAGATCAGACATGCTCAGGATTGCAGGAAAACAAGAACCGTGCGGCGGGTAAAAGGTGCCATTCCACTATAACTATCACTAGCCCGGCGGCCTATGAGGGGGCCCCGAACTGAATTGGCTGGGTACCACTCTATATCCCCCGCGAGTCTGATTCCGCCGAATTTATGCGGAAGACAGAAGAATTGTCCTATTCATAAAAATAGTGTACAGATGCACTTGTGATGTGTACGAACGTATATTAGGATGCCAGCAGACACAGGGTGTTCGCTCGTGCGACAGCCTGTCCGATGAACATCGATTCCGAGGGGCCCTATGGGTATCGACCAACTCACCCGCCGACAACGTGAAGTCTTCGATTTTGTCCGTGGCAAAATACAAGGCCGCGGTTATGGACCAACGGTTCGCGAAATCGGGGAACATTTCGACATTAGTTCGCCGAACGGCGTGATGTGCCACCTCAAAGCGCTGGAGAAAAAAGGGCTCATCACTCGCGAACCGAATATGTCGCGGGCGATTCAGTTGACCGAGGCAGCCCGCGAAGATCGCGGCATGCCGTTGGTAGGTCAAATCGCCGCCGGTAGTCTCACCGAAGCGATCGAACAAGCCGAGCGATTTGAATTCACCGATTGGTTCAGCCAAAAAAATCTGTTTGCACTGCGCGTGAAGGGCGATTCGATGATCGAAGCCGCCATCGCCGACGGCGATTTGGTGGTTTGTCGCAAGGCCCGCACGGCCGACCGAGGCGATATCGTTGTGGCGCTGACCGACGACGGAGAAGCAACGCTCAAATACTGGTACCCCGAAGCCAATCGCATTCGTCTGCAACCGGCCAACTCAGAAATGAAACCCATCTACAGCCGCAACGTCAAAGTTCTGGGCGTGGTGACCGGCGTGGTGCGCAAAGTAGGGTGATAGGTTACGCCGACTGTTCCAAGTTGGTTGCCTGGTTTAGTTTGTTGTAAAGCGTTTTGAGGCTGATCCCCAATTGCTCGGCGGCTTGGGGTTTGTTGCCGTCGGTGCGTTCGAGGGCGTCGTGGATCGCTTCCATTTCCAGATCGCGTAACGAGACCGCTCCGCGGCGGTTGCGAGCTGCTCCTTGAAGCTGTCGACTGTCGAAATGCTGCGGCAAATGCTCGCGACGGATGGGGCCGCTGTCGCAGAGAATAGTCGCATGTTCGATCACATTGGCCAACTCGCGCACGTTGCCTGGCCAAATGTGTCCGCGTAGCGATTCAATCGCATCTTCGGCAAGTTCCGCTTGCCCGCCACGCCGATGACGGGAAAGCAGATAGCGGGCCAGATCGGGGATATCTTCAATCCGCTCTCGCAGCGGAGGCAGGTGGATCTCGAACGTGTTGATCCGATACATGAGGTCTTCGCGAAATTCCTCGTTGGCAACCATCTCCGGCAAATCGCGGTGTGTGGCGCACACCACCCGCACGTCGACGGTTGTTGATTTGTTCTCGCCAACACGACGGATCTCTCCGCTTTCCAAGACCCTGAGCAACTTGGCTTGCATAGCCTTGGGAAGTTCGCCAATTTCGTCGAGAAAGATCGTCCCGCCGTGGGCCACCTCGAACAGTCCCACGCGATGATCGTCGGCACCGGTAAAAGCACCCTTGCGATGGCCGAACAGTTCGCTTTCGATCAATGTTTCCGGCAGCGCACCACAGTTGATGGCTACGAAAGGGTTTTCGGCGCGGTCACTCAAATCGTGCAGCGCCTGGGCAACCAGTTCCTTGCCTGTGCCGGTCTCGCCAAGAATCATCACGGTGGAATTGGTGGGGGCTACTTTCTCGATCAATAGCCGCACTTTGCGCATCGACGGTGTATCGCCAATCAATCGGGGCTTGCCCACGAGCCGCCGAACCTGATGAGTGAGCGCTCGGCATTTCTGGGTAAGTTGCCGCTTCTCAGCCACGCGCTTGAGTAGCGCCTGAATCTCGATCAGCTTGCAAGGCTTGGTCAGGTAGTCGAACGCTCCATGCCGAAGCGCCGCAATCGCGGTGTCCATCGACGATTTGCCGGTTAGCACCACGGCCTCGGTCTCCGGCGAATGCTCTTTGCAGTGTGCAATCACACCGATGCCGTCTTTGCCAGGCATATCCAAATCGACAATGATGCAGTCGTAGGTGGTTTTCTCCAGCGCAGCAACGGCCGTCAGTCCATCTGGACAGACCGTCACTCGATGCCCCAATCGGGGCAATTCCAGCTTCATCAGCTCTTGCAACGAACGTTCGTCGTCGGCAAACAACAAGGTCAATCCTTGACCGTTAGGCTGCTTGGTAGTGATGATGATTCTCCTTTATCGAATGATGAGCCGGCAAAGAAACCACGAACCGCGATCCGTGTCCGACTCCGTCGCTGGTGACCTCGATACTGCCTTGATGCTCTTCCACGATGCGATAGGTGATCGAGAGTCCCAGGCCGATCCCCTGCCCCGCCCGACGTCGAGTGAAAAATGGCTCGAACAAATGTTTGCGCACTTCATCGGTCATGCCGCAACCGTCGTCTTCCACAATAAGTCGGGCACGCGCTCCAGTGAGCTCAATTCCAACCTGCACAGTCCCCCCAGAATCAAGGCTTTCCAAACCGTTGGTAATCAGGTTGAGTACGACCTGTTTGATCTCCTGTGCGTTGACTTCAACAATCACGGGATCTCCGCCGACGAGATTGATGTTTTTATCTTGGTATTTCCCCAGGTGTTGGACCATTTCGATGACACCCGCCACGAGCTCGCGCAAATCCGTGCTGTGACGCTGCGAATCGCCCATGCGGGCAAAATCAAGCAGTTTTTCAGTAATCTGTTTGCAACGAAACGCCTCGCGTTGGATCATTTGCAAATAGTCCTGGGCAACTTTGACATCCTCGCCATGTGCGGAATCAACCTGGTCGAGCAATTCCGTCAAACGGCTTTCAAGCGACTCGCTGCAAAGGGCAATCGAAGCAAGCGGGTTGTTGATTTCGTGGGAAACGCCCGCGGCTAAGAATCCTACGCTGGCCAACTGCTCGCTGCGTACCACTTGATTGGTCCGCTCGCGGACTTGTTTGTCCAAGTCGTCGCGGACCTCCTGGAATCGGGCGGTCATGTCGTTCATCGCATCGGCCAATTCGCCCATTTCGTCGCGCGTGCTGAGTTGGATGCGATGGCTGAATTTGCCGCGGGCAACTTCTCGCGAACCGGCAACCAATGTTTCCAATGGTTTGGCAATCCACCTGTAAAACATGCGTATCGAAGTGACCAACAAGCTGAGCGCCAACGCCGCATTGACCCAGGCAATGATGATTGCTGTGCGGTATTGCGCGCGAACGTCGACCGCCAGCTCCTTCAACCGATTGTGGAGATGACTCGGCAATTCGGCTGCCAACTGACCCAGTTGATCGACCTCTTCGCGCAACACCCCAATCCGCAACTGATCGAGAAGCCAAGCTTCTTCAAGCTTTCCGTGGAGCTGTTCGCCGCCGATGCGACCTAGCACTTCGTCGATCTTGGCCAATGTCTGCCGCTCGTTGGAATCGTCGCCCAATCGGGGATCGGCATCCACGCCGATTTGGTCCAACTGGGTTCGGTACTTATTCACCGAATCGACCAAATCGGTAAGCTGCTCGCGGTAGCGCTCCCGGAGCCACTGGACATCCCAATGGTAAGAAGCTGGATCGTTGTTTTCGGTGCCGGGGCGAGCAAAGGCCTCAACGCCGCCGGGCAATTCCAGACGCTCTTTGGCCTGGCTGAGAATGACGCGCAGATCGCTGACGTGTTTACGAATCTGACTGGCTAACGGCAATTCCGCCGACCGCGCACTCAAACCCTTCACCAAACCGCGATAGGTGTACAAGCCGTAGTACGCGCTGCCAAACAGCGCAAGCACGGTCACCAGCAGAAGGCCCAAGCCAAGCTTGAGCTTTGTTCGAATGGGCCAGTGGGAGAGCACCGACGACCTCCTTGTCGTGGACGGCTGCTTCCAGAACTCTTGAAGCTTCTAGAATTCTTAAATCAGGGTTTCTTCCTGAAACCCAACGGGAGCGGAAGTGTAGCACCAACTGCTCAACTGGGACAAGAACAAATCGTAAGGAAATGGACCATGAGACAATAGGACTATGGGACCATAGGACTATCTTTGCTGGCACAAGCTAATACCGTATCACCCGACGCATGAGCCACACTCCCCAGATTGCTAGCATCAGATTGCTAAGCCATACAAACTGCGGCGGCAAAACTCCGTCTTTGGCATAGTTCACCGTTCCGACCAGCATCGGGTAGTAAACCACTAGAATAGGAAGAAAGCAGGCAAAGAAACTTCCCCAAAACTCCCCATGACGTCGGCGGATTGCCATCGGCACGCCAATCAGTACGAATCCCAAGCAGCTAAAACCGTTTGCCCAACGGCGGTGAGGTTCCGTGGACAGACGGTCCAACGTCCGCTCGGCAATGTCGAGCGAGTTTTGCCTGTTGCGCCAAACGGGCTGCGACAATTCGAAGGAGCGGCCCGACATCATCGCGAACGCGGCCTCGGAGGTCATTTCTTGTTTCGACTGAGTAATGAGTGCGACTTGCTGGATTTTTGAGGGGCCAATTTCTCCGAGCGAATAACTCGACGGACTGCGCGAATGCTGACTCTGTCCCGTAAACTCTTCAAGAGAATAAGAAATCTCGCCCTCGCCAGGATGATTGATTGACAGTTTATCCTCATGCTCAATGTCGAAGTTTAACAACGATACGATCACTGCGTTTTTCTCTTGATCGGCCTGAATCTCTCCTTCCTCTGCTGTACACGTGTAGGCTGCGGACTTATCTGGCGCAGAGTACAGAATTGTTGGCTGTATTAATCGTCTGCCTTGAACTCGGCGAACCGTCACTTTCAATCGGCTGTTGCTAAAAGAACGCGTGGTCCGCAGACGGCCGTAGACGATTTCTTCGAGCGATTCGAGAATCACCCGCTGCACACCTCCACGGCCCCAAGAGACGGCCACGTCGTTCAGCACCACGGCGCTAAAACTGACCAAAGTGGCCAAGATAAGGGTCGGCCAAATCATCACCAGCGGTGAAATACCCAGCGATTTGATGGCGACAATCTCGTTTGACGATGCAATTCGACCATACACACTGGTGGTCGCTAGCAACATCGACCCGGGCACGGCAAACTGCATCGCCTGCGGCAACATGTAAGGCACCATCCGCAGGATTGGCACTAACCCCAACCCGTTTTCGACGGATACTTTTCCAATCAACACTAAAAACATGAAGAGTGTCATGCTAGTGAGTGTCAGCAGAAAGACCTTTAGCAGGTCGAATACGATATATCGGGTGAGGATGCGCACAGGCAATTCGCACCAGGTCTTATTTGAGGCTGGAAATCGGGTGGGCCGTACTGTAGCAGTCTTTTGCAACGCTGGAAACGACACTTGCGCATTGCCACTGCTAGCAGCAGAGCCGTGCTTTATTCGTCGTCGAGATCAACGGTCGAATCGCTCGTCCCTTTGCCGCGAGTTTCGCGCAAGGCGCTCATCAGTCGCCGGACGGCGCTACAGTAGGAAACTACGGCGGAGTGAAAATCAGCCCGTGCGATAGCTTGATAGGCCTGGTTGCGGTCCTCGTGGATAGTCTCCCAGTCGATTTGCCAATCTTGCTGACCTTCTAGGTCTTCCAACTGCCTCACGATGTCGGCCAACGGTTCGATGCTACTGGCATTGATCGCACAAGCGTGCCGCCGATAGGGCGCCTTGCCTTGCAGCCCCAGCTCTAACAAAACGTCGGTTTTTGGACTGGAAAAATGCCGTGCGAGCATGACCACAGCCATCGCCAGAGCCCCCCCCAAGCTGATAACTGCAGCAAGGGGTAAATCCTCGATGGCCAATAACACCGACGTGAATACCAACCCCAGAATGACCGCCATGGCACCCAGCGAACGGGGTTTCTGCGAAATTTTCGAGGCTCGACTTGCATTTGCCGGCGTCTCGTCTTTTGCGAAAGCTTCTCCCAATTTTTCGACGTTCACCACTTCGGCCACTATCGTCGTAATGTTGTCGGGCCCACCCAACAGATTGGCAAGATCGGCAAGTGTTTGTGCCGCCTCGTCGAGAGGCAAAGCACCGAGCACCATGCCAATCAATTCCGGAGTCAATGGCCCGGTCAGGCCATCGCTACACAAGAGAAAACGATCGCCGGTCTGAAGCTTGAATGGCCCTTCGACATCGACGGCCACGGTCGGATGGGGCCCTAACGAACGGGTAATCACATTTTTCGGTACATAGGGCGGAACATCTTCTTCTTTGGCGTGTCCTGCCGCTGCCATTTCCCAGACCAGGCTGTGATCGAAAGTGAGCTGCTCGAAAAATTTGCCCCGCAAACGATAAACGCGGCTATCGCCGACGTGGGCCGCGATCGCACCGCAAGGCAACAGCAAGAGACAACTGCACGTGGTACCCATTCCATGAAAATCGACACTGTCCTGACCCTTCTTATGGATCACGCCATTCGCATGCCGTACTGCTTCGACGATCGCTTCGCTAGGCAAGAGATCACGGATTTTATGGTAGCTGAGCGGGATGTTGTCGGTTGCCATTTGGCTTGCCAACTCACCCGCAGCATGGGCCCCCATCCCGTCGGCAACCACGAACAGATGTCCGTGGCTTTGCCAGAGCTGTGGCGAATCGGCCAAGGAGATGGCCAACGAATCCTGATTGCTAGAGCGACGCATGCCAACATCGCTCACCGACGCGCATCGCAAACCGCCTACGACTTGTTCGGTTTTGCTGTTCAGACTGGCCATACGCGGGGAAACAAAAGCAAGATTCGGGAGGATTCCAGGCAAGGACTAGCACTTCACGCTTAGCCGCGATCTACCAGACCGCTGGGCAAGCTAGCTATTCTATCTTCTTGGACAACGGGCGAAAAGAGACTCCTTACCGCAAGCAATCATGCGGATAAGTGCCTGCCTGCAAGGCCCCAGTCGGCATAGCCACCAATCAGTGCTCTTCCTATACTCTCGCGACTTTTCCTATGCCATCTGATCGCAACCCGGCAGCCCCCGCTGGCGGCTCGGTCAGATGCTCGCATGCCAAGATATCCCATTGAAATCGTGACGATGCGTAGGCTACACACTCCATCGCAAACCTGGCGGGTTTTCATTTGCTTGATCGTAGCCTGCTGCGCGCTGTTGCCCGGTTGCGTGCGACGTCGGCTGATGGTGCGCAGCAATCCGCCGGGGGCCATGGTTTATGTCGACAATCAGCCGATTGGTACCACGCCTTGTGCGACCGACTTCGTGTATTACGGCACGCGCGAGATTCGGCTCGTGAAGCCGGGTTACGAAACGCTGACCGTCAACCAACCGATCCCCGCCCCATGGTACGAGATTCCGCCACTCGACTTTGTGAGCGAAAACGTCGTGCCGCGAAAAATTCAAGACTATCGCACAGTTTCATTCAACCTGGCGCCGCAGGTGATTGTGCCCACCGAACAATTGCTGGGACGTGCAGAAGAATTACGACAAAGCACATTGCAAGGTGCGGTGTTACCAGCCGCAGTTACAAGTGTGCCGGGCGTGGTAACGCCCGGACTGCCTGCCGTTCCAACACTCGCCCCACCAGGCAATACGCCCAGCTTCATCACTCCTCAACCGGAAACTCCCGGATTGACATTGCCCCCACCCGGCGGACCGGGCACGCTCCCGTCAGGCGGCCAGCCGCTCGTGCCGCTGCCTTCTCCGGTGCGATAGTTCAACGCCACATTTAACAGGACAAGCCCGAGGCATTGCATGCCCCGAGCTTGTCACTCGTCTTACTAAATTGCAAAAAGGGTGATTTTTTTTTACCAAGTAAACCCGGTGGCGACCGAGAGGCCGTAGAGGTCAACCAATAGTCCCGGGGCTTGGGCGCTGGTAGTAATCTGTGAAGTGGCACCCGGATTGCCGAATCCTGCAAGTGAACCCGCTGCGGCAAAGCCCGAGGAGGCATCCCAATACTGGTACTCTCCTGCGATGCGGAAGAACGATTTGGCGGGTAAACATCGCAGCGCGAAATCCCATTCCAAACCAAGTTGGACTTCTCCGATGAACAGGTCGTCGTTCACCGCAACCAGGGCTCCATCTTTCGTTCCCGCATTGAGTACTGGTGCTCCAATCGCCTCAGCCCAGGTCTCGACGTTGTTGTGCGTGCAGCCCCACAAGACGGACGACCGCACACTGTAGAACCAATGTGCACAAGAATTGCAGAACAGCGGCTTACGGCCGTTGAGCCCGAATGTGATCCCGGTACCATGGGCCTGACGTTGGGCTCTTGCCCCGCCATTGAGGATTCCTTCGGGGACGTTCGACATTCCCACGACCGATTCGTCGTGCTGAACCAGGGCGTAGCGAGCACCAAAGGTAAATTGATTCTTGCTGCCATGCAGGCAGAAGTTGCGGGTCAGTTCGAGATCGGTGTAATACGCTTCGAACAGGCTGTTGGCCTCAAAACCCTGATTCGCAATTCCGATCGGTGGGCCGGCCGGGGGATCGTACATGTCTTGATCGTGTTCGCCGGCACGCATGTGGAAGTAGCGACCGACGATTCCCCAACACTCGCCTTGAACTCCCAACGAGATTCGCGGCACCATATAGAAGTCGTCGAGTTCGGCGTCACCGAAGGCAGGGCCAAATTGGTGTACCACGGGGGGAGCGGCATTGAACTCGTCGAATCGGTAACTTACCCGACTGCCGTTAATTTCGGTTCCTAGGAATACTGCTTCGGTGCTGACGACGATGATGGGCCGTCGTCTGCAAGGCGCACAAGTCGGTCCGCAACATCCGCCGTCGCAACTTGCTCCGTACACTGGCGGACCCCAGGTGACTGGTCCACTCTCATGGATGACTGTCCCTGACTCGCTCGAGGGAACCGGTTCGATGGCTTCAGCCTCGTCGGCGAAAGCATAAGCAACTCGCTCGGCAGCATCCACGGCGGGCAACAATACGAGCTCGGCATGACCATCGTTGTGCGAACTTTGTACCGGACGTTTTGCAGAAGTTCGTTGTCTGGCATTCGCATTTGGTTGAACCTTCATCCCCACCACCTGCGGCTCAGCAACTTGAATGGACTGCTGCACTGTTGTTGGAGTCGACGGATTGGCGATCGCCGATGGGGATGATTCGACAACGTTGCTTTTCAAAGGTGGGAATACGGTCAAATCGTTACCGCGGCCTGCCCCCAGCCAACGCATTGTTGTGCCGTTATCTTGCGCAGAAGAAGTTTCTGAATCACCTGTTCGCAGCTCGTTAACCGGCTTAAAGGCGCTGGCCGCCTCTTGCCATTGCGGGGAACGGTCTGCAGAGGTTGATTCCGTCGTTGCCGCAACCTGAGAACCACTCCAGGCTGCTACTCCTAGAAACATGACGCCAGTAAATATGTTTTTGATTTTCATAACAGTACGGCCTCCACATATGCCGTTTCATGGTCGCACGGATAGCTTTTTCTTACCAACCAGCCAGAATCGCTACGGTCCGGTTTGATGGATTAACTCACAGAAGGCGATCGACCCGTAGTTCCCGATCAATCGAGGATATTGGTGCTGAGCCACACTTTCGGCAAAAGCGTTAAAGTTTCACATGCCACGATTTGCCAGAAGAAAAAGATTTTCGCCAGCTGCTTAAACACCTGTTTTCAAAGGGGCTGAAGGCCTTGCCCTAGCTGGAGAGGAAACAAATCTTGGAATTGGACAGCAGGTCCCTTCAAGTGTGATCACCCGGACAGACGATTCCAGCCGTATCGCCCGCAGATTGCGCACATTGTGCATTGCATGGCCTAACTGACCCTTCCTCGCCTAGTTTACCCACCAAGCAATCCTGGAATAGTGGCCCCATTAATAACGACCCTACTTATCCACTACCCGTGGGATGAGTGGTGGAGGAGTGGGACCAAGATTCGACTCGAACGGAACAACTCGGGGCAGGATTGCTACTGCGGATAAGACCCAATCACATGACGACTCCTCGTCAAACTCGAACAATGAAGTTTCTCGTGGAGCGCGAGCAACGTTCTTCTTGTCGTATCTGGTTTGGAAAACTGCTCGTTGGCGCGATAATGATAGCGTTTTGGGCAGCGGCTCCGTTAAACCATGCTAGCGGTAAAGAAGAAGGCGCCTCGCTTTGGTTGAAGCCGCTGATGTGGACCAACGACGAAGCAGAAGTCCAAGCCAATCAGCGTTTGCAGGAAGCGACCAAGTCGAAAGTCGCATCCCAATGGCTCAGCCCAATGCAATTGCGAGCCGATGTCCAGGTTCCACTCCAAGCGGACGAATACAGTGCCAACGAACCTACGTTCGAGCAGATCAAAAGGCCGTTCGGCTGGACGAACCCCCAAGACGCCTCCGCATCAAAGGAAGTCTCCAAGAAGCTCACCGATGCCGAGCAGATAGAATTTGAGAAAGAAACATTCGCCTGGATACGTCCTTTCTACTGGAACAACACCGCAGAGCCGCAGACCCTACCCTTGCAAGAAGAATACGTGGGCACCGAGCAGCAGCAAATCTGGACTGCCTGGCTGATGCCCTTCAAATGGAAAAATGAAGTGCCGCGACAAAGAACCCTCGCTTCCAGCAACGGCTCGCAGTTGCTTCGCCTGCCGCCGGTGGAAGATGGCGAACATCGCGACAATCCACAAATGGTTGCCTTTATGCATCAAGTAGGCGACTTGCCTACCCCTGCCGGGGAACCGGGCGCGCAGTCCGAAGCGCTGGCAACGCCTCCCGCGCAGGTCCATAATGGATCGACCTCCGACAGCGAAGATCTGCCGTTTGTAAACTTGGATGAAGACGGCGGTTTGCTCGATCCGGATAGCGTGGAAGGTGGCGGCGGAGCCATTGCCGACGCGGAAACGCTAGGTTCGGAACCCCGAGACAATTCGTTACAATTTTTGCGCGCCGATACCGTACTCCTGGAACCAGGCGAAATGCAGTTCGACTACGGGGTGACTTACACACTGTTCGATCAAACGCTGCCGGTGATCAACAGCTCAAGCCAACTGGAACTGGCCCGTTTTCGTCAGCGGGAAATGCTAGTCCCGTTGGAAGTACGATACGGCTTGGCCCGCCGCGTACAGCTATTTGTGAACGTCCCCTTCGGCTGGGCGAATACCGAATTGGCGTTTAGTGATTACGAAGAGTTTGAAAACGACGGTGGCATCGGCGACTTGACATTTGGGGGAACATTTCTACTGCGGCAAGGAAATCACCAGTGCCCTGATGTCGTGATGACGCTTTCAGCCTCGGCTCCCACGGCCAAAGACCCCTTGGCCACACCGCCCGGTCTTTCTCCGATAGTTCCCTCACTGGGCCGCGGAAGCTGGTCGCTTGCCGCCAGCCTACTTTACATCCGCAACTACGATCCGCTTGTCGTATTTTATGGCTTTGGAACCCGCCAGAGTTTCGACCAAGATTTCAACGGTCAAGATTTCCGACCTGGGCAGGAATACAACTACCAAATGGGCATCGGCTTCGCGGTGAACAGCCAAATTACCCTTAGCACCCGATTCAACGGGGCGTATGTGACCGAAGCCGAACTCGATGGCCAGCGTTTCCTTGGCTCAATACAAGAACCGATGGCGGTCGAGCTGGCATTAACCATCGCTCAATGCCAGGGATTGGTCGAACCGTTTGTGAACTTCGGCCTGACCGAAGATGCGGTGGAATCGCGCATCGGCGTCGTCTGGACTCGCTACTAGTTTCGTAGGATGCAGGAATCAGGTGTGAGGGGTCAGGGAATCCCGTAGTCCGCAGGGCCTTTCATTTTTTAAAGCTCCGCAATCGGGTGGCATGCCCTCGTCTGCGTGGGCATGGGCTGTCCATGTTGAAACGCCTTAAACATGGCCACGTCGTCAGACCCCCGAGGCCATGCCACCCGAGAGGCTTTTCACTAATCCTTGGCGTTCTTGGCGCACTTGGCGGTTCAACTGAATCATTTAATCGGCGTTTCGCGATTGCGGGGAATGATACCGCGGGCGATTCGCGCCGGGTCGCGGGCGATCTTGTCGGTGAACACCCGCACGTCATCAAGAATAGGGCGAATCTTGCGGCTCATCATTTCGACATTGCCAAGTATTTGCTGTACCTGTCGTATGCTCGCCGTCAACTGATCGTAGAGTTCGCGATCGTGGATCAGCATGCCGATGGTGCCGTCGCTAGCATTTAAGTTTTTCGCTAACAGTGCGGCTTCGCCGAGCAGTTCGCTAAGACTGCCGACACCGCCTTCAATCGAATCGACAATCTCAGGGCCCCGTTCTCCCAACGGACCGGTGAAACCTTGCAAGTTTTTGAGATTCTGATCAGCTGATCCCAGAGCGCCCTGTAACGCTTCCATAATCGCTCGCGCGTCGGCCACCACGGATGGCAAATCAGCAAGTCCCTTCTTCAATTGGCCTTTGAATTGTTCGTCGCCCAGGATGTCGTCGATGTTGCCCATCACACTGCTAAATTGGGCCATCGCAAGCTCAGTCGATTCGAGCAGTCGGGTAAGCCGCTCGACGTCTTGTCCGCCTAGGACTTCGTTCATGCGCTCGGCGAGTTGGGCCACTTCATCTCCCGCGTGCCCTAACGAAACGATCGTCTGCTTCAAATCGCCTTGCAAATTCGCGATCAGATCCAATGGCGTCGGATTGTACGTTCCACGTAAAATCGTTCCGGGCGCCACCTGCTCGGCTCCCGCGCTGGGCGAAATTGGTGAAAACTCGATAACCGCATCGCCGATCAGCGATGTTTGAATCCTCGCCATTTCGTTCGATTTCACATGTTTTTCTTCGTCGATGTTGATGGTGAGTAGCGCGCCCTCGTCAGTATCGTCGACCTCCGCCACCCGGCCAATGAGGATCCCGCGACGGCGCACCGGCGTGTCGGGCGTCACTCCCGGCGCCTGGTCCACTAACACCTTGATCTGATACTGACTTTTGAAAGGCGACCACGAAAAGTCGCTGTTCATCAAAATCAGCAAGACGGTAATGATCATCGTGGCAAACACTACGATGCCAACGCGAAACTGCTTGGTGCGATCTTCCATGATTCTTTACTACCTATGTGCAACTAATGGATCAAATCATTTACGTTCGGGCAATCTTTTGAACAGGAGGTAACAGAGAAAACAGAGCTGTGAAATCTGAGAAGTTAGATGTCAGAGTGCGAAGTATCAACAAGTGCACAACAAAATCGATTCCTACTTCTGACATCTAACTTCTTACATTTCCGTTGTCTCCGTTTCCTCCTGTTCAATATTCTCAGTTGCGGCTAACGGCTGTGCTAGGCTTTAAACACCTATGCGGTGGTTTGAGGTTCGTTCATCTCCATAAGCCGGTCGCCTGCTTCGCCGCGGACAAATTGCGAGACGCGACGATCCGTCGCTTGGTCAATCTCTGACGGCGAACCATCGAAAATCACTTGCGGCTCATCCGCTTGTAAACGCGACAACGGGTACAACATCACCACACGGTCCGCCACCTTGCGGGCCGTTTTCATGTCGTGAGTAACAATGATGCTAGTGACCTGGTAATTGCTGCGCGTGCGCATCATCAGTTCGTTAATCACGTCGCTCACGATGGGATCGAGCCCCGTGGTCGGTTCGTCGTACAAAAGTACCTCGGGATGCATCACCAGCGCCCGAGCTAAACCGACCCGTTTGCGCATGCCCCCGGAAAGCTCCGCCGGATGTTTGGAAAGCACACTTGTGGGCAAGCCGACTTCGGCAAGCAGATCCAACATTTCTCGTTCGTGCTGTGCCTTCTGTTTCGAGCGGTGCTGACGGAGCGGAAACAAAATGTTCTCGGCAATCGTCATGCTGTCGAACAGGGCCGCGTTTTGAAACACGAATCCAAAGCGGGTGCGCTCCTGGGCCAATTCTTTTTCCGTGAGTTGGTCGACTCGCTGCCCGGCAAACATCACGTGTCCTTGCGTTGGCCTGATCAAGCCAATGAGCGTTTTCAAAAGCACCGTCTTGCCACAGCCGCTCTCGCCAATGATGGCCAAGGCCTCTCCCGGGGAAACCGAAAGCCGAATATCGCGCAGCACCGTCTGACGACCGAATCGGACGCTCAGGTGATTCATTTCAATAATTGGCTCGGCGGCAACCATTAGCGAGATACCATCAAATACGGAAAACCCATCAACTGGAAAACAACATGGGGCTGGCGGGCCAAATGGCCATGTAAACTTCGTCCAAGAAAATACTCAAAAACAGGTCCAACACGATGATCACGACAAACGATTGAACGAACGCGGTAGTCGCAGCACTGCCGACGCCCTCGGCGCCAGGCTCGCAATGGAAACCGCGATAGCAGCTCACAAGGCCGATCGTCGCGCCAAAGAAAATACTTTTGACCACGCCGTAAAGCAGGTCCCAATTCTCCACGAACTTTTGCGCGTTGGACGTGTAGTGCTGCATGTCGATTCCCAAAATAAAAATGCAGTACCCCGCCCCGCCCACGACGCCCATAAACACAGCCATAATCGTCAGCGATGGAATCAATAACAAACAACTGAGAAAACGCGGCACAACCAGATATTGAATCGGGTTGGCACCCATGCTGGCCAAGGCGTCGATTTGCTCGGTGACGCGCATGGTTCCCAACTCGGCCGCCATCGCGCTACCGACCCGGCCGGCAAGCATCGTGGCCGCCAACACCGGGCCCAATTCGCGAAACATCGATTTGTTGATCACACCGCCCAATTGGGTTTCCAATCCAAAAGCGCGAAACTGCGTGAACGACTGCACTGCCAGCACCATCCCGATAAACGTGCCCGTGAGCGCAACCACCGGCAAGCTCAGCACGCCAATCTGATACATGTTGGCGAACAACGTATCGCGCCGCGGCAATCGGGTCATGAGCCAGCTGAAAGTCCGCATGGCAAACAACGTCATGTCGCCCAACGTCTCGAAGCCGTTCAGAACATAACTGCCCAAATCGCCGACCGATTCGTAAAGGCCGCCAAAAAAACCGCTACGACGGCGATAGACCGGGATGTTGCTTCCAGAAGCCATAAAAAACACTCGCAAAACCACGTCGAACAGTCGGCGCGCACGCCGACTCAGTTCTTGGTTTCGTCATGGAAGGCTTTACCGCTTGAGGAAAGTCGCCGGGTCGTACCGATTTGTACGAATAGTGAAGGTGGATAAGAAAGCTTGTGGTGGAGACTTCTTTTGCTAGCACTTTCTCGCAATTTGATTGCTGTCGGCCAACAGCACCAGCCAGATTGCCGGGAGCGCCCCCAGCATTGAGATCAATGCCCCGCCAACGAAACCGTAGTACTCCCAGTCGCCTGTGACCAGTCCGAGGTGAGCAGTCCAAACCACATTCGCCGTGCCCAGTTCAATCAATCCCAAGCCACCGATAAAGAGTATCACGCGTAGTGTCTCAGACATCTGACGCCTGTCTCGCAGCCAAAACAAAACCAATATGCCATAGCCGATTACATACGTGGCCGCCAAAATTTTCGCCCCGGCCCACAGCGCGGAACCTTCATTCGGAAATGCAAAAACCGCGTGCAATGCTGCGTACACGCCCGTGAGCGCCACTAAAACGGTCAACGTCGATCGTAGCATGATAAATTCCTCACTCTCGATGGGGGCTTGAACAGAAAACTCTTGGAGGATCTGCTCCTGGGTACCAAATTGGGCAATTGCCGCTGCTTCCGCTTCGCGTTGCGACTGCCCATTACTGCACAGTTTCTCGGTGCGATCTCGCAAATGACATTCGATTTCCAAAAGAATCCGTTCGCTACGATTGCCGCGCGGCATTTCACGTGCAAGTTTTGCCATGTAGTCATCGATCGTGATCGGAGATTTCATGAAGTTGCCCCCACCACGCCCGCGACTGCCAATGAAAACTGGGACCACTGCAGCGTTTGCTCGGCCAGCGCCGCTTTGCCGGCACGTGTGAGTCGATAAACGCGTCGGCGCCTGCTACTTTGCTGCGACCACCGACTGGTTAGCAGCTTGGCTTTTTCCAGGCGATGAAGCACCGGGTAAACCGTCCCCTCGGGCAGATCAAAAAAACCGCTGCTGCGCTGTTTGAGCGAATCAATAATCGCATACCCGTGCAACGGCTCGTTTTCGAGACAAGCCAGCACTAGCAAATCGAGATGTCCTTTGAGTGGTTCGTTTCCCATACCTAGTAATGCTAGGTAATTGCGGCCTTGGCGTCAAGGGTTTTTCAGCTCTGGAAGAAATCTCACGCTACGAAGCGTACAGCAGCCAAAAGCAATTGCAGAAAAGAGAATTGGAATGACACAGTCGAAAGAGATTTAGCCCCGGGTCACTGACCTGACCCGGGGCTAAATTTTGATGTCTGATTTGCTTACGCCTCGTCGCTCGGCGCATCCTTACCGGGCTCGCCGGCGTCAGCGACGGCGCCGACTGGTTCGGGCTCGGGCTCTTTGGTGACCAGGCCTTTGAAGCTGAGCTGATTCTTGCCGCCAACCTTTTTCTTGGTAATGCGGATGGTGTCTTTGCCGTTGAACTCGCCCTTGAG
This sequence comes from Planctomycetota bacterium, assembly GCA_029259915.1. Classification (GTDB taxonomy): domain Bacteria; phylum Planctomycetota; class Planctomycetia; order Pirellulales; family Lacipirellulaceae; genus Bythopirellula. Next base: position 203,815 of record JAJDED010000011.1, on the reverse strand, counting down.
CAGTTCCTCGGCCAGCGGATCTTCGATAAACGATTCGATTGCTCGCCGCAGCGGTCGGGCGCCGTAATCGGTATTGGCACCCTTCTTAATCAAGAATTCCTTGGCATCGTCGGTCAATTCGATCTCGAGGCCCCGCTCAAGCAGCCTTCCCCGTACTTTACCCAGTTCCAGCTCGACCACATCCTTCAAATCGTCGACCGTTAAATGACGGAAAACAATAATATCGTTCACGCGGTTGATAAACTCAGGGCGGAACACCTTTTCGATTTCGTCGGTCACTCGCGTTTTCATGCTGTCGTACGAAGCATCCTCGTCCGGCTTTTGAAAGCCAAAAGCAGCTTCGTTCTTGATCGCGTCCGCACCGGCGTTGGTGGTCATGATCAAGATCACGTTGCGGAAGTCGACGTTGCGGCCAAAGCTGTCGGTCAGCCGGCCCTCTTCCATCAACTGCAACAACATGTTGAACACTTCCGGATGTGCCTTCTCGATTTCGTCGAGCAGCACAACTGCGTAAGGACGGCGGCGGATTTGCTCGGTGAGCTGGCCACCTTCTTCGTAACCGACGTAGCCAGGAGGCGCGCCAATCAGTCGGCTGACGTTGTGTTTTTCCATGTATTCGCTCATGTCGATTTGAATGAGCGCTTCCTGGTCGCCGAACATAAACTCGGCTAGCGCCTTGGCCAGCAGCGTCTTGCCGACGCCCGTGGGGCCTGCAAATACGAAGCAGCCTGTGGGACGCTTCGGATCTTGCAGCCCGCTACGACTACGACGCACCGCTTTGGCAATCGCCTTGATCGCCTCGTGCTGGCTGATCACGCTCTTGTGCAGTTCGTCTTCCATCTGCATCAGACGCATTGTGTCTTCGGTACTCATGCGTGTTAGCGGAATGCCGGTCATTTTGGAAACCACCTCGGCAATGACCTCTTCGTCGACCACGCCACCGTTTTCGCGTGACTTATCGCGCCATTCCTTGGTGATTTGTTGCTTTTTCTTTTTCAGCTTGTCAGCCTGATCGCGAAGCGACGCGGCCTTTTCGAAATCCTGATTGGCTACAGCCTCTTCCTTGTCGCGATTGAGCCCTTCGACTTCGTCGTCGATCTCTTTGAGATTGGGCGGCTTCGACATTGTTTTGAGTCGCACCCGGGCGCCCGACTCGTCGATCACGTCGATCGCTTTGTCGGGAAGGCAACGGCCTGTGATGTAGCGATCCGACAGCTCGACAGCCGCGCGAACCGCGTCGTCGGTGATTTGTACGCGGTGATGTTCTTCGTACCGATCACGAAGGCCTTCGAGAATTTTTACCGTGTCCTCGGCATTGGTGGGATCGACCATTACCTCCTGGAACCGACGGGCAAGGGCCGAATCTTTTTCGATGTATTTACGGTATTCGTCGAGTGTGGTAGCCCCGATGCATTGGATTTCGCCGCGTGCCAAGGCGGGCTTGAGTACGTTCGACGCGTCGATCGCCCCTTCGGCTCCGCCGGCACCTACGAGCGTGTGCAATTCGTCGATAAACAGAATCGTGTTCTTCGCTCGCCGCACTTCGTTCATCACGGCCTTGATTCGCTCTTCGAACTGGCCACGATACTTCGTGCCGGCAACCATCATTGCCAAGTCGAGCACAACGATCCGCCGTTCGAGCAGCAATTCAGGAACGTTGCCGTCAATTACTCGCTGGGCAAATCCTTCGACGATGGCCGTTTTGCCAACGCCGGCTTCGCCCAATAACACGGGATTGTTTTTCGTGCGTCGGCAGAGTACCTGGATCGCCCGTTCGATCTCTTTTTCGCGACCGATCACTGGGTCGAGTTTATTCTGACGGGCAAGCTCGGTGAGATCGCGGCCAAAGCTGTCGAGCGCGGGCGTTTTGCTTTTTCCGCCTTTGCGGGTTTCGCGTTCTTCGCCCGCTTCGCCCCCGCGTCCTCCACGGCCAACATCTTCTCCCTCTAGGCCATGACCGAGCAGATTGAGCACTTCCTCGCGAACGTCTTCGAGCTTCAGACCAAGATTCATCAACACTTGGGCAGCAACGCCTTCTTGCTCGCGTAACAAGCCCAGCAAAATGTGCTCGGTGCCGACGTAATTGTGATTCAAATGGCGGGCCTCTTCCATCGAGTATTCGATCACCTTTTTGGCCCGCGGCGTTTGCGGCAGCTTGCCCATGGTGACCATGTCGGGACCGCTCTGGACGAGCTTTTCCACCTCGAGGCGGATTTTTCGCAGGTCGACGTCAAGATTCTTCAACACGTTGGCCGCCACACCGCTGCCTTCTTTGATCAGGCCCAACAGCACGTGCTCGGTGCCGATGTATTCGTGATTGAAACGCTGCGCCTCTTGATTGGCGAGTTGCATCACTTTGCGGGCACGGTCGGTGAATCTTTCGTACATTGCCATTCTCCAGTTGCGTGAACCCTCGACGGGCTTGCAGAGGCGTGAATCCACGCTTCATGCCGCCTGCCGACGGTTGGTGTCTTCGACTTCTGTCTGTGGGATTTCTGTCTGCGGTGTTTCGGTTTCTTCCCGCTCCGGGGGAGCGTCGGTTATTTGATTTAGTTTTTCAGTTTGATTCAGCTTTTTGCGTTCCGCGGCAATCTCATGCTGCCACCGTTCGGCAGCTTCCAATCGTTCGAGCCGATCCAGTTGACGCAGCGCCGCATCGCGTCGTCCTTGATGTCGCCACAGCGTGGCCAGCATCAGTCGGCTTTCCACGTCGCGAGCATCCTGCTTGAGTAGCTTCAGCAACAATTGTTCCGTTGCGACCCAATCGCTGGCGAGGTAACACTGCTGCGCCTCGCGAAACCATTGGTCCTGTTGGCTCGACCGGGAATCTGCACTAACAGTCTCTTCCGAACCTTCCGTCGTCTTTGCAGCAAACGCACGGCGCTGGCCACGACTCTGCCACCATGCCAACAACCAAACCGCGGACAAAACTGCCAAGCCAATCAGTCGGGCTTTCCCACTGATCCACTCGCTGTAAACAAGTGTCGCCAGCAACAGCGTATTGGCCAGCGCAGTAAATCCTACCGCCACAGCCAATCCAGCCCAAGACCCCCGCTTCCACAAGTGGGGTAGTCCCGGCCATAAATACGCGATCCAATGGTTTTTATGCGTCGGCACGGTTGGCATCCTTGCACTCGCGCGACCACGACACTTGACGGGGAAACCGCCTTGCGAAGTGGCTTGAAAAGTCTAGCCTGTAGTATTGCAGAATCAAGGCAAACGAAAGCAGCGCATGACTTTACGGCCACAGAACTCGTTTGATCACTCACTCTTACCGACCCGGAACCGGGGCCCCATGTCGGACATCCGTTGCAGCGGACATTTCCCCATGCGGGAAGGTGAGAAGATAACGGTAATAGGGGCCAAGGGGAATGCGGATTGCAAAATGAGGAATGCGGAATAATTGCAAAATGCGGGATTCGTGAGGCTGAAAACGGGTTCTGAGGCCCGGACACTACGAGACAGTGCTAGCTGCAAATAGCTACGACGTTAGCCGCGATCTAACAGATCGCAGGCTCCAGCGATCTGTTAGATCGCGGCTAGAATTGGTGTTATGGCGTATTGAGCGTTGAAGGTAAAGGCAATGGACGACACAGAAAAATCAGATATCGGTGCCTTTGCTTCCAGGGCTTCTGCAATGCGCGCGTTCGATGCTGCGGCCAATCGCACGAGTGAAGGCCTACGCGTCATCGAAGATTTCGTGCGATTTGTGCTCGACGACGCTCACCTCACACAACTGGCAAAAGAACTGCGGCACGACCTGACTGCGGCGTGCGCGGATGTCCCCTGGCCAGAACGGTTCGCGGCACGAGAGACCCAAAGCGACGTTGGCACGGAAATAAGTACGGGTGCCGAAAACCGTCGTGCGGACGCCTGGGCTGTTTGCAGAGCAAGCCTCGAACGGACCAAGCAATCGCTGCGGAGCCTCGAAGAGTTCGGCAAGGTAGTCTCCGAGGAACTCGCACCGCAATTCGAGGCACTCCGCTATCGGCTTTACACGCTGGAACAGGCCGTGGCAGGCACCCAGCACAGCCTAGAGCGATTGGCCGGCGTGCGATTGTGTGTGCTGGTCGACGGTGGAGACAGTGCGAATGAATTTGAAACTCTCGTGGGACAATTGCTTTCCGCCGGTGTGGAGATGATTCAGTTGCGAGATAAACGGCTCGCGGATGCGGAGCTGGTCGAACGGGCACGACTCCTGCGGCAGATGACGCACAACTCGCCAGCGCTGGTGATTATCAACGATCGGCCCGACATTGCCGCGGCGGTCGACGCCGATGGCGTCCACTTGGGTCAGGAAGACATGGGCGTAAAAGATGCCCGAAAAATCGTCGGCCCGGCGAAGCTGATCGGCGTCTCGACGCACACTATCAAGCAGGCCCGTTCGGCGGTCGTCGACGGGGCGAATTACCTGGGAGCAGGACCGACGTTTCCTTCGTCGACCAAGTCGTTTGATGCCTTCCCAGGACTCGAATTCTTACTGCAAGTCGCCAGCGAAATCCGTATGCCGACGCTGGCCATCGGCGGCATCAACGCGGCGAACCTGACCGAAGTGCTAGAAACCGGCTGCTGCCGCATTGCCGTGAGCAGCGCAATCGCTGCCGCCGAGCACCCCGGTAGCGAAGCGAAAAATCTGCGCGAAATGATCGAGTCGTCAGCCAAGCCACAAGCGTCGGTCCCCGCTGGCAGCTAAGTGCTTCTCGGGTATGATAAACGGTTCGGCGAAGCCTTCGTGGCATACCGCATTCCGAACTCCGCAATCGAAATTTTCTCTTATGCTTCACGCGATTATCATGGCCGGGGGGACCGGCACACGTTTTTGGCCCGCCAGCCGCAATGCTTCGCCCAAACAGTTGCTCCCGCTGGTCGGCGACTCAACGATGATCCGCCAAACGGTCGATCGGGTTGAGGGACTGACATCCCCTGAGCAGATTTTGGTGGTGACCAACGAGCGGCTGGTCGATCCCATCCGCAAGGAACTTCCCGAGTTGCCGCCCAGCGCCGTGGTAGGCGAGCCATGCAAACGCGACACGGCTCCCTGCATCGGTTTGGCTGCGCTGTTGGTTAGCCGCAATGATCCCGACGCCACGATGGTCGTCATGCCTGCCGATCATGTGATTCGCTCAGCCGATCGCTTTCAAGATGCTGTGAGGCAGGCGGAGGCGATGGTCGACAGACAACCCGAGCAAATCGTCACGTTCGGCATTCGTCCGACTTATCCCGCCGAGATCTTCGGCTACATCCAGCGCGGCGCGGCCATCGATTTTCCGGGTGCCGTAGCTCCAACCCACACGGTAAACAGCTTTCGCGAAAAACCAGATGTGGCCACCGCCACCGAGTACTTTGCGTCTGGCGATTATTACTGGAATTCAGGAATTTTTATTTGGAAGGCAAAAACCATTCTCGACACGCTCGCCGAGCGCCAGCCGGCGATGCTCGCCCATCTGCAGAACATCGTATCTGCCTGGGGCACCGATCAGCAGGAATCTGTCTTACGCGATGAATTTACGGCAATCGAAGGTATTTCGATCGATTACGCCGTGATGGAACATGCCACCAACGTGGCCGTGATCGAAGCGCCCTACGATTGGGATGATCTGGGCGGCTGGCAATCGCTTGCACGGCTACTGGGCAGCGACAAGGATGGAAACACAATCGTCGGCCGTCACCTGGGGCTTGGCACCGCCGACTCGATTGTGCGTACCAGCGACGATCACCTGGTGGTTACGCTCGGGCTGAAAGATTGCGTGATCGTGCATACGCCCGACGCCACGCTGGTGGCAAATAAAAACGACGAAGAGTCGGTCCGAAAAATCGTCAAGCAACTGGAAACCCACGGCTGGAACGAATTTTTATGAATGCGGAGTTCGGATTGCGGAATGCGGAATGTTGCTAAATGGCCCGTGTACCTGCCGTATCGTTTGGAGGGGAGTTGGTGAACCAGCAGCAATCAGGTCGCATTGCCGGGATCGATTATGGCACGGTGCGCATTGGCATCGCGCTGGCTGAGTTGGAAGTTGGCATCGCTGGCCCCTACGAAAACTATAATCGCCGTAGCGAAGCCCACGATGCCGAATATTTTAAGCATCTGGCCGAAAGCGAGCGGCTGACCCGTTTTGTCGTGGGTTTGCCAGTCCATCTTGATGGCCACGAAAGTCAAAAATCTCGCGAAGCGCGTAGTTTCGGCCAATGGCTGGGTGAACTCACAGGCTTGCCGGTCGATTATTTCGACGAGCGTTTTACATCGGCCGAAGCGGAAAAAATCCTCGGCGATGCACAACTCACTAAAAAGAAGCGTCGCGCACGGCTCGATCAGTTGGCGGCTCAAATCATGCTTTCCGCCTACCTGGAAGCAGGGGCCCAAAGCCAGCAATCTCCCGGCGACATCGAATGAGCAAACTCATTTTTGGTTGCGGCTATCTGGGACTGCGCGTTGCTCGACGCTGGCTTGATGCGCGGGAAACGGTGCACGTCGTCAACCGTTCGCCCCAACGGGCTCAAGAACTGGCCCAGGCTGGGCTGCACCCGCTGGTGGCCGACGTTACGCGGCGCGAAACATTGGGAAATCTTCCTGAAGCGCAAACCGTGCTCTTTGCCGTTGGCCACGACCGTACCACGGGCAATTCCATCGAAGACGTATATTCCGGCGGCATGAAAAATGTGCTTGCCGCATTGCCGGCATGTGTTGAGCGGTTGATTTATATCAGCACGATCGGCGTTTACGGCTCGGCAGGTGGTGATTGGGTCGACGAATCGACTCCGCCCAATCCACGCCGCGCAGGTGGCCGCGCTTCGCTTGCCGCTGAAATGCATTTGGCCAATCATCCGGTGGGAAATAATTCAATCGTCCTGCGACTGGCCGGACTCTACGGACCGGGACGAATCCCACATCTCGACAAGTTGCGCGCTGGCGAGCCGATTGCAGCGCCCAGCGCCGGTTGGCTGAATCTGATCCACGTCGACGACGCGGCAACCGCGGTGTTAGCGGCGGAATCTTGGAATCCTCCGCAGGGCGACGAAGGGCCTCACATTTTTTGTGTCAGCGATGGCCAGCCGGTTGTCCGTGCAAACTATTATCGCGAAGTGGCCCGGTGCATCGGTGCTGCAGCTCCTGAATTTGTCGATCCCGACCCAGATTTGCCTGCCGCTCAACGAGCTAGTGCCAATCGGCGTATCTCCTGCGAAAAGATGAGAGCACAATTAGGGGTCGAATTGGCATATCCCTCCTACCGCGAAGCACTGGCCGCAATTCAGTCGGATGAAGCGAGATGATTTGCTCTGTTGAGATTGATTATCGATTGCCTCTGATTTGCATCTTCTCACGAGCCCGTTGCACTTTGCAGGTAAGGCCCCTTAAAATCGTTGGCGATTCATTCGCAAAAAACTACCGACTGCCGCACCAGCGATCTTCTTGAAAGCACAACGTGACAATGATTCATCGGACGCCACTTTTTCCAAACGTTATTGAGCTCAACCACCAAGCACAGCGGCGGATAAGCTGTAGCGTGTACCTGATCTACGACGAGAATGCGTGGACGCTATTCGACATTGGCTACGAAGACTCGGTCGACGATTGTATCGAACTGATCCGACAACTCGATTTTCCGTTTAGCAAATGCACGACCCTGATCGCCTCGCACGCCGACGTCGACCACATTCAGGGTTTGTCCAAGGCCAAGCAGATCCTTAAAACGTCGGTTACCGCCCATCCGCTGGCGGCGAGATATTTGGAGTCTGGCGATAAATTGGCCACCTATGCCGAGATCACTGCGCAAGACATCCACATGGAGATGCCGCCAGTCAAGGTCGAACATTTGGTGGGCGACGGTGACCGGCTCCAAGTCGGCAATCTCGAACTGGAAGTATTGCACACGCCGGGCCACACTGACGGGCAACTCTCACTGCGGATGGGCAATTTGCTTTTTTCCGGCGACAACATCTTCCGCGACGGCTGTGTCGGGGCAATCGATGCCCACCATGGCAGCAGCATTCCTGACTTCATCACCTCGCTCAAACGCATCCTGGCGTGCGATGCCGAGTGGCTGCTGCCCAGCCATGGCCCCGTGTTCCGCAAAGACGACGCGCTCATCCAGCGCACCATAGATCGGCTGGAAGGCTATCTGCACATGGCCGACTTCGGCACCTGTGCCATCGACTGGCCATTGATGGATCAATGGGAAAAAGAACTGGTCGAAGGCAAACAGCCCGAGTGAACGCTCACGTTTGCTTCAAAAAAAATCCTAGCCGCTGGCGGAAGCCCGCGGTCCGACCGGCTTCCGCCGGTGGCTAGGACGCACCCACAGTATTCAGACATAGTCCACGCATCAATAGTGCTTGATCATGTGAAAAATCACATGGCCTAGGATATGGTTCCAAGCATCTTCGACATCATTGTTCCATTCGCTGTCGAAATCCCGAGCCGTTGCGATGATGGCCGCACGCCAGAAATCATAAAGTTCCGGCTTGATGTTCAGATGATATCGGTCGTGTGTTTCCGCCCGGGCTCGCAATTCGCGGAGCCCATCTTGGTCGCCAGCCGTTGCGGCAGCTATCAGCTTGAGCGATTTCAACAGCATACGGTTCTGTTGTCTAAAGTCGGTGTGTTCAAACTTCAGAGAAATCTCGGGAGACGTCGAAAGAAAGCGTTCGTAAAATGCTGGAACGAACTTTTCTGATTCGGAGCACCGATGCAGACTCTCGATAAACAAGTCCTTGTGTGTTGCGACTTCCATAACGAACTCTTCTGCGGGACCGCGAGTCAAAAGAAGATAGTAAAGCTAGCAAAGACATCACGGCTTCTGGAGGTGGACCCCTATTAAAGGATACGCCGCAAAATACTAATGACTAACCGTTTTGGCATCTAGCCCAGGGGTCTTGCCCCCTACCGGTTATGTCGAATATTCCCTCAACCTCGACTTTGTCGATTGCCGATCACTAAATTGGAAACACTTACCCGCAGGGTCCGTTTTCGGGCCCGCCGTAAAACCATTCGAGGGGGGAAATCGATGGTCCGCAGGATCTTCTTTGCCGTATGTTGCGCAGCAGCGCTGGCATGCTGCTGCACCCAAACCGACACGGCCTCTGCCCAGCAGGCCTATGGTCGATCGTGGGGGCAAACCTACACGACCCAGGACTGGAATCGCTTCTACCACTATCCGTACGTGTACTATCCTCAAAACTTCTGGGGAAACGAATACTACCGTAGCGCCGATAGCCTTTATCACCGCTATCCGCCCGAGATGCGAATTCCCGTCTACAACCGCCGCTGGCACAACTATTATCCCAACCGGCGCCGCTACCACAGCGGGCACCACTTTGTACTCGACGTTTTTTGAGCCGTGCAGAAATCAGTCGCACGGCAAGCAGGCAAGCCTCGATAATACTTCCACCGCCCGAGTAAGCTGGTCCACAGCCAACCACTCGTCGTCGGTATGGGCTTGCTCGATCGAACCCGGTCCGAAAACAACCGTCGGAATGCCAATCTCTGCGAACGCCGGTGCGTTGGTTCCATAAGGAACCCCGATAAGCCGCCCCGCCCCGACGGTGTCGCGTGCTACCTCGGCAACGTGCTCAGCCCACGCGCGGTTCTGCTCGCCCTCCAATCCAAGGCTATCCAGCCACGGCGGCTCATGCTCGATCTGCACGCTCCCTGTGTCGGCATGCTCGGCGATATACGCGATCAGCTCCCGATAAGCCTCGTCGATACCCTCTCCCGGAGCAAGTCGACGATCGATGTCAATCACCGCTTCGTCGGGTACCGTGTTGACCCCCGAGCCACCGCGAATCGTACTCACACAAACGGTCGGTCCACCGCATAACGGGTGCGCACCACGAGGCGACAGCTCATTGCATCGGAATTGTTCGATTGCTTGGACCACGGCAGACATGCCAACTATCGCATTCACCCCCTGCTCTGGTTGCGAAGAATGCGCTGCCCGACCTCTCGCATGGCAACGCCAACGCACTATCCCTTTATGAGCAACCACGACATCCAGCAACGTCGGCTCGCCGACGATAGCTTGTCGAGGACGCAAGGCTCTAGCCTCGGACAATGCAAGTGGCCCGGTCACCTCACCAGAAACCTGCTGCGCATGATCCCAAATTCGGCACAACGACTTGGCACCGCTGAATCCACACTCTTCGTTGATGGTACAGGCAATCAAGATCGTTGGATGAGGACGTCCACTTTCTTGAACCTGGACAAGTGCCGAGAGCATCGCGGCTATCGAACCCTTGTTGTCGCATGCTCCGCGGCCCCAAATACGATTCTCTCGCTGCTCGCAGGCGAAAGGATCGATCCGCATCCCCTGAACTCCCACCGTATCCTGGTGGGCCTCCCAAAGCTGAATCGAATTTTCATTCCCGGTGCTCTCACCCCTGACGACTGCAAGGATGTTGTCGCGTCCCGCGTGAACCCTCTGGCGAAGCCACGGCCAGCCCCGATCGTCGAAGTAATTCTGCAGGAAAGTGGTCAAGCATGCTTCACCACCCTCTTCAGCGGGAGATTCAGAGAAGAATGGGTTGACGCTAGGGATTCTAACCAGTTTTTGCAATAAGTCCTTTATAGTCAGCGACATAGGTCCTCTATCCTGGGAAATATCCTCTCCTCGAAACGGGCTGAATCACCCGAAAATTGCTCGACGGACGACTATTACAATCTTTTTTACGAGTATTCCCAACTAACCGTTTGCCTTGTTAGGGCGTTGTCGTTAGACTCGTAGGTGCGTGGGGTTCCTGCGCATTTTACCCTCTGTGGGTCGCTGCCCCACCCACAGAGGGCTTTTTTTTAGCTATCTTGCCTCTTTCTGAGGTCTGTGGGTAGTTCTTTTTCATGAATGCTTTTCCAGGTATTTGCCGCAAATTGCGTTCAAAACGGCAGCCCACACTGGCAATCGTTGTAACGGTGGATTAAAGCCTGCAAGGATCGCTCCGCTGGTAGCCACGTTTCTTTGTTTAAGTCGCAAGTGGCTAAACGCTTGCCGCAGCTACCCCCTGGCAACCTAATAAGGGTAAGAAGTATTCTAGCTATTCGAAGCTCTGACCTGCCAATCACAACCGATTCTAACCGATAGCCTGAAGGAAACTCTATGTCCGTCGATCCCGCCCAGATAGCAGAACTTGTCCAGAATTTTTCCGATCCCGAAACTGGCCGAAGTCTCCAGCAAATGGGACAAGTTCGCGATATTGTCAACGACGGCAACGGCTTAAAAGTAACGATCGGGCTCACTAGTTACTCCGCCCCGCTGTGGGAAGAAACACGTGAGCGGCTTGCTGAGCAACTACGCGCAAAACTAGGTAGTGGTACTGAAGTTGCTGTTGAAATTGTCGAACACGTGCGACCCGCCGAGCCAATTGGCGAGATAGGCTTAACGGTAAAAAGCGTTGTTGCGGTTGGTTCAGGCAAAGGGGGCGTGGGCAAAAGCACGGTTGCTGCGTCGTTGGCTTTGGGCCTGAAACGGGCAGGTTGCAAAGTGGGACTGATGGACGCCGACGTTTACGGGCCAAGTATTCCCCACCTGCTGGGCGTCGACGAAAGACCCACCGCCGTAGAAAACCGGCTCCAACCGATCGAAGCAGACGGATTGCGTCTGATGAGCATGGGTTTTCTCGTCCCCCCGGGCGAGGCGGTCGTGTGGCGTGGGCCGATGCTTCATGGGGCGATTACCCAGTTTTTGCGTGATACCGACTGGGGAGATCTCGATTATCTAATCATCGACATGCCCCCTGGCACAGGCGATATCGCGCTGACGTTATCGCAATTGTTGCCGCTTACCGGTGCGGTCGTTGTTTGCACGCCGCAAGAAGTGGCACTCCTCGACGCCGTAAAAGCCGTGGCAATGTTCCGCAAAGTGAACATCCCCTTGCTAGGCATGGTGGAAAACATGAGCTCGTTTCTCTGTCCCGACAATGGCAAACAATACGACATCTTCGGTTCGGGCGGCGCACGGCGAAAGGCGGAAGAACTGGAAGTGCCGTTTCTCGGCGAAGTGCCCATCCAGATTCCAATTCGCGAACGGGGAGACGCGGGTAAGTCGGCCGAAAACTTCAGCGACCAGGCTTCGGCCGTCTATTTCGAGCGAATCTGCTACAGCCTCGTGAAGAACATCGCGACCCAACGGGCCACAGAACCGCCCATGCCTAGTCTGGCTGTGCTGTAGGCGTGTTCCATAGAAACTGAGTGGTTGGCTATCTGCATAGAAAAAGGCCGCCCGGAGTTACCCGTAGCGGCCCTGTTTGACCTCAAGTCGTTAGTTACGACTACCGGTGGAAACGTTTAGCGCTTCCGCTTCTTGGTAGCACGCTTCTTCTTACGTTTGGCCGTCTTCTTCTTGGCGGCCTTCTTCTTGGTCTTACGTTTGGCCTTTTTCTTCTTGGCGGCCTTCTTCTTGGTCTTACGCTTGGCGGTCTTCTTCTTTGCCTTGCGCTTGGCCTTTTTCTTCTTCGTCTTACGCTTGGCGGCCTTCTTCTTCGTCTTACGTTTGGCCGTCTTCTTCTTGGCTACTCTCTTCTTCGTCTTCTTCTTGGCAGCCTTTTTCTTCTTGGCAGCCTTTCGTTTCTTCTTAGCCACGATCAATCCTCCATAAAGGGTTCGCGGTGATTCGCCCTACAAAAAAAACGCTGGGAACGATCATCACCCCTAAGAAAACGCATCACCCATCCAAGGCAACACGACGTTTCACTGATGAATACTAAACCCCAAATCCAAAGTTTTCCGAAGTCGAAAAACTCAAAACAAATTCTTAAAAACAAATCAAACAATCACGTCTCGACTTCATCTAAAACGTATTTGTACGAATTCGTAGTAATTGTGCAACACATTTTAGGCAAAAAAATTGCTTTCATGAATCTTTTTTGTGTTGTCAACTGATTCAAATCATCGTTTGCGCGCTCTTCGCGCAACCAAAATCACTCCCTCATCGAATTCAGTACAACGAAATCGTCGTTCCGTCGCGCAATCGGAAGCAAGGTTGTCGTACGCGCTTCAAAATGCCAAACCACGACGATGTTTCGGGCTGTAAACAGCGCAATCGCCAACCGTCCGGCAAGCTTTGAGAGCATGGGCTCGACTCTTGCGAGAGTGCCGTGCAGCTGGCAAACAATTCACTCCACATCGGCGTAAAACTTCTGCGCCGAATGTGAATAGGATCGATTCCGGTCGATTCGTTTTGCGCTGGAAATATAGGGATTTTTCTCAGATTCGCCTGCTCGTGCAGACCTGCGCTAAGTTGCTCCGCGCGGGTTAACAATTCGCGCATCGACAAGCGACATGCAGGAAAAAAAAGACAACGAAACAGTCGAAGTTTTGCTTCGCTCGCACTGCGTAATCGTGCCAAAGGCAAGTCGCCAACGACCACTGTTGCGTTGAGCTCCAAAAGCCTGTCCACGCATCCAAAAACCCACTTCAGAATCGTTTTGACGGGAATTTCGTAAGCAAGATCGTTGCCAATATCGGTAATCCACGCCGCGGTTGGGAGTTTTTTTTCTTGTTCCAATTCTTGCCAAATTCCCGAAAAAAAAATTCCAGAATTTTTTTTCCCGAAACATCCCGCTTCTTTGCCGTATGAGCGACCATGACCCTTCGCAACAACAATGGATAAGGGTCTAGAAAAAGTTAAACATGCTTGAGATACAACCGTTGGAAACGCGCGCGCAAGGTTGCTCGCGCCAAGCAATACGATGCGACCTTGCGCCCTTTTTGTCTCATCCTGAGACCATACATCTAGTTGAAAGTTCGTTTTCAAAGTAAGTGTTCACTAGATGTTGTGCTTTTTCTGATGCACTTCTCAAAGTCCGCATTTTCAAACTGCGTAGTTTATGCGGTCGGTTACCATCGGCTTGCTTGGTAGGCCTGAAGCGTTTGATAACTTGAGTAAGCCAGATAACCAAAGAGAAGTATCACAAAAAACGACAGCGAGAGGCCAACCAATGCCATGATCAGCGCTGCTGCGACAGAAATTTGTAGGGAAAGCACGATTCCTCGGCGAGGATTGCCCAACAAGCACAATTCACGCGAAATTCTGCCGCCATCCAGCGGATAGATTGGGAGCAAATTCATGGCACCCCAAAGGATATTGATCTGTAAGAAATAGAAGATCATTAGGTTCGCTTGAAACGAGTCAAACCGCTCCCAATAGAATCTAACACCTAGCAAAGTTAAACCGACCAGCTGCTGCGCCTGCAGCTCTGCTATGGAGTTCTCGCCAACAACACAGCCCGCCTGCTGTCCCGCGAGTCGGATTAATAGCATCATGGCTACTGCGAATAAGAACCCCGCACAAGGTCCCGCCAGCGAAATGAGTATTTGGGCCTTCGGCGACCGGTCGCAATCGTCGCAGACAGTCATGCCCCCCATTCCGTAGAGAATAATTCGCGGACGGCCACCGTAGCGGCGTTGCACGATCGCATGGCCCAATTCGTGAATCAAGATCGACACCAGCAGCGCAACCATCCATCCGAGCACTTCAGCCGGCGGACTTTTCCCCCCGCTGCTGATCCCAAGCAGAAGTGCGACAATCCAAAAAAAAGGATGGATTCGCGCCGGCATACCGAACAATCGAAAGTGAATGTCCCCTTGGCTGCGTGGGGGTTCTGCCAATAGCACGGGATGATTCCTCGAATGATAAAAACGATGCTAAGCTCGGCAAGGCTCAAAGCAAAAGGATAACACAAAGTCTCAAGCAGCGTCGCCGCTTGTGGCTACGCTTCTCGTTACCGATCGATCCGCATCTTCACTCGTTTCCAGCAAGCCGCTGATGTAGTCGGCCGCAGTTTCAGAAGCTCCGCCTTGGGCCACTCGTTCTTTAAGGTCCGCCAGTCGCCGCTCCAATTGGGCAACGTCGTCGGCATCGGTAAGCCAGTGGACAACGTGCCATGCAAGATTGGTCGAGCGGTCTTTGTAGGTCAGATACTCCGGCATCAGCACATGTTGATCTCGGGGATCGAGGGGATCGTAGATCCCTGCCGAACCATCACCAAACGGATTCTCCGCAGTCAACAGGTTCACGAGCGTAATGTAGCGCACTTTGCGGAATATGCTTTGCGCAAAATATCCCAAACGGGAAACCTGGTACAGAATCACCGAGGGCCGCTCGTGGTACAACAACTCCAACGAAACCGAGCCGGAACACGCCATACAGCACTTGGCCGTGTGAATCAGTTCGGCAGTGCGTCCCACATGCACCTCGACCTCCAAACCGCTTGCTGATACCAGGTCGGCAATCTGATCCTGCTGTTGGGGCTTGTAAGCCGCGATGGCAAAACGAGCCGTTGGCACTTGCGTGCGGACGAGCTTTGCCGCTTTGAGCAGCTCCGGCAGGTTGCTTCGCACTTCCTGGGTTCGCGAACCGGGTAGTAGCGTCACCAACGGCCCGCTACTACTCTTTTGTTGCTCGACAAATGCGGCGTCCAATTGTTGTGCCCGCAATTCATCAAAATAGGGATGTCCGACAAAAGTCGCATTGCAGCCGCGTTGGCGAAACCAAGCTTCCTCGAAGGGCAGTTTACACAGCACATGGTCGACAAACCGACGCATCTTCGTCACCCGCCAACTTGCCCAGGCCCAAAGTTGCGGCGTGCCATAATAGAGAACCGGGATTCCCTGGGCTTTCGCCTTTCGTGCGATCCACCAATTGAAGCCCGGATAATCAATCAGCACGACCAAATCGGGCCGCTCCGTGCGGAAACTCTGGTCTGCCTGCCGCAGTAGGCGGAGAAATTTGTGGAAGTTCAAAATCACCTGGGCAACCCACATGACCGCAAGCTGAGTCAGGTCGGCATGCAGTCGACACCCGGCCTGCGCCATTTTCGGGCCGCCGTAGCCGACGAACTGCCAGTGGGAGTGGCGCTTCTTCAGCGCGCGAATCAGATTCGCACCGTGCAAATCACCGCTCGGTTCGCCCACGGAAAAGAAAATTCGCATCCAACTGCCTCACACACGTAATATCAGACTGAAAGATAAACCGCCAAGGACGCAAAGAGCGCCAAGAAATTCGGATATCAGGTGCCGCACCTGATCTACGAATTTTTAATGTTTTCTTGGCGTTCTTGGCGATCTTGGCGGTTCAGTTCTTAAAGAACTAATCAATCGGTGCGAAGTATGGCAAATTGGCGAAAGGGGCGAAAGTTCAGTTCCCCCCGTCATTCCACAGCAGATTGCGCCAGCAACAGTTCGAGATAACTGCGGCGTTCGACTTCCGTAAGCCGCAACTCCTGGGCCACGCTAGCGAGTATCTCTCGCGCCGGCGGAAGTTCCTCTTTGCTGGCAACCACTATTTCCAGTTCTGTAAAGACGCCCAACCGGTCGACTTCGTCGAGAGAAATTTCGACAGTGTGGCCTGCTCGCTCGACTTGAACCGATCGCCGAGTTTTCGAGACTTCTGCCACCGAGCGAAAACCCAATGCCTCGAAAAGTGCGCCACCATGCTCAGCCGCCGTGGTGCCCTCGGCGATGGCGAGTTCCAGTTCACGGCGCGTTTTGGTCGTCGCGTCGATCTTGGGGCCCTTGTAAGTGATGACGTTGGACTCCCCCACTTGACGAATCCGCAGTGCTTCGTCGGTCGCGGCGAAATCTCGGTTGGGATGCGCGAAGTAGGTGTCGACCTGCCGTTGCGTCACCAAGTCGGCAACACCCCAATCCTCAAGCTGCTTGAGAATCGCCTCCACGTCGACCGCCCGATATTTTTGTTCGACTTCGTAGTGCATCACGTCAATCGCCCGACAGGAACTGGGAAGTCTCGAAAGTTTGGCCTGGCTCAATCCGCTCGGCGACTCCTACTGCATCAAGTGCGAACGATGGGCTGATTTCGACTTTGACGCCTGGTGCCAAACGCGCCCCCGCCGCCTCGAGCCAACGCCGATGTTGCGCGAGCATCATTTGCTGGACATACTCGGCAGTATCCTTTTCCGCGCCTGGGGCATTCTTGAGCGGACCGAAGCAAGCTTCCTCTGCTAACTCCACGACAACCGGATTCGTCGCTTTTGGAAGGAGATCGAAGATGAACTTCTCGAACTTCAAGGCATTCGGCTCCGTGGGCGAAACAAGCGTGCCAGACGGCCCCAAGTGGGGCACCAGTTTGCGCGCAATGTGCTGTGGCAATGAATCTGCTTGCGTCTGCACACGTTCAAACAGTTTGGTCGCAAACACGTGTACCGCGATGCTGCCAGCCCAAATTTTTAGCT
This sequence comes from Planctomycetota bacterium, assembly GCA_029259915.1. GTDB lineage: Bacteria > Planctomycetota > Planctomycetia > Pirellulales > Lacipirellulaceae > Bythopirellula. Next base: position 186,637 of record JAJDED010000011.1, on the reverse strand, counting down.
CTCCATGAGCATCGCGCAGTTCGGCAATCTCGTCCGGCAAATCGCTGTATTCGATCACGTGCATCTGTCCGTCGATCTTTGCGAATACGCCGAGTTTGTCTTCTGGGGTCTGTTTGGCAACCGCGACTGAGGTGAGTTCCGACTCGGCGAGCAAATGGTACCCCAGCAGTTCCGGATCGCCGATCGGCACCAGAGGATTGTCAACCTGTAGATAGAATAAACTTTGGATGCCACGCCGTCGCATATCCTCCAATGCGCCGCTCGCCGCCAACGCGGCAACCGTCCCCCCATGCCCGTCGGGGCTTTGAAACAACCGATGTTTTTTGCCCAGCAAAAGTTTCCCCGACTGAATATCAACGGCCGGCATCGTTCCTTGGCAGAACACAAACAAATCCGACTCAGCCAGGCCAAAGCGTTGGTTCTCTTCGATGAAGCGGACCGTATCGGCATGGGTCGCGGGACTGGTCATCAGATACAACGGAATCGCCTTCCCGTAGCGTTTGGCCAGGGCGCGGACCTTGGCGACGTGGATTTCCAACAGCGAAGCTTGCGAAATTGGCCCGATGGGATACATGCTTTTGGGCAAATCGAACCCCAGCCGACTCCCCTGCCCTCCGGCGGTGAGCAGAACACCCACCTCGCCCGCGGCGAGTGCTTGTTCGCCCCGCTGTCGCGCAGCGGCTGCATGCGACTCCGAAACACTGCCGCCTACTTGCTCAGCCAAACGCACCACGGCGGGGGGCTCGGCTCGCCGCGAAAGTTCACCCCAATCGGGCTGATCCACCTCGCCCCGATGCAACGCGTCGATCAACGCCAGATCCAGCGCCGCAACCTGGTCGGCCAACTCGTCGCGCTCGCCGGGGGAAAGCTCTTCCCAAAATTGCAAAACGTGTTGTTGCCCAAACGGCTCGAGCTTTGCCAGAAGCTGTTGATGTTGTTCGTCTGCTGTCATTCAAAAAATCCACCACTGCTGCACCCAAGCGTAGGCCAACAGGCAGAGCATGGGAAAAGCGACGAATATCACGCCGTAGGTAAAAAGCGAAGTCCATACATGACGGGGCCAACGAGCCATGGAAAACCCTATGCAAGCGAGATGACAAAAACATGAAAACGCCATTATCGCTGCCAGAATCTGTGTGCCTAGGGGAGATTCGAGCCCCAGGTTGGGCCCGTCCATTGTGTCTGCCCCGGCTCGGGCCCAAGATGAATGTAGAGAACTGGTTGAACAGCCATGCTCCGGTGACATATACTGGGAAATTCGCTTCGGATTGGGTTTACCGGATTCCGATGCGACCGGCGGCAAACGCTGGGATCCTATCGTTCCTTTTTGCAATGAATCATTGCTCATAGTCCTTTCAGGAGATATCGACGTGGCATCTGGAAAATTTCTCTTCACTAGCGAAGCTGTCAGCATGGGCCATCCCGACAAACTGGCCGATCAGATTTCCGACGGCGTTTTGGACGCACTGTTTGCCCAAGACCCCCACAGCCGCGTTGCCTGCGAAACGATGGTCACGACTGGCGTCGTCATGATCGCCGGCGAGATTACTACCGAAGCGTATGTCGACATGCAAAAGATCGTCCGCGAAGTGATTCGCGAAGTGGGCTATACCGATTCTTCGATGGGAATTAGCGCCGACCACTGTGCAGTACTAGTAGCGATCGACGAACAGAGCCCCGACATTGCCATGGGCGTCGACGAAGATGGTTCTACGGGCAAGGATGTCGGAGCGGGCGACCAGGGACTCATGTTTGGCTACGCTTGTAACGACACGCCCGAGTTGATGCCGCTGCCGATCGCGTTGTCACATCGGATTCTCAATCGGCTGACCAAAGCGCGCCAGAATAACGAAGTCGACTGGCTGCGGCCCGACAGCAAGAGCCAAGTCACGGTGGAATACGATGGCAACACGCCGGTGAGAATCGATACTGTGGTAGTTTCCACGCAACACAGTCCCGACGTAGAGAATAAGGAAATTCACGATTTCATCATCGAAAAAATCATCAAGCCGGAGCTTCCCGCCGAGTTGGCAGGTGGCGACATCACCTACCACATCAATCCGACCGGCCGATTTGTGGTGGGCGGACCGCATGGCGATTGCGGTTTGACGGGCCGGAAGATTATTGTCGACACCTACGGCGGTTGGGGTCGGCACGGCGGCGGAGCGTTCAGTGGCAAGGACCCCACCAAGGTGGACCGCAGCGCTGCCTACATGGCCCGTTATGTTGCAAAGAACATCGTTGCTGCGGAGCTTGCCGATCGCTGCGAAGTGCAGTTGGCCTACGCCATTGGCGTTTCCGAGCCGGTCAGCATCCGCGTCGATACCGAAGGCACAGGCCGTGTGGATGATGCGCGGATTTGCGAATTGGTACGCGAAATTTTTCCGCTCACTCCCGCGGGAATTATCGAGCATCTTCAGTTGCGCCGCCCCATTTTCCGCAAAACGGCAGCCGGCGGACATTTCGGACGCAGCGAACCAGAATTTACCTGGGAAAAAACCGATCAGGCAGCCAAGCTGGCCGAAGCCGCCGGACAAACGGCTGCTACGACGTAGCTAGCGTCGCGAATCAATTGGTGTAGGGCGAAATTGCCCGGGAACGGTATGCTTGGGGGCTGTTATTCCTTCTGGCACCTGCACCATTTTGCGATGAATTGATGTCCGCTAGCTATTCACTTGCTGCGAATGTATCGCAATCTGTGCGCAATGAACTCGCGCCCGCTCCACGGCGTTTACCGCAAAACACCACGTTCGTCACAGCCCTGACTGTCGTCGGGCTGCTTAACGGGGTGGGAGCGCTGATTGTCGGACGCCGACTTGCGGGCGCTTTGAGCCAGAATCTACCGCTCGGCATGGTGTTGCTCACGGCGCTGGTGGCAACCGCAGCAGCATCGTGTACGCGGATTGCCTGGCGAAGAGTATTTCCGCTTCGCCAAAACCATCCTCTCGAAGATTCTCGCGTAAATGTTTGGGGGGGCCGCTTGGTGGGCTTCGGCTCCTCGTTGGCTCTCCCGTTACTAGCGATCGGGTGTTGCTATCCTGGGAGCCGCACCAGCGAATGGTTGATCTGGCTTCCGTTGCTAGTGGCGGACACATTTTGGCGGCAATCGTTTTTCGACTCGGGCGGAACTCTTCTCAAACTGGCCGAGGAACCCGACGAAGGAACCGAAGAAATCGCGACCATCCGTTTTACCGATCCCGTTGCCGACAAACTGAGCCAGGCTGAGGAGATCGTCCAACAGTTGTTTCGTGTGCGAGACGAGGATGTTGGCGAAGTGATTTATGGGTCGCTGCGTGCGGATTTTCAACCGGGTGAACGAAGAGCGGTCTTGCACGTTGGGTTTTGTCCGCCGGTTGCCCATTTACCGGAGATCGAGGCCGAGCCACTGCCCGGATTCGACGCCAAGGTAAAAGTCGTCCAAGCGTTAGCCCACGGCGCCCGTCTTGAAGTCCGGCTGCCAACGCCAGCCTCGGAATCCACGCACGTTTGGATCGACATGGCCGCCAGGCCACAGGCCGGACCCGCGTTGTGAAGCTGGGCGGGCAGTAGTATAATCCGCGTAAGCCTCTGGCCTGTTTGCAGTCAGATTCCTTGTGCGACAAGAAAGATTTTCTATCGCCACGAAAAACACAAAAAGTCGCAAAAATGATTTAGGATTTATTTTATGTTTTCATCCTTTTCGTGACTCTTCGTGTTTTTTTGTGGCTATTACTCTTGCTTGTAGCCATAGGCCATATTACAGCATTGCTCTTGCTCAACAGGATAACTCTATAACTAAGCGAGGAGATTTGAGTACCACCAAGCTGAGAATTGGCATTGGCGAAGACAGCCACCGTCTCGAATCGGGCGGACCGTTGCGGCTGGGCGGTGTTACCATCCCCCACGACCGGCATGCCGTCGGACACAGCGACGCCGATGTGCTGTTGCACGCAGTAACCGACGCCCTGCTGGGAGCGGCAAGTTTGCCCGACATTGGCGAGCTGTTCCCCGACACCGACCCAGCCAACCAAGGCCGCGACTCCGCCGAGATGCTGCGACTGGCTTCCGAGCAGGTTGAATCCGCGGGGTTTGCAGTCGTGAATCTCGATTGTGTGGTCTCCGCCCAACAACCTCGACTTGCCCCCCACAAACTGCCGATCCGAAACCGATTGGCCGAGTTGCTTTCGCTCGAAATCGATTGCGTGAATGTCAAAGCCAAAACCGGCGAGGGCATCGGTCCCGTCGGCTTACAACAACTGATTCAAGCGCGAGCGATCGTGCTACTAGAGAAAACCGATTAAGTGCTATCCATGACTACTACCACCCAAGCAAAACTTGAAATGGCCACGCTCTCCGACCCCCATCCGACACTGCACGCCTACAACACATTAAGTAAGAAAAAGGAACCATTCCGCACCGTGCAAGCCGGCAAGGTGGGGATCTACCTTTGCGGCCCCACGGTGTACGACAAAGCACACATTGGCCACATGGTCGGGCCGGTGATCTTCGATTGCATCAAACGCTATCTCACTTACTGTGGCTACGATGTCACCTGGGTCGTCAATATCACCGACGTCGACGATAAGCTGATCAACAAAGCCAACGAGCGGGGCATCTCGATGCTCGAAGTGGCTGAGGAAAATATCAAGGATTACAACGACAATCTCTCCGCGCTGGGCGTCGATCAGATCGACCATTTCCCCCGTGCCACCGATTGCATGGACGAGATTATTGGTTTCGTAAAGGCACTGGTCGACGAAGGATTTGCGTACGAGTCGGCTGGAGACGTTTATTTTGACGTCGCCAAAGACACGAACTATGGCAAGCTGAGCAACCGTAGCGTCGATTCTATGCAGGGCGAAGGCGGAGGTACGGCCGAGCGTAAGCGCGGGCTGGCCGACTTTGCTCTTTGGAAATCGGCCAAGCCGGGCGAACCGGCCTGGGAAAGCCCCTGGGGCAACGGTCGGCCGGGTTGGCATATCGAATGCTCCGCGATGAGCAAAAAATTGTTGGGCGAAACATTCGACATCCACGGCGGCGGGCTCGATTTGGTGTTCCCCCATCACGAAAACGAAATCGCCCAAAGCGAATGCTGCCACAGCAAGCCGATGGTCACGTATTGGGCGCACAACGGCCTGCTGCGGGCGTCGAGCGCCGCTGGGAAAGTCGGTGGACGCGGCGAACGCGATCGCAAATCCTCGGCAGACGAGCAGGCCAGCGGTAAGATGAGTCGCTCGAAAGGTGCCGGAGGACTTGCCGACTTGATCGCACGCCAAGGCGGCGAGCGGATTCGCTTTTTCCTGCTGCGAACCCATTACCGGAGTACGGTTCTCTTCAACGAACCGGCTATCGAAGAGGCGGGCAGCGGACTCGACGGCTTTTACCGACTGTTCAAACGCTACCACCGCATCACCGGGAAAGATTTTTACGCGATAGAATCGCCAAGCACCCGGGAAGCCGGTGCGATCGAACCAGGCAACGATGATGTGCTAAAGGCCGCAGCCACCTGCCGTGAAAAATTTCTCACCGCGATGGACGACGATTTTAACACGGGCGGCGCCATCGGCGAACTGTTCGAATTGGCCAAGATCATCAACAAGTTTTGCGATCAGGCGAACCTGGAAGATGGCGGAAAGAACGATTCGGCAGCCATCGTTTCACTCGAAAAAATGCTGACCACGCTCAAAGAACTTTCCGCAATCCTGGGAATCTTTTCGCATCCACCGCAGGACAGCGGCGGCGGGGACGAATTGTTGGACCCGGTGATGCAACTGCTGATCGACTTGCGGGCCGAAGCTCGGGCGAACAAAAACTTTACCACAGCCGATGCCATCCGAGACGGCATCGGACCACTTGGCATTGCGTTGGAAGATCGCGGCGGCGGCACCGAATGGACCGGCGGAGACGCCGGATCGCTCGAAGGGCTGATGCAACTGCTGATCGCGCTTCGGCAAACCGCGCGGGCGAACAAAGATTTCGCAACGTCCGACACGATTCGCGATCGTTTGGCGACAATCGACGTCACGTTGGAAGATCGCCCCGGCGGCACCGAATGGACCCGAAGTTGATTGGCTGCTTTTCGGAAGTAGAAAATGATTTTCAGTGCATCCCAAGCCTCAAATTCACTTTAACGCTGCAAAACTACCCTGTGACTTTTGTATTGGGTATAATACAGGTCGAGTGACATTAGAGTTCACGTGAACGAGCTAAAAGAGACGCGATGACCGACTTACTTCAAAAAGCCTTCGAGAAAGCCACTGAGCTCTCTGCTGACCAGCAGAATGCTTTGGCCAATTGGCTTCTGACCGAGTTGGAATCGGAGCGACATTGGGACGCACTTTTCCAAAATTCAGGCGACTTATTGGAAAAACTAGCCGAAGAAGCACTTGCGGAGCATCGCGCCGGTAAAACGAAACCGCTCGATCCTGATCGGCTATGAACCCTAGAATCACGATCTCAAAAACGACGAAAAAATTCCGAGAGGCTCTTGCGAACATACCGAACGAGGTTCAACAGCAGGCTGCAACTGCCTATCGTCTTTTTCGCGAGAACCAGGAGCATCCTGGCCTACGGTTTAAGAAAGTCCATTCGCAATTGCCCATTTATTCTGTTCGCGTCAATATCAAGTACCGAGCAGTAGGTGTTATCGATAGGAACACCATTGTCTGGTTTTAGATCGGCATACACGCCGATTACGAACGACTGCTCAAACAACTTTGATAGTTGAATAATTGGATATTTCAGAAGAATCAAGGATGCGTATTCTTGGCATTGATCCTGGATTGAACATCACCGGCTACGGGATGCTGGACGTCGATGGGCGTCAGCCGAAGCTCGTGGAGGCGGGGGTGGTGCGCGGGAAATCGCGCGGGTCGCTCCATGAGAAAATTCAGGAAATCTACGCCGGAGTTGCCGATGTGATTGAATCGCTACGGCCCGACGTGATGGCTTTGGAAAAACTCTACTCGCACTACGATCGACCGACGACCGCGATTCTCATGGGCCACGCACGGGGAGTTATCTGTCTTGCGGCGACGCAAGCCGATGTGGAAATCTGCGACTATGCCGCCACGCAAGTCAAAAAAACTTTGACCGGCAATGGCCGCGCACCAAAATCACAAATGCAACAAGCAATCCAACGCGAATTGGGCCTTTCCACAACTCCCGAACCAGCCGATGTCGCCGATGCATTGGCCATTGCGTTTTGTCATTTTTGTGTAAGCTGTCATGGTGTTCCCAATTAAGTGCCTATCCAAGAACCCTCCGAACTGCTGCAGTAGCAGTGCTGGCAATGAGTACTTGGATAGGTTCTAAGCAACTAATTGTGCGATGTCACTGACCACTGACCTCTGACCTCTGCCCTTTCTCCATGATCACCAAAATCACCGGCACACCGACCGCTGTCTCTGGCGATGTACTCACGCTTGCCGTGGGGGCGTTCGAATACGAAGTGTTGATCCCCGAGTTCACGCGTCGTCATATTCAGGGACAAATCGATAAGGAAATCAGCCTGCACACGATCGAATATCTAGAAGGCAACCCGATGCAGGGACGGTTGACGCCTCGGCTGATTGGTTTTTTGAGCGCGATCGAACGCGAGTTTTTTGAACTTTTCTGCCAGGTGGATGGCGTGGGGGTGAAAAAAGCCTTACGGGCCATGGTTCGCCCGGTGCAGGAAGTAGCACAGGCGATCGAAGATCAAGACGCCAAAGCGCTCAGCGCGCTCCCCGGCATTGGCCCTGCTACTTCGGAGCGGATTATTGCCAAGCTACGCCGCAAGGTGCCGAAGTTTGCACTCTTGGTTGCCCGCGAGGCGCCGACCGGAGCGGATGTGGAACGCGATATCGTGAGCGAAGCGTTTGAAGTGCTCCGAGCGCTGGGGCATAGCGACGTCGACGCCCGGCGGTTGCTCGACGATGCACTCACGCGCAAGCAGAAGTTCAAAGATGTCGAATCGTTGCTGCAAACGGTTTATCAGCAACGACAGAACTGACAAGAAACAACCGTCAGCGTCAGGCCTGTTGGTTTGCGTCTTCAGAAGTGGGCTCTTCTGCAGAGGCTTCGACATTAGCAACTGCCGGCAGATCGCGTCCTTTGCCTGTGACGTAGGCCGCCAACGCCGCGAGACCAAGCCACAGAAAATCCCACTCGCTCATGGCCATTTTGAGCGACGGCTTCTTCACGCCAATTCGTCCTGCACCAAATTCGGCCAATGCTTCAGGCTCTGTGGTATCGGCAACTGCTTCGCCGGTTCCTTCAGTCGAATCGTCGGATTCTTCTCCGCCCTCTACTTGAGCCAGGGCAATTCTCGCAGGCTGATTCGCGACATTTACCTTTTGCATATATTTGGCGTAAACTTGCCGGCCGCCGACGCACGCCGCCAACGCCAAAATAATCGCCAGAGCTCCCCGCAGAAAACTCTGCCTCGCATGGACGCCTGCCGCGGCATGGATGGCAATCCCCGTAACAAGCCCCACGACAATAGCTAACCAGCCAAAGTTCTTGAGTGTGACATGTTCGAGAGCCAGCCAAGCTCCTGAGGAAACTGCGGCACCAATGATCCCTGCTATAAGCACTCGCATTGCGATCGCACCTCTAACCTAAAGAACGGAGGGCACAGCGGGCCTAGAATTGCCCGCAATCCACCCCAGTATTACCTTTTGAGTCTAAGCTGCACGGATATGCCACGTCAAGCATTCGCACCTGACGTCGACGGGTTTTCACACGGCAGACTAGAATAGAAGGCATCCTTTGGCACACAACCCCCGGCTGCTATGTATAACCTTTTCGAACGCTGGCTCGTGTTTCCCGCCCCCCCGGTAAACTCTGCCGATTGGAATCCTCCCAATCTGCCCTTCGAGGATGTCTATTTCACGGGAGAAGATGGGGTGCGGCTCCACGGCTGGTTTATCGCCCATCCGCAGCCAAAGGCCATCGTGCTCTATTGCCATGGCAACGGCGAACATGTTGCGCAGTTGGCCGATCGATTGCGGATTTTGAATCAACGTATCGGCGTTACGGTGTTTGCCTGGGACTACCGAGGGTATGGCCGTAGCGAGGGAATTCCCCACGAAGAGAACGTGCTGTCCGACGCGCGCGCCGCACAACTGTGTTTGGCCAAGTGCGCGAATGTTCGACCGGAAGAAATCGTACTCTTAGGCCGATCGCTTGGCGGGGCGGTGACGGTGGCGCTGGCTTCCGAGTTTCCGGTACGCGGATTGGTGTTGGATCGTACTTTTTCTCGGCTCACCGACGCGGCATCCCACCTGTTTCCCTGGCTGCCGGTGCGCTGGATCATGCGCAATCGGTTTACGTCGGTCGAAAAAATCCGGCAGTACCACGGCCCACTGCTACAAACCCATGGTACGGCCGACGAAGTGGTCCCCTTCAAGATGGGCCGTGAATTATTCGATGCCTCGCCCAGCAAGCAGAAACAGTTTATCGAAGTCCCCAACGGCAACCACAGCGGCCCGTTGCCTGAGGACTGTTACGATGCGTTGATCAAATTTCTTGACGAACTGCCGCCGGCGGGATGATTTTTTTCTCTGGCTTCGGTTACACGCGAATCATCGTCTCGGGCATTTCGCGTAGGAACAAATAGACCATCACGGCCAGCCCAATCACGCCACTGGCTAGCACGTCGAACGCTATTGGACAGCCTACGGTGGCGCTCAGATACACAAATGTAGCGGCGGTGACGAGCGAAACGCCGCACAAAAAATTCGCCGTCAGGCTCACCATCTCTCGCCGAGTGGTGCGCAGCGAACGCAGTTCGCGAAAAAACTGGTACACTACTAATGCAAACACGATTGTCCCCAACATGGCATAGTCGGCCAAGGCCGGCAGATCGATCAAGGCGTCGTAAATTCCGTGGGCGAACACCATCAGCCCGAACGTCGCTAGTGCGTGTGGCCCCCAATCGCGCGGCTGTCGCAAGCCACGAAAAAGGGCCAGCCCAATCAGTCCGGTAAGCGTCATGTGCAGCGGATTTGCGGTGAGGTAGCGCCCCATGACGCTGGTGCCGCCGCTACTGGCAAAATATCCGGCGTTCTCCGCCAACGCAAAGCCGATGCCCACACTCCCCGAAACCAACAATGCGGCCAATTCGCTGCGTAACCGAAGCAGCACTGGAATCAATGGCAACAGGCACAGAAGTTTGGCAAATTCTTCCCGTAAGCCGACTCCCAACACGTTGTACCGCAAGCCAGGAATGAGCTTCCTGCTTTCGCGCAACCCCCAGCCAGTCTCCTGCCAAAGATTGAAAAACTGCGTCGGCCAAATACTCAGCACTCCCAGCAACACCCCAACGATTGCCAGCCACAATCGCCCGTCGCGTACTCCGCCCACTTGAAGAGCTTGCAAGAGAAACACCAACCAACAACAGCCAGTAAGCGCCGCCAACGCCACGGTCGCACGATTCTGCAATCGCCATTGCTGAGAAGCCGGAATCGCCCACCACACTTTCGACCACTCGCCCTGGTCGGCCCATCGCTCGATCTTATCCCAGCGGCTTGTCTCTTTGCTCGTTTCGGCAGCAAATTTCCCCTGAGGTTCCGGCGCACAGAAATATTGTGCCGCGTACCCCGCAACAATCCCCGCAGCAATAATCCACGCCACCATCCGCCACAAAAATGCCGGCTGGCGAGTCTTCGACTGCAATGTGCTGCGCCAATTCATGCAAAAACTTCTTCGACCGAATTTGGTGATCTACAGAATGAGCGACGAAGAACTTGTTGGCGAACTGCACATTCTACTTTCGAATTCCCAGGGCAAACATGCCTATCGAAAGCAGCACAAGACTAGACGGTTCGGGGATCGCCAGCGACCCGGCCAAAGGCCCCGGGCCGGTGAACTGCTGTTGCCAGGCCAAAAAGTCGGTCCCGTCCGTGTCGCTATCGATATCGGTATCGCCACCGTTGTCGACACCGTACGACGCTTCCCATATTGCCAGATCGGCAGCATCCACATCAAGATCGATATCAAAGTCGGCCGTCTCATGGAGAGGGGTATAAGTAAAACTGCTGACAATCAACTCGTGTTCAAGGCCATTGGTGGGAACATTGCCCTGATTCAGCCAAAAATTGATCGTCGCTCTCTCGTTCCCAAGCGAAGGCGGGTTTGCGGAACCGGTATAGCTGAATTGGCTAATGATATCGCTCGGTTGGGAAGGTTGGGACTGATGGCCATGGAGGCTCATAAACTCAATACCTGTTGGAGACCAGGTGAATTTGTGCGTCGACAAATTGCTAGTGAGGTTGAGATCGTAATTGGACTGATTCCCCGCAACCCAGTAAGGCTGAACCGTAAAATGTCCATTCGTGTTGAAATTTCCACCAAATGTCGAGAGCTCAATATCGATTTCTTCGAAATCGTTCGCATAAGTGAACAGGCCAACGACAGTTTCTTGGTCGAACAACTCCGTGTTCGAATCGAGACGAAACTCGTAAGTACCGTAACCGAGCGATTGCTGCAGAGTTATTTGCGAACTGTACCACGCCGGGCCGATCTTTCGTATCTTCTGGTGGAGCCTGCCTTGGGCATCCATAAAAACTTGACCGTTGCTATCCGACCAACGGTTTGGCCCAGGTCCCTGGAGACCTGCCTGTCTGACGTCCCAAGTTCTGCCGGAAAATTGCACCGTCCGCGCAAAGCAGGATGAGAAAATCAATGATGAAAAGACAAGCGCAAGCAGGATTCTAGGCAGGTACCGCATCACAAACATACTCGTTCGGGGCCAGAAGCAGATAAGTTCTGTGTGCATACTAGGCGGCCCTTGCAGAAACTGCAAATTCTATTTTGCTCTCTTCTGCTCGAAAAACGCCACAAATTCGCGGTTTTCCGGATTTCGCCCAATCTGTTATAGTGGTCGGCACTGCCGTACAAGTGTTCAGCGTCCCAACCATTCCGCATTCCCAATTCCGAATTCCCTCATGTCTCGCGAACCGATCCTTTCTGCCGACGACGCAACCGGGCAACCGGAAGCCACGGCTTCGTCTGCGCTGGCGCGCGAAGACGATTTCGCTCTGCGTCCGAAACGGATGGAAGATATGGTGGGGCAGCGGGAGGTTTACGAGCGGCTGAAAATCGCGGTCGACGCAGCCCAAATCCGCAAAGAACCGTTGGGACACGTTTTGCTGGATGGTCCCCCAGGCCTGGGAAAAACCACCTTTGCCACCTGTATTCCCCGGGCACTCAACACGCCGCTGCAAATCGCCAGCGGGGCAACACTGACGGCCCCCAAAGATTTGCTGCCCTATTTGTCGAATGCCGAGGAAGGCTCGGTGCTGTTTATCGACGAGATTCATCGACTGCCCAAAGCGGTCGAAGAGTTTATGTATCCAGCGATGGAAGATTTTCGCGTCGACATCACGCTGGGCGAGGGCGTGAGCGCACGCACGATCAACATGAAGCTGCGTCCGTTTACGATCATCGGCGCAACCACACGTAGCGGGTTGCTGTCGGCACCGCTTCGCGATCGGTTTCAAGTCCGCGAGCATCTGGAGTTTTACAGCCACGAGGAGCTGACCGAAATCGTCCGCCGCAGCTCGGCCAAGCTCCGTATAGAAATCGAGCAGTCGGCCGCGCAGAAAATCGCCTCGTGCAGCCGTGGCACACCGCGTGTGGCCAACAACCGGCTCCGCTGGGTCCGCGATTTCGCCACCAGCCGCGCTGGGGGCACCATCACGCTGCCGGTCGCCGAGCAGGCCCTCGGCATGCTGGGCATCGACCAGCTTGGCCTTGACGGCCAAGACCGCAAATACCTGGAGACCATCATGCGAGTTTTTCATGGCGGCCCGGTCGGCGTCGAGGCAGTTGCCCACACACTCAACCTGGCCACCGACACACTCACCGACGAAGTCGAACCCTTCCTACTACGGGCCGAACTAGTAGTCCGCACCCCCCGCGGCCGCAAACTAACCACCTCCGGCTACAACCACCTCGGCGCCACGCCCCCGGCAAGCCCCCCCAGCCCGCACTTCAATCGCACGGCCGACGAGCAGAACTCCGATCTGCCGCTTTTTGAGTGACTTCCTGCTGCTTTCTTGTGGCCACTTCAACATTAAGCGGTTGCCATCAGTTTTTGGCCGAAGGCCTTTTTCACCGTAGCCTGGGGCAACGCCCCAGGGATGAGAGCGTTCGTTCCTGTTTGGCTGAAAGCCAAAGTCACCGTGTAGTGAAGATGGCCTTCAGCCAACGTGAAGAAACTATACCCATTACCTGGGGCGTTGCCCCAGGCTACGATGAGTAGAGGCCTTCGGCCAACTGCGGTTTCAAATCTGAGCCTTCAACCGACCCCCCACAGGCCCATTGACACCCGGCCCCCACACCCGCTAGTTTATTGGGTTCTCAACAATCGATTCTGTGAGACGTGCCATGGCAGTTCCTAAACGTAAGCATTCCAATTCCCGCACCGGAAAGCGTCGATCACACGACGGGCTTACCGCCAAGCAATTGCAAGCCTGTCCGAAGTGTGGCCAAGCGACGCCCACGCACGTGGCCTGCCCCAATTGTGGGCAATATATGGGCCGCAGCATCGTTGATACCGAACGATAAATCCCGCCCCGTCCGCTATTTCTTCCCCAGGCCAAGCCAGGGGGTTTCCTCGTGACGAAGACTGCCTTTTTATTCCCAGGCCAAGGCGCACAATCTGTGGGCATGGGTGCGCAATTGGCGGCTTCGTTGCCGCAGGCAAAAGAGCTGTTCGACCGGGCGGCGGATGTGCTCGGCTATGATCTGCTCGATTTGTGCACCAACGGACCCGCGGAAAAACTCAATGCGACCGACCACAGCCAGCCGGCCCTGTTCGTATGCGGGTTGGCAGCTCTTGAGCAACTCAAACAAGATGCCCCCGGGGTGGTCGAAAATTGTGCGGTCACGGCCGGGCTCAGCCTGGGCGAGTACACCGCGCTGGTATTTGCCGGGGCGATTGATTTCGACGCCGGGCTGCGACTGGTGCAAACCCGGGGCCAGGCGATGCAAGCGGCAGCCGATATCACCCCCAGCGGCATGGTCAGCATTTTGGGAATGGAGCGCGAACAGGTGGAAGCGGTGTGTGCCGAGGCACGGGGTGACGACATCCTGCAATTGGCCAATCTGCTTTGTCCGGGGAACATCGCGGTCTCCGGCGACATGGCTGCCTGCGAGCGTGTTACGAAACTTGCCGAAGCGGCGGGGGCGATGAAAGTAATTCCCCTGGCGGTGGCGGGGGCGTTTCACACGCCGCTGATGCAGCCGGCGGTCGAGCGGTTGAGTGCCGCATTGGCCGAGGCAGAAATCCGCCCGCCACGGATTCCGGTCGTTTCCAACGTAGACGCCCGACCGCACGACTCCGCAGAGGAAATCCGATCGCTGCTCGAAAAACAGGTGGTAAACCCGGTCCTTTGGGAAGATTCGATGCGGTGGCTGCTCGAAGACTTCGGCGTGGACGGGTGTTACGAAATCGGTCCCGGACGCGTGCTGCGGGGTCTGTTGAAACGAATCAATCGCAAACTGCCCTGCGAAAACGTGGCGGCTTAACCAACATCTATCAATGAAACTATTACTACAGTGTAGGGTCAGAAGCTGGAAACCACGGATCGCACGGATAGGCACGGATGAATAGTAAGTTTTGATATTTTACGTTGACTGTTGCCAAAGAGCATCGACTCATAGCTTTCTATTATCGGCGAAATCCGAGTAATCCGTGGTTTCTCTTCGAGAGAGCGGGTATAACTCTGCGTTGTAGCACTAAAAAACTCAATGGAACTGAACCATGTCTGAAACACCCTGTCGCAGAATTCAAGTTGATCTCAACGGACAAACGGCATTGGTGACTGGTGCCTCGCGCGGCATCGGCAAGGCGATCGCTTTGGCCTTGGGGCAAGCGGGTGCCAAGGTTGCTTGTATTGCCCGCAACGAAGAAAAGCTGCGCGAGACGGCCGACGCCATCTCGGCTGGCGGCGGGACCGCCGCTATTTACATGTGCGACGTTACCGATTCGGCAGCCGTGCAAAAAGTGGTCGACTCGGTCGTGGAGGATTGGGGCCAGTTGGACATCGTGGTGAACAACGCCGGCATCACTCGCGACACACTGATTCCGCGGATGAGCGACGAAGAATGGGACGACGTGATTTCGACTAATTTGCGTTCGGTTTTTCTGTTCACGCGTGCCGCCACGCAGGTAATGATGCGTAAGCGGAGCGGGCGGATTATCAATATCTCGAGCGTCTCGGGCATCATGGGCAACCCCGGGCAGGCGAACTATTCCGCCTCGAAGGCTGGGATTATTGGGCTCACGAAGACGGTGGCCCGCGAATTGGCCGGTCGCAAGGTGACGGTCAATGCGATTTGTCCCGGGTTTATCGCCACGGAAATGACCGACGCCATGGGCCAAGTGGTCCAGGACGAGGTGAAAAAACGGGTGCCCGCCAAACGGCTCGGCGAAGCCCACGAGATCGCCGATGCGGTGCTCTATCTGGCCAGCGATTCAGCCGCGTACCTGACGGGGCATATTCTCACGGTCGATGGCGGACTAACTGCTTAGCTGGTCCCAAGTTGCCGTCGGGCAGGCCAGGTAAGATCGGCTGGACAATTCGCGGAATAAACGATATATCTTGACCTCTCTTACGATATCGCTCTACTTTGAAGGGCTTGTAAAGAAAGTAAATCTTCGGCTCTGCATGCACTGCATTCGAGAAAAAGCTGCCTGCTGAGACTGTTAACCGTTCATTTCTCTCAATTTAGCAAGGAGGACCTTCCTAGTGGCCTCGATTATAGAACGCGTCACGGACATCGTGTCCGAACAATTGGGCGTCGACAAAGAAAAGATTACGGCAGACACATCGTTTGTGAACGACCTGGGTGCCGATTCGCTCGACACCGTGGAATTGGTGATGGAGCTCGAAGAAGAGTTCGACGTGAATATCCCCGACGACGCAGCAGAAAAAATTCAAACCGTCGGCCAGGCGGTAGAATATATCGAACAACACGGCAGCGGCGGCTAAGGCCTAAGACAGGCGTAGGGAATCTTGGTCGACTGAAATTTTGGTCGACAGGCCCCTTTGGGTCTGAGCAAGACTTGCCGACGCCTTCGTTTTTTTTGCTGCTTTACATGCCCACCGTATTCTCTCCGACTATCTCACCATTTTGGCTCTGGATCTGACCAGTTTTGCAATGAAACGACGCGTCGCTGTTACAGGGATCGGAGCAATCACGTCGCTCGGTTGCCAAGTGGAGGACCTTTGGAAAAAAATCCTCGCGGGCAAGAGTGGCATCCATGAGTTGCGCGCATTCGACACGACCGAACACAAAGTCAAGTTTGGCGGGGACGTCCACGACTGGTCCACCGACGGCAAAATTCCTCAACGCGACAGCAAACGTATCGACCGTTCCACCCAATTTGCCATGGTAGCTGGCATCGACGCGGTGGACGACTCCGGAATCGATTTCAAGGCTATCGATCCTTATGCGTGTGGTGTGATCATCGGCTCGGGCATCGGCGGACTCAACGCGATTGAAGAGCAGCAGGGACGCATGCGACTCAAAGGGCCCGACAAAGTTTCGCCGTTCACGATTCCCAAGCTGATGATCAACGCGGCCTGCGGACAACTTTCGATACGCTACGGCCTGCGCGGCCCTAACTTCGCGGTAGCCACGGCCTGCGCCAGTGCGACCAACGCCATGGGGGACGCGTTTCGCGCAATCCAGCATGGGGATTGCGATGTAGTGCTCACCGGGGGAACCGAAGCGGCTGTCACTCCGATGGGCATGGCGGGCTTTGCCAACATGAAGGCCCTCTCGATGCGCAACGACGATCCCACCAAGGCCAGTCGTCCGTTTGACTCCGACCGCGACGGTTTTGTGCTTTCCGAGGGTGCAGGGATCTTGGTTTTTGAAGAATTGGAACTCGCCCAAGCACGTGGTGCGAAAATCTACGGCGAAATCCTGGGCTACGGTGCCAGTGCCGATGCGGGACACATCACGCAACCCAATGCCGACGGAACCGGCGCAGCCCGTGCCATGAGCGGAGCCTTACGCGACGGGGGACTCAACCCCGACGATGTCGACTACATCAACGCTCACGGCACGAGCACGCCGCTAGGCGACAAAGCCGAAACACTGGCCATCAAACGTGTTTACGAAAGTCACGCCTACAAGGCGAACGTCTCCAGCACCAAAAGCCAATTGGGACATCTGCTGGGCGCAAGCGGCGGCGTGGAACTGGTACTCAGCCTGCTTGCGATGCGCGATCAAGTCGCCCCGCCCACAATCAATCTGGAAACGCCCGACCCCGATTGCGATCTGAACTACACACCCAACACTCCGCAAGAACGGACCATCCGCCGAGTGATGAGCAACAGCTTCGGCTTCGGTGGGCACAACGCGTCAATCGTTGCCGGGCAGGTGTAGGCAGAAGGCCTCGTGTAGATCAGGTGCAGCACCTGACAATATCGATGCGGACCCCATTTCCCAAGCTCGGAGGGCTGACCTACCCCTAGCCGGTGGTGTCAACCACCGGATTGAATCGACCCTACTCTGAAAGGCCCAGAGGGCCGACACATTTGCCAATCACCATTTCATGCTGGCCCTCCAGGCCTCGAACTCAATGTTTGCATCCGTGTCCGGTGCCTCACGGCACCGGCTAGGGTTGTACCAGCCCTTCGGGCTTATTTGTGGTGAACTGTCAGGTGCCGCACCTGACCTACAACGGTCCCCCAATTCTGCCGCCACTGCTAGCGTGCTCCGGGGTTGTGGTGTGTCGGGGGCGTTTCTATACTCCTCGCCCTAATTTTGCTGGAAAGCTCTCTGGAGAGGAGATCCTCGCATGCCCGTTCGCATCGCGACATTCGCTGTGGTTTTATGTATTGCTGTGGTTTTATGTATGTGCTGTTCCATCCAAGGCCAGTCGGTCCAACCGGTGCGTCCCGGCGCAAGTGGGTGGCGTGCTCCGGGAGGAAGTTCCCCGGTAGTGCAGGCGGTAGGCGAGCAAGCGCTCCCCGTCACGCCGACGCCTGGCGGAACAGGAGTCCGACGCGCTTCACGCGCCGCGGTGACCAAGGGTTCGAGCAGTCTGCCGAACGAAGATGGCCAGGTGTGGCGAGAGTACGACATCACCCCCTACACGCTGCGCATAAAAGATAGAAACCATCCCGAGCAGACTATCGTTGATTGGATTTTGCGCGAAACGGGCTACGAAGCCTGGCACTCTTCGCCGGTGGCGTTGTTGAGCGCCGATCGGCGGATGCTGCGTGTTTATCACACCCCGCAAATGCAGGCGGTGGTGGCCGATATTGTCGATCGGTTTGTCAACGTCCACGCGGAAAACCATGGCTTTGGGCTGCGAATCGCCACTGTGAACAACCCGAATTGGCGTACGCGGGCACTGCCGTTGATGAAACCGATTCCCGTACAATCGCCGGGCGTGCAGGGTTGGATGCTGGCCAAAGAAGATGCGGCTCTGTTGATGGAGGAATTGCGCCGCCGGACCGATTACCGCGAACACAATCCGCCGCATCAGATGGTCCGCAACGGCGAATCGTTGGTGGTCTCGTCAATGCGTCCGGTAAGTTACGCCAAAGGGATCATCCGTACCCAACAAACGTGGCCCGGCTATCAGCCGGAAATCGGGAAACTCGACGAAGGGTTCACCTTGGAATTCAGCCCGCTGTTGGCGCTCGACACGGGAACGACCGACGCGGTTGTCAAAGTACGGTTGGCACAAATAGAAAAAATGATTCCCGTGAAATTGGAAGTTCCCACAACAGTCGCCCCGAATCAGCGTACTGAAATCCAGGTACCGCAGATGACGATGGTCGAATTGCACGAGCGGTTCCGCTGGCCCACCGACCAGGTGTTGCTGCTAAGCATGGGGGTGGTTGCCACGCCTGGCCCGACCAAACCAAATATTTTCGCAGACGCCCTGCCGCTGCCCAAGTCGGCGCCGCGGGCCGATGCGCTGTTGTTCATCGAAAGCCGCGGACCTGTCTCCCCCAACTTGCCTGGCAGTGTCAGCCCAGCCGCCACGGCTAGCCGACCCAATCAAACCTTTCACGGGCGGTATTGAACCTGCCACTTGGCCCTTGGTAGCCAGCGACACACATGTCGCCGGGAGTGTCAAGAATGCGTGGCTTTCTCGCTTAACGGACCGCGTGGTGGTCCGGCTAGTTTTAAGGCAATATGAACGTTAACAGTCGAGGTTAACGACTAGCCGTAAGGCCTTGGCGGCGATATCTTGGATGGCTTCTGTTCCGCACTCCGACTGCATCTTCCTATGAATTTCAACAATCATTTTCGACGAGTTGTCGTCACCGGACTGGGAGTTGTCAGTCCGTTGGGAAGTACACCAACCGCGTTGTGGGAGTCGCTGTCGGCGGGGCAGTCGGGCGTCGACTATCTGACGATCATGCCGCAATTGGAAAATCGCGTTCTCTTTGGCGGCGAGGCACGGCAATTCACCGGAGCGATCAACGATTTCGGCGATTTGGCCAAGGATACAAAAAAGGCAATCCGCAAGGCTCTCAAGGTGATGTGCCGAGAAACCATGATGGCCATCGCCGCCGCGCAAGGCGCGGTGGCCGACGCCAACTGGAACGAGCATCCGTCCGACCCCGAACGTTCGGGCGTCGTGTTCGGCAGCGACTACATGCTCAGCCCGCCCGAAGATTTTTTCGATGGGATGGTCAAATGCGGCGCGGGGGAGGGAGAGTTTCAATACTCACAGTGGGGCGGAGATGGCTTGCGCGAAATGTATCCGCTGTGGATGCTCAAATATCTGCCAAACATGCCCGGCAGCCACATTGCGATTCTCAATGATCTGCGGGGACCGAACAATTCGCTGACGCTCCGGGAGATCTCAGGGCTGATGGCCGTGCGCGAGGCAGCCCAAACCATTCAACGCGGCCACGCCGACCGGATGATTGCCGGGGCAACGGGCACACGGCTTCACGCATTCAAAACCGTACATGCCGTGCAGTGGGAGCAATTGGCCAACCCCGAGTGTGAACCCGCTGCCGCTTCGCGTCCGTTCGACGCCCAACGGACCGGAATGGTTGTCGGTGAGGGTGCCGGGGCGGTGGTGCTGGAAGATTTGGAATCGGCATGCAGCCGGGGTGCCACAATTTACGGCGAGGTAGTCGGCTCGGGCAGCAGCACGGTAACCGATGCCAATCTTGCCGGTCGACGTGACCAAGCGCTGGCGAACGCTGCACGGACGGCGATTCACGAAGCAGAACTTTCCGCCGAGCAGCTCGGGCACGTGAATGCGCACGGCTTGGCGACCCCAGATTGCGATGCCGACGAAGCCAGGGCGATTTCGCAAGTTCTCGGCTCCGCCGTTTCGAGCGTACCGGTGGTCGCAGCAAAAAGCTATTTTGGCAACTTGGGAGCCGGCAGTGCCACGGTCGAATTGATCGCCAGTCTTCTAGCAATGCACCGAGGGCAACTCTTCCGCACGCTCAACTACGAAAATTCCGATGCCGAGGTTCCTCTGAAAGTCACTCAAAAAGACGATCAACCGGCAGGCGAAAACTTTCTAAAACTCAGCGTCACGCCTCAGGCGCAGGCCGCGGCGCTGGTCGTCGCGCGGTGCGACTAACACGCTGTTTGATTCCGGCGTGGAACGATCAATGTGCCCATTGCCAGCAAGAGCCACGTGGGCGGCTCCGGTACAGCGGCAACAGCAGCAGTCAATGGTGCGGTCGTTCCAACATTCAGTTGCCACTGCAAGAAATCAAACCCATCGGAGTCGCCGTCCCCATCGGCATCGCTAAAGCCGTTGGTGCCGTAGTCCCCCAACCATTGGGCAAGGTCTTCGCTATCTACCGACCCGTCCCCGTTGAAGTCGCCGCTACTCTTGAGAGCGTCGGTCACCCCCCACCAAGCAAGCCCGTAATCTTGCGGCCCCAGTGGAAAAGCAATTCCCGTGCCGAAGTGATCGACGATGATGTCGTACTGTCCGGTAATGGGAACCTCAAAGAACAAGTGTTCGAGGTTATATCCACCGAAACGAACATCTCCAATCGACGAGCCACCCGGTACAACATCCAAGGTGCCCCGGTTCACCAACAAGATATCAAGGTCATTGATTTGTTCCTCGGGGTTCCCTGGCGGATAGGCCTCAAATGTGTCCCCCACGTCAAAGTTGCCGTCGCCGTTCACGTCGTTGTCGAACTCAACAATGCGATCCCAGGTCAGCGTAATGGAAATCCGGCTTCCTGCCCGCAAAGCAGGACCGATGGGATATGTATTGAGTGAGTTATCGCCAGCGGTCGTATCAAAATCCCAGCCGATAACCGGCACATCGCCCGCATCATGATCCCACTCGCCGGAACTGAATTGCTTGACTGCCCGACTGGCATTGAGATGCCCGGCACCGAACTCCAGGTCCAACGGAATCGACGAGTTCGTCGCAGCGGGGGAAGTGAGCCAAGTATCGGTGCCGTTTTTCCTGAGTACGGTCCGCGTCATCCCGAGCAGGTTGCCATCGCCGGTGTCTTGCAGCTTGTCAGCCGAGTTCATCAGTATGACCTTGCTGACTTCGTGACGGCGCGCTTCACTATCCCACCGAGGCGATCCTACCGCCGTGATCTGGTTGTCGGCAAACTCTTGTAACAATGCCACGGTGCCGGTAACGTGTGGGGCTGCAAAACTGGTGCCGCTATTATTCACCTCGGCCCCACCTAGACCGCTACCTCGATATCTCGCCCTGGAGCTAAAATGTCAACCGAAGTACGGTCTCCGACAGCGTCTTCGGTAAAGAGATTGCTCGGGTCAACTTCTCGAAAAACTCCGCTACTCTTCCTGGAAAACGCAACGGTCATACCGTTGAAATTATCTGTGGGAATAGCTGTTCCACCTCCTCCTTGATTACCGGCAACGACATAAAGCGTGTCATGCTCTGAGGCAGACCAATCAACAAACTGTGAAAGCAGTGAGTTGCCATCCAGTATGGCGCCACCTACGGTGTCTTCACCAAAGCTAAAGTTGACCGCTCGGACATCTCCGCCATTTCGCGTCGCTACATGCTGTGCTGAAACAGCAGCCTCTGGCTGGCCAGGCAATACAGGCACATTGGTTGCAGAGGAAAAGAGAGAAGCGTTCGCAGCCACTCCCACCGGCGCATCGCCATCTGTATCGGAGTCCACCATATCCGTGCTTATCATCACGCCTGCTACTTCTTCGGCGTGACTGTCAATATTCATATTTGCTATCGCAACGCCATCTCGCAAGAATACGCTACTTGGAACAACCGATGTATTGGAATTCGTGGGACTATCGGTACCCGGATTTCCCGGCCTAAACACTTCAACTTGCCCAATGCCAATTCCAGTTCCTGTTAGTCCAATTCCGGAAGAAACTATTCCATTTGGCCCTGTGGATTGCGTGCTTGCGGTTGCCTGTCTCGACATTAGCGCCACAATTACGACAATGCTTATTTTTATCCAATTCATCACGAATCTCCTTGTCGTTGAGGAAAGTGCAAAATCCATCTAGTTCTGTGTCTTAGGTAGCACTTGAAATTCGGAGGAGCCGCATACAACTCGCGACTCCCATTCCTGCGCCGTTTCTTGAAATCCAGCATCAACAAAGTGTTGTTCCATGGGCAATCGAAGTAGCTTCACCTCGACTTTTCCTATATCTTGCTTGCCGATGGGAATCAAAGCAAAATGCCGCGTTAATTCCTTGGTCTTGTGTGGGACAAATCGGTACTTAATAGTGACCGTGCCGCCATCCATCACGACTTCCTGCAAATGAACGTAGTAACCGAATTCATGGGAGAAAAAAACGACCGACAATTCCTGGCCAGCGGCAAAGGTCTGTTGCGGGTCGCGTTTTCCGACCATCACGGCGCGGGCTTCTCGAAGGGCCTCTAGTCCCACGCCAGCAACCGTAAAGGCGGGCTTTGCGGTCTGTCCTTCGGTTTGGAAGTCGAGTACATCGCCAATGTCTCGCATCAAGCGTTCTGCTGAGGGTGTGTTTTTTTCCAAATCGTGGACGTTACGAGTCCCCAGCATGTTGAGCGCCCAGATCTGATCGAGGGGGATCGTCACAGGCTGTTGCTCATCCCCGTCGCCAGGTTCAGAATCCGCACGGCAACTTGCGCACACGATGAACAGAACCGCCAAAACGCCATAAGCTACTTGTCGAGCAAGCATGAGAAGCCTCTTCTGTTAGAATGTGCCTTGTGTCCCGGGAATCGAACCTACTGCAAAGCGATAGCCAATAGCAAGTAATTTTCCGTAATAGCAGTACCAGCAACTCTACAGAGTGACTCCGCAATGGGTGGTTTTCGAATGACCACACTCTATAAAATCGGTTCCGGTTGTTCCTCGGCCACCACACCGACAGACCGTGCTTTCAAAGCTCAATCGTTTGATAATTTTTCCGCACCAATCGGGCTATACTTTGGTGTCACACCTCAAGCGCAGGCCTCCGCACTGGTCGTCGCGCGACTGGATTGAGCCTCTTGCCAGGCGTTTCTGACTAATTCGGCCCCTTGACTGCCTAAAACCTGGCTACTATCCTAGCTGGATTACGAACCGCTTTAAGTTGGCCTTGGTAAAGGAGTTTTGGCGAGTTGCGAGCGACTCCGCTCGTGGCAGGGGAGGAATGTGTGCCTTGCCCACCCCGTCGCCGGTGCTTGCTTCACGGGCCGACCGACGGTCGACAATTTGAATCACTGACAACTTGAACAACTTGGTTTGCCGCGCGGCGGGCGAAATACGCTGCGGAGAGAAAAATCATGAACGCGAGCGAAGTGCTGCGAATCGTCGACGCGATTCACCGTGATAAGAATATCGAGAAGGAAATCGTCTTCGAAGGAATCGAAGCTGCGCTGGTTTCCGCTGCCAAGAAACATTACGGCGAAGAGGCGGACATCGTAGTTCAAATCGATCGCGAAAGTGGTGAGATTGCTGCCACCTGCGATGGCGAGGTTCTCGACTCGGAGGAAACCGTCGGTCGCATTGGCGCTCAAACTGCCAAGCAAGTGATGATCCAGAAAATTCGCGAGGCGGAGCGCGACGCCCTCTTTGATGAATACAGCGATCTGGTCGGCGACATGGTCAGCGGGGTGGTTCAGCGCTACGAAGGTGGTGCCGCCACCATCACTCTGTCCAACGTCGAAGCAATTCTGCCCCGTAGCGAACAGATCCCTGGCGAATCGCATCATGTGAACGAACGTGTGCGAGCCACGGTTTTTGAAGTGCGCAAGTCGGGAAGCCGCGTGAAAGTGATCCTCAGCCGGGCCCGGCCGCATTTGGTCCAGCGCTTGTTCGAGCAAGAAATCCCTGAAATTATCGATGGCGTGATCGAAGTTCGCGCCATGTCCCGCGAGCCAGGCTATCGATCGAAGGTCGCAGTGAGCAGCAGTGACCAACGGGTCGACTGTGTGGGCGCTTGCGTTGGCGTGCGTGGAAACCGCATCAAAAATATTGTCGACGAACTGAGTGGCGAGCGTATCGACATCGTTCGTTGGGACGACAATTTGGAAATTTTCATTCCCAATGCGCTTCAGCCGGCGGAAGTCGAGCAGGTAATCCTCTGCAAAATGCTGGGGCGGGCCATTGTTCTGGTACGCGAAGATCAACTCTCGCTGGCCATTGGCCGTCGAGGGCAGAATGTCCGCTTGGCAAGCAAACTCTCCGGGTGGGACATCGAGATCATGACCCAGGAGGAATTGGCCGAGTCGATCGATCGAGCCGTCCAAGGCTTTAGCTCTTTGGAAGGCATGAGCGTCGAGTTGTCCGAGCGGCTCGTGGAAGAAGGCTACTTGAGCTACGACGATCTTACCATCATCGAACCCGATGCCCTGATGAGCATGGGCGGTTTGACCGCTGAGCAGGTGGATGCAATTGTCGAACTTGCTGAGGCTCGCGCAGAAGAGGCGGAAGAGGCTGCCGCCCAAGCACGTCGCGCCAAACGCGAGGAAGAGCGTCGGGTAGCTGCCGAGGAAGCAGGAAACGCGGCTCTCGAAAAAGCCAAACAAGCGGAAGCTGCCGCGGCGGGAGAACCAACTGAAGCTACAGCTGAGGAAGAACCAGCGGAGCAAACAGAACAAGAAAATGAACAATCCGAGGAAACGGTCGCGACAGAAGTCGCGCACGTAGATTCGGCAAGTGACGAAAACGATGAACCGTCGCGCGTTGTCGACGGAGAACCAGGATAACGCCTTCGAACCGCTTCCCGTGTTCTAAGCGTTGTCTGCCACAACCGTTGGAGGACGTTGGCCATGGTTTCCTAGTACGATATCAGTTTACGCGATTTGGTTGTGTCTCGACGGAACCACTTTCCCAGACATATTCCAATCGCATGGAGAGATTATTTTGGCGGTTCGCATTTACGCATTGGCGAAGGAACTGAAAGTTGACAGCAAAGAGCTGGTCGATATCTGCACGAAGGTAGGTATCCGCGGGAAGGGGTCCGCACTGGCAAGTCTTTCTGACGAAGAGGTTGCTAAACTTCGCGATCATTTCCAAAACCCGGGGGGCAAAGAGTCTCCTCAAGCTTCCGCCGCAGCTCCTGCGCCGGAGCGAACCCGCGAGCAACTGCGCACGGGAAAAATGCCAGTCATCACCGCGCCGCGTCCTCAATCTCCCTTGGCCGGATTTCGAAAGCCAAAGTCCACTGACGAAGCAGAAGTTTCGCCTGTTGCCGCGGAGTTGGAGCCACCTAGCCCAGAGCCCGACACCTCGGATCAGCCACGCTCGCCCGGTCCGTTGGCCGGCGTCATGCGTCGTGAGGAATATGTGGGGCCGGGTGGGGCCATGGGCAAGCCACCCGTATTGAGCGGACAACGCCCCGCGGCGCGCGAATCGAAACCTGCGCCGGGAGGTAGCACGCCTCGCGCGAGACCAGCTATCAAATTGGCTCCCATGCCTGAGGTCGAAACTCCTTTGGTCGGCAAAGGCAAATCGGTCGAAGAGCCCACTCAAAAGCCCGACTTGAAGCTTCCTGCCGACGCTCTCAAGGCTGGCAAATCCGGCAGCAAGCCACTGACCGCACACTTGAAACGTCATGAAGAATCTCTAGAAACCGCAAAACGCAAAACGGACCGAAGCCTCCCGCCAAAAGAAGAAGATGGAAAAACTCGTCCTGCGCGGGGTAAACGGGGCCAAGGCAAAAAAGAAGAAGAGAAAAAAGACGCTCCAATGCTCGGCGGTCGCGAGGCGCGGCAGCTCAATCGGCGACGGCAAAACCAAAGATCCCTTGGCCAAGATCGTCCTTCCCGTCGAACATTTCGACGCTCCAGAAAAACTGGTGTTAGCACAGCCGCACCGCGGAAAGATAAAGTTGCCCTGCAGCTTCCTTGCACGGTCCGCGAGCTTTCGGAAGCCGCTGGTGTACCTGCCAGCCAAATTCTGCGAATCCTCATGGACGAAGGCGTGATGACAACCATCACCGCCCAAATGGATCCCGACCTGACGGAAATGGTAGCGGCAGAGTTGGGAGTCGATATCGTTTTGAAAGAGGCCGTCACCCTCGAAACCCAACTGCTCGCAGACATCATCGAACAAACGGACGACGAATCCGAGTGCGTGCCACGTCCCCCGGTAATTACCTTCTTGGGGCACGTCGATCACGGGAAAACTTCGTTACTAGATAGCATTATCGGCATCAATGTTGTCAGTGGCGAAAGCGGCGGTATCACGCAGCATATTCGTGCATACACTACCGAAAAGGACGGGCGAAAAATATCGTTTGTCGATACGCCGGGCCACGAGGCATTTACCGAGATGCGCGCCCGAGGTGCAAATGTGACCGATATTGCCGTGCTGGTTGTTGCTGCCGACGACGGAATCATGCCGCAGACCGAAGAAGCCATCAGCCATGCCCGCGCGGCGGGTGTTCCTATCGTGGTTGCCCTGAACAAAGTCGACATTCCAGGTGTTGATATCAATCGCGCCATGCAAGGCCTCTCGGCCAACGAGCTTTTGCCGAGCGAGTGGGGCGGTGATGTCGAAGTGGTACAAACCAGCGCTACTGCCGGAACAGGGATCGACGACTTATTGGAAACCGTCCTCACGGTCGCGGAACTTCATGAATACAAAGCCAATCCCAATCGCGCGGCCCTGGGTACCTGCTTGGAGGCACAGCAAGAAACGGGCCGGGGCGTGGTCGCCAAAGTTATCGTACAGAATGGAACGCTCCGCGTAGGCGACATAGTTGTCTGCGGGCAATCGTTTGGTCGTGTCAAGGCGATGTACGACACACTCAATCCCGAAATGCGCGTCGAAGAGGCTGGTCCCAGCATTCCTGTAAATCTCACAGGATTCGACTCCGCACCTGGTGCCGGCGAACATTTCTATGTTTTAGACGATATTGCCAAAGCACGAACCATTGCTGAGTCGCGAACCGACACTGAGCGCGCTGTTACACTGGGCGCGGGTGTCGAACATGTGACTTTGGAAAATTTGTTTGATCGGCTGGAGGGCACGGCTGATGTCCAAACCCTGAACCTGATTTTGCGTGCCGATGTCCGCGGTTCGATCGAAGCTATTCAAAAAGAATTGAGCAAACTCGATCACCCCGAGGTCAAATTGAAGCTGTTGCAAGCGACCGTCGGCGGCGTGACCGAAGCCGACGTAACTTTAGCCGATGCTTCGGATGCGATTATCCTTGGCTTCAATGTTGTGCCTGACGAAAAGGCGCGTTCCTTGGCTGACAAACGGGGCGTGCAAATTCGACGTTACGAAGTCATATACAAAATCACCGAAGAAATTAAAGCTGCTCTGGAAGGTCTGCTCAAACCCGAAGAACGCGAAGTCGATTTGGGCCGCGCGCTGATCCAGCAAACGTTCAAAATCAGCCGCGTGGGAACTGCCGCTGGTTGCCGTGTGTTGGCGGGGACTATCGCTCGCGATGGACGCGCTCGCGTGATCCGCGATAACACCATCATCGGCGACTATGCCATCGACACACTCAGGCGGGAAAAAGACGATACCAAAGAAGTCCGCGAGGGGATGGAGTGCGGCATCAAATTGGCCAACTTCAACGACATCAAAGAGGGCGATCTGCTGGAAGTATATCGCATCGAGGAAGTCGGCCGCAGTTTTGACGATTAACATTTCGTACCGCAAACCATTTGAATTTGCTGGTTTTCTTGGCTAAGCCCCATTCGGCTAGCCGCTTGCGGCTTAGCCCGAACCATTCGCAAAATGACTTCACGAAGAGTACAAAAAGCGGCTGAAGCAGTACGCGAAGTCGTCAGCATGGCGATTCTCGCCGACTTGAAGGATCCGCGTGTTCAGGGGGTGACCGTCACCTATGTGGAAGTATCGCCCGACATGCGCGTGGCCAAGGTACATGTCTCGATTATGGGAGACGAAGCGGCCCAGCGACTTTGCCTGCATGGCTTACGCAGTTCAGCCGGTTTTTTACAACAAAAGATCTCAAAGCGTATCGATACTCGATACACTCCCCGCGTACAGTTCGAATTGGACTTGGGCGTAAAACGTTCTATCGCCATCGCCAAAATGCTTGGGGAAGTTCTTCCCGAAGAACCGGATCCCGAGCCCTCGCCAGTTGATGAAGCAAACCTCGATTGAAGTTCGACCTCTGAATCCATCGATTATTTTGAAGGTCGTTTAATAGTTCGCCCTAACGTTTTTCCTCATTCCCACGTGTCAGAGAAAACTCAGCCATGCCAAGTAACAACCGCGGCACACGCATTAACAAAGTAATCAAGGTCGTCAAAAAGCATTTCAAACCGGTTGAGCAGCAAAAAAATCTCAGTGTGTTGGAACATTTGCTTTTCGCTTGCTGTCTAGAAAATTCCTTGTTTGAAGACGCATCCAAGGCATTTGATACCCTGAACCATGATTACTTCGATTGGAACGAAGTTCGCGTGACATCGATCCGCGAGTTGGCGGAAATGATGAAACCGCTCAACGATCCGGTACAATCGGCCACACGTTTGAAACGTGTGTTGCAAAGTGTTTTCGAGTCGCATTACTCGTTCGATCTCGAGTCGATGCGAAAGCAAAACATTGGGCAGACAGTCAAACATTTGGGAAAATTCAATGGCATGTCTCCATTCATCCTTGCCTACATCACACAGAATGCTCTTGCAGGCCATGCGATTCCGGTCAACGAAGGGTTGTTGCAAGCGATGCTCTCGGTAGGGGTGATTTCTCCCGCCGAAGCAGCTAAGAAAGCTGTTCCCGGTTTGGAAAGAGCGATTCCCAAGACCAAAGGTTTTGAAGTGGGCTCGCTGCTCCACCAGTTGGGTGTCGAGCTGCATCGCAGTCCCTACGGGCCAACAATCCGCAAACTATTGTTAGAAATTGACCCCGGCTGTAAAGACAATCTTCCTAAGCGCCCCAGCAAGAAGGAACCACAACCGGAACCTGCGGCCTCCAAAAAGGCCGCGACCAAGAAAACTCCAGCCAAGTCCGAAGAAAAAACGAAGCCGACCAAGAAGGCCGCAGCAACCAGTTCTTCTAAGAAGGGGAAAAAGGCCCCAAAGAAGACTGCCAAGCCAAAAAAGAAAACCACCAAGAAAAAAGTTGTCAAAAAGAAGGTGGTCAAGAAAAAGGTCGCAAAGAAAAAACCAGTAAAGAAAAAGGCAGCTGGTTCTGCCAAACGTAAGAAAAAAACCTCCACCAAGCGACTCGCAAAACGAAAGCCTCGCTGATCAAACTTTTTTAACCACGAAGGCACAAAGAACACGAAGATACACCATGGCAGGACACTCTCATTGGGCTGGTATTAAACACAAGAAAGCCTTGATCGACAGCAAGCGTGGCAAGCTGTGGAGCAAGCTTTCCAAGGCGATCACCATTGCCGTCCAAGGCGGGGGCGGCGACCCGGACACCAATCTTCGGCTGCGCTACGCGATCAACGACGCCAAAGCGGTCAGCATGCCAAAGGACAATATCGAACGGGCCATCAAAAAAGGTACAGGGGAATTGGAGGGGGGCGTCTTTGAGGAGGTGCTCTACGAAGGATACGGGCCCGGTGGCGTGGCTGTGTTGTGTGAAATTCTTACCGACAACCGTAACCGCACCGCCCCCGAGGTGCGCAAAATCTTCGAAATCGCCGGCGGAAAACTGGGGGCTACTGGCTGTGTGGCCTGGATGTTCGAGCGCAAAGGCGTTGCGATCATCGACCCTGCTCAAACCGATGAAGAATCATTGTTGGAATTGGCCATGGAAGCAGGGGCCGAAGATGTGAAAACCGTCGATGGGAAATTCGAACTGGTTTGCGAACCCGACAATTTCGGCCAGGTTTGCCAAGCTCTCGAACAAGCCAACATTGCCACCGAAATGAGCGAGATCCACCGGATTCCCAATGACACGGTCGATCTGGACGTAGCAACGGCTCGCAAAGTGTTAAAAATGGTCGACGCGCTGGACGATCACGAAGACGTACAAAAAGTGGCGGCTAATTTCAACATCCCCGAAGACGCCATGGCCGAATTGGAAGCGGAATAAGCTTGCTTCACTCTTTCCCTTCGTGCTCGACCTCGGGCCAATACTCTTGAAAATCGAAGTCGGGGCTGTTGTCTATGTCGTGGCATTCCATGCACTTCTTAACAACTACGCCCAACGCCTGGCCTTCCTGGTTGCCTTCGTTGTCGATAACTTTTAGCCGTAGTGCCGCGCGCAGGCTTTCCAACTCCGCATCGGTGGCGTCGACTTCACCCAACTCGGCAGCAACGTGTGCTGCACCGGGGCCGTGACAGTTTTCGCAACCGTTGCTTGTCAAATGCGGCGTCTCTTCTAAGCCGAGATAACCGGAAGCGTAGGGGAAAAACTCTTGAGGATTCCAACCCGTTGCGTGGCAGCTTAAGCATTCGGGATCGAAGTGCCGAGGAGGATCCAAATCGACAAGTGTCTCGGTGGCGTGGGCGTGGGGAGTCGATTCAAAAACCTCGGTTGCATCGGCATGACAATCGGCACAGGTTTCGGACCCGGCGAACTGCCCGGCCGGATTCTTCACACCGGTAATTCCCAATCCTTCCAGCCCCGTACCCTTGAGTTCGTCTTGATAGGATATCAACATCGCCTGCATTTCCTCGGCATCCTCGAAACGGTGATCCAAAGGCACGCGCTGGTAGCGGAACGACATTTTTGAATCCTCGAACAGCCCGAGTGCGATGACGTACATCCCCTTGTGCCCCGCTTCGATCAGGTGGGAAGAAGTACCTTCGATGGTGTGCGATCGATTGGGTGGCTCCTCGGCGCCGCCGGTGGTTGCAACAAGCTGAAACTGGGGGAACTGCTTGGCCAGGTTGGTGGCCTCTTCCGGATCGGCATGCGCCAGAAGTACCAATACGTCGCAATTTTCGCTTTCCAGCTTCGGCATCAATTCGCGTAACGCCTGGGCAGGTTCGACCCAGGTGATATCGCTGCTGTTTTCAATTGCCGGCTGATGTTTGTGGCCCAAAATGGCCGTAACACCGATTCGCTTCCCCCCCGCCTCGATCACCTTGTATTTATGAGCGAAAGGGCTGTCGGCACCAAACAACCCAACATTGGCAGAGACCAAAGGATTTGTTTCCTGATCCAAGTTCGCAAGTACATAAAGCAACGAGTCGCTGCTTAATTGGAGATCGCGCGCCCCGAAGCCGATCGTCCCGTAGCCGAGTTTCATCAGCGACTCGAGCGCGTAGCGAAACTTTACTTCGGCTTGAGGGCCCATGCGACGGATTTGCCCACCCATATCCAATGAGACAACTGGCCAACCCTTTGCTTCGAGTTGCTTGATTAAAGTGTGACGGCGTTTCAAACCGCCCTTCTGATTTTCGAGCCCTGCACAGCCGCACGGCTCCAGGTAGCCATCCATCTCCCCTGAAAAAAGAAGCACCACTTTCGGCTGAGGCCAATCGACAAAAATTGGGCCATTGCGCGCGACCGGGTCATTCTCCGATTCGGCTTGATCCGCGCTGGCAGCAGACGCTTGCTCCGTATCCGTAGCTTCCTCGGAATGTAGCAAGCTGGCTAACGAGAAAAGAACCAATCCCGATAAGCAGAATACCAACCCTAGCGTCGGCCATTTCTTAATGGTGTTTTTCATAGTTGCGCGTTATCAAAGCCGGAAAGAAGCAGAAAAGTTGTCCACATCGTAACGATTCTCATTCTGAACTACCAGCACGCTTCGACCGGTTCGCCTGAAGTCTGCCGTATGTGTTACGGTTCGACGGAGAAATGCACTCGGAGCAGTATCTGATCGGCTTTGGGATGGTTGGTTTTCAGTAAGATAGTCGCGTCGCTGCTGGCGGGCTCGCCCGTGCGGACCAGGGGCCGCGTTCCTTGGACGATTTCGACAATCAGGGGAACGTGGACCAGTTTTTCGTTCATAACGTGTTTCTCCCCCAAAGTTGCTTGCAACTCGGGAGGATCGACTTTCTGAACCTCAATCTCAGTGGTTTTGGCGTGCTCGCCACGAACTGTCAGGTTCAGCTTGACTTGCTTTCCCTTGGTGCTTGCAAAGGAACCCATGCGCAGTAAGCCTCGGGGTGCATTCCAGCCGGGACCGAAAACCGAGATGTCACCCACCACGGTGCCACCAATTGGCACACTCAGTTTCTTAGCTTTTGCGAGGTTGGTCGTGAGTTCCAGCCAGCCGCGAAACGGCCCGATTCGCTTGCCCGATTGATAGGTTGCGGAAATTTTCAACCCATTGGTGGATTCAGGAAAAGGAAGTTCACTCGTCTCGGCAGATGTGATCTTGAGTGTGAGTTCGCTGGCAAGTTGTTCGTCGTAGATGTCGGTGTTCAATATCTTCACTTCCTCGTCCAGATTGGAAGCTAGGAAGATTTCCAGTTTCTTCGATTCGCCAGAACGTACCGTGCCAAAATACATTTCTGAGGGGCTCAGCGAGGAGGATTCCACTACTTCGCCTAACACGGTCAGTTCAATCCGCGACCGATTGGGATCGTTGGTCATGAGTGTTGCCCCATGACGAAAGGGCCCTGCGGCAGTTTTGGCAGTCCATTCCAACAGAACGTCGGTCTCTTCGTTCGGACCGATTTCATTTTTCGAAAGATCGCCAACTGTACACTTGCAGGTGGTGCTGCCCACTTCGACCGTCAGCATGCCAGCCCCAACATTGCGAACTTTGAACACGTGGGACATCGACGCCCCGCGCTCGATATTACCAAACTTATAGGTCAGCTCCGGCACTTCGACTCGCGGCAACGCATTCTCATTGGCAAGTGTCTCTCGCGCTGGACCTTTATCCCGAATGTTCGCTGAGGCCCAGGGACGCACTTCGACGTAAGCCACGGCCACTCCCAATCCAATTCCAAACAGAGCGGAAGCAACGATTATTTTGAGAAAAGATTTCACCGGGGGACTCCGCGCAATTTTTAGAATTCAGACCGTAATAAAAACGTTTCTCTATTGTAGCGCACGAGAAAATAGTTCGTCAAATTGCCTAACCCGCGGCTCATTGTTGGAAAATATCGCGGCAGGCGGTGAAAAATGCCTGGTAATCATCGCGGCGGTAGTCGGGATAGGTCCAGTCGCATGCTTGCCAGCCACCGCCGCGAAATTGCAGGGTCACCTCCGCGTAGATTCCCGCGCCCAAGTAAATCCGATGGGCATGGTCCTTGGTCGACGCCAAAACGAGCTTTGCCTGAGTCAGATAGCCGGGGTCCAGATTCAGGGGCCGGGGCTCATCGTGCTTTGAAGATTCTGCGTATTCACACTCCCATTGATTCGTCAGACATTTGACCTCGGCAAGCTCGCCCGGGTCAATCAACGGCGCGAACGTGAGGAACTGTTTCTTGAGATTGGCGCCCATGGTCGACTGGTAATAGTCGGTCTCGACAAACGCAAACGGTTCGCTCTTGGCAAACAACGCTCCGAACTGCTGGGCGGCGCGCTGCTCGGCCCAAGCAAGCGCATCATCGTAGCGACTGCAAACGGCAATCAGCAGCAACACAGATTTTGGTTCGCGGATGTCGCCCATGGCTATCACTTCGGACCGCGTGGCGGTCCGGCTATTGTAATTTACTCCCAACTAACAAGACAAATTGATTCTTTCCATGAATGAGTTCGCGGCCTCTTGGCGCCAAACCTTTCCACTCTAGCTGGCCATTCTTACGCCATTCTTTTAACCATTGCCGTAGGTTCTTTTCCCAAACCATTGGAAAAGACAGCGCGGCTACCCACAAATCGTCATAGTCAACGCGTAAGGCCGAATTAATCATCGAAACAACTTTGTGTCTAGCTTGTAACAAATAGCGGTTCCGCAGCTGGATATAGTAGTCAGATTCTGGCATTATCTCCGGGACGAGAAACGATGTTTGACCACCACTTTTTCTCTTTCGACGATCTTCTTCGACATGTGCTCTCGCCTTCTCTTGTTCCTGCATCGCCTGCTCTTCTGCTCTCTTGAATTTAGCTACTCCCTCATAGTGTCGTGTTCCGTATATCAATTGAAAATGTAAGCGATCCTTATCCGGGTGAAGAACAGACGCTCGCAAGACGTAGTGATAATTACAAAATTGTCTCAGACATTCACAATACTTGTCCGTAATCGCATCGTCCCGGTCGATCCCTGACAGATTAGCCAGATTCTCATCAAAGTCATCCGTACCAAATAGATCAGAAAGTCCTTTTCTTAAGCCTTCTTGTTCGATGTATCTGCGGATAAATTCAAGCATGAAGTTTATTAGCACTTCACTTGGCTGAAGTTGTAGTAGTGGGGCAATGACCTTCATCTTAAATCCTGAAGATCCCGTTGGATCAATGAGCGTAAAAGGGAAGGTATCAGATCCCCTCTGCACAAAACTCATAATTTCAGGAATAGCTTCTTCAAATTCCCCATGAATTGGAAGTATCTCTGCATCGTCGACAGCGTCAGCGAACTCCTTTAGCTGTTGATACGGCCCAGCTTCCTTCTCTACGAACACGCATCGAATCTTCAACTGCCTATCTGACAAACTATGAGTATTCCGTGCCCGCCGCAGTTCATCCAATGCAATTGAAAAGGAAGTATCAGACAAGTCATCCGTCTTGGCATTCCATGGTCCAGAAAAACCGTCTATGTAAGTGATCGAATGCCATTTGAATCCTACGATATGCGTAAATGAGTTAAGATATCGCCTCAAAACTTCATGTTTGACAGCAGATTGCTCACGACCTTCGTAATTCTCGAAGCCCTCTAACATAGCGACATCTGCCCCAGAGTAGTTGGCACCTGGCTCTCGATACTTGATATTGCACTCGATCGCGATTTTCTTGATGGAAGCCCTGCAACTTTGTTTACTAACGGAAATTCATCGTAAGTACGTCCATCGAGTTCCCTACCTGCTAGTGATTTCCTTACACCACCCCACTGCTTAAAGAAAAAAGGAACATCGTACTTGCGACATTGTCGCCGAATATTTCGTACCCACACTTTGCGCATAGGCCGAGCGCCGTGGCCGCTTTCACCACCGACGATAGCCCAAGCCATTTCTGAGATGTCCACTTCGCCCAAATCTTCAAGCAATGGCTCAATGGAAAGAAAGGGCACCGCTGCATTGGCTGACCGAAGATGTTCGATCCGCGGTATACCCTGCTTCTGATTCTCAACACTTACCCCCCACCATATGTGAGTTTTATTAGCGATAGATTTGAGTTTGCCCTGCAGCATGTCACGCATACGTTCTGAGCGCTTCGTAAGAACTTGATAGGTGTGCCAATCAGCAAGTCGCATGATTTCGGCAATCGAAACGATATACTCATCTGGAATATCTTCGTGAAACATGTCGCTCATGGAGTTTACGAAAACCAGGCATGACTTTGACCAACGCAGTGGATCCGCTAGTTTCTCCGGTACTATCCGGAGGTCGAAACCTTGTTCGTAAGGATGCCCCGGCACACCTCGAAAACGTTCGGCAAATGTCTCCGCATAGCAATGAGCACAACCTGAACTAATCTTCGTGCACCCACGCACGGGATTCCAAGTCGCGTCTGTCCATTCAATCTTTGACATTTGGCTCATCCTACACCTCCACACAGAAGTGTGTACATTTGTACACACTTTACCAGGATTGTCCCTTGTATGTCAAGAAAACAAAAATTTAGTTAATTCCCTTAATAAGCCCTCGCGAAAACGCCGCGGAGGTTGCTTGGTTGACCTGTGAAAATGCATTTGCCCGATTCTTCTTCGGCATCAACTGGCACACAGCGGGCGGTCACCTTGAGTTTTTTCAATTGGGCTTCCATCTCTGGACCGTCGACAAAGTGGCAATACGCCAATCCCCCGGGGGCCGAGTCGGCAAAGAACTTCTCGAACTCGCCAAGATCGTCAATCGTGACTGTCGCCTCCTTGCGAATCGCGGCAGCCCGGTCGTAAAGAGTTTGCTGCATGTCGGTAAGGGTCGCGGAGATTTGTGCGACAAACGTGTTTCGATCCACACCCTCGCCCTTTCCTCCCACATCGCGACGGGCGGCAAACACTTTTCCCGCGGCCACGTCGCGTGGGCCAACTTCGACTCGCAACGGCACGCCGCGCTTGACCCATTGCCATTTTTTTTCGCCGCCGCGAACATCGCGATCGTCGATCCGCACTCGCACCGGCTCATCACAGAATCGCTGCGCGACAAGCTCTTTTTTCAACGCTTCGCAATACGCCAAGACATCAGGCCGCTCGTCGTAATTTCGGTAAATGGGCAGAATGGCGACGTGGGCCGGGGCCAACTTGGGCGGCAGCACCAGTCCGTCGTCGTCGCTGTGGGTCATTATCAAACCGCCGATCAGTCGGGTCGACACGCCCCAGGAAGTGGTCCAGGCATAAACTTCGTCGCCCGAGGGGTCTTGGAATTTGATTTCCTGGGCCTTCGCGAAATTCTGTCCCAAAAAGTGCGACGTGCCCGCCTGCAGCGCTTTGCGATCTTGCATCAGGGCCTCAATGCTGTAGGTGGCCACCGCGCCGGGAAACCGTTCGCCGGCGGTTTTCTCGCCTTTGATCACAGGCATCGCCATCGAGTTCTCGGCGAAGTCGGCATAGACGTCGAGCATCTGCCGAGTTTCTTGTTCCGCTTCTTCCGCAGTGGAGTGGACCGTGTGCCCTTCCTGCCAAAGAAATTCCGTAGTACGCAGGAACATCCGCGTGCGCAGTTCCCAACGCACGACGTTGGCCCATTGGTTGATCAAGATCGGCAGATCCCTATACGACTGGACCCAACGCGAGAACGTCGCGCCGATGATCGTCTCGCTGGTGGGACGCACGATCAGTGGTTCGTCCAGCTTGGCCGAGGGGGCGGGACGCAATCCGCCCTCGGGGTCGGGCTCGAGTCGATGGTGGGTTACGACCGCGCACTCCTTGGCAAAGCCCTCAACGTGCTGGGCTTCCTTTTCCAGAAAACTCATCGGGATGAACAGCGGGAAGTAGGCGTTTTCGTGTCCGGTGGCTTTGAACATCGCGTCGAGCTGACGCTGGATATTCTCCCAAATGGCATAGCCCCACGGTTTGATCACCATGCAGCCGCGCACATCGGAAGTTTCC
This sequence comes from Planctomycetota bacterium, assembly GCA_029259915.1. Lineage (GTDB taxonomy): Bacteria > Planctomycetota > Planctomycetia > Pirellulales > Lacipirellulaceae > Bythopirellula. The sequence goes on along the minus strand of JAJDED010000011.1, from coordinate 149,236 downwards.
GCCAGGTCGGCCGCCTTGACCACTTGCTGATACCATTCGGGATAGTTTTCTTGGCGAGTCGGGGTGATTGCAGTTTTTGGAGGTTTGGCCATTGTTTGTGAGAGAGGTCGGAGGTGAGAGGTCGGGGATCAGGGATTGGGGAAAGATGGCTATTCTAGTGCAATCCGCGCGGGTCGGAAATCGCAACCGGCCCCCCAGCGGTTTGGTGAGGAATGTGTTACGATGACGCTCTTACCCGGCGATTCGTCGAATCGCGGCTGACTGACCTCCAACCTCTGACCCCTGTCCTCTCCGCTATGCCCTCCGAACGCCGCTACGTCAGCCAACTTGGCCATAACGAGTCGATCAGCCAGGTTTTCCTTGCTTCCGACAAGCAACTGCGACCCAATCGCAACGGCAACCTGTACTTGCAAGTCGATCTGTCGGACCGTAGCGGGTCGGTCAATACGCGGATGTGGAATGCCGACGATGGCGATTATCGCGCATTCGAAAATGGCGACTACGTCCACGTGGAGGGTGCCACGCAGTTGTTCCAGGGCAACATGCAGTTGATTGCCAATCGCATTCGCAAAGCGCGGGCCGACGAAGTCGACGAATCCGATTTCGTCACACTCCAGTCCGCCGAAGTCGACAATATGCGCAAGCGACTCGTGGAAATTCTGCGTACCATTGGCACACAGCCGTTGTTGCGCCTTGCCAACGGGTTTCTCGGCGATAACGAGTTTATGGAAAAATTCTGCCGGGCGCCTGCCGGGATGAAAAACCATCATGCCTACCAAGGCGGACTGTTGGAACATGTGTTGGGGTTGATGGAATTGGTGTTAGTCGTCGCCCCGCGCTATCCGCAGCTCGATCGAGACAAACTTCTGGTGGGTGCTTTCCTCCACGACGCGGCAAAAGTCGATGAGCTTTCGTACGAACGCGACATCGCCTACACCGACCAAGGGCAATTACTGGGCCACATGATGCTCGGTGTCACGATGCTCGACGACAAGGTGCGGCAAATCGTTCAAAAAGAGGGCCAACCCTTACCCGACCGATTGCTCATGGAACTGAAACACATGATCATCAGCCACCATGGCGAATACGCCTACGGCAGCAGCAAGTTGCCGATGACGCTTGAGGCGATCGCGCTGCACCACCTGGACAATCTCGATGCGAAGCTGGCCAACTTCACGCAACTAATGCGCGACTGCCCCAACTCCGACAGCAACTGGACCCAATACTTCAGCCAAATCGGCCGCAAACTGTTCAAGCCGGAGAGTGGCGAGTAGGACCGCAGGATTGAACCACGAAGACACGACGGACACAAAGGAAATAAAGAAAGAAATCTGGAGAAGGAAGGTTGGATAATCACTTTCTCTATCCATCAATCATCCTTCATTATTCATTATTCCTCTCCCATGCCTAACCTCGACGCTGCCATTCTTCGCACGTGAATGATCCCAACTATCGGCAAGAGAAGCCAATTAGACCCATCGCTTGAAGTTAAGATGTAAGGTAGAATAGTGGTATTGAATACTCTCCACACGATCAGCAGCCCAATTTCATGCCCGACTACCAACTGGACAAAATGGCATTTCATGTTTCGACACTCGAAGGAGAGGGTGACGACCGTGCCTACTGGTTTTCAAAGACTCCTGCCGAGCGTTTGGCGGCAATGGAGTATCTGAGGCAACTCATTCATGGCTACGACCCAGATACCGAAAGACTTCAGAGAGTTCTTAAAGTTGCTGAACGACCATGGAGTTGAGTATCTCTTGGTTGGGGCCCACGCCGTAAACTATCACGGTTACGTACGGTCCTCAGGAGACTTGGATGTTTGGGTCGCTGTCGGTACGGAAAACGCAAAGAAGCTCGTATCCGTTCTCAAGGAATTCGGGTTTTCGGAGAAAAGCGTTCAAGAAGACTTATTCCTGGAAGAGGATAAAGTCATTCAAATTGGTATTCCTCCAATGAGAATCGACATCCTGCTTGGTGTCTCCGGACTGGATTTCGCTACTTGTTACTCTCGACGGATTGTTGAACAGTGGGGTGGCCAGGCTGTCAATTTCTTAAGCCTGGAGGATCTCAAAACGAACAAACTCGCCAGCGGAAGGCTAAAAGATCTGAACGATCTTGAACACTTACCTTGAGCTCTCTTTCCTTATTCTCATAGATCACTCCCCCCCATGCCCAATCTCGACGCTGCCATTCTTCGCCACGTAAATGATCCCAAATATCGGCCTGTCAAGCCGATGGTGATTGCTAAAAAATTGGGGCTCGAGGGGGATGATGTCCGACGACTCAAGCGGTCGATCAAAGCGCTCGTGAAAGGGGGCAAGGTCGCTTACGGGCCGAGCCATCTGGTTTGTCCCGTGGCGGCATCGCACCCAGCAGCGAAAGTGGGCAATGCGCCTGCGAGAAATAAGACGCCGAAACATGTGGTCGGCACGTTCCGCCGCGCCGAAGGGGGGTTTGGTTTTGTAAGACCGGAAGGAACAGCAGCGGGTGTAGGGCGCGATGCTGACATTTTTGTTCCCGCCAACGGTGCGGGCGACGCGGCGAATGGCGACACGGTGCGGATTCGCATCGGTAGCAAAAGAGGCCGTCAGGGCAAACTCGAAGGCCGCGTGATTGATGTCGTCGAACGGGCGACCAATCGGTTTGTGGGCACCTATTTCGTCCAAAGCGGTCTGGGGCTTGTGCAGATCGACGGCAAGGTGTTCACCAAACCAATTTACGTGGGCGATCCGGGCGCGAAAGGGGCACAGGCAGATGACAAGGTGGTCGTCGAGATGGTCCGCTTCCCCTCGCACACGCATGATGGCGAAGGGGTGATTGTCGAGATACTCGGCCAACGGGGTCAGCCGGGGGTCGACACGCTGTCGATTATCTACGAATACAATCTGCCGGGCGAATTCGCGGACGATGCGTTGGAGAATTCTCGGAAGCAGGCCGAGAAGTTCGACGAATCGATCCCTCGCGGTCGCAAGGATCTCACTGACGAAACCATTGTCACGATCGACCCTGCCACGGCCCGCGATTTCGACGATGCAATCTCCTTGCGTCAAGAAGAAAACGGCCACTGGGTGTTGGGGGTGCACATTGCCGACGTCTCGCATTTTGTGCGGCCAAAAAGTGCGCTGGATCGCGAAGCGAAAGATCGAGCCACCAGCGTTTATTTGCCCGATCGGGTGATTCCGATGCTGCCTGAGGTGATTTCCAACAACCTCGCCAGCTTGCAGCCCGACAAAGTGCGCTACGCGATGACTGCCCACATCGAGTTTAGTCCCGAGGGCCAGCGGATTGCGACCGACGTGTTCAAAAGTGCGATCAAGAGCAGCCGGCGATTTACTTACGAGGAGGTCGACTCGTACTTGGCAGATCGCAATGCGTGGAAAAAGAAACTCAAAGCCCCGATTCACGCACTACTGGGCCAAATGCACGAGTTGGCGATGATGCTCCGCGCACGGCGAATGAAGCGGGGATCGTTGGAACTGTCGATGCCGGAATTGGAAATCGATTTGAACACCGACGGGCAAGTGACCGGCGCGCACCTCGCCGAGAATACCGAGAGCCATCAGATTATCGAAGAGTTTATGCTGGCGGCCAACGAAGCGGTTGCGGAAACTTTGGCCGACAATGGTCTTTTATTCCTGCGACGTGTTCACGGTTCGCCCGACCCGAGAAAATTAAAGGCACTTAACGAATTTGTGAAAGAACTGGGGCTCACCGCCGAGAACCTCGAAAGTCGTTTCGCACTGCAAGACCTCTTGGATACGGTAAAAGGCGATCCGCGCCAACATGCGGTCAATTATGCCGTGTTGCGTTCGATGCAACGGGCCATTTACAGTCCGGAAGAAGAGGGACACTACGCGCTGGCCAGCGATTGCTATTGTCATTTCACGTCGCCGATTCGTCGTTATCCCGATTTGACGGTGCATCGGCTGATCGATGCGATCAACCGCGGCAAACCTCCGGAGCAGAGTACGGAACAGTTGTTCGCACTGGGCGATCATTGCAGCGAGCGCGAACAACGGGCTGCCGGCGCGGAACGCGAACTCAAGAAGGTGAAACTGCTGCACTATTTGCAAGATAAAGTTGGCGCTAAATTGGACGGCATCGTTACGGGTGTTGAAAGTTTCGGCCTGTTCGTCGTCGGGACGGAACTGCCCGCCGAGGGATTCGTGCATATCAGCGCACTGTCGGACGACTACTATAAGTACGACCGTGCAGGGCACGTCATCAAAGGATTTCGCTCGGGCAACACTTATCGGTTGGGCGACCCGGTGCAGGTGGCGGTTGCTTCGGTCGACGTGGAACGCCGGGAACTCGATTTTCGCCTGCTGGGAAAAAGCGGCAAACCGGCCCGAAAAAAAACTTCTTCCCGGCAAAAGGAGAAGCCGAGCAAACGCCGCAAAGAATCTCCGCCAAAAAAGCGTCGTAAAAAACGATAAACGGGGGTCGCTCCGCGAAACCGCAAGCGGTCGGTCGCTTGCGGTTTCGCGGGGCATACCTCAAAATTTCAAATATTTCCCGCCCCTAGATGCTCGCGCGCAAACCGCTAGAATAGCGTTCTCGCACACCACTCGATGAATGCCATGTCTGCCGACGCACAACTTGAACGCACTCCGCTCACCGATTGGCATGCTGCGCATGGCGGTCGGATGGTCAATTTCTCTGGTTGGTCGATGCCAGTGCAGTACACCTCGATAATCGAGGAACATCATGCGACCCGCTCCGCGGTGGGGCTATTTGATATCTCGCACATGGGTCGGCTGTTGGTGGATGGCCCCGACGCCGGCAGCTTTCTCGACGGACTGCTGACGCGTTCGGTTGCGGATATGAAACCGAGCCAGATCCGCTACTCGCTTGTTTGCAACACCTCGGGCGGCGTTTTGGACGATGTGCTGGTTTACCTGCCAGTACTCAATGACGGACCGCCCTCCAGCTACGCCTTGGTTGTGAACGCCAGCAATCGGAAAAAAATCCTTGCGTGGCTCAGCGATCACCGGGAAAAGCATTCTGTCGAAATTCGCGACATGACAGCCGAGTACGCGATGATCGCGGTGCAGGGACCGCGAGCGATCGGGCTGCTCGATAGTTTGACGCCGAGCGAAGTCACTTCGCTGCGATACTACACCGGAAAAATGATGCCGATCTCGGGCGTCGAATGTTTCGTCAGCCGCACAGGATACACGGGCGAGGATGGCTGCGAAATCGTTTGCGATGCCGACAAGATTCTTGGGATTTGGGAGGAACTGGCAACCGTAGCAGCGGGGTTGGAAGGAAGCGTTGTCGGTTTGGCCGCGCGCGACACGTTGCGATTGGAAGCAGGCATGCCCCTTTATGGCCACGAGCTTAGCGAGTCGATCAATCCGATTGCGTCGGGACTCGAATTTGCGGTGAACTTGCGCGATCGCACGTTCGTGGGCAAAGAGGCGATTGTCGCGATTCAGAAAGAGGGTCGGCAACCTGTGCGGATCGGACTGCAGCTAGACGACCGCCGCGTGCCGCGCGAGGGTTCCTCGATTCTGCTGCGGGAAGAAGAAGTTGGCACCGTCACCAGCGGCACGTTTTCGCCGACGTTCGGTCGACCGATCGCAATGGGCTACGTCAAACAAATTGCCGCGGCACCGGGCACTTCGGTCGCCGTCGACATCCGCGGAAAAACCTATAAGGCGACCGTGGTACCGCTGCCGTTTTACGAACGCGGGAAGTGATTGGGAGGATTCAGGAATCAGAGGTAAGAGAACAGGGGGATCGGGTGGATAGCCTAACGGAGGCAATTTTTTTTCTGATCTCTGACCTCTCAATTAACATTACCAACCCCCTTGGCGCTCTTGGCGTCCTTGGCGGTTCCAATTTTTGAATATCCAAGGAGAATCGATAACCGTGAAACCTGAAGAACTACTCTTTGCCAAGACCCACGAATGGGTTTCTGTGGCCGAGGAAAACGGCGCGAAGATTGCCACGCTGGGGATCTCCGCGTTTGCCATCGAAGCGCTCACTGATTTGGTTTATATCGATCTGCCCGAGGTCGGCAAACAGGTCGAAGCCCAACAACCTTTTTGCGAAGTGGAATCGGTCAAAGCGGTTAGCGACATCTACGCCCCGGTGGATGGCGAAGTGATTGCCGTGAACGACTCGCTCCCCGACGCCTTGGAAACCTTGGGCGACGATCCGTATGACACAGGCTGGATTGCGAAGATCAAAATTAGCGACGAATCGGGCCTAAGCGAATTGCTCGATCACACCGCGTACCAAAAACAATGCGAAGAAGGAGGGTGAGCAAGGCGGAAATGGGAAGGCGGAAGGATGAAAAATCAGCAACCCGCATTCCTCATTCAGTCCCGCCTTCGTCCTTCCACCTTCCCCCCTAATTCATAATGCCCTATCTCTACAATACTCCTGAAGATCAGCAGGCAATGCTGCAAGCGATCGGTGCGAAATCGATCGAGGAGCTCTTTGCGCCGATTCCTAATGAGCTGCGACTTGCACGGCCGCTCGATATCCCGCCCGCACTTTCGGAGATGGAACTCGATCGTCATCTGCACCAGTTGGCAGCAAAGAACGCACACGCGGGCGAAAAAGTTTGCTTTCTTGGTGGAGGAAGTTACGACCATTTCGTTCCCGCCGTGGTCGACACGGTCGCTTCCCGGAGTGAATTCTATACTTCGTACACACCCTACCAGGCTGAGGCGAGCCAAGGCAATCTACAAGTGGTGTTCGAATACCAATCGCTCATCACGCGGCTGACCGGCATGGATGTTTCCAATGCCAGCCTCTACGACGGAGCAAGTGCCGCGGCCGAAGCCGTGTTGATGGCCATCAGCGCCACCCGGCGTCAAGGCAAGGTGGTGGTTCCTGCGAGTTTGCATCCCGAGTATCGGGCAACGATCGCAACGTATCTCGAGAATCTCGACGTCAAGTTAGTCACGCTCGAAACATCTACAGGAGTCGTCGACGCTGCCCAGTTGGCCGAAATGGTCGACGACACAACCGCAGCGGTTGTCGTGCAGCAACCGAACTTTTTCGGCTGTGTGGAAGATGCGCCCGGGATTTCGCAAGTTGCCAAAGACGACGGGGCCCTGTTGATTTCGGTTTTCGATCCAATCAGTTTGGGCATCCTCGCACGACCGGGCGATTACGGGGCGAATATCGCAGTGGCCGAGGGACACACGTTGGGCACCCCGATGTCGTATGGTGGACCGTATTTGGGCATCATGGCCTGCGACCAAAAATTGGTCCGCCGCATGCCGGGCCGCATCGCGGGGCAAACGGTCGATCGTCGCGGTAATCGCTGTTTTGTGCTCACGCTGCAAACCCGCGAACAACACATCCGCCGCGAAAAGGCCACCAGCAACGTTTGCACCAATCAAGGCCTGTTCGCATTGCGTGCGACCGTATTTCTTTCGCAACTCGGTCCGCAAGGGCTGCGCGAAACGGCAAGCCTCTGCCTGCATAAGTCCCGTTACGCCGCGGAACAGATTTGCCAAAGCGAGCGATTCTCGCCGGCGTTTGACCAACCGACATTCAAAGAATTCGTCATTCGCGATGCGGAAAACAACGTTGACGAACTCATGAAGACTGCCCTCGACCAAGGATTCCAAGCCGGCGTGCCGCTGGGGCAGTGGTATCCCGAACTGCCCGACTGTTTCCTGGTGGCGGTGACCGAGAAACGGACGAAAGAGGAAATAGACGGATTGGTCCAATCCCTTATGACGGCAGTAAAAGCAAAACAAGGCACCGCAATCACATCTCCCAGATAGTTCGTGCTGTTGAGAAAGATGAACCGCCAAGGACGCCAAGAAATATCGACTTCTTGATATATCAAAATACCCTTGGCGCTCTTGGCGTCCTTGGCGGTTTTCTAATTTTTTGAATTCACTGAAACATGCAAAACACCCACGATACCCAACTGATTTTTGAGCTTTCGAAGCCCGGGCGTCGGGCTGCGCGCCTTCCGGCGTGTGACGTGCCGGAGCATGCGCTCGACACACTCTTGCCAGCCGAAGCAATCGCTGCCGGCCCCCCTGCCCTGCCGGAGGTTTCCGAGCCGCAGGTGGTTCGGCATTTTGTGAATCTGTCGACGCAAAACATGTCGGTCGACACGCATTTCTATCCGCTAGGCAGTTGCACGATGAAGTACAACCCCAAGCGCAACGAACGCGCCGCGGCTATGCCGGGCCTTTCAGATTTGCACCCCTATCAAGCGGAGGAAACCTTGCAGGGGATGCTTGAACTTTTGTACGACATGCAGGAAATCTTGCAGGAGATCTCGGGGTTGCAGGAATGCTCGCTGCAACCGGCGGCCGGGGCGCATGGCGAATTCGCCGCCCTGCTGGTCGCGGCAGCCTATTACCGCGACATTGGTGAAACGCGTACCAAAGTGCTGGTGCCCGACAACGCCCACGGCACTAACCCAGCAAGTGCCGCGATGGCCGGCTTCGAATCAATCACGGTGAAAACCACCGCCTCGGGGTTTGTCGACCTGGACGATTTGAATGCGAAACTCGACGAGCGGGTCGCCGTGTTCATGATTACCAATCCCAGCACGTTGGGACTCTTTGAACCGAACATGAGAGAGATCGCCGACCGGGTCCACGCGTTGGGCGGATTAATATATTTGGACGGCGCGAATATGAATGCCATCCTCGGCATCAGCCGCCCCGGCGATTTTGGCGCCGACATGCAACACTACAATCCACACAAAACTTTTAGCGGCCCGCATGGCGGCGGGGGCCCCGGTGCGGGGCCCATCTGTGTCACCGAAAAATTGGCCCCCTATTTGCCGGCACCGATCGTTCGCAAAGAGGACGGCCGATTCCGGCTCGACCACGACATGCCAAAATCTATTGGTCGCGTCCGGTCATTTTTCGGCAATGTCGGCGTGTTGTTGCGGGCCTACGCCTACATCCGCACGCATGGTCCCGACGGTTTGCGTCGCATTTCTGAAAACGCGGTCCTCAATGCCAACTATGTACTCAGCCGGGTGAAACATATTTTGCCCGTCCCACAGGGGCACCGCTGCATGCACGAATTCGTCGCTTCGGCTAGCAATCTCCGACGCGACAAAGATATCTCTGCCATGGATATTGCCAAGCGGTTGTTGGACTATGGCTATCACGCCCCGACGGTTTACTTCCCGTTGACAGTGCCCGAGGCGATGATGATTGAACCTACCGAGTCGGAAAGCAAAGAAACTCTCGACGCGTTTGCCGAGGTTTTGTTCCGCATCACCGAAGAAGATGCCACGCTGCTACACGATGCCCCACACAGCACGGCAATCAGCCGCCCCGACGAGGTGCGCGCCGCGCGGCAACCGGTGCTTTCCTATAGTCCGTAGGTCAGGTGCGGCACCTGACAATAGCACTCCATGCAAACTCCAACCACCTGCCAACTTATTGTCGATCCGCCTGCCGAGGGGGCTTGGAACATGGCGGTGGATGAAGCGCTATTGCAACAGGCGGCCCTAGAAAATCAGCCGACGTTAAGAATCTATCAATGGCAGCGTCCGACGCTTTCGCTGGGCTACTTTCAAAAGTTTTCCGATCGACTAACCCATCCACCCAGCCTCGCGGTCGATGTGGTGCGTCGGCTCAGCGGAGGCGGAGCGATTCTGCACGATCAGGAAATCACCTACAGCCTTGCACTTCCAGTGGCGCATCCCTGGGCCATGCAAGCGCAAACGCTTGTCAACGTCGTGCATAAGTCTATTGTTCATTGGCTAAACCGTCTCTCAAACAAATCGGCAACAAACTTTTCTCTCTGTGAAATACCGAAAAAACAAGCCGCCTCTGACGAGCCGTTTCTGTGCTTTCAGCGCCGATCGCCGGGCGACGTGCTTTGGATCGGTCACGGCGAACATAACAACAACCACAAAGTAGTTGGTAGCGCTCAGCGCCGGCGTAGGGAAGCCGTCTTGCAGCATGGCAGCATACTATGGAATGCATCATCATTTGCTCCAGAACTGACCGGCTGTGGCGAGCTTCTCGGGAAAAAAACTCCATTTTCTCAGTTAATTAATACCCTTATTAAAGTTCTGTCTAATGCACTTCAGCTTGAAATGCAGGCAACCATAGTCTCTCGTCAGGCAATCCAAACAGCAAACGATTTGCACCATCAAAAGTACACGAACCCACTTTGGACAGAGAGGCGTTAAGGCCAAGAGAGGTTTTCTGCCGATATTAGCGCAGAAGCGCAATGTTTTCACTCAGAAGCGTCTCCAAAGGAATTTCCCCAACTTGAGGGGGTACTTGCAGAGCCGCCCTTGCGTAAAATTTGAATGGCAAACAACTAAGAATTGCTGGCTGTTCGGCTTAGGGTGTGATATCCTCGATATAGAGGGTAATAGTATACAACTCCTGCCTGGAATATCCTCTCCGTTAGCCAACCAAAGTGCTGGGATAGCACTTCTAACTTTCAAACCGACTACCATCCCTGTGGGGGGGACGGTGGTGATGGTTGTTGGACCACATTGTGTGGACTGCTATGGACGTTGTTCTCAAAGTAATCGAAGGCGCCAAAGAGGGCACGAAAATTGCCGTCAAGAAAGAGAAGTTCTTGATTGGCCGTAGCCCCAAGTGCAATCTATGCGCTGGCAGTACCGCAGTCAGCAGAAAACATTGCGCTGTCATTCGTCACGAATCCAAGGTTTCTGTGAAAGACTTGGGCAGCCGGAACGGAACTCTGCTGAATGGAAAAAAGATCCGTGGGGAGGTTGAACTCTCCTCGGGCGATGAGCTGACTGTGGGACCACTTCGGTTTTTGGTTACTATCACACACGGCATCAACAACCGCAAACATCCTCAGGTGAAAAACGTAGCCGATGCTGTGCAACGTACTGCGGAAAAAGGTGATTCGGGTTTCGTCGACGACGACATTTCCAAATGGCTTCTGGACACCGGAAGCAATACCAAATCGGTTGCCGAAACAACAACCATCCAGATGGACGACACAGGTGCCGTTGAAATCGAAAAACGAGCACAGGAACTTGCTAAGGAAGAAACCTCCGCGGAAGAAACCTCCGCCGACGTAATTGCGCCCGTGACTGCGGAAGAGACTTCCGATGACGAATCTGCCGGAAAGAGTGGCAAGAAAACAAAGCCCGGCAAGCTCCCCATACAGTCGACCAAGCCTGCAACGAAAGACAGCCGCGAAGCCGCAGTCGATGCACTCCGTTCTTGGAACCGGCGGCGATAACCTGGGGAAATTATTGGCTCTCTGTGCCTAAACCCAGGTCGCTCTAGTAATCTCGTCTACTCGGACGCGCTACAAACGATAATGCCAAGAGCGTAAAACTGAGAATCACCTGCGTTGATGGCTCGGGCACACTTTGCGCAGCAGATAAGGCTACTGTTCCGTAGTTGGTCACCCAAGGCACCAAGTCGGCGGCATCGACAATCGCATCGCCATTGTTGTCTGCGGCCACATCGGTCGTCGAATTATTGCCTCGCTGCCAAATCAGAAAATCGCTGCCGTCGACATCCCCATCGAAGTCGTAATCCCCATCGGGAATGTTGAGATCTGTGACTGAAGAGAACAACACAAAATTATCTCTGGTTATACCCGAAGAAAAGTCCCCATGCATAGGAAACGTATTGCCCAGGGATTGACCAAACTGATTGAATATCGTTTGTTTGGGGAGATTGGCGATGGAGTCGACTACCTGCATCCCGTCATGAACGACGCGTCCAAATACGGTGAAGCCCTGGTCGATTGTGTCGAGAAACGCATTGTCTCGAGTGTTGACAAACCAGTTATTCGTCCCGCTATTGATCTGCCCGCCAACTCTAGCTAGCGCAAAAGTACCACGCAGATTGGAAATTCCTGGTTCGTTTAGCACGGGGGGATCGGAGGGAATTTGAGTCAACACGCTGGCTGGAGGTAATGACCAATCTCCCCCCTGAATCACGAAGGGGTCGTTCACAAAAGTTCCATCAGCAAGCTGCGAAATTGTATTCTCTACACGGTGAACAATCGAATCGTCAAAGTCGCCGTCGTTCACATAGTTGAGAATATTTGCGACTGATAGCGGTGTAGAAGTGTTAAACATTCGCACATCGAACGATCCAAGGTTTGAATTGAATCGGACAACCGTGGCAGACGCAGGTGAAGCCATTGTCAGACAGCATATCAGCGTGAGAATGCGAATGTGAACGAAACGGTTGTTTTGGAATGGCAAAACCATGGCAAGCCTTCGGGGAGTTCTAGCGTAAGAGAGATCGGCCCAGCAAAGATGTTCCGGACTCTGGGCCAGCAGACTGGTGTATTTTAGCCTCGACCTGTCTTTGCGTCCAATAAATTGGCGACCAACAAATTAGCAACCAACAAAAACAGCCCCGGAAGACTTGCTTCCGAGGCTGATCTCTCTTTGATTCTCTAGGGCCTAAGCTTAGAACTCGTCGACTTCCCCGACGACGAGGGCTTCAAGCGTGGCTTCGGAATCAAGCGTTTCTTCTGGAGTCTCTTGCGGCGCAATTTCGGTCGGCTCAACAACGGGCCGAACCACAGCAAGTTCTACGGGCGAAAGCCTGAGATAACCCAAACCGCGGATCACTTCCAGCACTTCGCTACAGGTGGGAAACATCCGCCCGCTCTTGCGTTTGTAGTCGTCCATGGCGTTCATGAACTCTACTTCTTCGTTGCTATAGTCGCGTTCGCATGTGGTGGGATCGATCTGTCGACGGCGCTGGACTTTTTCGCGTCGCTCCATATTTGGTGCTGGCTTTACACTGGTCGATTTGCCGCGGCGATCCGCATTGCGTCGGCGGTCGAGGGTCACTTCTTCCTCACCTGTCGAGCGGGTTTTACTTTTTGCGGTTGTCGCTTTTGTTGCTTTTCCTTTTGGTGTCTTCGCTTTGGAAGCGGCGTTACGAGAACTCGGCTTGCGACCCTTGGGCGAAGCCTTCTTGGCGGTCGATGATTTTTTGGCTGTGGATTTTTTTGCGGTGGACGCTGTCTTCTTGGTACTTTTCGACTTGGGGGAAGTTTTCTTTGCCACGGGGAGAGTGCTCCTAAGCTAGGGGGGGTCCGGAGATCGGACAGGTCGCTTGGTGAATAACCACCTCTGACGCTAGCAGTCATCGACTTAACGACTGCGTAAAATAGAGCACTCAGGAAAAACAACCGGCTTGCGCAAATCTACCGGTTAGTACGAATAGAATGGGTTAGCTAGACTTTTTGGCGCAACCCGCACAAAGGTGCCAGCGGTCAGCAGTCAGCTATCAGCCGTCAGCAGACAGAAATAGTCATTCCGTCATTGGTCATTGGTCATTCGTCATTCGTCACTTGCCCACGGCCATCCGGGTTGCGTCGGGGGTGCTTGGCTGCTACTTTTCCGCTCCCAAAAGCGACTATTTTGTCCCACTACCCCACTGCTAGAAAAGGGACGTGCCCCTTGGCGCGTTGTCCATCATGCAAAGTTCCTCCACCAGCAGATTCATTGGCGGAAGCCTTGCGCTTGTTACAACCGTTCTCTTGGCCGGTTGCAGCAACATGACCTCGCAGGCGTTGAATTCTGAGGGAGTGCGTCTCTATCAAAATGGCAACTACCTCCAGGCAGCCGAACAATTCCAGCGGGCTATCGCCAACAATCCCAGCTCGGCAGACGGCTACTACAATCTGGCCTCGTCGCTGCACAAGAACGGCAAGCTCTACAACCGTCAAGAAGATATAGCGCAGGCCGAGCAACTTTATAACCAATGTCTCGACTACGACCCCAACCACACGGAATGTTATCGCGGGCTGGCAGTGCTGCTCACAGAAACGGGCCGACAAGACGCGGCGTTCCGTCTCTTAGAAGGTTGGTCCGGACGAAGCCCGCAACTGTCCGACCCGCGCATCGAGCTGGCCCGCATCTTGGAAGAAACCAACAACTTGCCGCAAGCCTCTTCGCGACTGGTCGAAGCCCTGGCAATCGACCCGCACAACAGCCGAGCGCTCACCGCCCTGGGCCGTTTACGAGAAGCCTCGGGCGATCCTCAACAGGCGCTGGCTAACTACCAACGCTCGTTGGCCATCAACCGCTTCCAACCGGCCATTTCCGCGCGTGTCGCATCGCTCCAAGCCGCAACCGCCGCAACCGCGCCGATCGTCACCCCGTCCAACCAAACCCGCACCGTGCAACAGTGGTCGCCCAGCCAGGTGCGGTACTAGGGGTGCCACTGTCTCTAAATTCAGGAGCAATCACCTTTTTTTAGCATTTTTGCCCCCCCATGTTTTTTTCTTGTGTCTACCCGCAGTTATTGGTATTCTGGCGACCGTCACCAAACTAGTCACACACAAACACCACGAGTAAGAACTAACGCGAAGCCGCCACGAATCAAAGCATCAGACCGCCCAAGGTTATTCCAACGGGCGGCTTGAGATGCCTGATTCGTGGCGGTTTTTTTTATGCATTGGTGGGTCTGCTTGCGGACCTGTCTCACAGACACACACGAAGTAGTCCCAGGAGTTGCTTATGTTCCGAAAAAAGCAAGTTTCGTTTCTTGTAAATAGCCGCAACGTACAACAGCAACTTACTTTCCTAGGAATATCTAAAATGACAAATTTGAAATTGTTCGGTTTGGTATTATTTTCGACTGCAATAGCCTTAATGAGCGGTCCAGCACATGCCCTAACGGCAACCGTAGACTTCGAATCGCAGGTTGTTGGCACTCAGTTCGGTGGTTCGCCTGCGCCGCTGAGCAACTCGCCCGGCGACTTGGTATTTACTGAAGATGGTGTTGGGGTTCACGTTGACAATTTTACGCAGGGTGCGTTTGTTGGATTCATCAGCGTCACGATCGGTGGATTTACCGATCCATCATTTCCGACGACTCCAGCAACGATTAGTAATATTCGGCTGGACTTCGATATCAGCGGCCTGGGAGGGCCGGTCACTAGTGCATCCTTCCACTATGCCGATTTCGGTGGCGACGAGAACCTGGTTATTAACGGCACAGTCATAGAGCTGTCGGACTTCGTAGCTACTCCCGCAGTTGTCGCAGGTGTGAACGTCTTTGCCTTATGGTCACCAATTGCCGGCGGCACCAAAGGAACTGTCACGCTTACCGGACCAATCTCCAGCCTGGCAATTGGCGGGCAGGAGTTGGGGATCGACGATGTCAGTTTTCAATACGTCCCTGAGCCGACATCGATTTCTTTGCTTGCGCTAGTGGCTGGAGCCGCGCTCCTACGTCGGCAACGTTCCTGATCTCCGGTTGGATTGAAACGCGTGTACGTAATGTTTGCTGCTACTGCGAGAGTTTAGCAGCAGCAAACCGAGTAGCAGCATGATGCTTGTAGCCGGTTCAGGCACGACGGCGGAGCTTGCCGAGAGCGCGGCGGCTGTGCCGTAGTTGGTTTGCCATTTGGTAAGGTCGGACGCAAGGGGTGGGTTACCCCGTTGCCATTGGAGAAAATCAGTACCGTCGACGTCGCCATCGACGTCGAAATCGCCCGGCACACTAGGCGGCGTCGCGGCAAGGATCAGTACTTCGTACGGATTGAGGGTGCGTAACGAAGTTAATTGCTCCGCAGTTCCGGTGAACTGATCGAACCATCCGCCGAGCCATTCAGAGGGAATCTCGATCTGGCTGGCTTGATTGCGCGTGTTGACCAACACCAAAACCTGATCGCCCGCGTGCTCGCGCATCAACAAGGCCACGTCGCTGTCGCTTTGGTCGGTGAGTGTGCCTTCGCGCAAGGCAATGTGATCTTCACGGATGCCGAGCAGCTGCGTGTACCAGTCGGCAGTTGCCCCTCCGGTGGTCCAGTCGAGTGGCGACTTCGAGAAAAATGGCACGTTCGGCCCCCAGCCGATTTCCTGTCCGTTATAAACCAGTGGGGATCCGCCATAGGCAACGGTCACCGCGTAAGCGGCCAGCGAAGCATCCAGGCCGCCGAACAGGGTGACCGGCGTGGCGTCCCACGCGCTTTCGTCGTGATTCGTGGTGAATCGCAGGATGCTCTTGCCCGCGGGGACTTGAGCCTGTGCCGTATTGTGGGCCTCGCCCAAGGTGGTCGCCGAGTTCGACGAGATGAAAACCGACTTCACGGTATTGTAAAAATTCCAGCCGAAGGTCATATCGAAGCCGGCGGTGTAATGATCGTTGCGCGCCCCTTCGGCCAACATCAGCAACGGGCGCGTGGTGGCGCCGCGCACGGCGGGGATCGCCTGCTGCCAGAAATCGAAGGGGACAAAGTCTGCCGCGTCGGCGCGGAAACCGTCGATCCCCACATCCGACACCCAGTACTGCATCTCGCTGATCATTGCCGAGCGCATCGTCGCGTTACTGAAATTGAGATCAGCAACGTCGGTCCAGTTTGTCCCGGGAGGATGGATGATTTGGCCCTGACCGTTCTGCGTGTACCAGCCGGGATTGGAAGAAATCCACGCGTGATCCCAAGCGGTGTGATTGGCGACCCAGTCCATCATCACGAACATGCCGCGATTGTGAGCCGCATCGACCAGCGTGTTCAGATCGGACAACGCCCCGTACTCGCTGCTGACCACGCCGTAGTCCTGCACAGAGTAAGGCGACCCAAGTTCGCCCTTTATGTTTATCTGCCCGATCGGATGGATCGGCATCAGCCAGATTGTATTGGCGCCCAGAGCTTGAATCTCATCGATTCGGGCCGTCACTCCCGCAAGGTCTCCGGCTTGGCTGAACGCGCGGAGGTTGACTTCGTACATCACCACATCCTGCGGCGCAGGCACCGCCTCGACCGGCACCACGCACAGCCAGACCGTCAACCCGACTAGGCAACTCACCAAAACGCGTGGCACAACGGCCTGCTGCATGTCAATTCTCCAAGCGGCAATCAGCTGGACAATATTATAGAGCAAAACCAATGCCAAAACAAAGCATCGAGTAGTACGTTAGATTGGAGTGGTGACGGTCCCATTCGATCGATATTGAGCCCGCACTCCGAATGCACCATCAATCACAACCACGCTCCCAACTGACTACTGGCTGACAGGCGTTAAAGCCCACCCTCTCCTCCAAGGTCTTGGTTCACCGAATCTTGAATAAAGAAATTCTCTTTGCGCATATGATCGCCGAGGGCCTTCAAAACCGACTTTAGATCGTTGCACAGTTCGTTGAGAGCATCGAAATCGTCGGGAAGCACTCGCTCCAATCGCGTTGCGATTTCGGAGAGTTGATTTTGGAGCGTTGTATGCTCGTCTTGCAAAACCTTAATCTTTTCAGACAGATAAGGTGCGGATTCAATGACCATGGCCATGTAACCGTCGAGTTCTTCAATTCTAAAAAGGCGTTCTACTTGCTGTTGAAACCAGCGTGCCATAAAACGCAAGCCCGACAGTTTGCGGGTAAACATCTTCCCCTCGACAGGCCAGGCAATCATAGCCAAAAGCGCGTCACGTGTGTGGCACAATGCCTCGTTTTCAATCCGACATTGTTTGAGAATTCCATTATCGTCCACGATCGATGGCTCCTTTCTCACATAGTCTAGTTGTTACCCTAAGCTGGTTTTCGCCGGGGATAGCGTTCGCGTAATGGCAACTCGTACACAAGTTCTTGTAAATTACACGTCTGTAATTCGGCACCGGAGGTTGCCAGGGAAGGCTGCCTGCCCACGATCTCTCCGCGACATTCCGCTTCTCCACAGCAGCACATGAAGGGTCGAAATAAGACGTCTTCAGTCTCTTCATAATCCATCGTCAGTAGCTCTCCCGCTTCGATGGCTCGATTAGCGATGAAGAGTTGGGTTGCCACCTCCAATCGCGAATTTGGGGCGCAGCTATGCAGTACCTTTCCCGCGACATAAGGATCGTCCATATGCAAATCGGGAGCCAGTTGTAGCGAATGCAATGTTAATTCGCTGGTCAAGATACCATTCATGCGGAACAATGTTTCGCCTTGCTGAAAGCTGCGCAAGACCAAAAGTCCCTGACCAAACTCGGAATCAACGTCGACCACACAAAAGTCCTCAATCTGCGGTTCAAGGGAAACCGGACTGAGATGGGAAGGGTATATTCTCATTTCCTATAGATCACCTCACATTCAACCGAGGAAGGAGAAAAAAAGTCGTCCAGTACTTCTTTCACGGTTTTTGCTTCAAACGACTTACAACTAAAAACGTCCAAATACATGTCGCGATGGGCGTCGTTGGTATGGATCGTGATGGCACTCGTCTCGATCAACTGAACGCCCGAGATGCCGGTCTCGATTTCACTTCCAAACCGCGCGACGATTGGCGGGCCGTATCGAACCATTCCGATTTCGTCTGCCATTGTCTGCAGGAATTCGTACATCTTCTCAATCGAAAGCAAATGATCGTTGCAACCCAGAGCCGTTACGAGCGCGTGCTGGCCGTAGTACGGTTTTCCCTGGTATTGAATGCGACGATACTCTGGTAGCGCAGTCTGCATTGCAATCTCCTTGCAAGGGAACGGTCAAAAAACCGCTGAGGGGGGAGGTCTGAGAGCGGTTACTGCCTAGAAGCAGCCCGAGAGTATTAGAAAAAGTGGCCGAATATTCCGATCAACAACCAGAGGCGGTCCACTAAATCGTTTCTAAGTGAGTTTTTAGCGAGTTGGCGATCGCAGGACAAGAGGACTTTTCTAAAATGCGCGCAAAAATCCAAAGCTCCATAAGGCGGGGAATACTCTGATACTTACTCCACTGCTGTCATCCGCCAGCAGAAGCGATTGAAATTGCGACTTAGCCCAGCCCTGCAAATCCGACAATGGTAAGCAGCGCGGCGCTTGGCTCGGGAACCATTACGAGAAACTGTTGCGGCGCAAGTGCCACGTCGGAGATGCGCACCTCGTCGACGAGACCGTGAAAGAATCGATTCGTGGGCAGCGTTCCGTGCCAGGAGGAACCGATGTGCACGTCGCGAGTATTGGCGGCAAGTGCAGTGGCGGTGGTAGCCGTGTCTTCAAGTTGGCCGTCGACGAAAATCTTGATCTCTTGGCCCACGTTCGCCAAGTTGTACACGCCGGCCACGTGGTGCCACTGGCCGTCGAAGACATTGGTCGTGGAGCGCGCTAACGGAAAAGTGCTGCCATTGCCGATGATGAAATCAATTCGCGTATTCCCACCGTTGCCTTGCAGAGCCCAACCCGTTTCGTCGGTCCAACCATGAGAGTGGTCGACCACCAGCGACTGAAATTCTGGCTGCGTGCCGCCCGACTTCATCCAAACCTCAACCGTAATCGCTGCCGTTGGAATTAGCGCGGAAGTGGGGTCGGGAATAGTGACATAATCGCTACCGTTTTGCAGGTCTAAACTTACGCCATTAGAAGCGGCAGTAAGAGGAACCGGGTTGATTGGTACGTCGCCACTGTAAGTGGGTCCGCCCACGGGCGAGCCGTGGAAACCACCGGCGCTATCGATCACAGAGCCGGGCCCCGAAACAGCGCCCCCGGGCGTGCCCTCTTCAAATCGCCAATAGGCCAATGTTGCGGCTTGAGTAGCAGAAGCCAGGGCCAAACAAAACAGAATCAAGGTGGCGAAGAAAGGGATACGCATTAGAAAAAATCTCTGTTTGTGTAGCGTCGGAGAATGCATGCAAGAATGCTCTATTATGATTGCAATCCGCGAAAAAAGCAAGCTTTTCTGGTAAATACACAACACAAGACTTGATCAGTAGTTAAGTCTGCGACGCAATCCCAGTACGGCACAGCCCAAGCCCATCAGCGCCAGCGACGATGGCTCGGGGATTGAGTTCCACACGCCCGGAGACAGTTCGTTAAATGCTTGACCTGCGGTTGCGTCGTCGATATCCGCGTAATCGTCGCCGTCAAAGCCATTCCAGTCGGTGTTAATGATTTCGTCCAGGCTGTTATTGGTACCGGGAGTGAACCCGGTGAAGGTGATCAGCCAAGTGGCAATTTCGCCGCTAGCGTCGAAAGTGAAAGTGCCGACGGCTCCGCTGCCAGGCGTGCTTGGCGTCAGGGTAAGTGGCCCGGCGGTGAAGGCGTAATCAGAAATGTCGGTCGCGTCGAATGTTCCCAGCGGCAGGGGCGGCGATGAGAACTCCACGAAACCGGACACAAAATCTGTCGTGGTAAATGGGCTACTGACGGTCGTGAACTGCTCCCCAGTGTACTCGAATACCACTGCGGCACATGCTGTGTAACCGGCTATCAGAATCGCGACGAAAGCAAACACGGCGAGGGTTCGGACCATGACTGAAGTGCCTTTCGTGTGATTATGTTTGGGTTGTCTTTGTGACCCAACGGCCTGCTGCACATCTACTCTCAAAGCGGCACCCAACATTAGTACGACAAATAACGCCGCATTGTTCCCATGGCCAGGCCGATGCCGAGGAGGAGCAGCGCTGTTGGTTCGGGAATCGTTGTGATTGTCAGCGTTACGTTGTCGAAGTCAATTATTTGTCCCAGCATACCGCTTCCAGAGAAACCAATTCGTATTCGGCCTCCCGTGTCGGTGACTGGTGAATTTAGAACAATAGTCTGGCGTGAAAAGTTGCCGAGCCCCGGATCGACTACGCCTGCGACAGCGACCGCGGTCGGAAACGGGTTGGCAAGACGATAGAACCCAAAACTGCCGCCAAAGGGAAAATCGAATCGGTGTCCGAAATCGGCGCTAAGCGTATAAATCTGGTTCGGTTGATAGGTGAACGACGCGTCGAGAAGTTGCGTGACCAGCCCCCCGGCCGGGCCCGAGGAAGAGGCTACAAAGTCGCCGACGGTCGCCTGGACACTGGCGGGATAAGAAACTTGCGAGACGAAGTTGGGCTCGAATACGCCACCTCCGTTCACCACGTTCCACCCTGGAATGTTTCCGACGTAGCTTGATCCCCCGGGATCAACGATCGGTGGTGCCGGGCTTCCCTGCTCGAAGTCGGCATTGACGAGCGCGACCGGAGCGGCAGTCGCCCAACTCCCGGCAGTGAGAAACCACACAGCGGTTGAGACAGCTACTATACGTTGCTGCCATCGAGCAAGTCGACGTAATTTTATTGGAGAAGTATGGATGTGATTCATGAGTCAATTCACTCCGTAATTAAGGAATACAAGATCGACAAGATGTCGAAACTTCAGATCGCGAGAAGTCCAAAAAAAGAAGGCCACAGATGCTCGCGCACGTACTAAACGTGCGTATGCATCTTTGGCCTTATGTGGTTGGTCGCAGTAGCGGACTCGTGGATTTTAGAAGCTCAGTAGAACACGTCCAATAGGGGCAGGATTTAACTATCGCGTCTCATTCTAGCAAAGTATCTGGGAAACGCAAACTTTTTCCCAGCTTTGGTATTGGGTGCTACTTCCCAACGCTGCTGATCAAGCCTTCCAGTGCTTCGCACGAAGCGGTGAGCGCCCGTGGCGTATCGAATTGCTCGGCACAATGGGAGCAGGCTTGATGGATTGAATGTTCGTCAAGCAATTCGCTCAGCGCTTTGGCAACCGTCGGTCCTCGGAATTTTTTGCGGCGAACCGTGCGCGCTACGCCCAATCTTTTTAGGCGTGTGGCGTTGTCGAGTTGGTCGTACGCCATCGGCATCACCACGTGGGGGATTCCCGCGGCGAGGCCTTGGGCGCAGGTGCCAATGCCGCCGTGGTGGACCAGCGCGGCCGCTCGGGGTAGCAGTTGGCTGAACGGGACAAAATCGAAATATTGGACGCAACTCGGCAAATCCCGCGGGAGCTGCTCAGGATATTTCGTGACGAAAACACCGCGACGGTTCAACCTTTGACACGCGTCGGCCGCGGCCGAAAAAAACCAACCGCCATCGGTCATCGCCGAACCGGGGGCGAAAACGATCGGCGGCTCACCGTTTTGCAGGTACTGATCGACTTCCGCGGGAAGCGGCGTCGTAGCAGACTGATCCCACAACGGAAAACCGGTGAGCCGTGTATTCGGCGGCCAATCGGGCTGCGACGGCGCAAACCACTCGGGAAACAAACCGAGCACCAATTGCGGCGAGAAGTACCAGTCGCGCAAGATGCCCGCCGCGCGCGGCAATCCAAGTTCCGTACGCAACGAATTCAGCTCCCGCCCAACCAGCCGATCAAGCAGATGGTCGGCCAACCAATATTGCCCCCGGCGAAGCCAGCGCGGCGTCCAATCGCTCATCAACATTCCAATCATTCGCGGCGACTGAAAAAAGCTGCGCAGCATGACCGGCGCAAGATGCACGCTTGCCAGCGGCGCATCGTTTTTTTCTTGAAACACGCGACTCGCCACATCCAGGGCATGCGCGACCAGCACTGTTTCGCCTGGTTGATAATGCTCTGAAATCAATTCGTAAATCGGGCGTAGTGTTTCCACCATCCCGGTGCGCAGCACCAGCAAGGGCCCACGAATCGGGTGCCAAAGATCTTTGTGACGGGCCAGCTCGTCGTATTCTTCAGTGGTGCCTAGAGGGAGAAATTTTAGGCCTGCCGACTCGATGACTTCCTGGAAATGGGGGTTCGAGATGACCGTCGGGCGATGACCGCGCTGCTTCATCGCGGCGCCCAACCCCACAAACGGCAACACATCTCCATAGCTGCCCAGCGCGGTCATTAACAATTGCATGGGTGCTTCTCGCAGGAAGTGGGCTCAGGTTACCAAAGAAAGTGCGAAATATAGGACTCTCGCAAAGACGCGGAGACGCAGAGGAGGACAATGAATTAATGCAATTCTACTTTCATCAACTCTGAAAATTCATCTTATATCTTCTGTCTTTCTCCGCGCCTCTGCGTCTCTGCGAGAGACTTTTCTAGGACTTACTAGACGTCACGCAAAGCATCCTCGCACCTGACGAGCATCCCGGCAAGGGGACCGACGTTGCCCGATGGCTAAGTTCCGCACACAATAGAACAACTCTTAGCGATGCCCTCCCCACTCCGAAGCTGAACGATGAGCGAAAACGATCCTCACCTTGATGACGACGATGGCGAATATGAACTCCAGCCGGTTGATCCCGAAATTTTGGAAATGGAACGTCAGCGCGCCGAGCGTAAAACACGCGAAGCACATGTGGCTGTGGATCTTGATGAGGTTTACGAAGAAGTCGAGCAGGCCGATCCAGTGTCGTTCGAAGATTTGAAAAACTTTCGCTTCACCACGCGACACCTGCTCATCGCCACGGCAGTGTTATCCTTGGTGCTCACGGCCTGGAATCTTGGTGAGTGGATGGGGATGTTTATCGTTGGAGTCGTAACGCTGGCCGCGGGTTGGTTTTTTGTGCTTTACAAAGAGCGGCAAGCTGTCGCCACACGTGAACGGCAACGTCAGGAGGTGGAAGATCGCGTTGCCGCCCAGCGCGCCGGCGACAGCGAATTTGCCAAGCGGCCCGTCTCCGTCAAGCTCGAAACCACGTGGAACGCAAGCAATGAGCCCGCGTTCAATCCTTTTTCGTTCTCGCTCAAGCAGTTATTCGGCGCGATGACCGCGGCTGCCATTTTCTTGGCGTTAGTACGCTGGCTAGGCGGGCCAAATCAGGCGGCGCTGATGTTTGGTGTCATTGCAATGCTGGGGCTCTTGCTGCACGTTTGCGGTTTTGAAACGCCAGGGCTACTGATCCTCGGCTGGTGGCTGCTGCTGGTGATGTACATCTTGGTCAGTTTGTGGGCGGTAGTATACCCTTCCGTTGCGCAACTTCATAATCCAACTACTACGCAACATTGCGTAGTGTTTCCTGGCGGCGAACGAATTGCCGTGTCTGGCACAAGACACACGGCTTGTAAACCGTCGCCCCGCAGCCGAGGCAACGCTCGGGAAGAGCGTTGGTGTTGAACACTCCCAAGTCGTCCGGCTTCGCTTCGCTGCCGAAGATTCCTCGCTTGCCGCTGGCAATCGCACCGACCACACCGCGGCTGACACCCAGTTTGGCCGCGATTTTTCGCTGCGACAGTTTGCCTTCCTGCAACAATCGATGCACCTCTTCGACAACCGCTAACGGCAACATGGTGAAAACTCCTTATTGCTAGTCGAGAGACAAGAGTCGAGAGTCAAGAGCCGGAGGGAATGCTTCTTTCATTCTGGCTCTCGACACTTGACCCTTGACTCTTGCCTCTACTTACTTTTCGATCCAAAAATCACCCGGCTCGGGGTGTGGTTCGTAGGAACCTTCGTCGGGCAAAAAGGCGTCCCAGGGTTCGTCGTCGAATTCCATCGGGGTGCGATCATCGATTTCCGCCGGATCGTCCGGCCCGATTTGGCAAAGTCTTGTGGCAAGCATGATGGTTTGGGGGTCAGAGGTCGGAAGTCAGGGGTCAGGGGTTGGAGGTCATTTCATTTCCTCTGGCCCACGAAACAAAAACCTAGCAGAAACGGTGGCCAATTTGTATACATTTGTACACTATTTTATGCCAGTTTTTTGCTAGGGTGTTTTTGGCCAGAATGGCACTAGATCTAGGGGAAACCTGGGGAGTAGCAGGCGGGTGGCATGCCCTCGTCTGCGTGGGCATGGGGCAGGCGCGCTGACATGCCGTCATCATGCCCACGTCGGCGGACCTCCGAGGGCATGCCACCCGTGTCGAGTTTCACCTATATTTTTCGGTATTTTGTGCGTGCTATCGTTACGTCGGACGACTTACCATTGACTATGAGACTTTTGCTATAATTGCGTCTGATTGCCTCTTCAAGAACTTCCTTGATAAACTCTGCTTGTTTGTGAAGTTAAAAGTTCGCCGACAGAATCCACGGGATATTGGAATAATGTTTCAGCATAGACGCGGCGTGACGCTCGTTGAGCTGATGGTCGTATTCGCAATCATTGGAGTACTTTTGGCATTGATGTTGCCATCTGTTCAGCGGTCACGTGAATCAGCTCGCCGAATATCTTGCCAAAACAATTTGCGTCAAACGGCTTTGGCCTTACAGGCGTTTCACAGCTTCAATAAACAAATTCCGTCGCTCTACAACGGCTCGTTCACCAATAATGGTTCGACCATCTCCTACCCTCGAAGGTACTGGGACGAGTTACACTTTCACTCTTGGCAAACCGCGATTCTCCCCCAGCTAGAGCAGTCTGCGTTATACGACCAACTTGACTTTACAAAAGCGGCATCCGACCCATCAAACCAAGCGAATGTCAACGTCGAACTCTCCATGTTTGTTTGTCCCTCGACAAGCAACTACACATCAACCGTACCGCACGTCAGAAAATACGCCCCCAACGATGTGATAGGAACTGCTGCTCGAAGTGACTATGAAGCAATCGGAGGCGTACTGCTCTCCACAGAAAGTAAAGACAGCATGCTTTTATACAGTCACATTGACTTTGGAATCTGGGGATTGCCACGCTACAGCAAGGTCGTCGACGTCTCACAAGACGGTTCCTACGATGGCTTGAACCAGACGAGTTTTCGCGAAGTCACTGACGGATTGTCAAATACTATTGCCGTGGGCGAGATTGCTGGACGTCCTGACATCTACGTTCGCGGAAAGCCCGACATCCCTTACGGTGATCCTAATGGAGGGCACGTAATGCGATCTACATGGGCGATAAGCGGAAGCCACATCGGAATCGTGTTAAGCAAGAATAAGGGCGTGAACGAGACCAACGTAGTCGGACTCTACAGTTTTCACGAAGTCGGTGCTAATGTTGCATTCGCTGATGGTTCGGTACGTCTACTTTCTAATTCAACCGACCAAAAGGTAATACACGAATTGGCAACGAGGGCTGGCGACGAGTAGCTTGCGTGCAGAAATCAACGTACTTCTTCGCCGGGTGCCACTGTCTGGCTTGTCCAGCAGTGCCACCCGACAATCAGCAATCAACGCTCTTCTTCACCCATCCGGCTCACCGAATTCTGCAGCAATTGATAAAGCTGGCCTTCGCGGCGGCGGAGGTTGTCTTTCATGGCGGGGGTTAGGCGGGCTTGGGCTTCGCGGGCCTGTGGTGTTTTTCCCAAGCGTTGGTAACAAATGCACTCGGCAGCAAAAGTAAATCCTGCGAGCGATTCTAGCGACGGGTCGGCATCGGCGGTTTGCTTCAACTCGCGCAAGACGACGAGTGCTAGTCGATGTTCTTCGGAGACTAGCAGATAGTGACGCACCAAACCTTGCTTAGCCAACTGGTGGACGAAGGGGTCGGCGTCGGGGAACTCTTCCCACACTTTGCGCCAGGCTGCGGGCGTGTCGGATATTTTTGCGTGATAGAGCTGGGCTTCTGCGGAATCGCGGACCGGGACGCTCGAACCGTTTGAGCCAGCTAAATAAAACCGCGGGCGGGTCGCGGCGCCCAATACGATTCCCGCCAACGCCGCTGCCAACATGACCGCCACCAATCGGCTTACGCGGGGTTTGCGCGGGGCAAGTTTTGATTCCGCCTGCATCAACGCGCCCAATTGTTTGCTCGCATGGCTGCGTGTCGACTCGGTGGCAATCCATTCCGACAGAGACCAATTTTCCGGCCCGGCTGCCCAACCCTCTTGGGCGGCCGAAGTGGCCAAGTCGCGTAATGCCACTAATAATTCGCTGGGACTTGTGGGTCGGCTCTCGGGTTGTTTGGCCAACATGGTGTGTACCAAGCGACACAAACTGCTGGAGAGATCTTGCCGGACGTTTTCCAAAGGCTCCGGCGTACTTTGCAAATGTTTTACGGCAATTGCCAGCGCAGTGTCGCCCCGATGGGGCGGGTCGCCGGTGAGCAGGTGATAACTGGTAGCGCCTAGCGAATAGATATCGGAACGCACGTCGACCGGACGACCTTCGATTTGCTCGGGGCTCATGTAGAGCGGTGTGCCCATAGTCACGCCGACTTGGGTGAGCGTTTTGTCCTGCGAGTGCAGCACCCGTGCCAAGCCGAAGTCGGCCACTTTCACTTCGCCGCTGTGGGAGAGCAGGATATTTTCCGGCTTGATGTCGCGATGGATAATGCCCAACTCGTGCGATTTACAAAGCGCAGCGACCACTTGTCGCAAAATATCGAGCACCAACCCCGGCTCCAAGGCGCCTTGCCTTTCCAGAAGCTGCGCGAGATTTTTTCCCGGCACATATTCCTGAGCGATAAAGTGCGCTTGCGCGTCGAAACCGACTTCGTAAATCTGCACGATGTTGGGATGCACCAACGAAGCGGCGGCTTTTGCTTCGTTCGAAAATCGCTGGACATAGCTCGCATCGCCGGCCAATTGGGCATGCAACACCTTCAGCGCAACCTGACGACCGAGCGATTGCTGCTCGGCCAGATAAACGTCGGCCATGCCTCCTGAACCGATGCGGCGCAAGACGCGATAATCGCCTAATTCCCGCCCGGTCCAATCGATCTCGCCTCGGGGTGGTTCGTGCATCGCATCACCTCGGCAACGTGACCGATTGAAGCACCCGCGCGGTCGACTCCGATTTGTTCAGCACATAGAAATGCAAGCCATCGACCCCTTCGGCAAGCAATTCGGCCGTTTGTTGAATCGCGAAATCGATGCCCACCTCGAACTGCCCCTCTGGGTCGTCGGCACATTTTTGCAAATCGGCCTGAAACTTTTCGGGAAGTTTTGCGCCGCAGAGTGAAGCGATCCGCTGGATTTGTGCTCCGTTGGTCACCGGTAGCAAACCGGGAACAATAGGGACCGTGATTCCGGCGGTGTGGCAGCGCTGCCGAAAATCGAAGAAGTCTGCGTTGTTGTAAAACAATTGGGTGATCACTACATCGGAACCGGCGGCAACCTTGCGGTGGAGATTTTCGATATCTTGCTCCGGACTGGAGGCTTCCTGATGCGTCTCGGGATAACCGCCCACGGCAATGCCCATCTCGGGAAAACTATCGCCGATGAACGTGACCAGTTCGTTGGCATACGAAAATCCTCCGTCGGTTGCGCGAAATGTTGTTTCGCCCTGGGGAGGATCGCCCCGTAGGGCTACCACGTTTTGAATGTCCTGGTCGAGCGCTCGCTGCAAATAGTCGCGCAGCTGTTCGGCAGTGCTTCCTACGCAGGTCAAATGCGTGGCGACCGGGACGCCGTATTTTTGCCGTACGCCGGAAATCACTTCCAACGTGCGATCTTGTGTTGAACCACCCGCGCCATAGGTACAAGTGACGTAGCTCGGTTCGAATTCGATGAGCCGGTCCATGTGTTTCGCGAGTGCCTTGACTCCTGCCGGAGTTTTCGGCGGAAACAATTCAAACGACAAACCGAATTTCCCGGCGCCATAGGCTTGGGCAAGTGTCTTCAAAGACCAATCTCCTTTCGAAAGGGTTACCAGCTTCTGGCCAGCGTAAAAGTCATCGAGGCCATGTCATGGCTACCGACGGGCGATACCTCTCACTCTAAGTCCTGGCAGGAGGATTCGCAATAAACGCTTGCGTCCGGGACCGTCCCTTGCTGTGCAAGAGGCCAAGTAGGCAAGACCCGCAATGGTTTCGTGCTTGAGAAATTAGAGAAAACAGGGGGAAACGCCATAAATTGGGCGTTGGTACCCGGCAATCTGCTGAATTCCCCTGCTACATTTCGCATCGCCAAAAAGTGGAAACTCGCTATAATTTCCTGTTCACAAACACCGACTGGCATCGCGGGAAATTGTGCTAGGCACCCTGCGAGCCTTATTTTTTACGGCCACCGATAGTTTTCCGAGGCGACTTCTCATCAGACCGTGGATTTATCGGATTCGGTTTTTTCGGATGGATCTCGAAAATCAGGAAGTATTCATTTATGAGCCAAACAGAAATTCCTCCCGTAGCGAGCAACACTACCAGTGAAAGTTGGACCGAGATTACTCCTCAGGCCTTGTACAGCAAGTGCTTGACGGTGGCGCGCAATCTTTGGTGGAGTTGGCACCCGGAAGTGGTCAATCTCTTCCGCGATTTGGATCCGGTTCGCTGGCGACAATTGGATCACAATCCGATTGCACTGCTGGGCGAGATGACCCCCGACCAGGTTGCCCAACGTGCTTCGGAAGTGGTTCTCTATACGCGCATCAACCAGGCACATCGCCGGTTGAAAGATTATCTGGGAAACAAACAGACCACCTGGGGCGCCCGCGAAGGCGGCGTGTTGGGCTCCAAGCCGGTCGCTTATTTTTCCGCGGAGTTTGGCATCCATGAATCGGTGCCGATTTACTCCGGCGGCTTGGGAGTTCTTTCGGGCGATCATATCAAGAGCGCCAGCGGGCTGGGCGTGCCGCTGGTAGCCATCGGTTTGTTCTACGATCAAGGTTACTTCCGTCAGCACCTTGATATCGAGGGTCTGCAACAGGAAGAATACTTCGATACCAAAGTCGAAAATCTCCCCATGGAACCGGCGCGCGATCCCCAAGGAAAGCCAATTACTGTCGAAATCGACA
This sequence comes from Planctomycetota bacterium, assembly GCA_029259915.1. Classification (GTDB taxonomy): domain Bacteria; phylum Planctomycetota; class Planctomycetia; order Pirellulales; family Lacipirellulaceae; genus Bythopirellula. The sequence goes on along the minus strand of JAJDED010000011.1, from coordinate 120,065 downwards.
CCATGGATGGAAAACTATTGGCCAAGGTTTGGCTGATGCGCGTGGGGCGGATTCCACTTTACTTGCTCGACTGCGACGTGGAAGGCAACCAACCCGAGGATCGCGAGTTGACATCGCGCCTCTACGGCGGCGACGTGCGTACTCGCATTCGTCAGGAACTTGTTCTGGGCGTGGGAGGTGTGAAAGCGCTGCGCGCTTTGCAAATTTATCCTGGTGTCTATCACCTCAACGAAGGCCATAGCGCCTTTGCGCCGCTGGAAGTGATCCGCGAGCGGATGCACGACGACGGCATGTTGTTTGAAGATGCACTGCGCGAAGTGGCCCGGTGTACGGTGTTTACTACGCATACGCCTGTACCGGCCGGGCACGATCGCTTCAATGGTAAGCTGACCGAAGAGCATCTCGGCCCGCTGCGTCAGCAAATCGGTATTTCTTACGAGCAATTGATGGGGCTTGGCCGCGTTGAACCGCAAAACGAAGACGAAACGTTCTGCATGACAGTCATTGGCTTGAAGCTTTCGCGACGGGCGAACGCAGTGAGTTCGCTGCACGGGCATGTGTCGCGGCGGATGTGGTCGAATCTTTGGCCCTGGCGGGTTGAAGAAGAAATCCCCATCGGGCATATCACCAACGGCGTGCATGTCCCCAGTTGGTTGGCCTACCCGATGCAGATGCTTTACGACAAAGTAATCGGCGCCGACTGGCAAAAAGAGATGGGCGATCCTGGCATTTGGCAAAAAATTTATACAGTCGATCCGGGCGAACTTTGGGAAACACACAATGCACTCAAAAGCCGGCTACTGGAGTTTGTCCGTCGCCGCGCCAGCCGACAATGTCGGCGGCGCAACGAGGACGAATCGACGGTGCTTGCCGCACGCAATGTGCTTAATCCCAACGCGCTGACGATCGGTTTTGCACGCCGGTTTGCCACCTACAAGCGTGCCGATCTGTTCATCCAGAATCTCGATCAGTTCGCCTCTTTGATGGAAGACACCACGCAACCCGTCCAATTCATTTTTTCCGGGAAAGCACATCCGGCCGATGAACCGGGCAAAGAGCTTATCCAGCGCATCGCCAATCTGCGCCACGATCCGCGCTTTGCGGGCAAAATTGTGTTTATCGAGGATTACGACATCAACGTAGGCCGACATCTGACACAAGGGGTCGACGTATGGCTCAACAATCCGCGCCGGCCCTTAGAAGCGTCTGGCACGAGTGGGCAGAAGGTGGTGCTCAACGGCGGTTTGAATTGTTCGGTCCTCGATGGCTGGTGGGCTGAAGCTTACAACGGCAAAAATGGTTTTGCCATCGGACGGGGTACCCAGCACGTCGACTCAGATATTGGAGATGCCCGCGACGCGAAAGATTTGATGTCGGTTCTTTCCGAAGAGGTCATACCGCTATTCTACGATCGCGATGCTGATGGCTTGCCCCAGAAGTGGATCGAACAAATGAGCAATTCCATCGCGACACTTGCCTCCCGATTTAGTGCGCACCGCATGGTGATGGACTACGTGAAGCACGAGTACTTGGTCGCCGCGGGCGGGCTGAGTTCCGACATGAGTGTCCGCTAACGTTGTCGGATTTGATTCGGAACATCGCTAAGCCGCAAGCGGCCAAAAATCACCCATTATGGCCATCACAACAATCACTTCTCCTGACGACCCTGCCCTGCAGGAGCTGTGCGACGAGTTGAGCGCGTTGGCCCGCGAAGTCGACCTTTCTGGCAAATGGCCTGCGAGGCAGCTTGAGTTGTGTGGTCAGTATGGCGTATTTCAGTGGTTTATCGATTCGCAATGGGGCGGCCAGGCTTGGGACGATTCGGCAATCACACGCGGTTATCTGGCGATTAGCAGTGCGTGTCTGACAACTGCATTCATCATCACCCAACGCACCGGCGCCTGCAATCGGATTACCTCCTCCGGAAATCAATTGCTCGCCTTGGAGCTGCTTCCCGATTTGGCGAGCGGCAAATCGTTTGCCACGGTCGGCATCTCGCATCTTACCACCAGTCGGCGTCATCTTTCACGGCCCGTGTTGCGTGCCGAGCAGGCTCCGGGTGGATTTGTCCTGGATGGTTTTTCACCTTGGGTTACCGGTGCTGCCCATGCCGATCATGTGGTGATCGGTGCGACCATGATGGACAACGACCAACCCACCGACGAACAATTGCTGGTGATGTTGCCGACCGATCTGCCCGGCGTTTCGGTTCCCGAACCGGCGCAGTTAGTGGGCGTCTCGGCAAGTCACACGGGAGAACTTCGGCTTGATCGCGTGATGGTCGACGAGCGTTGGGTTCTGGCAGGTCCGGTGGCGAATGTTATGTCGCTTGGCATCGGAGCCGGTACCGGTGGTTTGCAAACGTCCACTTTGGCCTTGGGACTGAGCAAAGCGGCCATCGAGTATATCGAGGCTGAGGCTTCCCATCGCGAAGACTTGCGAGTTCCCATGGAAGCATTGCAAAGCGAATACTCCGCGCTCTGCGATGCCCTGTTTGCGCATGTGCAGGGGCAACCCGATTGTTCCAGCGAAGATCTTCGGCAACGGGCAAATAGCCTCGTGCTGCGTGCCACCCAATCCTCGCTTGCCGCTGCCAAGGGCACCGGATATCTGCTTGGCCATCCCGCGGGACGATGGTGCCGCGAGGCTCTATTTTTTCTCGTCTGGAGCTGCCCGCAACCGGTCGTCTCCGCCAATCTGTGCGAGTTGGCGGGACTCTCATCCTGACGCAAGAAAGACTGCCGTCTAAATAAAACCAGTGGAAACCTTCAGTTTTATGGCGCAGAATAGAACGCGGATGAACACCGATTTGGCGGATTGGCACAGAATTCAAGGCCATTTTAGTCAACCGTTGAAAAAAGACTTTGCAACAAAGTTCTTTCAATCTTTATTTTTTTTATCCGAACAAATCTGTCGGATCCGTGTTTCTCCGCGTTCTATTAAAGAATCCTTTCACAAAAACGGGAAAATTAATGTCCGATCCCCACAAACCGATTGTTGTCTGGCACGATCATGCCGTTTCTCGATCGGATCGCGAACAGCTCAATGGCCATGCGGGCTGTGTGGTTTGGTTCACCGGTTTGAGTGGCTGTGGCAAAAGCACGGTTGCTAATTTGGTGGATCACCAACTCCACCAACGCGGCGTACGCAGCTATGTTCTCGACGGCGACAACATACGCCATGGCCTGAACGCAACTCCTCAATTGCTCAGTGAGCGTTACGGCAGCGAATTTGCGGAGCGATTCGGGCTGGGGTTTTCTCAGCAAGATCGTGAAGAAAATATCCGCCGCGTTGGCGCAGTTGCCGAATTGCTCTGCGATGCGGGACTGGTGGCGCTAACCGCTTTTGTGAGCCCGTACCGGTCGGATCGGGACGCAGTTCGAAAGTGCATGGCCGAGGGAGACTTTTTAGAAATCTTTGTAGATGCCTCGCTAGAGGTATGCGAATCGCGCGATCCCAAGGGGCTCTACAAGCAAGCCCGCGCAGGAAAAATCAAGGGTTTCACCGGGATCGACGCCCCCTACGAACCCCCCGAAAGCGCGGAACTTGTCCTCGATGCAAATAGCCAAACTCCCGAAGCCTTGGCGGAACAGGTGATCCAAATGCTGGTCGACCGCGGCAAAGTCCGCTAGCGTTGCTACCTCCGCAGGACGCATTCCCATCCCCCCTCTTTTGCGATGAACATCAGTTCGTGTTGACCTAGGCTCGTCAACAGGAATAGATTGGACGGTGGCAGTTCGCCTGATTTCGCATAGCGATTATTAAATCGGAACTAGAGCTTTGCCATTTCTCATCTAATGGGCTGGTCAAAGCACTAGTGTTTTGCCAAATCTCATTTGACGGATCGAGCAAAGCACTAGTCGGGCGCAATCAAGGAGGGACGGATATGATCAAGTCGGTAAAAGGGAAGCCGCGCTCGCTGCTTGATTCTGAATCTGCAACGTTGCCGGTCGCGTTGCCTCCAGCCGTTGATCGCTCTGTCAGTCGCGCGCACCTCGTCGGGCGAATTCTGCAACGAATTGAAGCTCGCCTACCCGGACGCATTCGCGAATTGTCGGTGACGACCACCGAAAAAGGCATTGTTCTTTCTGGTCTCTGCAGCACCTATTATACGAAGCAGATCGCCCAACATGCCGCGATGGGTGCCTTGGAGTATGAACGTCTGATCAATAATATCAACGTTTGCACTGCAAAGTAGGCGCTACCGGTTTATAGCGAAATTGTCACGCTGTCCAACTTCTCACGCAGCGCTTGCTCGCCGGCGGAAAACTGTAGCTCAACACTCAGTGCCCTCAGAGGAACCTTTCCTATCGACTCGATTTGTAGTTTCACCAGATCTTTGCGCGTACAGATGGCAAGCTCCGCGTCGGCTGCCCACGCAACGAGCGATGCGACATCGTCGCGCGTGGTGCAGTGATGATCTGCAAACTCGCGCCAGGCAACCAGTTTTGCGCCCAGCGACTCGAGCGTGTGGCGAAACCCGGCCGGATTGCCAATGCCACAGAAAGCTGCCACGCGTTTGCCCGCAAGTGTGTCGCACGGTTGGCAATCGCCTTCGGAGCTAATTAAAGCGCGCGGGGCATGTTCCACTTCGCACCACAAGGCTTGCGGGGCCAATTGCTCGGCTTGCCGCTTCACCGCATCGCGCGCTTCGCGAGCAAGCATGTCGGCCCGACTCAACACCACAACATCGGCCCGCGAAAGTCCGCAGAGCGGTTCGCGCAACGTGCCGCGCGGGAAAACGTGTTGATAACCGAATGGCTCGGTCGCGTCGAGCAATACGATATCCAAATCTCGCTCGAGACGACGATGCTGAAAACCGTCGTCCAGGAGAATCAGCTCGGTTTCCAATTCGTCAATCGCGGCTTCTGCTGCCGCAACACGGTCGACATTCTGCAGATGGCGGACGTCGGGCAAGGCGAGTTCCAGTTCCAGCGACTCGTCGTTGCGTCCGTCTTCTCCCGCCCGGTAACCTCGGCTGACGATCGAAACGCGAATGCCTCGCTCGCGATAGTGCCGAGCGACCCATTCGACCATTGGAGTTTTGCCGGTGCCCCCCATTGTGAGATTTCCGACGCATACCACGGGCACGTCAACTAGATGCGTTTGGGCAGTTCCCCGATCGTAGCGACGATTGCGAATTCGCATCGCCCACGTGTACGGCAACTCGCCCAACCGCAATAAACTGCGCAGCACCGTTGCACCGAGTCCGCGACGGCGGCCGCTTACCAGATCGCGAAATGTGCTTGGGCTAATCATCGACGGTCTCGCTTATCCGTTGCGCGCCTACCAACCGATTCTTTGAACATGCTTTACCAGATCAAAATGTTGATCCTGGCTGACGACATCCAGTGCATGTTGCCGAGCCAAAGCGGCAATCCAAAGATCGCCTTCAGGAATAGGCCGACCTAGTTCTTTGAGTTCATGACGAATCGAAGCATACCAGACAGCTGTCTTCTGGTCGGGGGAAAGAATAATCGATTGGGATTCTAACTTTTTCAACCCAGCCTGTAATGGTTTCTGCCGACGGGAACCAAGAATTCCAAATCGGTACTCACCAAGAACGATGACCGGTAAATGATGTTTGCTGGCAACGTCAAGAATTGTGGTAATTCTGGGGTCGGCTGAAAGAATCGCTGAGACCGCGTTGGTATCCAGAATCACTTCCAAGTCTCCGGATCGATTTTCGAATACTCTTCGTCGATGATTCGCTGCACCTCTGCAACGTCATCAGGGTCGGCAGCTCCGAAGACTGCGCGCCAGCCCGTTTGATTATCGGGCTCGCCTTTTTCGCTGACCAGCTTATCGCGGATCGCATCGAGAAAAAATGCCTTGATCGTTTGTCCCTTGAGCGCAGCTCGTGCTTTGATCTGGCGATAGAGACTGTCAGGAACTTCTACAGTAGTTTTCATGCTTAAACCATAAAACCATATTTATGGATTGTCAAGCTACAATGCGGAATCGTCGACACATCAGGGCCGCGGCGGCCAAAGCGGCCAGAAGTGCGGAGTTTGGCTCGGGGACAGAATTCACGGAGGAGAGTGCCGAAGTCGCGCCAAGATTTTGTTGCCAAAGCAAGAAATCGGCCCCGTCGACGATGCCATTACCGTTGCCGTCTGCTTCGGAATTGATTGTTGAACCAATACTCCCTTCCCACACAGCCAAGTCGGCACCGTCGACCGTGCCATCGAAATTGTAGTCGCCGTCGGGGACGTTCAGCAACGTCACGCTGTTGGAGAGGATTAGATTGTCAATCAGCCCACCTGGCACATCCAGCAGTGGGACGTTGTTAAACAGCGAAGCGGTCGGTCCATCGAGATCAAAAATTGGCAGCGCAGCGATCGCGTCGACCACATCCATGCCGTTGCCTAAAACTCGTCCGAAAGCTGAGAAGCCGCCATCGGGGCGGTTGGGATCGTCCAGGGACGAATTATTCCCAAGATTGACAAACCATTGACTCGTGACGGTGTTGGGGCCCGACTTTGCCATCGCGATTGTGCCACGCACGTTGGAGGGTCCCGGCACGCCGCCACCGGGTTCGTCGTTGATGGGCGGATCCAAAGAAATCGACGGGGCGCTACCCGCGACTTCGTCAAAAAAGAACCCACCCCCTTGAATCACAAAACCGGAGACGCTGCGATGGACGAACGTGCCATCATAACGACCCGAATTGACGTATCCGAGAAAGTTGGCCGCCGAATTTGGCATCAAGGCATCGAACAATCGCAAATCGTACGTGCCCTGGACCGTGTCGAATCGCACCACAGTCGCTGCCGTGGGTTCTACGGAACCTACGAAACTTGCCACTACTGACAACGTCAATAATAGACGCCGCGATCGGGATCTGAACATTTAGGCCACTCTCTGTTCACAAGTCCAAGAGTCCCGACCTGGTATCTTGAAACCGGTCGGAAGGGGAAAAAACGCCCTCTGTCCGAAAAGGCACTGTGAAGATTCTAGTTTAGTTGCCGTCGACGATTTGTCGAACATTTGGCGTCTGCGTCTCGGCAGCGAAATCACTACAATCGTTTTGAACCATCCTCGAGATTCGGAAAATTACCACCGAGAACACAGCTCAACTTCTGCACTTTTGGGGATCAGGAATCACCACAATTTCAGTCAAAAAAAGAATAGAACGCGGATGCACGCTGATAAAACGGATTGGCACCGATTTTGATATAGTTGAGAGATTCGTTCTTATGGATACAGTTAGCAGTACCCTAAAAAATCTGCGGAAATCTGCATGCTCCGTGTGCATCTGCGTTCTATTCTTCTTTCTAAAAAGTACAAAAATCGGACACAGAGAGCACAGAGAAAAGAATAGTTTGAACGCTTATTCTTCGCTAATCTCCGGATTCGTGTTGATAACTGTTCTTTTCTCGGTGCTCTCCGTGCCCCGTGGTGAATAAAATATCTTGGGGAAGGTATTCTTGCTTTACGCCTATAATTGACGGATAGATCTAGCGGCAACGCATCTAATTTTTTTCTTCGACAATGCCTATAATGGAGTGCGGCAATCTCGCGTTGCCGTGATGCCCGAGAACAGAGACCTCTAATTCCGCAAAGCCGTCCTGCCATGGCCAGTGTTACTGAAAAACGTCCCGACGAAGTCGTTGCCGACGAACCGGAGCGGCAAGAAACGCGTTTCGTCGAGGAGCAAATCCGTCGGACGCGGCGTTCGCTGAAGCTGGTCGATCTCACTGCAGGATTGATCACGCTGGTGATCGTCGTGCTGATGTTTTTGTTGACCGTTGCGGTGTTGGAGCATTGGGTGATTCCCGGCGGCTGGGGCGATGCTGCGCGCAGCGGGCTGTTTGCCGTGCTGCTCTTGGGGATTGCCTGGTACGCGTGGCGGATTTTCTGGCCCTTGTTGAGCAAGCCAATCAACCCGGCTTATGCCGCCCTGGCAATCGAAAACCATAGCCCGTCGTTAAAAAATAGTTTGCTGAATTTACTGCTTCTGCGCGATCGTCGTCGCCAACTCTCGCGACAAGTCTATCAAGCCATCGAACAACAGGCGGCACAACGTCTGGCGGAAGTGCCGCTCGAGGGTGTGGTCGATCGCTCGGCCATTTTGCGACTTGGGTATGTGCTGGTTGCCGTGGTTGCGTTGTGTGCGCTGTATCGAGTTTTGTCGCCCAAGGATTTGGTCGCCTCGGCAGGCCGCGTGTTGATGCCTTGGTCAGAAATCGCGGTGCCAAGCCGAGTGCAAATTGTCGACGTGCAGCCGGGCGACACCTCGGTTGCCCGCGGCGAGCAATTGCAAATCTCGGCGGTAATCACAGGCACGCAACCCGACGAGCCGGTTTGGCTGCAGACTTTAACCACCGATGGTCAGGAAACGGCGCAAGAAATTCTGATGACTTCCGCCGCCTCCAGCACATGCTTCCAGTGTTTGCTACCGGGGCGGTTGTCGCCGACTGGCAGCAGCGGCGTTCAACAAGACCTGACCTACTGGATTGATGCGGGAGACGCTCGCTCGGCCCGTTATCACATCACGGTATTTGCACAGCCAACTTTGGTGGTTGATCGGATTCGGTACGAGTATCCCGCCTACACTGGCTATCCCACACGTGAAGCCGAGCACACGGGCGACCTGAGTGCGTTGGAAGGAACCATCGTCACGCTGTTTGCTCAGGCCAATCAAACTATTGAAAGCGCACACGTCGATTTCGCAGCCGATGGGCGGCACGATTTGCTGATGAAGTCGGACGATCGGCAAGCCACGGTGAGTTTTCCGTTGGAGCTGCGCGACGACCGCCGGACTCCGCGTTACGACAGTTACGTGCTGCGTTACACCACCACCGCCGGGCGCAAGAATCCGTCGCCGCCGAAATATCAGATAGACGTATTGCGCGACTACGCACCGGAAATCGAGATCTTGGTACCCGAACAGGAAATTGTTGATGTGGCGCTACACGACGAAGTGACAATCGAAGTCGAAGCGCGCGATCCCGACTTTGCGGTACGGCATGTATCCATTTTGGGCGAAGTGGCCGGCGAGCGCGTGCTCAAGCAGCCGCTGCTGTCGGAAGATCACACGGGGCGGTTCGTCGGGAAGCACCGCTTGGTGCCTGCCGAATTGGGGCTAAAAGTTGGCGATGTGCTCGAGGTTTGGGGTGCCGCGGCCGACAACCGTCGTCCCGAACCGAACATTGCTTTTTCCGAACACCGCAAGCTGCGCATCATCGGCCCCGGTGACGGCGGTGGCGGGAAAAATCTTCCACCTCGCGACGATCCTCAACAGGATGGGCAAGGCGAAAATCAATCGGCAGATGGCGGTGAACAACAGGACGGAAACAACCAACAAGATCAACAGGGCCAATCAGGCGGCGCGGGCGAGAATGGCCAACCGTCCGATTCAGATCAACAGCAGCAAGGATCCGATGCCGGCGGTAGCGGACAACAGGGCGATTCGCCCAACGCCGATGCCCAATCGCAACAGGGGACCGAAGGCCAATCTTCGCCGGACGAAAATCAATCAGGCTCGGAAAACGGCGCTGGTGGCGATTCGCCCTCGGATCGGAGCGACGATTCCTCGCAACCCGGCGATCAAGAACTAGGCGACGGTTCTAGTGAGCCTTCCGACGCGCAGCAAAAAGTTTCGCCCGAGGGCGATGATGACGGCAGCGCTTTTGAAAGGATTTCCGATCACTTTGCCGAGCAAGAAGGCGACTCGCAAGATGGTGCTGGCGACGAGACGGATTCACGCGATGATCGCCGCGCCGCCGACGGCACGGCTGACGGCGATCAAACCGACGACGGCAAACCGGCTGACGGAACAGAAGAAATTGACCAGGGATCGATTGAAGACGCAGAAGGCCCCGAGCGCGATCGCACCTCCGAGGAAGCGGGCGCGGAAGGAGAGCAATCTTCCACCGAAGGCGAAAACGATTCGGACGGCGGCCAAGAGCAAGACTCCACCGCTCCGGGTGGCGAAATGCAAGAAGACCAGGGGCCTGCCGGGGCGGGGGAAAACCAAGGCGAGAACGAAGGCTCCCCCGATCCCTTAGGCGACAAGAAGCCGAGCGACAAACAGTCGGACGATGCCGGCGGTAAACAAAACGATCAAGAATCTCCTGCGCAAGGCGAGGGAGAACAACAATCCGACACGAGTGGCCAACAAGGAGGCGACCGCTCTGGGGGTGGCCAGGAAGGTGCCGGGCAAAAGGCTGAAGACGACGGCACGGGGGCCGCGGGCGAACATCAGGCGGCCGACGATGGCAGCGGCCAAGCCGCCGAAGCTGGAGAAGGCGAAGCCGGTTCGCAACCGGGCGATGCACAACAAGCCGAGGGACAAACGGGCGAATCGAGCGGAGACCAACCTGGCGAGGGAAGCCAGCCAGGCGAACAAGGGGGCGAGCAAGCATCAGATTCGGACCAACCGCCAGGCGAAAGTGCTGGCGACGCGGCCGCAGCGGGACAACCGCCAGAAGCAGGTGGCACCGGCGGCAGCACGACTTCGCCACCCCCCGCCGGCGAAACTGCCCCCGGCGACGAAGCCAACCTCGATTATGCCCGGAAGCAAACAGATTTGATTCTCGAACAACTCGACGATCAACTTCGCAAACAAGAAGTCGATCAGAAGCTGCTCGAAAAACTTGGTTGGTCGGCCGACGAACTCCGACGGTTTGTCGATCGCTGGAAGAATTTGAAATCGCAAGCCGATGCCGGCGGGCCTCAAGCGGACGAAGCTCTCCAGAAACTTGACGAAGCGCTGCGCAATCTGGGACTCGGCAGAAATCGTCGCACCGGTTTCCAAACGCAATCGGCCAAAGACAAGCTGCGCGATCTTGAAGAAGCCTACCGTGGCCGAACGCCACTGGAATATCAAGAACTTCTGCGCAAATACAACAAAGGCACCGCCTCGGGCGGTGAAGAGTGATTGGGTTTGAACCAATCTCCGTGTTCTCCGTGCCTCTGTGGTAAGTTTTCAGGGTCTAGCTTCTTAGGCCGACTTTCGCGAAAATGGGGGGATGCCTAACTCAAACTCCCGATATTTGGTTGCATTTCATCCGAAGCATATTCCGCATCACTATGTCGACGTGCTGATCATCGGCGGGGGCATTGCCGGCTTGCGGGCCACGATGGCCACCGATCCTCGGCTGTCGACACTGGTGGTAACCAAGGATCGACTTCAGGAATCGAGCAGCACCTACGCGCAAGGAGGCATCGCCGGGGTGTTGGCTCCCGACGATCGGTTTGAAGATCATATTTCCGATACGCTCGTTGCCGGCGCGGAACTGTGCGATCCCGAGGTGGTCGAAATGGTGGTGCGCGAAGCGCCGGCCCACATTCGTCAACTGATCCAATGGGGCACCAACTTCGATTACGAAGAAGGTGAGCTCCTATTGGGCCGCGAGGGGGGCCATAGCCGCAACCGGATTGTCCATGCCCTGGGCGACGCCACGGGCATGGAAATCATGCGCGCGATGATCCAACGGGCACGCAACGAGCTGGGCGCCCAAATCTGGCAAGATACTTTTACAATCGACCTGCTGACCCATGAAGACGAGTGTTGCGGCGCACTCGTGTGGAACAAACACCACGGCAAAACATTCGTTTGGGCCAAGCAGACCATCCTTTGCACTGGTGGCGCGGGGCAAGTTTACCGCGAGTCGACCAATCCACTCGTCGCCACGGGCGATGGCCACGCGATTGCCTATCGGGCCGGCGCGGAACTTTGGGATATGGAATTCATGCAGTTTCATCCCACAGTGCTCTACATCGCCGGCAGTGGGAGAACTCTGATCACCGAAGCGGTCCGCGGCGAAGGGGCCCTGTTGGTCGACTCCGATGGCAAACGGTTTATGCCGGAATATGACGAGCGCGCAGAACTTGCTCCGCGCGACATCGTCAGCCAGGCAATCGTCGACCGCATGCGCTCGACGCAACATCCGTGTGTGTATCTTGATTTGACGCCCTTGGGAACCGATCGCGTTCGGGAACGTTTCCCTGGCATCGCCAACAGTTGCACAGAGTTTGGCATTGATATCACACGCGACCGCGTGCCGGTCCGCCCGGGAGCGCACTACATGATCGGCGGGGTGCGCGTCGATTCGCAGGGACAAACTTCGTTGCCTCGACTTTGGGCAGCGGGAGAAGTGACCAGCAGCGGATTGCACGGAGCGAACCGACTCGCTTCGAATAGTTTGTTGGAAGGATTGGTTTACGGCGCGCACGCCGGCGAAGCGGCTTCCGCGGCGGCGCTTGAGCAGCCCGACACTTTTCAGGCGATTCCGCTGGAAAATCCTCCGCTGGAGCCGCACGGCGAACCGCTCGACTTGCAAGACATCCGCAATTCGCTCAAGAGTCTGATGTGGCGAGCTGCCGGGGTACGCCGCACAGGCGGACCACTTCGCGAGGCCAGCCAAATAATCGACCAGTGGAAACGCTATGTCTTGAATCGGCAATTTTCGGATCCCGACGGCTGGGAACTGCAGAATATGGTAACCATCGCGCGGGTGATGATCGAAGCGGCGCTGCTTCGCGAAGAATCGCGTGGCGTACACATGCGTAGCGATTTCCCACACCAGGACGACACGCACTGGCAGCAGCGTTGCCCCATCTCGCGGGGGTCAGCCTTCGAATCAGCCGGGCAATAGAACGGGGATGGACACGGATCAGGCGGGATATACGTAGATCGGGAAGAATGTTTCACCATGGAGTCACTGAAAGGAGAAATTATTTGAACGCTAATCTGCATTGATCTTCGCTAATAATCTCAGATTAGCGAAGATCAGTGGTGATTAGGTCGTGTTGACATTCATGGGGTGGGTTATTGGCCAACGGCCATGTTCATCGTAGCCTGGGGCAACGCCCTAGGAACACGGAGGGGGTACCATCGATTTGGCTGAAGGCCATATTCACAAGCACGGATAATGAATATGGCCTTTGGCCAAAAGAGGTTTTCATTTTCCATGTCCTGGGGCGTTGCCCCAGGCTACGGTAAGAGAGGCCTTCGGCCAAAAAATGCGCTATTTTCCAGGCAAGCGTTGTGAACCTTACTTGGCCATTCGAATGTCAACACTACCCAGTGTTCTCTTCCCGACCGCTCTGGCTGGAGGAGTTATCCACCTAGAAAATTCTGCGGATTTATTGCTATTTCTGGCGAACCGGTCTTGCCTGTGGGACGTAGCGGCGAATATGGACAACTGCCCCTTCAAACAATGCCCTTCTAGCAATAGAATCTAGCTTCGGCCAACCTACAGCCCCAGCCCAGCGTATTCTGCGCCTCTTGCAAGCGATCTTTTTTGGAACATTTGCACGTGATTACAAAGCGGTTCGCTCGCTTAAGCCATGCTTCCAACATTGTGACTGAACCTGAGAAACGAGCCTTATGAGTGAAACACCCAATACTTCTCGCCAACCGATGATCGAGGCGCAAGGGCTGTCGAAGTTCTACGGCAGCTTTGCCGCGGCGCGCGATGTTACCTTCACCATCAACCAGGGCGAGGTTGCCGCGTTTCTGGGTCCGAATGGCGCCGGGAAAAGTACCACGATGAAATTGCTCACGGGGTATTTGGCTCCCTCGGAAGGGACCGCGAAGATTGCCGGTCACAACATGGGTACCCACCGCATCGAAGGTGCCCAGCGGTTGGGCTATCTGCCCGAGAACGGCCCGTTGTATGCCGACATGTCTCCGCGTAGCTTGCTGACGTTTTTTGGAAATATCCGCCAGATGCCGCCCGTGGAATTGGAGCGTCGGTTGGAAGAGGTTTTTAGAATCTGCCATTTGGAAGCAGTCGTTGGCAAACCGATTGGCAAACTTTCGAAGGGATATCGCCAACGGGTGGGAATGGCCCAAGCTTTGCTGCACGATCCCGACGTGTTGATTCTCGACGAGCCAACCGCCGGGCTCGACCCCAACCAAATCCGCGAAGTCCGCAAGATGATCCGCGAGTTGGGTCAATCGAAAACCATTTTGCTTTCCACACACATCCTGCAAGAAGTGGAAGCGATGTGCAATCGGGTCGTATTTATCACCGAGGGACGCCTGGTGTTCGATGGCTCCCCGGAAGAATTGGGCCAGGAACAACACGAACTGGATGAGCGTTTCAGCGAGTTAACTCAAACTGTGGAAGCGTAGCGAACATCTATTTTTGCATGACAAGAAAGAGATGAACCGCCAAGAGCGCCAAGTACGCCAAGAAATACTGGGGAAATTCGTTATCCAAGCAAACGAACCCCCACCGAGTAGTGACTGAAAGCAAAGCCTTAAAGATTTTGATAAAACAATTCCTTGGCGCTCTTGGCGTCCTTGGCAGTTTCAATTTTTTTAGATGAGACTTAGCACACTGCGTCTGTAGTAAAAATTTGACTGAACGACAGGAAACCGACTGCCATGAACTTGAAAGTTCTTAAAGCAATTTTTCAGCGCGATTTCGTCAGCTATTTTTCTAGTCCGACGGGTTATGCATTTATTTGCGTATTCGTCGTGCTCAGCGCGTTGGCGACATTTTGGCCGCCGGAGTTTTTTGCCAGCAACTTGGCCAATCTCGATCAGCTCAGCCGGTGGTTGCCGTTTATTATGTTGGTCTTTATCCCGGCAATTACGATGAGCATCTGGGCGGAAGAGCGGCGGCAGGGAACCGACGAATTGCTGCTGACTGTGCCGGCGAGCGACTTCGATGTGGTGTTGGGCAAGTATCTGGCGGGCGTGGCGATCTTTACCGTTTCGCTGATGTTCTCGGCGTTTTCTGTTTTTCTGATGTTCAAGTGGGGACTCGGCGATCCCGACGCGGGTTTGTTCTTAAGCACCTACATCGGCTATTGGTTTATCGGGATGGCAATGATTGCCATCGGGATGGTGGCGTCGTTTTTGACTGCCAATCTGACGGTCGGGTTTATCCTCGGTACTATTTTTAATCTTCCGCTAGCGCTGTTCGGTGTGGCCAACTGGTTTGTCAAAAACCCAACCGTTGCACAAACCATCCGCAGTTGGAGTGCGGTGGAGAAATTCCGCGACTTCGAGCGCGGTGTCCTCAGTCTTGCCGGAGTCACCTATTTCGTCATGCTGGCGATCGTGATGTTGTATGTCTGCATGGTGTTGATTGGACGAAGACATTGGCAAGCACGCGATGAGGGGGGGACCCTGTTGGGCCATTTTGTCGTGCGGACTCTCGCCCTGCTGGCGGTGGCCATCGGGCTGACCCAGTTTATTCAAAACCACAATTGGCTCCGTGCCGATATCAGCAGCGAGCAACTTAGCTCGCTGTCGCACGACACGCGAGAAATCCTCCGCAAGATGCGCACCGATCCTGAATCGAAAACCATCAAGATCGATGCCTACGTCAGTCCCCAAGTCCCAGCCGAGTATACCGCGACCAGACTTAATTTCCTCACCACGCTTTCCGAGCTTCAAGCGCTCAGCGGCAATCGGATTCAAGTCACGAAGCATGAAATCGAAAACTACGGCCCCGAGGCAGTTCTGGCGGAAACAACCTACGGTATCACGCCTCGCGAAGTGCTGATCACCAGCGGGCGCGAACGCTCGCAGGAGGAATTCTTCCTGGCCGTGGCCATCACATCCGGTCTGGGAAAAGTTGTGGTTCCCTTTTTCGACAAAGGGATTCCGGTCGAGTACGAATTGGTGCGTTCGATCTCCACGGTTCTGCAGGCAGAAAAGAAAAAATTGGGGGTCGTCGACACGGGTTTGAGTTTTGTAAATCCGTCGAGCGACCGTGATCGCGAGTGGCCGATCATCACGGAATTGCGAAAGCAATACGACATCGACGACCGCCCGGTCGATCCCTCGCAACCGATCAAAGATATTTATGACGTGCTGTTGGTGGTCCAACCCTCGATGCTGGGCCCCCAGGAAATGGACCATCTGGTTGATGCCGTGCGCGCGGGAATTCCGATCGCAATTTTCGAAGATCCACATCCCCATTTCTATCCGCAAATGGTTGCTGCAACGGCGGAGCCGAAGCAATCGCAAATGGCAATGTTCGGTGGAGGCCCCGAGCCCAAAGGAGATGTGGAACAACTTTGGAAAACACTTGGTCTGCGATTCGACCCTTTGGCCGTCGTCTGGCAAGATTATGCTCCCGAGCAAACTGTCGGCGGTTTGTCCGATCCGCAATGGATTTTTGTCGACCATGGCAACGGTGCCAGGGAACCATTTAACGAAGATAATATAATCAGTTCAAAGCTCAACCAACTGCTGCTGCTCTATCCGGGCTCGTTTTCCAAAGACGACGATTCCAAGCTTTCCTTTGAAAGGTTGGCGGTTACCGGGAGCGAGCGTTCGGGGACGGTCGACACGATGTCGCTGCGTCGGGGCGGGCAGAACAGAAACGTTTTCAACCGGCAATCGACCAGCAGCTCGTTTATTTTGGCTGCGGAAATCAAAGGGACGTATGTCGACGACGATCTTGTCTTGGGCGAAGACCTGTTGACCAGTGCAGACAACAGCAAACAAGACACAGAGACCGCGGATACCGACGACTCAGAAAGCGATGCCGAAGAATCTCCCGCAAAGGACTCTGCATCAGCCGACGCCGAACTCGCCGATCAATCGCCGGAAGAAGAATCGACGGAAATTCATGCCGTGGTGGTTGGAGACATCGATTGGATCATCCCCGACTTTTTCTACATCCGCTCGGGTGGGGGCGAGGAGATTCTCCCCGCGACCCAGAACGTGACCTTTATTCTCAACATTATCGACGCCTTGGCCGGAGACGACCGTTTTATCGAGATTCGCAAACGCACACGAGAGCATCGCACGCTGGCAAAGATCGACGAAGCCACGAAGAAATATCGCGACGATGCCCTCGACGAACAAGAAGAATTTGTAGGGGAAATCGAAACCGAACTTCAATCGGCTCGAAAACGATTTGACGAGGCCCTGGCGAAAGTCGACAAGTTGGAAGGGATTAGCCCTATGGTCAGGAAACAAAAAAAGGAGGCTGTGCGTCAACGCGAACAAGACCGTTTGGAGGCGGAGATCAAGTCGCTCGAAACCCGGCGCATCCGCAAGTTGAAACAGGTGAAATATGAGAAAGAACAAAACATCCGCGCGGTGCAAGATGAATACAAGCTGTACGCGATCTTCATTCCCCCCATCCCGCCATTGCTGGTCGCCTTGTACGTATTCTTCCAACGCCGCGAAGCAGAACGCGAAGGCATCGCCAAATCTCGATTGCGCTAACATTCGGAGAACCACAAAGGCACGAAGACACAAATGACTTGAAGAAGCAGTTTCAGAAATGAGCCGAACGCGCTAGCGTCGGGTAACTATGTGGAAACGCTGAATTCATAGCACCCGAGGCTAGCGCCTACGGCTCACTTCGTGCCTTTGTGGTTTTCCTATATTGAAAAACTAATCGACTGTGAGTTTTTTTAGAAAGCAACGCACTATGACCGAGATGGCCAAGACCCTGACATTCCTTGCCGCCGCGGCGGTGGCGCTGATGGCTGCATTTGTCGTCGGGCCGCGCGAGGATGATTTCGACGTACAACAAAACGTCGGCAGAATACTGAACCAGTTCGACGTCGAAGAAGCGAAACGGATGAAGATTGTCACATTCGATCAGGAAACTGCTTCGATGCGCGAATTTGAAGTCGCCGAGCAGGACGGGCTCTGGACGATCCCCTCGAAACAAGATTATCCCGCAGATGCCATCCGACAGATGGGCGCCGCGGCCACTTGTATGATCGACCGCAAGGTGCTGCGCATCGCAGCGGAAAGTGCCGCGCAGCATGCGGAGTTGGGAGTGGTCGACCCCACTGCTCCAAAACTCGACACCAAAGCCACGGGCGTTGGCACACGCGTATTCATCTCCAACAACAGTGGCAGTTCGCTCGTCAACATGATCATCGGCAAGCAGGTGCCCGATACCGAGCAGCAATACTATGTCCGCAATACGGATCAGGATGTTGTGTATGTCGTGAATCTTGAACCGGAAAATCTCTCCACACAGTTCGAGGATTGGATCGAAAAAGATCTGCTCCAGCTCAACACTTTTGATATCCGTCATCTCCATGTTAAAGACTACTCGATTGAAATGCGGCGCGTTCTCACTCCCAACGGGCGCCAGATGCAGGTGGGTTGGGACCGCCGAGGTGAGTTCCGGCTGGCGTACGACGACACCGAATCGATTTGGCTTGCCGAGCAGTTGCAGGAATTCAATACCGACAAAGAGGAATTGGTCGACTTCTCGCTCGGCGAAAACCAAGAACTCAACGACGAAGCACTAAGCGAACTGCGCAGCGGGTTGGACGATCTGACGATTGTCGACGTCGAGCGAAAACCTTCCGGGTTGAGTGCTGATTTGAAAGCGGGTGGCGACTTTCTCAAAGATATCGAAGCGGCAGACAGTTTGATCAACCGCGGGTTTGCACCAATCTCGCCCAACGAGGGAGAAGACCTCGACATTCTTTCCAGCGAAGGCGAGATCGTCTGCACGTTGCGGGACGGCGTGGAGTACGTGCTGCGATTCGGCAATTTGCAGATGGATTCCGACGCTCCTGTCGAAAACGGGGCAACAGGTGCTAGCGAAGAAAATCCCGATGCCGGCATCCATCGCTATCTATTCGTCATGGCCCGATTCAACGAAACCATGATTGAAAAGCCCGAGCTTGCAGAACTCCCTGAGTTGCCCGAGGACTCAGAAGAACCAGCCGCATCTGAAGGGAATCCCGCTGAGGAGCAGCAGGAAGACGAGCCTGCTGGTACCGAGGAAGCAGATACCAAGGCAGAAGACGCGGAAGATTCTACAGAACCAACGGAACTCGAAAAGTTGATCGCCGAGCGCAAATCGATCGAAGCAGACAACCAGCGCCACCTCGACGAATATCAGGAGCAACTCAAAAGCGGACGCCAACGCGTCCAGGAACTCAACGAGCGCTTTGGCGATTGGTATTATGTGATCGATAACAGTGTGTACCAACTAATCCACCTGGGCCGCGACGATTTGATCAAAGCAAAGTCGGTAGCGGATGAAGATGGCAACGACAGCCCAGCCGGCGGGCTTCCCGGGCTTCCGAATTTGCCTCTTGGTCAAGGAGCCGCAAAGTGACTGACGGTTTGCCTGTAGGATCGGCAGCTCGGCACCTCAGTGCTGACGAGCTCCAACAAGCGCTCCCCAACGTGTTGGATACCCCGAAGGAGCAGGGACTCTTGAAAAAGATTTTCGTGCGACCGAATGAAAATGAACGTCATTCCGTAATGGAGGCCAATTTGTCGCCGGAAGGGGGCATCGAGGGTGATCGTTGGGTCGCCGACCATTGGCAAAAACTCCCCGACGGTCGTTCCGATCCAGAGTCGCAAATTACGGTGATGAATTCACGGATCCTGCAAGCCGTTGCTGGCGGTGAGGATGCTATGTGCCTCGCTGGTGACAATTTGATTATCGACATCGATGTCAGCGAAGACAATTTCCCGGCAGGCAGCCGGGTTCAGGTTGGAAACGACGTGATTCTCGAATTCACCGCCGAGTCGCACACGGGATGCAACAAGTTTTCTGCCCGCTACGGACAACAGGCACTCAAGTTTATTAACGGTCCGATCGGCAAACCGCTGAATCTCCGTGGGCGCTATTTCCGTGTCGTGCAAAGCGGGACGATTCAGGTCGGCGATACCGTGGCCAGAGTTACGGGGGCCTGAGTGACTGAGGCTTAAGCTTCAACTTCTGTGCCCATTTCGCGTAGCGATTCCAGCGTGTACAGGCCCGTGTTGTGGCCGTCGCTAAAGTGTATCGCGTACGCATAACGGCCCATCGGTTGCATTTTGCTGATGCGCAGTGGCTCGGTTTCTGCTTGCGAGAGGACCGGCAAGCTGGTTGCGGGAGCGGGCGGGGCCTTTCGCTTTTCGCGACAAGTCGCACAGGGGCAATTTTCTCGAAGCTCGCGCACCGTATATTCGCGCACCTGCCCGTCGCTCCAGGTAATCCGCAAGGTATCGGGCGTCTGCGTGGACAGTTCTGTAGGCTGGTAATTCATTTATTTCTAAATTCGTACCGATCTTACTAAACAGAATAAGTATCTCGCAGAGACGCCGAGACTGCAGAGAAGATTAGATGTTGAACACATGCCAATCTCTGCGACTCCGCGTCTCTGCGAGAGGCATTTATCTGGGCTATTATGTTAACGTAAATCCACGAAGCGTGCGCCTTTGCCTTCCGATCGCGGTAATGATAGCGCCGGGACCACACACACGTCGACGTTCAAGCCCAGACGCAGTTGCATTTCTTCGGCGATTCGCTCGGGCGCTTGCAGGTGGTCTTCCACCTCGATCACAATCGAATCCATTTCTCCTTGCTTGCGCACCGTGAGCCGATATTCCACGACCTCGGGAAAGCTGTGCATGATTTGCTCGACAGAACTGGGGAAGACGTTCACCCCACGGACGATCATCATGTCGTCGGCTCGCCCGAGTACGCCTCGCTCGAGCAACACGAATCGGTTCGGCCCTGCATCGGACCAACTGGGCCTGACTAAATCTCCCGTACGATAACGGATCACCGGCATGCCCTGTCGACCGAGCGAAGTGAGCACGAGATGCGAGAGCTCGCCTTCGGCTGCCGGTTTGCCGGTTTCGACATTGATAAATTCGGCGATAAACTCGCTTTCGAGCACATGCAGCCCGCGCTGCTCCCGGTCGCCATAGCCCCACGGTCCTACTTCGCTCGCCCCACCATGGTCGGTCACGCGCGCTTGCCAGGCCGACTCGATCCGCTGCCGCGTTGCGGAAACGGAACCACCCGTTTCGCCGGCGACGACAATTTTTCGCACGCCGAAGTGCGCAAGGTTGATGTTGTGTTCGTTGGCAACTTCGACGAGGTGAAGCGCGTAGGTAGGCGTGCAAAAAAGTGCGGTCGCGTCGGTGCGCTGCAACAGGTCGAGCCGGGACAGCGTGTTCATTCCACCGGCTGGAATCGAAAGGCCTCCCCGCGCGGTCACAGCATCGTGGGCACTCCAAAAACCGATAAATGGTCCAAACGAAAACGCCAACACAGCCCGATCAGCCGCGGTGATCTCTGCCGCGTCGAGTACAAATTGCCAACAATCGATCCACCACTTCCAATCGTCTGCCGTATCGAACACCGCTAGCGGTCGGCCGCGTGTGCCCGACGTTTGATGATAGCGCACATAGCGCTCCACCGGCCAAGTCATATTTTTGGGGAGCGACCCCGCGGACCCTGCGGGGACGATTTCCTCTTTCGTCGTCAACGGCAACAGGGCCAGTTGGTCTAGGCTTTCCAACTGCTGGGGACAGTGGGCAAGCTTCTCCGCATAGAATTTATTGGCTGGCAAAATCGCCGAGAGCATGCCATTGAGCCGTGCCAACTGCAACGCTTCCAACTCCGCCCGATCGAGCGCTTCGAGGCGGCGACGTTGGTGGGGGTCTTCAATGTCAGGTGTCATTGTCTTATCGTTCCGATTACCATTCGCCATCAAACATGAGAGTAACCAGTCATGGGAAACTGCTGGTAACAGTTATCCTATGACTTTCCTCGGTTTGGCGAAAGCCGGTGAACCGCTGATGCTCTCACCCAGCATTTTCGAACATGCCTAAGGCGTAAGGGACTCCGGCAAGTATCTAAAAAGATGAGGCCCATCCGTCCTCACACCCACTATGCCAGGCCCCTCTCAACCCCGCTTGGTGGACACGTCTGGCGCAACTCATTACCTTCAGTGTAGCCCACCCACGTATTTTGCAACCTGCCGTTTCCTGCCGCAAACGTGAACCCTGCCGCGGGATAGCACTGAGTCGTTTGGATGCACGCCTGGAGGCAGCCGACCTCAATAAACCGGTGTATTTGGCACTTCCCAGAGCTCAACGAAGTCACACACCGAACCACACTTCTTGGCCGAAAGATATTCCCTATTTTTTCTCGTTTCGGTTGCGCAGACCGTATGATTTGCGTCATCTAATACATGGAATAACAACATAGAATTTTGCACCGAAAGGGTGAGGCTTGCCAGAACTAGTCGAGTTGCTTAACGACCATGGACGCAACCTTTTTAGGTTGTTATATCGGGTGACGTTGCGCGAGGACATCTCTGAGGATCTCATGCAAGAACTATTTCTCAAGCTGAATGCGTCTGAAGGTTTTCATTCGGCGACTAACCCCTTGGCTTACGCCCGCCAATCTGCGCTACACCTCGCTTTTGATTGGCGTCGTGATCGAATCAAATTCTCTGGCACTGAACTCCTGGATGACGAAGTAACGGATGAATTGCCAACGCCTCTTGATCGTCTTGTTGAAAGTGAACAGATTCAAGCGGTCCTAGATGCCATGGTCGGTCTTTCGCCTCGAAATTGCGAATTGCTCACGATGCACTTCATCCAACAAGAATCCTACGAGACACTGGCTACGGAATCTGGAAAAACTCCTCACCAGATCCGAGGACTCTGCCACAAGGCACTCGTCCAATTGCGCGAGCTACTGACCGAGACTTCTCGCGAAACCAACCGAGGAGGCAAGCCATGAAAGATCGAACTACCTCCGATTGCGTCCGCATATTGAAACAGGTGGCTGCCATCGAACCCCCACCGGAAGCTTTACAGCGAGCTCTTGCGCAAACACGAAAAACGTTGGACAGTCCGACTTCAGCAACGCAGGCTCTACCAGTTGACTTGAGACGTGGCGGCCAGCGTTTGCTGCGAATCGTCGCTGCGACCGCAGCCGCTTTGGTGGTGGCCGTTGGTGGGGCCTGCCTCATATTCTTTGCGCCTTCCGGTGCAACAAGTGCGTTTGCCAAAGTGCAGTCGGCTATTGAAAAAGTTTCGTGCGTTTCGTGTTCAGTGGAGGTACTCGAATCTCCTAAAGACGTGGTCGCAAAATCGGGGACATCTTTGGTTGATCTTGAGAGGAACCGCTCTCGATTTGAGTCCGCAGATGGTGAGGATATCTATGTGACTGACGGCAAGCGTCGCATATCCATGGTGCTTTACCCCAATGAGAAGCGAGCAGTAGTCATGCAAAGTTCGTCGGCGGCTGAGCTTCCGTCCTTCACGAACTTTCTAGACGGTTTGCGCAATTGCGATCCCGACTTGGTAGAACAGTTGAAAGACGCCAACTTCGATGGTCGCAGAGTTGAACGCTACCGAATTCTTCCAGAGGCCCCCATAGCCGGAGGCGTCAACATTCTGGTGTCCGTTGACCCGAAAACGCGTCTGCCAGTCCGAATAGAATCTTCAACGGACCTATTTGGAGAGCCGCTTCGCATTGAAAACAATAACTTTTCGTTTGAGCAGTGCGACCCGGCACTATTTGAGACAGTTCCCCCCCAAGGCTATCAAGTCGACGAGCCTGTTGAGTCCACGCGTCCAGCAATTGAGTGGCCCCAAGGTGAGGAGCTACTGGAAGCTCCGACAGCGGTTAACCCCGGCGAGCAAGCGCCCATAGTTGAGTTTCGACTTGCCGACATAACGCCTTCCGACATTTTTTCGCGACCAGCAAAACTCGATTCTGGGATTGAAGTTTTCTTGCACAAAGACACACTTCTGACACTCGATGACATTGCAGATATAAGGGTTAGTCGTCGTCAGGGCCGCGCCGAATTGCATCTCGAATTTGAGAATGATGGAGCGAAACGTCTTGGGATTGCAACACAGCAGAATATTGGAAAGAGACTTGCGCTTGTATTAAACAGCAAGATAATTGTTGCACCAGAAATCATGAATAAGATTTCGACTTCTGCCCGATTGACAGGTGACTTCTCCGACGAGGTTTTAAGGCAGTTGTCCACAGCATTGGTTCTTACCAAGCCGCATCCTCAAAATACTAAACCTCTGGGGCCAGTATTGAAGGTAGAGCAAACCCTCGACACGAGCCGTTAGGAAGGCAGAACCACCAAACACAGACGATTTGCAAAACACACGGATCCTAAAATCCTGCTATCGCCCGAGAATTCTACTAACGTTACAGATTGCCACAACGCCAATGCAATTGATCCTGTGCTGCAAATTCGCCACTGCCAGAAGTCGGTTTTAGCTAGAAATAGAGACTAATTTGCGACACACGGCAATCGAAGCAGATAATCAGATTTGCTGAAATCCAGATATACTGCTATACTATTAGCATGACAGAACGAGTCACTATCAATAGCCGCGGGGTGATCACAATCCCTGCCAAACTACGCAATGCCTTCGGCCTCAAGGCGAACGATGAGTTGATCCTGGAAACGGTCGACCAGGGTCTCCTCTTGCGTCCCTCGGTGAGCGTGCCGATCGAAATCTACAGCGAAGAACGAATTGCTGAGTTCACGGGTGACGACCAAGCGATTGGCCAACTGCTACCGCGCGAGCAGTAAGCGATGCGAGTTTTTCTCGACGCCAACGTCGTCTTCTCTGCCGCAAATCCTGGGTGCAACATCGCTCGACTTATCGATCTGGTAGTTCGTGATCACACGGCCGTCACAAGCGATTTCGCACTCGAAGAAGCCCGTCGCAACGTGCAGCTAAAACGGCCCGATTGGTTGGATGGCTACACAGCGCTAGTTCCTCGTCTGGAGCTGGCACCGTCGCTTCTGTTCGATTTGCCCGTCGAACTGGAGGAGAAAGACCGGCCGATCTTGTGCGCAGCGATTCGCGCTGGGTGCAACTTGCTTGTGACAGGGGATCGAAAACACTTTGGCCACCTCGACGAGCAAACGGTCGAAGGCGTTACCATCGTCTCGGTATTTGGCTTAGCTAAGCGAATCGCTGAGTGACATGGCTGATTTGTTTGGTAGGTGACGCCATATTCTCAAAAGGGTTGAAGAAATTCACCCCGTTACCGATCGATGTTGTAGAGTTCGATCTTGCGGTACAATGTGGCGCGGCCGATACCTAGGAGTTTTGCGGCTTCGGGGACGTTGCCACCGACTCGTTTTAGTGCTTCACCAATCAGTTTGCGTTCCCAATCTTCGATTCGCAGAGAATCTAGTTGCTCGCCCCCGCTGTCGCGAAGGCCCAGGTCGCTGGGGGCAATTTCGTCGCCTTCGGCCAAAACAACCGCGCTGTCCATCACGTTGCGAAGCTGCCGGACATTTCCGGGCCAGCGATATTTTTGCAATTGCGTGCGTGCCTTCTCACTCAGTTTTAATTGGAGCCTGCCCCGTTCTCGGCGATAGTGGTCCAAGAAAAAATCGATCAGCCGGTCGACGTCTTCTCCTCGATCGCGTAGTGGGGGGACGTGAAGTTCAAACACGCTCAGTCGATAGTAGAGATCTTCGCGAAACTTTTTCTTTTGAACAAAAGTTTGCAAATCTTGGTTTGTCGCGGCGATTACCCGCACGTCGACCTGTAGTTGTTCGGTGGCCCCGACTGGGAGGAAAGGATGACCTTCGAGGATCCGCAACAGTTTTGCCTGACCTTCCAAGGGTAGTTCGCCCACTTCGTCCAAGAACAGCGTGCCCAGATCGGCTTGCTGAAAATAGCCCCGATGGTCGCGGTCGGCACCCGTGAACGAACCCGCCTTGTGGCCAAAAAGCTGGCTCTCCATCAAGTCTTCGGGAATTGCGGCGCAGTTGACCGACACCATGGGGCGATCTGCACGGGGGCTTTCGCGATGGATTGCGCGGGCGACCAGTTCCTTTCCCGATCCACTTTCGCCGCGCACCAATACACAGCCCGGCGCTGCGCTCACCCTCGCGATCTTTCCCTTGAGCTGCTGCATTGCTTTGCTCTCGCCGATCATCTCGTCGTAGCCGGGCGAGTCTTGGACCAAGCGTTGAAAATCGTTGCGTAAAGCTGTCTCGGAACGCGTGCGCACGAGCGAGATAACCGCCAGATTGGCCACCGCGATGATAAAGTCAAAGTCGGATTGTCGGAATCGACCGTCATGCAAATAGACATGGATCGCCCCCAACGTACGGCGTTCGCCAGCGGCACACTTATGCACTAACGGGGCGCAAACCGCGTCGGCAAATCGCACCGAGTCGCTCGGCTGGGCTCCCGTGGTTTGGTTGGCCACCCACACGGCCCGTCCCTGTCGCAATACCAACTCGGTCAACGATTGACTGAGCGAAACCCGATCGGCCGCATCTTGCGGAATCACCAATTTGGGGCGCAACTTTCCTTCGTCATCGACCCACAAAAAACCGACGACCGCCGCCTTGGTTCGTTCTCGCAGCAATTCCAAAGCGACACGCGTCACCTCGTCCGGATTTTCGCAGCCAAGCAGATGGATACTCAACTGATATAGCAAGACCAATTCCTGCACTTGCTCGGGCGTTGGCAAAGCGGCAAGCACTTCCTGATTGCTTTGCTGCACGGCGATCGGCAAGTCTTGCACAATCGTCTGCGTTTGACTCACGTCGCCGGTGCCGGTAGTGGCTGGTTCTTCGGAAAGATGTAGTTCGAACTCGCTGGAACCGATGCGCAGGACATGCCCATCGTCCAGCGTCGCCTCGACAACCTTCTGGCCGTTAACCATCGTGCCGTTGCGGCTCTCGTCGTCACGGATGACCCAACGGTCGTCGTCGCAAGACATAATCGCATGGATGCGCGAACACATCGGGTCGGGTACTGAGATGTGGCAATCAGTCCCTCGGCCAAGCAGTGTGTCGCGACTTGGATCGAGCGGAAAGTTCGTGCCCGAGCGATTGCCAGTCAAGATGGTTAGATAAGCGTACACGTCACCGGCATAGGAGGTGCAGTTGGTCGAATTGAACCCGCGAAAGATGTTCTCAACGGCTACCATCGTAGCGGAGAACACCTTGCTTGGAAACGGAGGGGGCAAACAACCTCAGCATGGGCTTGCTTGTGCCACAAGTCCTTCAAGCTTGTGAGTAGGTGATAGCCGGAGGGCTACCGCCCTCCGGGTTTTTCGGACCGCGTGGCGGTCCGGCTGAATATGGCAGAGTCGATTTCGTCGACACGACTCGATATTTCAATGACAAAGCCCGGTTTCGGCTGGTACAACCAGCGCAATCGTCTTGATCGAATGCTCGAACCCCAGGCAGCTTTGTCGGATCCGATGGCTCCACGCGAATTCCCAGCCATGGACCTCTGTTTTGGGAAGGGTGTTCTACACTTTCTTAACCATCAATTATCTCCATGGCAAAGGACTCGCTTATGTCCGCTGGTGTGATCACACAGGCGACCGAATTGACTCAGGTGCCGGCCTGTGTGCTTCACGTGTTGGACAGAACTCAAGTCGATCTTTTCTTGCAACACGATCCTTCCGAACCGAGCGTTCTGTACCGGGAAGCTGGCTATCCGTTGTCAGAAGACCGGGCTAATGGTTTGGCCCAGAAGTTTGAAGGCACACTTCTGGTCCGCGCCCGTGACTATGCCGTATTTTGCCAAGACCTCTCGAAATCGCTTGAGGGAATGCTCAAAGAAGAATCGCTTCCGCCGACTCAACGTTTTGAAGTGTTGCAAGTTGCCGTGGCGGTTGAAATCGAACATTCCCTGCGGATGATCAATTGCGATAAGTATGTTTCCAACGCTGGCGTAGTCGGGCGGCAAATTTCTTCGCTGTTGGACAGAGGGGACGTACTACCCGCCGATCTCTTCGACATCGTCCGGCACGATTTTCATACGTTTGTACATGTAACCAATGTTGCCAGCTATGCAACACTGCTTGCCAAGGAACTGGGGATCAGCGATCAACGAGAACTTGAAAAGATCGCCGTGGGAGGTCTGCTCCACGACATTGGCAAACGACACGTGCCCGGAACGATCCTCACAAATAGTGAACCACTCACGCAAAAAGAATGGGTCATCATCAAGCAACATCCACTGCGAGGATACGAAGAGCTTTGCCAACGCGACGATCTGGATGAAGGTCAGTTGATGATGGTCTACCAACACCACGAGCACATGGATGGTCGGGGTTATCCCGTAGGCGTCACGGGCGAGGAAATTCATCCTTGGGCCAAGCTATTGGCAGTCGTCGATATATTCGACGCCTTAACGGGCGATCGACCTTATCGAACGCGAGCTACCAAGAAGCAGGCGCTCGAAATTCTCGACAAGGGGGCCGGCTCACATTTGGACAAGGAGATGGTCGCATGCTGGGCCTCAGCGATGCAAAAACGCTAACAACCACTTGGGACCAAATCCATTCGAAAGCCTCGCTGCCAACCAGCGCTACCGAGTTCTTTTGTTTGAGAGGACCGCTTCCGGATGCTGGCGAGTGCCGGAGAGCACACGAACGCTATTTTCTGCGCACCAAAGCCATTTTGAAGCGACGGGGCGAATGGCATGCAATCTACCTGCAAGATTGCTCGCGCACCGGGGTTGGAATAATTTCTCCCGTACAGTTGTTTCCAAGCGAGCGCGTGCAAATCTGGATCCCCGACAACCCACGCTACATGCTTCAAATTGTAAGGTGCCGGCGCATTAAATCCCAATCGTACGAATGCGGAACGATCTTTCATCTCAAACTCGAAAACGAATGATCCGAGTAGCCCAACTGAAAGGGGCCCCGACATGTCAACAATTTCAGACATTATGCAAACCGACGTCATCGCTTTTCAGCCCGAAGATACTCTTGGCTTTGCGATAGCCACCGTTTGCGACCGTCAAATCAGCGGAGGCCCGGTGGTTTCGGAAGATGGCACCTTGTTGGGAGTGATCTCTGAGTTTGCCTTGATGGACGTGCTGTTCGATCCGAAACTCAAAGATGCGCCCGTTTCGCAATACATGACAGAAGATGTGTACACGCTGTCGAAGGACGACTCACTTACGCAGGCCATCCATATGTTTGTGCTCTACCTGGTGCGAAGACTGCCCGTGGTAGAAAACAAGAAACTGGTGGGGATTGTTTCGCGTCGCGATCTTTTGAATCAATGTTCACAACTTGAACAACCGCTCTTGGAACCTTTGCAAGAATTTATGCCACAACTATTGAAGGTGGCGCAGGCCACGCGTCTCGATTGCGAGGATACCGACGACGTCGGACTCCTGGAGAATTAGGTCGGACATTCGACTGCACATTTCTATTCACACTGCTAGCCGCTGGCGGCAGCCTGCGGGTCAGGTCGCTCTCGACCGTTGGCCCGCCGCGGGATCTGGTTTGCCTACCAACTCGCTCCGAGGAACCCCCGATTTCTCGGCAGACCTTAAAAATGCCCGACATTGCGTTTCGCCTGGGGGAACCGGGCTGGTCCAATTCACGCTTTAGCGGCTATAAAAGTTCTTTGGGGCACTACTTCCTAAGTGGGTCTAGCCGCGATCTTACAGATCGCAGGCTCCGCCGATCTGTAAGATCGCGGCTAGATTGAAGCACCAGCGAAGATGCCATAAAATTCTAATGCTTTGACATTCCCAATAGTCGTTGCGAAGCGATTCAATAAAAAGGAAGTTTTCTAATGGTTCACGTTCCTACGTTTCAACGGTTTATTCTAACTTTTCTGTGCTTCATCTTGTCGCTGCCGGCTTTGGCTGCTCCGTCGGTCACAGATGCCTTGAAACTGACCCCAGTTCAACCTGGGATACCTTTTGATACTCCTGACGAACAGGACCAGGCAACTTGCACCATCAAAGCAGAGAAAGTCAACGGCTCGACCGCTTGGGTCATTCGCGATTCTCAGGGGACTTTGCTCCGGCAGTTTGCCGATGCTGATGGCGACAATGTGGTAGACACCTGGAGTTACTACCACGACGGTTTAGAAATTTATCGAGATATCGATGCCAACCATAACGGCAAGGCGGATCAGTACCGTTGGTTTCACAGTGCGGGATCCCGTTGGGGGATTGACCAGGATGAGGACGGCGCGATTGATCGATGGAAACTGATCTCCGCGGAGGAGGCGACCGAAGAGGCCGTCGAAGCACTGCGAACGGGGAGTCTTCAACGGTTTGCATCGTTGCTGCTGAGCGCGGAAGAAATTGAAAAATTGGGGCTACCCGAACCGTTAGCTGCGCAGCTGGCGAAACGCACCGAGACGGCCAAGGTGTCTTTTCGCGCACTTGTGGACGAAGAGTTTTTGTCGAGCGACAGCGAATTCAGCGATTTTGGCGGGACCAAACCTGGCATCGTACCGGCTGGCACGCGCGGCTCGACGAAAGATCTGTTGGTTTACGAAAATGTGTGGGCCATGGTCCGCCAGGAAAATCAGCACCAGCAACTTCATCTGGGCACCATGATTAGCTTCAATGGTTCCTGGAAGCTGACCGACGGGCCAACTCGGGGTGGAACGCAAGAAGTCGCCAGCGGTTTTTTCTACGGTTCCGGCGGCGGGGCTGGCGAAGCGAGTGCGACACCCACAAGTATCGAACCCACGGAGCGGATGCAGGAAATCCTGGCCGATCTGGAAAAACTGGACCAACAAATCGTTTCTGTTGCAGGTGACGAAAGATCCAAGCTCAATCGGAAGCGCGCCAATTTGTTGGCCGATCTGGCGGACGTGGCGCCAAACGATTCCGAGCGCGAACAATGGCTTAAGCAACTGGCCGACATGGTTAGTGCTGCCGCTCAAGATGGGTCGTTCCCCGAAGGAATCGAATACCTGAAAAAGTGGGAGACCAAGCTAGACAAAGAAGGCGATGTAAACGAATTGGCAGGTTACTTCCAGTTCCAGCGGATGCTTGCCGAATACTATGGCGTGACGTTGGCGAATCCGGACATCGACCCTGCCAAAGCACATTCCGATTGGCTTGCGTCGCTCGAAACATTTGTTGACGATCATCCGGAGAGCGAGCATGGTGCGGAAGCCCTGCGGCAATTGGCGATGGGGAGCGAAATCGCGGGCGAAAACAAGGCGGCCACGCAGTGGTATCGCCGTCTGTTGGAGCAGTTCCCCAAGAGTGCACATGCGGCGTTGTCGCGTGGAGCGCTCACTCGGCTTTCGAGCGAAGGACGCGAGATTGTGCTCCGAGGCACGGCACTCAAAGGCGACAAAGTTGATTTGAAAG
This sequence comes from Planctomycetota bacterium, assembly GCA_029259915.1. Taxonomy (GTDB): domain Bacteria; phylum Planctomycetota; class Planctomycetia; order Pirellulales; family Lacipirellulaceae; genus Bythopirellula. The sequence continues at coordinate 89,266 of JAJDED010000011.1, read as the reverse complement.
AATATCGCGGCAAGGCGGTGGTGATCCAGTATTGGACCACCTCGTGCGATGTTTGCACTGCCGACCATGCGGTATTGGGCAACCTGAACAAGAAATATGGCCGGCGGGCCCTGGAGATTGTCGGGGTGAATCTCGATTACTCGCGTGACAAGCTGATCGCGTATTTAGAAGAAAACCGGCTCCCTTGGAAGCAACTCTACGAGTCGGGCGGATTCGACAGCCGACTGGCTACCGAGATGGGTGTGGTCACGGTGCCGTTGATGATAATGATCGGCCCCGATGGGAAAGTTGTGAGCAGCAACATCCGTGCGGAGGAGATCGAAGGGGAATTGAAAAAACTTCTGCAAGCAAAATCGCAAGCGGCGAATCCCCCGCTCAAACGGTAATCGCACGACTCAAACTGAGACGGCCGGTTGTAAAAGTTTCAATTCCAGTGGCATGTTTACTCTGATCGGTAAGGTTTGCGCAACGGGCCTAAATGGTTTTTCTTGGGTTTCGCCTGTAATTCGGTGCAAGCATTCTTGCTTTTTCGAATGGCATGCCATTCGCGTTGGTTTCGCTAAGCTGCAAGCGGCGGGCCGCTTCTATTGTAAATCGGAAAGAGATCCCCCATGCCTTCCACGAACCTTCTACTCGCCCTGCAAGCAGTTTGGATTGTTTTGCACGTACTTGGTTTGGGTACGGCATGGGCGGCTCGGATGCAGGCTGGTGGTCGGCGTGAACTGCTTGCGCACGTGAGTTTCTTCGCTTGCTTGGTGCTGATCGCTTTCGCGACGATCGTGGGGCACGTCGCTTGTTTGGCAATTTGGCCGTTGTCTGCGGTAACGTTGGTCATGATGATCGTGACAGCAACGGCCGATTTTGGACACCGCCAAACCGCACTGGCTACGTTCGAATAGCAGAACGATGATTCTGTGCGTGCTAGCACGCGATCATCATTAAAATCGGAAAAAAGCTCCCTTTCCGCAGCGCCGACTGCCGAAACTTCTTTACAGACCAAGCAACTCGTCTGTTTGCAGTTTTTCGTGCGTCTGCAAAACATCGCTCGACAAACTGCGGTCAAGAATTATTCAGGAGGGGGACAATGCGGAGCTTTATCTTAGGTCTTGCCATGGCTGCGGTCATAGGTGGACTCGCCTGTCAATGTTCGGACGCTGCGGCGAACGACGAAACCCAGGCCCAGCTAATCGCCAACGACTTGAAAGAGAGCGGCCAGCTCAAAAACTACCGTGTTGGCGTCAAGTACAAGGACGGCGTCGCCTGGCTGATGGGAACGGTTACCAGTCAGGAGCAAAAGCGATTAGCAGTTCAAATCGCTAGCAACAGCGACGGGGTCGCTCACGTTGTAAGCAAGCTTACGATAGAGCGTCCCGTGGAAACTCAGCCACAAAGGGACACACAAGTCGAGAGTGCCAGCATGCAGTCTGCTCCAACACTGAGAAAGACGGCCAGCCGCGTACGCTCAAGACAGTCTGCACGCAGCAACAACATGCCGGTGCCTTATGCCCGTATGGGTGGAGTGCAGCCTGCGAATTTCAGCCAACAGGCTTCGTATCAGGGCGGACCCCAGGGTGGCCCAATGATGGGACCTGCTGGTGGCGGACATGTTCCCGCTGCGATGGGACAAGCCGTTAATTACGACAATCCGCAGGTGCCCGGCTACGCCTGGCCCAGCTATGCCGCTTCGCCAAACTACGCGGCACTGACGTATCCGAAACAGTATTCGCCCTCGGCGTGGCCTTACATTGGCCCGTTCTATCCTTATCCACAAGTACCTTTGGGCTGGCGCAAAGTGACTTTGGAATGGGACGATGGGTGGTGGTTCCTCGACTTCAAAGACAGCAAGTAGTCGAGCATCCTGAGACCGAATTCAACAAGACCCTTGCCAGCAGTGCATGCTGGCGAGGGTTTTTTGTTTTCAGAGCGGAAAGAGAAGAGCTGAAAGCTAAGAGCCAGAAATAAGGAGCTGTCTTTCTGGCTCTTGCCTCTCGGCTCTCGGCTCTCTGCTAGCTAACGACGAGATCAACTTGGTTCAATTTTTTCCCCTCACAATCGGAATTACCCGCAAGTTTTACCCAGACTCACTCGATAACTATTAGGTCATCGCAGCAGGGACGCTCGCGGTGGCATTTGTTTTATGTATTTCTGTTTTATGTATTTCGCATTTTCGTTTACGTAAAGATCTCCACTGGAACCCGGGTGGCCACGGCATTCGGCCGAATCACTTGAGGGACAAAGGTAGAATCGATGTCACGACCAAATCAATTCACCAAAGCGATTCTGGCACTGGTACTGGGCGTCAGTTCGCTTACGAGCACCGGTTGTTACTGGGGCCTTAGCACGTTAGGACCAAGCCTGGGCCCCTTCGCGGTTCCTGTGCCGATTAGTCCCTATCTTCAAAAGAAGAAGGAAGACGAGTTCTGGCAACACGAACGTTACGACCGCGTACCGATCTTGGGACCGATTACGTCAGGCGCGAATATCGTAGCGCTCGATCCACCCAGCGACGACGAAGTGATGCGAGCTCTCGAAAAAGCGAATCCTGTTCAGGGTGGAATCCCCATGCTGCACGAGCATAGCCGAAACAACGTACGTATCGTCAGGGAAAAGATTTCCGACTACATCGACCCACCGCGGGTCTACCCGATGATTGGGCCGGCACAGCAACACCATGCACATTACAAATGCACGATCTATTTCGAGGACGTGCGTCGCATCGGTTGGCCCGTGCCACATACGCTCAGGGACGAAGATTCGCAGGAAGTGATCTACATCGATCACAACCATCTACACATGGTGGGCAATGTCGATACGGGATCGGGAAGCCAGTTTTAGCTAGTGATGATTGAGGTTTACCACGGAGTTTTGATTTATAAGTGATGAACCGCGGGGTTCAGCCATCCTTAATTCATAAAAATCCATTCTTCATTTTTCCGAGTGCACTTAAATTTATGCCACGCGGCTTGCTGTGATTTCCGAAAATTGGGGGATCCAGCAAGCCAATTTTGTTTAACTTCTTTGTTGTCGGTGGGGGGCAAGCAAGAGAAAGTCAAACATGCCGAAGGTCATCCGCCGAAGTTTGCAGGGACTGGCTGTTTGCGCGCTCTTGATGCCCTGTCTGCGATGTGGTGCTGAGCAGGCCGCTCTTGTGGAGGCTTCGCGGCTCTACCAACATGAAAAGTGGCAAGCCGCTGCCGCGCAATTTGCCCGCTGTGCGGATTCCTCGCAAGACCAAACCACTCGCATTGCCGCGCAGTTCTATCTGGGCGAATGCCAGATGCAGTTGGGCGATTACGCGTCGGCCCGCCAACAGTATTTTGCCGTGCTTGCGGCAGGCACCGACCAATTCGCAACGCGTGCCTTATTTCGGTCGGGAGAAGCGACTTGGTTTGCCGGAGATGCGACGTCGGCTCAATTGGCGCTCTTGCGATTTGTTGGCGAGTTTCCACACGATTCGTCGGCTGCCTTTGCGTACATTTATTTGGGCGACATGGCGCTGGCTGTGGGCAACACTGATCGGGCGATTGAAGTCTACCGCCTGGTGGTGGCCAGTTACCCTCAAAGCACACGGTTGGAAGATGCCCGACTTCGCTTGGCGAAAGCGTTACTACAGGCTGACCAATCCGATCAAGTAGCCGTTGCATTGGGGCGACTGACGGAACACGAAAATACCGCGATTGCCGGGGAAGCTTGTTTGTTGTTGGGTCGTGCAAAATACAAATCGGGGGAAACACGCGGCGCGTTGCAGCAATTTCGCGAAATACCTCGGCGTTTCGCCAAAAGCCCTTTTGCGCCGCGTGCGCGAGTTGCGGCTGGGTGGTCGTTGTGGAAGCTGGGCGAGTACGACGCGATTAGCGAAGAAGTCGCCCCGCTCTTCAGCCAACAGCAGTGGGTGGCAGACTATCACCAATTGCTGGGAATGGCAGCCTACGGCAAAGGCGATTGGGCCCGGGCGAGCGAACAGCTGCGCACGGCTCTGGCATCCGGAGCCAAACTTCCCCAGCGCGACTCAATGTTGTTCTACGCCGCGGAGTGTGAGTTCCAAGCGGGAGAGTTTGACGAAGCACGCAATCGGTTCCGCCAATTGCTAGCCGACCATCCGCAAAGTGCGTGGACCGACGACGCGCTGTGGGGGCTGGCGCGTGTGGCGCGGGCGGAAGACGACGAACCGGCATTTCGCGAGGCCGTTGCGGAACTTCAAACGCAGAATCCCGCGAGCGAATACTTAGCCGCGATTGATGAAAGCTCGCCGAACCAAGAGAAGACCGAGTCGGAACCAACTGCCTCGAAGTTATTGGAAGAGGCAGTCATTCTGCAGCGTGATGGGCACTTTGACGGTGCGCTGGCGGCGTATTACGAACTTGCCGAGCGGAAACAGACTTCGCCAAAGCGCGCAGAAGCGATTCGGCTTGCGGCCCGGTTGCATCACCGACTGGGCCAATATCGAGAGTCTCGCAAATTGCTCGAGCAACTGTTGGCCGAGGTTCCTGCTTCGCCGCATCAAGCGGAGACAGTTTCCACCCTGGCTTGGATCGCTGTTGCGGAACATCGGACCGACGATGCGGCGATTCTTTTCCGCGATTTGCTGGCAAAGTTCCCCCAGAGTGCCCAAGCCATAGATGCCGCCTATTGGCTAGCCCGCTCGGCAGCCGATGAAAAAGATAGCGGTGAAGCCCTCGAATATGTCGATTGGTTGCTGGCCGAATTTCGTTCGGCAAAGCACTCCAAACAAACTAAACGACTGATGGGAAAGACACTCGTATTGAAATGTCAACTCGAGGCCGCGGAAAATCGTTGGCCTGTGGTCAAAACAATTACTGCCGAAGCAATCGAGAAATTGGAGCAAGGGCCGGAACGGATTCAGCTTCGGTTTTGGCAGGCGGAAGCGGAATATCGCACGCGGCAACTCGCGCAGGCTCGCAAATTGTTCGACAAGCTCGAACTGCAAACTGCCGGGTTGACGGAACCTTGGGTGGCCATGGTGCCATTGCGTCGTGCGCAACTTGCGGCACGCCGACAACAGTGGACGGAGGTGCTGGAAATCGTTGCAGAGATCAACCGCAAGTATCCGGATTTTGAACTGCGATACGAAGTCGATTACCTGCGGGGTCGCGCATTGGCTGGGCAGGGAGAGATGGCGCAAGCACGCACGGCCTACCGCGAAGTGTTGAGCAACCCAACCGCCGAGGATTCAGAAACTGCCGTGATGGCTCAATGGATGATCGGAGAAACCTTTTTTCATCAGCGCGCTTTCACCCGCGCCCGAAAAGCTTACACCACACTGATTGACGGCGAGGGCCCAGCCGATTGGCGTGCACGGGCTGCCCTGCAGGCGGGGAAATGTTGGGAACTGGAAAACCAATGGGACAAAGCACAGGCCGTATATTTGCAGGCACTAAAAAGCTGGCCCGGCACGGAGCCTGAGCCGCAGCTGCATGCACGGTTGAAATTGGCAGCAAGCCGAACCACACAAACTCGGTAAGGGCAACAACAAGGCAAACAATGATGAGGTGCATCACGAACATTCAGCGACACATTCCAAGAACTCCCGTTCTCGCCTCGTTTCTGATCAACGCGTGGATGGTGTCGGCGGCCTTTGCCCAGGAAGCGGCCGAGGGGCCTCTTCCAGATTCAGGTTCTACAAAAAGTCTGTGGGACATGCTGCTGGCGGGTGGGCCGTTGTTGTTTCCGATTGTGTTGTGCTCCTTTGTGCTGCTGCTCGTGGTATTCGAGCGGACGGTAAGTTTACGACGCAGTCGGGTGGTACCGCGGCTGTTTTCGGAGCGGTTTCTTTTGCAAATTAGTGAGGGCGCCCTGGATCGACCAGAAGCGCTGCGTCGCTGTTTGGAAGACGACAGCCACGTGGCCGACGTGTTTGCTGCCGCGGTGCGCAAGTGGGGCAAACCGGCGGTGGAAGTCGAACAAGCGGTGCTCGACGAAGGGGAGCGCTCCGCCAACCACATGCGACGATTCTTGCGGGTGATCAACGGAGTGGCAACAGTTTGTCCCTTGATGGGATTGTTGGGAACTGTCTGGGGAATGATGGAAGCGTTTGAAGCCATCGCCGGCAGTTCGGCGATGGGTCGGCCCGATTTGTTGGCGGGGGGCATTAGCGGGGCGCTCCTGTCGACGGCGGCCGGGCTTTCGGTTGCCATTCCTGCATTGATTCTATACCTCTGGTTTGTGGGACGTGTCGACATGCTGGTGATGGAAATCGACCAACGGGGGCAAGACTTAGTGAACCTGATTTCAGCCGAGGCACTCGAAGAACGCCGCACCCGCGGACCACGAAATACCAAGACAAAAAAGGCAGCGTAACGCGGCGAAACCGCAAGCGAACCACCGGCTCCCGCCGGCGGCTATGACAATATCCATACTCATTTTCGCCTTCCCCCTTTATCCTTCCCCCTTTCCTCTGCCATGCCCCTAAAGACGCAGCAAGACGACCAGCCTTCGCTGAACCTGACGCCGATGATCGACGTCGTGTTCTTGCTGATTATTTTTTTTATGGTGGCCACAAAATTTTCTGAGCGGGAACGCGATATCGATTTGGAATTGCCAGAAGTGGCAGCCGCGGCGGCGTTGACCTCCGCACCCAAGCAGCGGGTGGTCGCCGTGAAGCAGACGGGTGAAATCTCGCTTGATGGCAAAGAAGTATCTCTCGTGCAACTCACGGAGCGCCTTTCCGCGGTCCGCAGGGAATATCCCAACATTAGCGTTGTCATTCGCGGGGACGCGGCTTGTGCATTTCAACATGTGGCGGCTACGCTTGCCGCGTGTAAGGATGCACAGATTTCCGAATTGGGTATTACGGTGCGTATTGCCGATGGCCCTCATGCCAAGCGACGGTGAATCATGACGCAGCATCTTCAACCCTTGGCCATTCAACCCATGCTTGCCATTTGGGGGTTGTCGGCCGTCACCTGGCTGGTGATGTGGTCGATCTTGGCTGGCGTGACGGTGCTATTGCTGATCGTGCTGCGTACCCGCTGGAGTCGCGCGAAACCTTGGCGGAAGTATGCGATTCTCTCGCTTTGGGTGCATGTGCTGTTGGCGTGTGCGGCGATGACCGTGAAGATTGTTGCCGGTGCTCCCGAGGCGGGCTCCGACCAGCCGATTCGTGTTGCCGTGTTGCCAATCACGCTGCCCAAGCAACAAGAAAAAGTCGAGCAGGAGCTCACTCCCGAGTGGGAACAGCCGGACGATTCGCCGTTGATTGCTCCGGAACTTTCCCCGCCGGAACCTCCCGAGCCAGCTCCGACCGACCCCGGTCCCGACACCGCCGCGATGGACGACATTGTCGATCACCAAGAGCCAGAAACGCCCCTCCCCCCTGCCCCGCCGCTGGAAGCGCCGTCGCTGATGCCGGTGGCTGAACCTGTGGAAACTGTGCCAGACGAACCAAAACCACAAGTGACGCCAACCGCGGAGCCAAGCGAGGCACCGGAACAAAAGGCCGACGCCGCTCAACAACCTGAAAAACCAGTTGCTCAACCTGTGGTTGAGAAAACTTATGCCAACCGGTTCGCTAAGAATCGTGAGCAGGTGATTGTTCAAAATGGCGGCAGTCCTCAAACCGAAAAGGCGGTTCGCGCTGCGTTGGGTTGGTTGGCCAATGCGCAGGCGGCCAACGGCGGTTGGAATGCGTCGCAATTTGGCGGCGGTGAAGAGCGAGTTGTACTGGGGCACGATCGGCATGGCGCGGGCACCAAGGCCGACACCGGCGTGACGGGTTTGGCGCTACTCGCATTTCTCGGATCGGGGCATACGCACCGCCACGGTTCGTACACGCACGAAGTGGCAAGCGGGTTGGAATATCTTCGCCAACGGCAACGCGCAGATGGTTCGCTCTATGGCGACGCACAATTGTTTGCCCGCATGTATTGCCACAGCATGGCAACGTTTGCGGTTTGCGAAGCTCTCGCGCTGACGCACGACGAGCGTCTCGAACCGATGGCAACTTCAGCGGTGAGCTATGCGCTGTCGATGCAACATCCGACCGACGGTGGCTGGCGCTACCGACGTGGCGACACCGGCGACACGAGCCAACTCGGTTGGCAACTGATGGTCCTCAAAAGCGCCGAGGTGGCAGGCATTGCGGTTCCTGAAGCGACGTGGACACGCGTGGAAAGGTTTATGCGTCGTGTAAAACGTGGCAAGGCGGGCGGATTGGCTTGCTATCGGCCTGAAACCCCTGCCAGTCGCACGATGACTGCCGAGGCGCTATTCTGCCGGCAATTGCTCGCCAGCCGGGGTGCCGCCGGTTTGAGCCGGGCCGCGTCGGCGGAAGCGATCGACTCGATTTCTCAAGAGCCGCCCAACGCCAAGCGGCGCAACCTTTATTTTTGGTATTACGCCACGCTCGCATTGCACCGGGAAAACGCCCGATCCCCCAGCGCAACCGAGGCGTGGGAAAACTGGAACCAAGCACTCACCTCCGCGCTGCTGACCACCCAACAGGACGATGGCAGTTGGGATACCAACACCACCTGGGGCGGCTACGGGGGCCGTGTTTACACGACCGCATTGTCCGCACTTTGCCTCGAAGTTTACTATCGCTACAGCCCCACGGTTCCGTCCGGCGAATTGGCCGATCGCGAGCATTGGCATCCGGTCCAACGGTAAGAGAAACCAGCAAAAGCGGTGTAATCGTTGCCCGGGTTCGAATTTCTGAGCGGTTTCGCTGTTTGACTTGCCCCCTGAGGCCAGTAGAATTGAGTACGTTCGCCTCTCTCTTTTTGCCTTTGCACAGACTTGGTCTGGGCGGGTGAGAAGTGAAGGAATTTGCAACAGACGTTTTTTTAAGTCGGTGAGATAGTCATGGATTCAACCCTGTTGGCCTTTGGATTTCCGGGACTGCCCGAAATGCTAATCGTAGGCCTAGTCGTATTACTTCTATTTGGAAAGCGATTGCCTTCTGTAATGCGATCGCTAGGTGTTGGCATTACAGAATTTCGCAAGGGCATTAAGGGGGAAATTGATGCCGAAGGTAAAGCATCGATTGAGAATCAAAAAAATAATAGTGATGACGATCAGGAATCGACTCACTCGAAGTCATCGACAACTGCTTAACGCAATAGGGCCGTGTTGTGTCCCATCTTGATATTGAAGCTCTATTCGCCTTTTGGAGCCCCGGTCCTGGAGAAATGCTTCTGCTGGCGACGGTCGCCTTGCTGCTGTATGGTGGCAAACTTCCTGAAGTCGCGCGATCTTGGGGGAAAAGCTTTACGGATTTTCGTCGCGGCCTTTCGGATATTCATTCCGACTTGAACGAGGCCATGCACAGTGAGCCGCAACGCTTGGTCTACGACGCTGAGGTTTCAACGCCTCATGACGACTCCGCAGAAAATCCTTCTGCGCCAAGTACTTCTGACGACGAAATCGAGACAACTCAGGATTCTTGACCGCTGGTGCTAGCATCGCCATGGGTGTTCGATTTTAGAGCGATTCATGCTCTGACGTTGACTTTTTCTGCGGCCTCGCTTACAAACCTCAGTCGTTGTTAAGTCCTGTCAAACTGGGTCGACGTCTCTCGAAAAAAGCGGTAAAAGTTTTCTCTGCATTTGCTTGCTTGCAGAGATGACCGTGATAGAATCGATGGCCGATTGCCATGGCAGGCCAGGAACTGGACGGAGTTGCCAAAGATTCGTTGGCCAAATTCTGTTAAACATTCGACAAACTCGATCGGACCCCCGCAACTGATCCCCCTAGGTTGTCATGAATCGCTCTCCATTGATTAATAAGCCTATTCAGGCTGCCACGAAATTTCTCGGCTCTTCTCAGCCTTACCCCCAAACGAAGCGATCTTTTCCATCGGCGGCACCTACGCCGGTCGGAACGGCGCATTGCTTGTTTGCTCCGATCAATTACGAGCACGGATATGCGTATCCGTTGATCGTCTGGCTCCATGGGCCCGAGAGCAGTGAACAAGAAGTCAAAAAAGTCATGCCGCTGATTAGTTGCCGGAATCACGTGGCGGTTGCCCCACGAGGTACGCGGTGCAGCGAACGAAATTACAGTGCGTTCAATTGGGGAAACACGGCCGAGGACATTTTCCAAGCTGTGGAGCGCGTGGAGCACTCCATCGAGCTTGCTCGTCAGCAATTCAATATCCATCCCGATCGAATTTTTGTTGCCGGGTTTGCCAATGGTGGCACGTTGGCATTGCGGTTAGGCATGGAAAATCCGAATCTTGTCGCCGGTGCAATCTCCCTTGGCGGTCCGATGCCAAAAGGCCTGCGCCCGTTAAGGCACATCAACCAAGCGCGTAAATTGCCACTGTTGCTGTCTGTCTCGCCCGACGAGAAGTACCCGCTGCCGAGAGTGATGGACGATTTGCGCTTGTTCCACAGTGCCGGCTGTTCACTTTCGCTGCGACTAAATCCGGAAGGCGACGAGTTGACCACCGTGATGCTTGCGGACGTCAACGCCTGGATCATGGAGCAGTTCTGTCCGTCGGTCTCTCAAGCTAGCTGAGAGCTAAGAGCTGAGAGCGAAGAGCCAGAGGGGAAAGGCTTCTTATTCTTCTGGCTCTCAGCTAGCATGCTATCTATTAACGCGGATTGACAGGGATCGCGCGTTTTCTGTACAAGCCCTCCCGCTTATCTCCATGATGTGCGCGTTAGAGTCCGTGCGCAATGCCTGCATAGGCTGTGGATGCCACTAGCAGTTTTGGGCGTTGTTCGGCCCCTCAGGCCCGGAAGAAACCCGACTGCACTACTTAACACTTGTTTTCTGATCTCGACTATGGCCGAAAATCAAGACGCCACTGAACAGGACGACGCGGAACAAAGCGTCGACGAGCAGGATGTCTCGGAAGACAATCTTGACGAGTCGACCGCGACGTTTGGCGCTCGTATGCACAGTCGGTTAACCGCTCTTATAGAGTGGGCCCGATCGAGCAGATTGCGCATGGCACTGACGGGACTTGCGGGATTATTGATCTTTGGCAGCATTTTCGCATTGTGGAGTTACTTAGCCCACATCGCGATCAACATGGGAGATCCTGCCGTACTGGAAAAAGCTCTGGCTGCACTAGACGATGGAAAATACGAAGCAGCCAAAACGCTGATCGGACGCATGCAGGGCCGCAAACATTCTCCAGACGATTTTGGCGGGGCCCTGTTTGTGTTGGGCGCAGTCAAAGCCCACCATGCCGAAGGAGAGTGGTCTGCCGAGCGACGGCGGGCTTTCCATTTAGCGGCTGCTCGCTATTTTCAAATGGCAAGCACGCTAGGAGTTTCTTCTGAGCGTGAAAGCCAATTGTCATTCCTGTTGGGTCGAAGCTTGATCCTTGGCAACCAACCTCGCGAAGGCATCAAAGTACTCAACCAAGCAATTCACCACGAAGGGCTTCCCACGACTGAAATCCATACTTTGTTGGCAGAGGCTAATCTGGAAATTCCCGATCCTGATCTTGCTGCGGCCTTGCGTCACAATGAAGCTCTGCTTAGAGATCCGGAACTGACCGTCTCACAGCAATACAATGCGCGGATTGTGCGTGCGGAGATACTCGGTCGGCTTGGACGGATTGAGGAAGCTTTCAAGCAGCTTTCCGAGGTAGGTGGGCAGCACGAATATCTTGCGCGCGTGAAGAATGTATCGGGACAACTGGCCGTTGCAGAAGCGGAACGACTGCCTGCCAATAGCACCCAGCGCAAAACCGTTTTGGACCGAGCGATCTCCGATTTACGTGAATCGCAACGACTCGATACCTTGAGTGGAGCATTGACGCGTCAGTCGATGTACTGGATCGGCAAATGCTATGAACTTCAGAATGATTTCCCGGCAGCAATCAACCAATACGATCAGATTGGAAAGCTCTTCGGGGATTCGTCAGAAAGTGTTGTTGCAACATTGTCGAAAGCCGACTTAGCCCGGTTCACGGGGAATCGAGAACTCGCGTTGACGAGCTATCGGCAGGTCTTGGAAACTGTTCGAGACCCCGTCACTTATGCCAACCGTTTGCTTCCCCTGTCGGAATTGCGCAAGCGGCTGACCAGCGCACATGCGAGTTTTGTAGAATCGAAACAGTTTAGCGAGGCATTAACACTCCTAGAGCAGTTCCCCCCACTTTTCAACCAGATTGAAGTCATAGAATTGCGCGGAAAGACACACGAGCAGTGGGGCATCTCGAACCTCAAGGAAGCACCTCAACATCAGCAATGGCGTGCCAATTCGCTCACAAAGCAAGGGCGCTTCCATCTGCGAGCTGCTGGCAGGGCTTATGAGACGCTTGCACAAATGCGGTTTGCCACTCGGCACTTCACCGATGATCTGTGGCATGCCGCGGATGACTACTTCCAAGGACAAAGCTACACGCATGCAGTACGAATCCTCGAAGACTACTTACAACACGAAGCCGAGAAACACAACGCTGCGGCACTGTTGAAACTGGGGCAGTCGCTGTTGGCGAACAACAAAACAGAAAAGGCAATCGAGGCCTTGGAAGAATGTATCGAACTGTATCCACGCGACGCAGTGGTTTATCAGGCTCGCATCGATTGCGTTCGTGCTTATCGAGAACTTAACGAGGAAGAAAAGGCAGAGCGACTTCTGCTGACTAATCTGACCGGCGAGACGCTCACTCCAAAGAGCAAAGAATGGCGCGATTCCTTATTCGCCTTGGGGCAGCTGCTTCATGATTTGGGACGCTATCAACAAGCGATTGCCAAGCTGGAAGAGGCAGTCGCCCGCTATCCAGACTCGTCGCATACGTTGATGGCCAAATATACGATCGCACGCAGCTTCCACAATGCAGCCGAAGCTCCCGCTCAGAAGGTGCGCGAAGCAAAAACCGAAAGTGATCGTCAGAAGAATCGGAAACTTCGAGACCAGAACCTGGAAGGAGCGCTGAAAAATTACATGCTCATTCAGCGCCAGATCACCGTGGAAGGACATGGCGAAAATACTCCGCTGATGCGAAACCTGCTGAGAAACTGCTATATGATGCAAGGTTCGGCCCTGTTCCAGCTGCGCAGGTATGAAGAAGCCCGCAGGGCCTATGCGAATGTTTCCACGCTTTATCAATCAGAACCATTTGTTTTAGAAAGTTTTGTCCACATAGCCAACTGTTGGCGACGACTGAATCAGCCGCTCAAGGCGCGTGGGACGATCGAACAGGCGAAGCTCGTTTTACAAAGGCTCCCGCCTGAAACCAATTTCAAAATTGCAACCAACTTCAATCGGCAACAGTGGCAATTACTTTTGGACGAAATGAGCAAGTGGTAAATAGCGAGGGGCTAGGAACTAGGAGCGAGGCAATTCCGCAATCCGCTCTCCACGGGCGAGTTGCCGTGGCGACAATCCTATTTCCGAATTCGATTTTGGGTGGTAAGACATTTTGATTTCATAACTTCAGCTCGCTTGACAAGGAAGTAGGCGTTCGGAATGACACAATACGATTCCGAAAAACTGGCGGATTTGATTGGGGAAAGGCACGCGTGCCTTGTGAAGTTGCACGAACTGGGGCGGAAGCAGTCCGAGTTGATTGCTGCCGGCGAGATGGGCGCTTTGCTGCGATTGCTTTCCGCAAAAAACCAGTGGCTGGCTGCGATGCAAACCGTTGAAGGTGAGTTAGCTCCTTATCAAAGGCAAGCCCCCGAACAGCGCGCCTGGGCATCCCCGGAAGCACGGAAGCAGTGTGCGGCTCAAGCCGAGCAGTGTCGAAAACTTCTGGACAAAGTCATGCAAATGGAACAAGAAAACGAACAACAAATGATTCAGCGCCGCGATCGGGTCGCCACGCAATTGCAGACGGCCCATTTAGCCGGCAAAGCACGAGGAGCCTACCAGGCACAACAGAAGAAACCCGGTAAAGGACCTCACTTTGCCGGAGCGCACACGCCTGTTTCTGGTTTGGCACCCCAAGATCATTCCCAACTCGACATTCACTCCGATGCTTAACAAAAAACGAACGAAGCAGAATTCATGAACAGCTCACATACACTTGCCGATGCCTCGCTGGCTACGAACACCATGCCGCGAATCCCTTCGCCCGGTTTGTCTGCGGACGACGGATCTGTGGACGATAGGCAAAGTCTGGAAGTGGTCTTGGCGGCGTGGCACGATGCGACCGTTCGTCTGCAAGAGACCCATGAAATCCTTCAAGCCGAAGTGGGGCGACTGACTAACGAATTGGAAGCGAAAAACCGTGAACTTGCCCTGCAAAATCGGCTGGCCGATTTGGGGCGCATGGCATCCCACGTCGCCCACGAGGTGCGTAACAGCCTGGTGCCCGTGACACTTTACATGAGTTTGTTGAAACGTAGGCTGGCAGACGATTCTGGCAGCATGGACATCTTGAACAAAGTCGAGGCAGGGTTCACCGCCCTGAACATTACCGTGAACGACTTATTGAACTTCACTTCCCACCGCGAACCTCACTGGGACACTTTTCTGGTTCGCGATTTGATTGACGAAGTGTGTGAATCGCTCGGTCCTCAGCTGGATGCTCAGTCGATTCGCGTGACGACGGATGTACCTCCTGGTGCCTCGCTGAGCGCAGACCGCGAAATGTTGCGTCGCGCAGTATTGAATCTCGCACTCAACGCATTGGACGCGATGCAGGACGGTGGACAACTGGTGGTCACAGCATTCGACGGCCCGCAAGGCTTCGAGTTGGAACTGGCCGATAGCGGACCGGGGCTCGACCCGACACAACTGGGCAGTGTCTTTGATCCATTTTTTACCACCAAGAGCGAAGGCACCGGCCTCGGGCTGGCAATCGTTCATCGCATCGCCGAAGCCCATGGGGGACGTGTGACAGCGCGAAATTGTCCCGAAGGCGGAGCCTCCTTCACGATTGAAATTCCACGTCCTGCTTCGAGGGCAGCCGCATGAATTCGTCGAACCGCTCTGGCAAGATTATTATTGTCGACGACCACACGGCAGCGCGTGAGTCGGTAGCCGATGTGCTGCGCCATGCAGGATACGAAGTTGCTGACGCTGCCAGTGCGGTCGAGGCGCTGCCGATGCTAGAGCGTGAATCCTACGACGTGGTGGTCACCGATTTGCAAATGCCGGGGATGGATGGTTTGGAGTTTATTCGGCAGATCAGCCAGCGTTCGTTGAATGTGCAAGTGCTGATGATCACGGCCCACGCCACGATTTCATCAGCAGTCGAAGCCATGCGATTCGGCGCTTTCGACTATTTAGAAAAACCATTCGACGTCACTCGATTGGAAGAACAAGTAGCGCGGGCAATCGAACGTGGTCGGTTGTTAGACGCTGAGCTAGACACCAAGGGACCATCGACGACTTGCGTTCATGAGTCCATGGACAGCGGGATGGTTGGAAACAGTCGTGCAATGGCCGAGCTGCGCGAACGGATTGCTCAAGTGGCACCGACCGACGAAACCGTTTTGATCTGTGGCGAAAGCGGCACGGGAAAGGAACTGGTTGCCAAAGCACTTCATTCGCTGAGCCCGCGGGCCAAGGGGACTTTAGTAAGTCTCAACTGCCCTGCCCTTTCTTCGCAACTCACAGAGAGCGAGTTGTTTGGGCATCGCCACGGAGCGTTTACGGGTGCGGATGCAGATCGCGTGGGCCGATTCGAAATGGCCGAGCAGGGAACGATCTTGTTGGACGAAATCACTGAAATCGACATGCCGCTGCAAGCCAAGTTATTACGCGTGTTGCAAGAGCGCACTTTCGAGCGTGTCGGTTGCAACGAAATCCGAGTGGCAGACGTTCGCGTGGTTGCCAGTACAAACCGCGACCTCGGCAAAGAAGTTGCCGCGGGACGTTTCCGCGAAGATCTCTACTATCGGCTAGCCGTGGTACCGCTGTTTATACCGCCGCTACGCGAGCGGGGCGACGACGTGCAACTGTTAGCCGACCATTTTCTTGCCCGGGCAACCAGACGGTTGGGTCGGGAAGTCTGCAAGTTGGACAGTTCTGCAAGGGAACTGTTCGCATTGTATTCCTGGCCTGGAAATGTTCGCGAATTGGAAAACATCATCACACGGGCCTGTGTGCTCAATTCGGGTGAATTGGTGACCGGCGACGAATTCCGACCTTGGCTCCAGTGTCCCGAGGATGTCGACTCGCCCACAACCGGTGCGGCGCTTCCGGTGGGCGCAAGTTTGGAAGATGTCGAGCGTCAGATGATTCTGGCGACGCTAGAACATTTTGAAGGCCATCGCGCAAAAACAGCCAGTGCCCTTGGCATTGGAGTACGCACACTTAGCGGAAAGTTGCGCAACTATGGTTATGCTCCGCGAGAAAAAGGTTTTCGAGAAATTTCGACTGCGAATCGGCAAACATTGCCGGTGCCATCGGCAACTTCTGCCGGTCCACCGTTGAGAAAATCGGCGTAGTTTGAGGTAACAAGCTTGAAATGGTTGGATAGATAAGTCGGGCGCTAAGGAAGATTTCGACAATCGAGTTTTACAAACTTGGTGAGAGCATTATTCATGTGATCACTGGCACGCAAGTTGCAAGCAAAAAAGCAGGTGGGGCAAATGCTGAAAGGTAGCGAGAAAGCACATGCTCCCAAAGTTATTTGATTCGTCGACGATTCCAGTACTCGAGCAAGTTGTGAATTTCACACAGGCTCGACACGGAGTGCTGGCTGGCAATATTGCCAATATGGACACACCCGGTTACCGCACCAGAGACCTTTCGCCCGAGGAGTTTCAAAGCCGTTTGCAGGAAGCTGTCGAAGCACGCCGCCAGTCGGCAATTTCGCCAACCTATGCAATCAACGCCCAGCTAGCCGGTAAAACAACCGCAACCGGACACGATGGCATGGACCAAGTACGCGAGTCGCTCAAAAGCATCCTTTATCACGACAACAGCGACGTGAGCATCGAACAACAAGTTACCGAGATCAGCAAAAACCAAGCACAACACAACCTGGCGCTGGGCATCATGACGGCACAGTTCCGCCTGTTACGGGCAGCGATTTCCGAACGTCCTTAATACAGAAAAGATGAACCGCCAAGAGCGCCAAAGACGCCAAGGAAATGATTAAAGGAGCAGGGAATTTGGGATTCGAATTGCGGAATTTTTCCCCTTTTCTCTTTCGCATTTCCAATTTCCTTGATGGTATTTTACTCATTAGTACCAAGTGAAAAAATATTTCAAGTGTAGATCCTGGAGCATAAAATCATGTTTAACGCTTTAGATGTCAGCACGAGCGCGCTTGTCGCCCAACGAGCCAGACTCGATGTGATTTCGTCGAATTTGGCAAATATCTCGACAACTCGTAACGAAAAAGGAGAGTCGGTCCCCTACACTCCCCGTTTTGTCACATTCCAAACCGACACAAACCTCACCACCTCGGGCGGCGGTCAAGGTGTGAAAGTGGCAAGCGTGGAAACTTCGCAGGTCGAACCGAGCTTGAAGTACGACCCGGGACATCCCGACGCGAATCCTGAAACTGGTTACGTCGCTTATCCGAATATTGACATGACGACCGAATTTGTCGACGCGCTGGAAGCAACCCGTGCGTACGAAGCAAACATCGGCGTGATTGAAATCACCAAGAGCATGGGCCAGCAAACACTACAAATATTGGCCTGACCCACGAAGCAAACAATCCATTTATTTACAATCCTAGGAGAGCGCACACAGATGTTGACGTAACTGGCGACGTTGGGGGGCCAACGTAAGTGTCAAGGAACCGCGACATGAATCCGATCCACAGTGCCCAATCGGCGAGCCGACTAAGTCTGCCCCAAGCGCCGATTTCCCAACCGCAAGATACTGAAAAAGCCTCGTTCAAAAACTTTCTGCTCGATTCGATCCAAGATGTGAATTCGATGCAGCAGGATGCAGACAAGGCGGTAGAAACGTTAATGACCGGAGGCGACGCCAACCCCGCCGAAGTTTTGACCGCCGTGCAAAAAGCCGACATGGCATTTCGACTGATGATGCAAATGCGAAATAAGATGATGCAAGTTTATCAAGAAGTGCGGGATATTCGAGTTTAAGACATCGCGCCTGTAGTCCTGAGGAAATCTGATAAAAAGATAACCGCCAAGGACGCCAAGAGCGCCAAGAAAATGCAAGTCCAGATCAGGAAACGAATGTACCAATCTCGATTGATATGCAAAGCAAAACAAAGTTTATGGAATTGATAAAAACAACTGCTTGGCGTCCTTGGCGGTTCAAAATTGAATTTGTTAGTTACTAAAGACAAACTACTGAGGTCCACGGATGGATTTCTTGAATCAGGCCAGCGCCCAAATACGCGAACTGTTGCTTTCGATGACCCCTGCCGCACGGGTGACTGCCTTGTTGTTGGTGGGTGTGATTGGGGTAAGTTTGGGCTATTTGTTTCAGCATCACTCGGCCAGCCCAGACAATTATTTGTTCAACGGCGAATTTCTGCCGCCACGCGATGCCGACCGCGCCGAAGCGGCGATTGCTCAGGCGGGTCTGAATCTTTACGAGCGTGTAGGCAATCGTATTCGTGTTCCTCAAGGGCAAAAGGCGGAATACCTAGCAGCGGTTGCCGATGCCGGGGCGTTGCCACCGAATTTTCATTCGCTGCTAGAAAGCGCGCTCGACGTGGGTCCGTTTGTCGATCCTGAAACGCGCAAACAGCGGCTCAAAGCGGCCCGAGAGCAGCAGCTTTCGATGATTGTGCGCGCGATGTATGGCATCGAAGCCGCCCAGGTGATTTACGACATTCGGGAACCTCGCGGACTGTCGAAAACGGGCCAAGTCACCGCCACGGTCAGTGTGGAACCAACGCCCGGCGAACCGATTGACGGGCGGCGTGTGAAGATGATTAAGAAGGCGGTCGCGGGAGCGATTGCCGGCTTGTCCCATGAAAACGTGAACGTGACGAATCTGGGCGATGGGTCTTATCTGGGAGAAAGTGGCTCGTCGGACGAAATGTTTGAAGACCCCTACTTCCAACATCGGATCGCATTCGAACGGCACATGAAAAGTAATATCGAGGATCTACTCGCTTACATTCCTGGCGTGAAAGTTCAAGTGACCGCGGAGTTGGACGACGCCATCGAGCGCACCACTCGAACAACCAAGCCCGATGGAGATGGGGCTCCCTTGCGCCAAATGGTGGATACCGAAACGACGGAATCCTCGCAAGCCGGCAATGGGGGGCAACCAGGTCTGTCCGCTCAGGGTCCAGGACGAAACAACAATCCCTCCTCCGAAGAGAGTACCGTCAAAAACAAGACCGAAAGTTCGACTCAGCAGGATGAATTTCTGGTGGGTACGAAGGACGAATTTTTACGGGAATCGGGCTTGATACCCAAGCATGTCCGAGCTGGTATCGCGATTCCCCACGACTATCTGGTCAGTGTGTGGCGCGAACAACAGCGCCGCAGAGGAGAAGATCCCAACCAGCCTTTGCCGGACACAATCGATACCGATCTCGAGGGGATTAAGAAAAACCTCAGAGACGACATCAGCGCAATCGTTGTGCCACTCTTGCCGAAAGAGTTGGCGAAAGACAATTTTTCCGATGTGAATATCACATTCTTTGAATCGCTGACGCCTGATCCCATCGAAGGCCCTTCCACGGCTGGACAAGCGATGGCCTGGGCAAGTCAAAACTTTAACACGATGACGATGGCGGGGATCGCCCTTTTCGGGTTGGTCATGCTCCGCTCGATCGTCAAGTCGATACCACCTTCCGACCCAGTCGCTTCGTTTGGCAGCTCGACATTGCCAATCAACGTGGGTTCTGGCGAAGCCGAGACAAAATCCGATGCGGCCTCTGCGTCGGGAGATGATAACCGGCCACGGCTGAAGTTGAACAAAGGCCCCAACCTGAAAGACGATTTGGCCGAGATCGTGAAAGAAGACCCTGACGCCGCCGCGGCAATCCTAAGAAGTTGGATCAGCAACGCCGGATAACAATACGGAGCTCCTTCCCTCTACTATGAATCGATCACACCCAAACCATCGAGACCGTCAATTGCGCAAGGTTGCCATTCTTGTGGCAAGTCTTGACGAAGAACTCTCCGAGCGGATGTTGGCAGAGATGCCAGCTGCCGATGCCAGGGCAGTCCGCTTGGCCATCGAAACGCTTGGCGACGTCGAGACTGGGGAGCAAGATGAAATTGTCGAGCAATTTCGGACTGGCACAGCCCAAGCGCCTGCAACGCATACCGAAGGAGTGGAACTCGATGCCTCGTTGCTTGCACGGATCGAACAACAAGATTCCTTCGCATCCGCGCCGCTAGCCCATAAGCAGCAACACACGCTCGCCTCGCTAACGCATGCCGAGACGACCACGATTGTCGAAGCGCTTTCCCACGAACATCCGCAGACCGTGGCGGTTGTGCTTTCTCGTCTCGACCACGTTGTTGCCGCGGAAATTCTCTCGCAGCTTGCTCCGCATTTACAAGTTGATGTCCTGGCACGACTCTCGGAACTCGACCCGGCAGACGAACAGAGTTTGCACGTTGTCGAATCGCATCTTGCCCAGTGGATCGATCAGCAACGTCAACGAAAACAACGTCAAACGGCCGGTGCGGAGCTTGTGCAGAGAATTCTGGAAAACACACCGGCAGATCGGCGCGCAGCAATTCTCACGCGTCTGAACAGCAAGGTCCCCGAATTTGCAGAGCGTCTTGGAAACCGTTATCCGACAAGTCCCTCGCATCCGCGGCAAGCGGATCGCGACATCGCGCAAAGCAAACTATCCGTGTTCCCTCCAGTCCCCAATGGAATTCGGGAAGACCGCCTCACACGCGGGTCTCCAATCAAAACATTTGCCTTACCACCGCAGCCGAGACCCTCAGCACCAAAGGTTGAATCCCATGTGGAAGATCCCTTGTCCGTCTTGGAGCAGGCAACCGATGCCGCGCTGATGCACGCTATGACGCAAGCAGATAAGCAAGTCGTGACACTGGCATTGGCGGGGGCGAGCGACCAGTTGATGAATCGGATTTTACAGCATTTGCCCCGGCGACAAGCAAAGCAACTACGCCGACAACTACGCGAGATTGGCCCAACACGGCTGAGCGACATGCTCGCTGCCCAGCAACAGTTGGCCGGACATGTCGCTGGATTGAGTTCACGCTAAACGATTTCATTGTCCCACCCAGTTTTGAAGTTCACTATCTTTTAAAATTCAACATCATGGCCACGATTATCAAACGCGAGTCGCAGCCCTACAGCTCAGGAAACCGAGTTGGTGGAGTTGCTTATGATCTCACCGACATGGCTGGGCAGGCGGATGATTATTTGGGAAATGTACGCGGCGAAGCCTCCAAGATTATCGAGGAAGCGCGCAGCGAAGCCGTCAAGATTCGTAAGCAGGCGGAAATCGCGGGTCGCAAAGCGGCGCAAGAGGCAATCGAGCGTATCCTTGACGAAAAAGTTGGCAAGCAGATGAAAACGCTCACACCTGCCTTGGCCGCTGCCGTAAAGCAGATCGAGGATTCGCGGCAAGAGTGGCTCAAGTTTTGGGAGACCTCGGCAGTACAGTTTGCGTGTGCGATTGCAAATCGGATTGTCCGGCGCGAGATAGAAAAGAAGCCGGAAATTCCCGCCGAGTGGGTAACCGAATCCCTGCGACTTTGCGCGGGAGCTGCGGAAATCACTGTGAAGCTCAACCCGACCGACCACACAACGCTCGGAGGCCAGGTAGCGCAGCTTGCTGCCGAGTTCAACCCCGCAGCGCAAACAAAAGTTGTTGCCGACGCGTCGATCTCTGTAGGTGGCAGCCTAGTGGAGACAGAATTTGGCGCGATCGACCAGCAAATCGAGACCCAGTTAGAACGTGTCGCAGAGGAATTGAATTAGCGAACATCCGAGAAGACAGCCAAACTTTTATGAATACAGATTTCTCTCAACAATTGAACGGTGCCATGCTAACCGGCCTGACCGGCAGCGTGGTACAAACCACGGGGCTCACAGCCGCGGTGGCCGATTTTCCTGCGCCGATCGGTGCACTGGTATCGATCCAACGGCAGTCGGGGTCAGGCATCGATGCGGAAGTTATTGGTTTTCGAGACAAGCATACACTCGTTATGCCGCTGACCCATCTGGAAGGTATTCGCCGCGGAAGCAGAGTCAAGCTCGTGCGTACCACGCGATCGTTGCGGGTTGGCACGGGGTTGCTTGGTCGGATTGTCGATGCACGTGGACGCTGCGTCGATGGCCGTCCTCAGCCGATGCTTTACGAACGTATGCCACTGCACAACGAACCGACGCCGCCCACCCAACGGCCGCGTATCGATGCCCCCCTGGCCACGGGTGTGAAATCGATCGACGCGTTGCTGACCTGCGGACGGGGCCAGCGATTGGGAATTTTCGCCGGTTCTGGCGTGGGCAAAAGCGTGTTGCTGGGAATGATGGGGCGCTGGACCGACGCCGACATTTCGGTCATCGCTCTGATTGGCGAACGCGGACGAGAAGTTAACGAATTTATACAACGCGAACTCGGTCCCGAAGGTCTTGCTCGTAGTGTGGTTGTCGCAGCTACCAGCAACGAACCCGCGTTGCTGCGGGTACAAGCGGCTCACACGGCTACGACCATTGCCGAGTATTTTCGCGATCAGGGAAATAACGTTTTGCTAGTGATGGACTCGATCACCCGGTTTGCACTTGCGCAGCGCGAGATCGGTCTGTCCGCAGGAGAACCTCCCACCACGCGAGGTTTTCCTCCTTCGGTTTTTTCGCTGCTTCCCAAACTGACGGAGCGTGCGGGCCGTTCGCCCAAGGGAAGCATTACCGCGCTTTACTCGGTGTTGGTCGAGGGAGACGACGAAAACGAACCGGTGGCAGACACCATGCGAGGCCTGCTGGATGGCCACGTGTGGCTTTCGCGACGACTTGCCGAGAAGGGACATTTCCCGGCAGTCGATGTTTTGCGCAGCATTAGCCGACTGATGAAAGACGTAACACTTCCAGAGCACCAAGCGGCGGCCCGAACCGTCCGACGACTACTGGCTGCGCTACACGAAAATGAAGACCTGCTGGCAATCGGAGCGTATCGACAGGGAACCAACAAAGAGGTTGATATTGCCCTCGCCTTTCGAGAGCAGATTCACGGTTTGCTTCGACAAGACATCGACGAGCGGTTATCGATGGAAGAAATTCAAAAAGGACTGATTCATATTTCGCAACAAGCTGCCGCACAACTAGTAAGCAACCCAAGCCCGGCCAACCCCGACGCGACACCAGAACCCGAGAACACCTAAATAGTCGTGCCCTACAACAGCACTATGTTTCACCACGACGGCACAACGGTCACAAAGGTCACAACGGAGAGAAAGTATTGTGATGGAGGTTCTGACGGCTCAAAGACCACTTGGTTGTTTTATGGAAATGATTGATTCATTGGAGACACGCATCTTGTTGTTTTGACCTGCTATTCAGCTATCACGTCGTACTCGTTGTGTCGTCGTGGTTCAATTCACTTAACGCAGTATTACTACATCCCATCACATATCGTTAATTTTACTTTGCACATCATGGCAAAATTTCGCTTTCGACTGGCAACCCTCCGCAAACTCCGCGTAGCACATCGCGATGAGATGCGTGGAAAACTTGCCGAAGCGTACCAAGCTGCCCTGATGCTCCAGGAGCAGCAAGTTGCCATCGGCGAAGAGCTTTTATCTATGCAGGCAACACAACGAGAAAACACCTCCCGCGGCACAACCAACGTCAACAGTTTGCTTGAAGCGCAACGTTACCAAGCTGTATTGCGGGCACAGCAGGCTACGCTGAAAGAACAGGAGACCGTTTTGTCGGCGGAAATCGAACGCCGACGACAGAATGCTGTCGAAGCCGATCGTCAGGTGCGCGTACTCGACAAACTTCACGACCACCAGCGAGAACAGCATCAGCAGGAAGCCTCGCGCCTTGAAACAAAAGTGCTCGATGAAGTAGCACTCCGTGCGAAGGAGGTGAACCAATCATGAGTACGATGATTCGTTTCCTATTTCCTCTGCTTGGATTTCTTTGCACGGCCACTGTTATCACGTTGGCGGCGGGGGTCGGTTATTTGCGAATGAACGGCACACTGGACGACGAGCACATGCTGCGGATTGTTTCCATGTTGCATGGCGTGGATCTGGAAAAAATCGCTGAGGAGCACGAAACCGGAGCGGAAGATGTCCCCCTCGAAGAGCTTTCCTACGCCCAGCAATCTGAACAGAGACAAGTTGCCACGCTCCATCTTCAGGCCAAACAAGATGACTTGGACAAACAACTCCGAGAATTCCAATCGGAATTTAAGCAAATCAGCGTCGCCTATGACCGTTACAAGATATTTCAATCGGAAGTCCAAGAGTTTCTTAAACAGCGGGAAGAACAGGCGGTCGAATCGGGATTGGTTGCCGTGCGGTCGCAGTTGCAGAATCTTTCCGCCAAAAAGCAAGCAAAACCCTTGTTGGTGGACTGGATCAAAAAAGGTCGCATCGACGACGTCATTCTCATACTCAACGGCCTGTCCAACCGGAGCCGGAAGGAAATCATCCGTACGTTTGATTCTCCCGACGATGTCGACATGTTGAGAAGAATCTACGAGCAGATGCTTGCCGGACACCCGGAAAAACCATTCATCGAAGAGAAACTAAAAGAGCTGGAACAGCTCAAGAAACAGGCACGATAGCCCAAGACAGGATGAACAAGGAGCTCAAGGATGAGCAGTTTGCCAGTGACACAATTGTTGCAGATCTCGGCACCACAGGCTGACGCGAACCTACGTCCGTCCGATTTGCCGCAGACCGACCGCTTCCAGGAACTGCTGGCGCGCGCATCCAAGACACCCGAAGAGAAACCGGTTCAAGAAAACGATCCTCCGAAGTCGGAAGCTGTTGGCAATGAAGTCTCGGATCAGAACGAACAAGAGTCGGCTCGCTCGGAAAACAACGAAATTGTCTCCGCAAGTGACGAGCAAACACCCGAGGCTGATGAAATTGTCGAGCCAGATGTTTCGCAAGCCGACGCCGTCGAGATTTCGGAATCGGCGGTGGCTGCCGGCGGTGTGCTAGAAAAAACTTTAGTCGAGGACGCCCCGATTGCGACGGCTTCCGAGGGACAACAGCTAGTCGCAGAAGCAGTCGACACGACAGCAAGCGATTCGCAACCCAAAAGCAATCCAGAACCGGCAACGACACCGTCAGAAGTGCCGACCGTCACCGGGGCGCAGCAGAATCTCGGTGAGGAGATTCCTGCAGACGCGTTGGTTGCTTCTGAGCAGGAAGCAGAACAGTCGGCAGCGCCGAACACCGTCTTCGAGCCACAAGACGAGGCAACGCCAACTCTGAGTGAAAATTTCTCTCAAGAAGATTCGCATTTGCAAGATGGCGAGAACCCTGCGGCGGATGAACGTACGCTGGAGCCTTCCTCCGAGTCAAGCCAAACGACAATTCCGACACAACCACTTACCGCCACGCAAGACACGCAGTCGGCTGGCTCGAGTCCCGTCGTATCTGCGGGACTCAAAGACGGCCCCGTTGATGCTAAGAATGAGCAACAGAATTCAAAAGAACAACCAACGGCAACACCGTCTGAAGACGCACCACAATCTCACACGCCGATCGAGGCGGAAAAACAACTTGCTGTCGAGACCACGCCCGCGCCGTCGAGTTCTTCGACTGCGAATCACACTCCCCAGGAGGCCACGGCTGCCGCTCCGCAGGGGACTTCGGCAGGACTGACTGGTGAGAATTCAAGTGTCTCTAGCAACGATGTGAGGGAAACCGAATTGGTGCCAACCGGCGATCGCGCACGGTTTGTACAGCGCGTGAGCCGTGCCATGAAAATGGCCCCTAACCGGGATGGTCAAATCCAGCTCCGGTTGAGTCCGCCAGAGTTGGGCTCGCTGCGAATTGAAATTTCGACGCAACAAGGTGTTGTTTCGGCAAAAGTGGAAGCCGAGACGGCCGCGGCACGCAATATATTGCTCGACAATTTGCCAGCACTGCGGGAACGCTTGGCAGAACTGGAAATCCGCATCGAAAAGTTTGACGTCGACGTGCGGCGCGAAGGGGGACAGGACACCGGCAACTCCGGTGCAGAGGATCGTCAGCCACGTAAGCCCGCGTCAAACAATGCCGCACAGCAACAGTCGCCTAGCAAACAGAAAACGTCCTCAGCAGAACACGCCGTGAACGGCACGGTTTTGGATTCCACCACGGAACTTGGTCTCGATATCCGAGTCTAACCATTCGCCCAGCCCCCACAACAAACTCATAAAGCAAAACCATGACGCAACTTCCAAACATCAATCCGGCGCAAAACAATCAATCGTTCGGCGCGGCCAGCGCGCTGAACGACGTGAATCTCGACGATTTTCTCAACTTGATGATTGCCGAATTGCAGAATCAAGACCCGCTCAATCCGTTGGAAAACGACGAGCTGATCGCGCAAATTAGTCAGATTCGCGAAGTGGGCGCGACCGAGCAACTTACCGAAACGCTCAATGCCGTGCTGTTGGGTCAGAACATCTCGAGTGCAACCAACTTGATTGGCGCCGACGTGGTGGCGCTGAACGATTCGGGACAACGTGTGTCGGGCAACGTGCGCGTGGTAACGATTACCAATGGCCGACCGCTGCTCGATTTGGCAGTGGAAACCACGGCCAACGCAGCCTCACAAGAAGGAGAAATCGCCGCGGGCGATTACAAGTACGAGGTGGTTTGGCAGAGGGAAGACGGCGTTATCTTCGGAACAGAAATTGAGGCCTTGACGGCCGGCATGACCGATTTCGAAGGTGCCATCCAACTGAATAATTTACCGGAAACTTCCGGCGAGAAACTAATCTATCGCACCGACCGCACCGGCGAGGGTGATTTCAAATTGGTGGGAAAGCTCACCCAGGGAACGTCAACGAGTTTTGTCGATTTTCTTGCCGACGGAAACCGCGGTGAAGAAACACTCACAGGGCAAGTTCAAAATATCGACTTTGCGAGCAAGGTGACCGTGTCGCTGAACAACGTGGGCGAGATTCGCCCGCCGAACGATTAGTGGTATGAAAAGAGAACCGTCAAGGACGCCAAGAAATAGGAAACATGAACAGGAGAAAACAGAGAGAACAGAGGAAAAACTGGAACCCTTTCTCCGTTCTCTCTGTTTTCTCCTGTTCAAAAAACTTTTATCGATTTGTACTACTGCACAAAGTTCACTTACCAACAAACTGTATAGATAAAACTAAACAAGGGAGTGTGTCATGGGTCTTCAATCAGCATTAACCACTGCGTTAACAGGTCTGCAAGCTGCCGAAACTACGATCGACGTAGTGGGCAACAATGTGGCGAACTCGCAGACTGTCGGGTTCAAGGAATCGGAAGCGATTTTTGCCACGCAGTTTTTGCAAACCATCAGTATCGGTTCCGCACCGAGTACGAACTCCGGCGGTACGAACCCTCGCCAGATTGGCTTGGGTGTGAAGGTTGCGGAGATTTCGCCCAATTTTACGCAAGGTACGATCGAAATCAGCTCGAACCCGTTGGATGTCGCAATCCAAGGCGATGGCTTTTTGATTGTCCAATCGGGCACAAACCAACTCTACACGCGTAATGGACAACTCAAACTCAATGCCGAGAACGAAGTGGTCACCCCAACCGGGCAGCGTCTGTTGGGCTACGGTGTGAACGACGACTTTGAGATTGTGACCGACAATCTAGTTCCTCTCTCGATTCCGTTGGGCAAAGAGCGGGTGGCTCAGGCGACCACGGTTGCCAACTTCAGTGGGGTGCTCAACCCCTCGGTAGACATTGGTTCGCCCCCCTCAATTTCCGAATCGGTTGTGCTGGGAGACGGCACGATCGGTCAGCCGCCTTCCGATGCAGGACAAGCCTTCGACATTAACGACATCTCGGCTACAGCAACAGATGCCCCACTGGTTACCTCCACGAACGCAATTCCCACCAATGCCGGCGCCGGACCGGCAGCGGGCACCGTGCAATATCGTGTGGCGTTTCTCGACGCGAACAATTTTGAAAGCCAGATTTCTACCGTCATTTCGGTCGACAACTCCGGAGGTGCGGGACAAATCAATCTGAACACTCTACCCACTGGAGGTGGTGAGTTTACCAACGGTAGGCGAATTTACCGGACCGAAGCAGGAGGTTCCACCTTCTACCAAGTTGGCGATATTGCTGACAACGTCACAACAACTTTTTCGGATGCAGTCACTGACGCAACCTTAATCACAAATCCTCAACTTGATACCGAACTGATTGATTCCGGCAGTTACAGCTACTACGTCACTTATTACGATTCGACCAACAGCATCGAGACACGTCCCACGGCGAAAATTGGCACTGAGTCGGTTATTTCTACCGGCGGTAAGATTCATCTCGATCTCACGGATTTAGATTTAGGGGCACTTGCTCCCACCTTTGATCAAATTCGTATCTATCGCAACGTTTCGAACAGCTCAGATTTCCGCCGTGTGGACGACCCCACCAGCTCCATCGCTATGGGTGCGACAAGTTTTGTGGATAGCGTGAGCGACGCAACTCTGTTAACGCGAGCGCAGGTTAACCTTGATGGCCCCGTCGCCGGAACCGGAACACGTCTGGTCGACTTGGTCGTGCGAGAAGGTGAATCTTATGTCGAGAATTTCTTCGAGGCTGGCGCATTAACTTTCTCTGCCGATAAAGATGGCGTCGAGATGGCTCCGAAGACATTGACGATCACCGACGATCCGTTAACGGGCACGACCGTGCAAGAGCTCATCGACTTTATGCGCGATGCCATGGGTATCGACACGCAGTCCGATGTGCCGGGTACGCCGTTCCCAACGCCAGGAAATGTATCGATCGTTGGGGGAAAAATTATTATCACCAGCAACCTGGGTGAAGAAAACGCTATTGAAGTTCCGTTAACCGCATTCCGGCTCACTCCCACCGGTTCGACATCTGCTTCGACGTTGCCGGTTACGTTCTCTGAAACACAGGCAGCTGTCGGGCCTGGTACTTCGACCGAGATGATCGTTTACGATTCGCTCGGCTTGCCACTGAAAGTGCGCATCACCACGACACTGGAGCAAAAGAATTCAAATAGCACCGTTTACCGCTGGTTCGCCACCAGCGCCGAGAACGAGCCACTTAGTGGAGTCACAACCGTTGTCGGCGATGGGTTGCTCGAGTTCGATAGCAACGGCGACCTTACGAGTGCGACTCAAGACCGAATCAGCGTCCAAAGAAACACCACCGCCTCGGAATCGCCACTGGAAGTGGAGCTTAATTTCTCGCAAATCAAAGCGCTGGGCGAAACCGACGCGCAGGGCAATCCGATTAGTTCGCTCAACGTGACCAGCCAAGACGGTTTTCCCCCGGGTGTGCTGACCAACTTTATCATTACCGACGACGGCCTCATCCAGGGGCAGTTTAGCAACGGTACGCAACGTGCTGTGGGACAAATTGTGATGGCACGATTCTCGAATAGCTCCGGTTTAACCCAAGTCGGCGACAGCCTGTTCGACGTCGGTGTGAACTCCGGCGACGCGATTTTGGGTGCTCCCGGCGAGGAAGGTATCGGTACGCTGACCGCGGGTGCTGTGGAGCTTTCCAATACCGACATCGGGCAAAACCTGATCGAACTGATCCTGGCTTCCACCCAGTATCGAGGAGGTGCGCGAGTGATCAGCGCCGTCCAAGAATTGCTTGACGAGTTGTTGGCACTGCAGCGTTAAACGGAAACTGAATCGTTACCGTAAACGAAGAAGATGAACCGCCAAGAGCGCCAAGGACGCCAAGAGAATGATTGAGGGAGGCAGGAGTAAGGAATTTGGCAGCCGGATAGAGCGTCTGATAGATGCCACTATTTTTTCTGACCTCTGACCTCCAACCTCCGACCTCTTTTAATAAGCTACGTTTGAGAATCGTATGGCGGAGCACTAGGTTTCTGGTGTGCAGCCACCGCAACGAACTCTCTCTAGGAGTATGTCATGATCAAGCTGACGCGGCTTAGCGGCGAGGCTTTTATACTCAATGCCGAGTTGATCAAGTACGTAGAACAGCGGCCCGATACGTTCATCACCTTGACGATGGGCGACCGGATTGTCGTGACTGAAACGCCCGAAGTGGTGCTGGAGCTTACGGTCGAATACCAACGAAACAAACGATTAGTGCCCTTGGGGCAAGCAAATTAAGCAAGGCCATGCCGGTTTTGCGGGCTGTGACGGTCGGGCATTGTTTTCAGTCTTCTGAAGAGACGAAAGCGGAGGCTTCGGCAACGGGACAATAACAGGGCAATGCTATGTTTTTCCAGGCCCTGTCCTAAGCGTCTAGCCGGCGTGACGGCCCTAAACCCAGAATTATCTCCCAACCAAACTTCCTTCCGCCTGATCTGACCCTGCGATGGATATTGCGACATTACTTGGCGTCGTTGGTGCGCTGGCACTGATCTTGGCGTCGATCGTCATCGGCGGCGGTTCGTTCATGTCGTTTTTCGATGCGGCCTCGGTCATGGTCGTCATCGGTGGTGCGATTGCAGCCACACTGATTTCCTACCCGCTGAAAAACTTTTTGAGTGTTTTCAGTGTGGGAATGAAGGTGTTGATGTACAAGCTCGATTCGATTCCCCAATTGGTGGAAGAGATCGTCAGCTTGGCAGAAACCGCTCGCCGCGATGGTTTGCTGGCGCTGGAAAGTCGCTTGGCGGAAATCGAAAATCCTTTTATCGTGCTCGGCGTGCAGATGGCTGTCGACGGCACGCGACCCGAGGTGATGGAAGACATCATGCGGACCGAAATCGACGCGGTCGCCACCCGGCACCGCGACGGCAAAGGGCTTCTGGATTGCATGGGACGTTTCGCACCGGCGTTTGGCATGATCGGCACCTTGATGGGTCTGGTGATCATGCTCGGCGACATGAGCGATCCGTCGAAGATCGGGGCCGGTATGGCCGTGGCACTGCTGACCACGATGTACGGAGCAATCGCTTCGAATGTATTTTTCCTCCCCTTTGCCGAGAAGCTTGGATTCACAAACAAACAAGAACTGCTGGCGATGGAAATCATCGTGCGAGGCATTATGGCTATCCAATCGGGGGAAAACCCTCGAGTGATCGAACAGAAACTCAACACTTTTGTTCCACCAAAGCTCCGCGCGAACGATCAGGCAGCGTAGCTTGGGGCAATAAAAACTAACTGAAAGTTTCGACCATGGCCGTCGAAGAAGAACCAGAACCTGGCATACCCGAGTGGGTCGTTACGTTTGGCGACATGATGTCGCTGTTGCTGACGTTCTTCATCATGCTTGTGTCGATGAGCGAGTTGAAGGAAGACGAAAAATATCAGGCCATGGTCGAGTCGATTCGTCGGCAGTTTGGCCACGACATGACTCAGGCTTCGATGGTCCCGGGAGAAAGCCGAGCCCGAGGAGCTGCGATGCCCAACCCGATCTACTCCATGGGTCGCTCGAAACAGATGGACATTAAGAAAGGGGGACAGGAGGTCAAGTCGATCACTGGCGATCACAAGCGTGTGCAAATCGTCCGTCCGGGTGACGACTCCTCGATCGGCGGGGTGATCTATTTTGCCGAAGATGCCTTCGAACTTACCGAAGAAAACAAGCGCGATCTGCAGTGGATCATTGAACAAGTCGCCGGCAAGCCGCAAAAGATCGAAATCCGAGGACATACGACTCGGCGACCCGTGGACAAGAAAAGCGATTTTCGTGATGAATGGGATTTGGCTTATGCTCGCTGCAGAAACACGATGCACTTTTTGATTGAGCAAGGGATCGATCGAAAACGAATTCGGCTTGGCCCTGCCGGGGCCGGCGAGCCGATCT
The DNA here is from genome assembly GCA_029259915.1 of Planctomycetota bacterium. Classification (GTDB taxonomy): domain Bacteria; phylum Planctomycetota; class Planctomycetia; order Pirellulales; family Lacipirellulaceae; genus Bythopirellula. The sequence continues at coordinate 57,581 of JAJDED010000011.1, read as the reverse complement.
ACAACGGCGTCGACCCGGATCGATTACAGCGAAATTCTCGGGTACAGATTTTGATGTGGGACGAACGTGTCGAAGATTTGGATGGTAATCGCAAAGCGAAACCGATTTCGACGGAAAATCCATAAGCTATATTTGAATAAAAGATAGCGGGATAGCTCCATTAAGGGTGAAAAAGAGATGGCAGACGAAACGACTGAAGAACCTGTCGAAGAAGAAGAAAAGGCGATCAAAAAAAAGCCTGCCGGACTTATGACGTTGGTCAAGGCGCTGGCTTTTCTTTCGGTGATCGTTCTGCTGGAAGTTGCTGGCGCATCGATGCTGGTTCCTTCGGCCAAGGAAACGAGCGAAATTGCCGAGAAGCTAGCGTCAGCCGAGGCTCGGCGCGATTTGGAAGGAGAAGGCGAAACGGCCGGATCCGAAGCAGACACGGCAACGCTAGCATCGCAAGATATGCGAGAAGTCAGCCTGGGGAACTTTCATGTTCTTACCTACAATCCTAAAACCGGCAGTAGCTTGAACGTCGATTTCGAGCTATACGGTACGGTGCTCGAAGAAGAAGAGGGAGACTTTTTCCAGCTTTACGATGCCAATCAGATTCGAATCCGCGAGCAAATTCTGGTAACGATCCGCGGTACGGAAGTGACCGACCTGACGGAAGCGGGGTTGGGCTTGATCAAACGCAAGATTTTAGAGAAAACCAACCGGGCTCTCGGCAAGCCCTTGCTGCACGAAGCGGTTTTTAGCAAGTTCTCATTCATCGAACGGTAGCGACTGCCAGCACACTTATCAAATAAACCGATCACCGAACCGCGGACAAGGACAGATGTTTTTGTCGATCGGTTCTCCACCACCAGGAATGGATTCCCATGGCGGACGACGCAGAACAAGTAGGCCAGGACGAAATCGAACAATTGCTTCGGCAATCTCAGGCCGGGAGTGGTTCAAAATCCGATCCACCGCCCCCGTCGGAACCTCCTCCCGCAGAGGTCGGGGATTCCTCTGGGGCAGTCGATCAAGCGGAAATTGAAGCATTGCTTGGCGGGTCCAGTTCTCCACCACCAATGGCTACAGAAACAGCGGCGCAAGCGCCAGTTAGCGAATCACCCATTTCTAACAACGATATCGAATTGTTGCTGAACAAAGCCGAAGAAGCCTTGGATTCCATTGATCAAGAGGGCAACCAGAATGCTGGTGCGCTCCCGGCTGGGGTCCAGAATTTCGAGTTCCAGTCGTTCTCTGGAACTGCTGCCAATAAAGAAGCAGCCACGCTGGAGTTGATGCGCGATGTACAGCTCGACATGACAATCGAGTTGGGACGAACCCACATGCATCTGGAAGACGTTCTCAGGCTCCGCCGGGGTTCGGTAGTCCCCTTGGACAAATTGGCAGGGGATCCTGCCGACATCTACGTGAACGGTCGGCTGGTAGCTCGAGGCGAAGTGCTTGTGTTGAACGACAACTTTTGCATTCGCGTCGCAGAATTGATCGTCGGCGAAAGTGCTTGTGCCTGATGGGGAATTGTCGATTGCTTCTGGTGAAAGCTTGTATTAGCTAGCAGAAAGCTGAGAGCCAGAAAGACCATTCCCTCTGGCTCTTAGCTCTCTGCTAGTTGCTCTCTCCCCTTATCTTTCCGCTCTTGGCCTCTTAAATCGCCGAACTGCTCTGGCTGAAACAGGGGCGATTTTCTATAAGCTCTCCCTGCGCCGGCAGCTTGAAATCTATTGCTAGCACTAAGATTTTGGAAAGTTGCTCTCCTCTTCGGATTGGCTTGGCAAGATGCCTTTTTTTGTTATTCCATCTATTGTTGTCCCGCCGAGACTTGTTCAATTTTTCTGTCTGCTGTTGCAGGCCGTTGTCTGGCAAGTTGCCTCGGTCTCTGCGCAGCTGGTGACTCCTGTCGAAGATCGACGTCCTGGGGCTGAAGTTGCCTCGGCCTCAACGTTGATTCAATGGCAGGCTGGTCAGAGCCAAAGTACAGCACCGGTTGCCCAATCCCCCGCTACAACACCTCCGCCAACTGTTCTGGAAAACGAAACGGCAAGAAATCTTACCACCACGCAAAATCTTACTACACAGCCGAGCTTGGCAGCCGCGGCACCCGCCAGTTCGCCGATGCATCGAGATAATTCAGTCCGACAAGCTGGCTTCACCGAGCAGCCGTCAAACGGCAATCCAAACGTATTAACACCATCCGGTGACCCAAAAAAACGTCGGCTTGCACCCCCATCGCCCCCGGCAACCCATTCGCCTGATGCTTTGTTCGCCGACCGCGACGCTTTGCCATTCACATTGCCAAAAATCGAATCACTGACCACCGCAGGTGCGGGTTTGGCGATTGTCGTCGGATTGTTTTTGATGTGTGCGTGGCTTTTGCGGCGCAGCGGTCCGAAGCCAACTTCGCCTTTGCCGAAAGAAGCCGTGGCTGTTTTGGGACGCGTACCCTTGGCGGCGCGTCATTTCGCGCATTTGCTTCAGTTGGGTAACAAGTTGGTATTGGTATCGATCACACCCGAACGAGTCAGCACGTTGGCAGAAGTCACCGAGCCACAAGAGGTCCAGCGTCTGTTGGGGTTGTGCTTGCGAAATCACAAGCACAGTACCACCGCAGAGTTTCACCAGGTATTGGAAGAACTCGCCAACGAACCGGCTCGTGGATTCTTAGATAACCAAGCCGGCGCTGCTTATGCTCGCTCCGGCAAATCGTGAACTGAAAGGGAACCTCCAGCAATGCCCTTGCGCTTCACACGATGGCTACCGATCCTGGTTGTAGCGCTCAGCGTTGCTGCCGGCGCGCTGCCCGCATTCGCGCAAACGGCCGCTGCGCCTGCGGGGCCGACTTCGTCGTTGCTTCCCACGGGTCTGGGCGGGCCTGAGCAATGGACGAGCCCTGAGGGACTTTCTTCTGCGCTGCAGGTGATGATCCTGCTGACGGTTATTAGCTTGGCGCCTGCGTTGCTGCTGATGACGACCAGTTTCATTCGCATTTTGGTTGTGTTGGGATTGTTGCGACAAGCGCTCGGCACACAACAGTTGCCACCCAGCCAGGTGATCACTTCGATCGCTTTGTTCATGACGGTGCTGTTGATGACGCCGGTTTGGACCGACGTTTACGAGCAAGCGATCAAACCGTACACAGAAAAAGAAATCTCGCTCGAAGTGGCATGGGAACGGGGCGCGGCGCCGATACGGCGTTTTATGGCCAACCAAATTCAGCTCACCGAGAACGGTGACGACGTTTATCTATTCCTAAAATACATGCCGGGTGAAATCGACTCCGAGACGGGCGAATTGCCCGAGTATGCTTACTTCGATGCGGCCGAGAACGAACGCCTTGTACCGCTGCAAGCACTTTTGCCGGCGTACATGCTCAGCGAACTGAAGACAGCGTTTCTGATCGGCTTTCAAGTTTATCTGCCATTTGTGATTCTCGACATTGTGGTAGCCAGCGTGACGATCTCGATGGGCATGCTGATGTTGCCGCCCGTGTTGATTTCGCTTCCGTTCAAGCTGTTGTTGTTTGTGCTGGTTGACGGTTGGCGACTTGTCGTCGAGATGCTTTTGGAAAGTTTTCAATATATTTAATTGATCTTTGGCTAGAGAACCGCCTCCCATGGAACCTCAAGACGCCGTCGAATTAGGCCGCCAAGCGCTGTTGATTGCGACAATGGTTGCAGCACCGATTTTGCTGGCCGGCATGGTGGTCGGTTTGATCATCGGTCTGATGCAAGCGCTCACACAGATTCAGGAACAAACCGTGGCGTTTGTGCCCAAGTTGGTGGCGATGGTGCTAGCCCTGGCGTTTGCTCTGCCGTGGATTCTGGACCGATTGCTCGACTATTCGCATACGCTCATCACAAACATTCCCAACACGCTTTGACAACCAACTTTGGTAGGGTTCATTAACGGCCGTGTCGTTTCTAGAAACGCTATTGTTCAATCAGTTTGCAATCTTCACGCTGGTATTAGCGCGTGTGGGTGGGTTGATCATGACCGCGCCGATCTTTGGCACCCAAGCCGCTCCCATGCGAGTGCGGGCGCTGTTGGCGGTGTCGATCACACTCTTGATATCGCCGCTGTTGGCCACGAGTCCGCCCAGCGACATGACGAATCTGTTCGTCTATGCACGCTATCTGTTGAGCGAAGTCTTGGTGGGTGTGTTGCTGGGATTTGGGATCACACTGTTCCTAACCGGGATCCAAGTGACAGGACAAATTGTTAGCCAGTTGAGTGGTACCGCTTTGGCAGATGTTTTTGATCCTACCTTGGATACGAACGTCTCGATTTTTTCGCAAGTCTTCTATTTTCTCACGCTATCGATGTTTGTGCTTTTAGACGGACATCGTTTAGTGATGGATGCACTGTTGGATACGTACTCCTGGCTACCCCCTGGCGGGGCAACACTCGGGACAACCTATGTTGACGCGCTGACCACGCTCCTCAGTCAAAGCTTCATGCTTGGCATTCGCGCGGCAGCGCCGGTGATGACGGCACTATTGCTTGCCACGCTGGTACTGGGACTGGTTGGACGCACGATGCCGCAGATCAATATCCTGGCCGTCGGCTTTGGTGTGAATTCATTGCTCGCGATTGGTTGCCTGTTCTTTTCGATTGGCGCAATCGCTTGGGCATTCCCGCTGCAAGCAGCCTCGGCAATCGACATCTTGCGCAATGCGCTGAGAGACTCGGTTGCCGTTGCTTCTTGATATCGTGTTCCTTAGAAATATTTATGTATCGCATGTTTACGGCGCGCTACAACATTGCCCTGAAGGGGCACAAATATGACAGCCCAGGGCGGCAGCCCTGGGTTATAAGAATGAACACGCCATCGTCCGAGCAGACGGTGTCGTCATTTGAAAGAGTGCAACCGAGGACGAAATCAATCTGCGGTTTGGTGTCGGCCTCGGTCCCGTGCCGATTGATGTCGAAGTTTCTCGCTCGGCCGAAAATTCATTTGCACATGAAACCCAGGGCTGCGGCCTGCCTCGCTACGCTCGCCCGGCCTTGCCCTGGGCTATTATATTTCGTCCCTTTGGGACTTGTGGATTTCGCAAACAAATCCAACGTCGTCGTAAACCATGGCTGAACAATCGGGTGACAAGTCGCAAGAAGCCACCCCGCATCGGCGCCAACAGGCGCGCGAGCAGGGACAGGTCGCCTACAGCCAGGATCTTGGTTCGGCTGCGCTGTTGGTGGTGAGTGTGCTGTTGCTGCGCTATTGGGGCGCGGATGTGATTGACGCGGCTGGCCGGTTGATGCGACATCAACTGGGCACCGTTGGACCAATGGTTGCCGACCGTTCCGAGGCACTTGCGCAATCGCACACAATCGTGTTCACACTGGGCAAGGTGGTGCTGCCGATTATCGGTTTGTTGGCGGGAGCGGGAATCTTGTTGAACGTTTTTCAGACCGGGTTTCTGTTCGTGCCGGAACGCTTGGTCCCCGACGTTTCCCGGCTGAACCCATTGAGTGGACTCAAGCGAATCTTTTCACTAACAGGAGCTATGCGACTGAGCTTTGGCATGTTTAAGGTAACCATTGTTGCTGTGGTGGCGAGCGTGGTGCTTTACCAACGTCGCGACGAAGTGCTGCTGGCCAGCGCGCTTTCCGCTCCGCAGTTGGCAAGTTTTATGATCGACATTGCCTTGTCGACGGCACTTTGGGTGGGCGTGGCGCTGTTGATTTTAGCGCTGTTCGATTTCGCGTTTCAAAAATGGAAGCATGAGCAAGACCTGCGCATGACGCGTCAGGAAGTTCAAGACGAAATGAAGAACCTCCAAGGCGATCCACAAATTATTGCCCGCCGTCGCGCCATCCAACGGCAAATGGCACTCAACCGCATGGGGGACAAGGTTCCGAAAGCCGATGTCGTGGTCACGAACCCGACGGAACTGGCCATCGCCATTAAATACGATCCCGACGAAATGCTCGCACCGATTGTCGTAGCCAAAGGGGCGGGCGTGCTTGCGCAGCGAATTCGCCGTTTAGCACTGGAGCACAACATCCCGGTAGTCGAACGCAAACCGCTCGCGCAATTGCTCTACAAAGACGTTGAGATCAATCACCCCGTCCCCGACAAAAGCTACGCCGCCGTGGCGGAAGTGCTGGCGTATGTCTATCAGCTCAAAGGCAAAAAAATGAAGCTGCCACAACCGCGCGCAGCGTGAGTGCCATCCATAAGTAAAAACCGCAATGTGCGCCAAGTGGATGGCAGTAAGAAAAATGCTGTTTTATCGAGTATTCCTTCGCATTTCTGGCGTCCTTGGCGCTCTTGGCAGTTCAAAAATGACTTTGCGGTACTCCTGAGCGTTGGAGGAAAAAACATTGCAATCTCAGTTGCGCTCGGATATCCTTAACGAACTACCAAAGGGCACCAGTTCAGAGTGCCCCAGGTCTATGCGCAAGAAATCCTGAAATTGGAAGCATCTTTCTAAGGGGTCACTCATGAAACTATTGGGTTTGGGGACGGTTGCAACAGTCTTTGTTTTTTTACTCACACCAATCGCAGCACACGCCGCTCCGATGCAGCAGGTCAGCATCGGTTCTACCTACTGCTCTGACCCGGCTGCCGGCTTCGGAGCACCGACTTGCCCAACCGGCGTTTCGACAACCGGTTTTCTCGACTCGACGACCCAGCACGCCCATCCGACCTGGCAGCCCACAATATCGGTCAAGGGTGGCGGCAGTACTAGCGCCACCAAGCTACGTTTTTTTGTCGAAGCCAATGCGGGCTTCTCCTACGCCTCCGCAGTCATCGCCGACACGTACACGATCACCGGAGCGCCAGGTAACATCCCTATCACCGTCTCGCTAACCGCCAGCGCTACCGCCGAAGCTGTTCAAAGACCACCTGGCGATTACTTCGGCAGCGCAAATTTCGGTCTGAACATCGGCACCGCTGTGGCGGCCAGCGGCCGGAATGTTGTTAATTTGCTGGGCAGCGATACGGCGGCCTCGGGGAATCTGTTCGCTCCCGGTCTGGTCAACATCAACATGGCAGCAATGGCGATGCTGAATGTTACTGTCGGCGTGCCTTTCGATCTTGCTTACGATTTTTCGGTCACCGGCAGTAGTGGAATCCGCGCCGATGGACTGAACACGGGAACCATCAACATCAGCGTGCCGGCAGGCTATACGATCACTTCGGCGCTGGGTTACGGTGTTCCCGAACCCGCCACATTCGCACTGGCGCTGGCAGCGACACTCTTCGTGTTCGGCAGACGCAAACGCGCGCGGCTAATTACTCGATAGCCGAATGGGCCGCCAGGTCGACGCAGATAACCTCTTCGTCGTTGCGCATGAATGCTTGGCGGTTTGCAAACGCCGGGTGCGACCAGACGACATCGCGCCCCGGCATGGGGTTGGTCGGCTCCAACAAATGTGCCCGACTGAGTTCTTGGTAGCCTTGCGGAGTCAGTTTTGCGATGATCAGATCTCCCGTTTCGTTTGCCAGAAAGAATCGGTCGCCGTTCTTGATAAGGAACGCATTTGCCCAGCGGTCGGTGCGGCTGCGCACATCCCCAGTTGATCCTGTGGCTTCTAAATTCTCCCAAATTCGTTCTCCCGTATCGATCGAAAGACAGCGGAGTTGCCCGAAACTGCATACTCCATAGATAAAGCCATCCTGCAAAAAAGGAGTGCACATAATGGAATGCAGTTTGTCGGTTTTCTTTTCGCTATTGCTGTCGCCCTTCCAAAAAAGGCTGGCAGTCGGTTGCGACGGATCGAGTTGCAGCATCATCGGACCGTTGTAGAACGACGTGACAAACAGAAGATTTCCTAATTTGCGCGGCGTCGAAATTGTTAATCCGGATCTGACTTCAAATGGCTCCGTCCAATAGACTTCTCCCGTTTCCGGGTCCAAGGAGTTAATCGCTTCGGGATGCCAAACGATGAGTTGGCGCTTTCCTCCGGCTTCATAAATCATCGGCGGACAGTAACCTGGTTCGATGGCGGAAAGCGCACGCCAAATTTCTTTACCGGTGTCCTTATGAAACGCCACAACCACGCTCTCAGGACCACCGACGATGCAAATCAGGCGGTCCCCATCAAGCAATGGACTCGCAGAGAATCCCCAAACCGGCGATTGGATGTGGTAATCTTTTTTGAGTTCACGGGACCAGAGCACGTCGCCATTGTTTGCGTCGAGACAGAACAGATTCCCCTCGGCTCCAAGGGTATAGACTTTCCCGTCCGACACGACAGGTGTGGTACGCGGACCGGCTGGGTAGCTTACCGTGTAAACACAATCATACTCATGGGTCCAAAGGACGCTTCCGTCTGCAACGTCGAGAGAGAGGACTCGCTCCGTGCCCGGCACCGTGCCGCGCTCGAAGGGATTGTCGGGATTGGCTTGCCGCTCTCCAAGTTTTCGGTCTGTGATGACCACGCGACCGTTGGCGACAGCCGGCCCAGAGAATCCACGGTCGATCGGCGTTCGCCAACGCACCGACGGGCCTTGGGGTGGAAACTCTTCGACGATTCCCGTTTCACGCCACACGCCATCGCGTTCGGGCCCAAGCCATTGTGGCCAATCGTCGGCAGACGTCACCGAGTTGAAGATTGAGAATATTAGCAGGGTCTTCAACAAACAAAAAGTTACACTCTCCATCGTGCGGTCATGTGTCATCAGATATCCTCCACAGAAAGGCTGGCACAACCCCTGTGAGGATAATGCTTCTTGCGGCAGTTTCAAGTATTTAGAGAAACGCAGCTCAGTATTCGCTCTCTTCATAGTTTCGGCCTAATAAACTCACGGGATTTAGTAATGAAGCCTCGAAATCACCATTCGAGTTCCGTAGGATATATGGATGCAGTTTCACAGAACAAGCCATGACCCAACTCCCGGCGCCCTGCTCATCTGCCGCAACGCGCGTTGGGTCGGCCTAGCAATAGCTTTTGGGTTCTGGTGCTTCTTTGGGCTGTTCGCTTACGCTCCGATGCCCGTGTGGCTGATGTGGCTCTTGGGGGCCCTCTGCTTATTCATCACCGCAGTTGGGTACAGAGATTGGGTGATCAAAGGCAGGCCAGAGAACTGGATGATCGCGTTGCATCGTGATGGCTTATGGCTTAACCTTCGTGACGTGACATATCATGCGGCTCCAGATAGCGATACGGTTTTATTTCTACCGTTCTCAGAAATCTCCGCCGTGCGAGAACACGTTCACCAGTACCAAGAACGGTCCAGCGACGGTGGTTCCATTCACCATAAGGACCGCTATATCGAGTTACTCACGGATTCAAAGAACACGAAGCATATCTCGACTGAAATTCTCGCAGAGCAACACCGAAAGCCACCTATGAAAAAATACTTTGGTGGATACTTGCGCGTCGGAACTGGATCCATCAAACATCAAGCAGTAACGATCCCTGAAGACGGTGTTATCCGCGTCGCCGCAAGCAAGATGAATTTCGGCATGCAGCCCCGGCTGAGTTACGTACTGCAGAGGCTCGGAGAATTTTTTCCTGTCGAAAAGTCCGTGAAACGAGTAGATGGCGACACGCGTGAGATGGATGACCAAGCGTTTGACGTGGCAGTCGCAGAGTTCGCCCAGCGCGGCGACACAATTGCCGCTACGAGGATGCTGATCGAGCGGCGTGGCCTGTCAATGACCGAAGCAAAGGCACAAGTCGATGCACTCTACACCGCAACGAACACGGATGGCAAAGGAGACGTATCCTAGCCGCCGGCGGTAGCCGGTGCCGCCCGCGTTCTTGCCCCATAGTCGATGCCAACCGCGTTGCAGAAATGCAACATCTTATTACCGCAAGAGAATTGCTACCCGCGCGGTCATGTTAACTTCAGCCCGCCGGTAATTCGTGACGTATACTTGTTGTTAGAGAGTTCGGACCGAACAAGAACATTCGGCTCCGGCTCGACGGCTCCTCTGCACACATTGACTGCTCGACAGTCAACCCGCCTCAAGACCATCGCTCCTGGTCGCACTCTTTTCAAGGACACGTTTCTTGCCAATTGGCATTCCAGGAGGATTCATCTGTGGCGTTAAGCATCGGGACATCCGCAGTTCAACTTACGTTGTTGAACAATCAGGCAAGCAATAACAAGCAACTAGGAACCACCACCCTCCGGCTATCGACCGGGCTGCGGATCAACAGTGGCAAAGACGATCCGGCAGGATTGATCGGAGCCGAGCAGATTCGTGGCGAGCTGATCGCACTGGCGGCTCAGACTCGCGCCAATAGCGCGCGGCAACGCGAAACCAACGTCCAACAAAGCGGGCGCCGCATTGCCACGGAGGTGCTGCAAGACGTACGCGGATTGCTTGTCGAGGCCAGCGATTCGTTCACGTCGACCGAACAACGGCAAGCCATCCAACAGCAAATTGATTCGTCGCTCAATGCGCTCGACACGCTTGGTTCGACAACAGGGTTTGCCGTGCCTGCGGAACTCATAAGCCTTCGCTCCGGTGGATCGGGCAATGCCGTGAATGGCAACACTGCCGAGGCGATTGAGACACTCGACGCACAGCTTTCGAAAGTCAATCAAGCAAACGCCGCTGCGGGAGCCTATCAGAAATACACGCTCGACGTGGAACAACGGCTGGCCGAAGACAAGGCGGTCATAGCGGCCCAGGCATTGAGTCAGCAAGAAGACGCCGATTTCGCAACGGAGACATCCAACCTGATAAAAGGAAAAATTCTTGTGGATGCCTCGTTAAAAGCGATGGCTTTGTCGCAACGCATTCAGCAAGATAACATCACGATGCTTTTTGATGCGCTCATCTGAAGTCGGAATTCGGATTACGGATTACGGATTGCGGAATGAAATCCCGCCTTCCTCCTTCCGCCTTTCCTGGAAAATTACCAAACGATCTTCTTTGCGTCGAACACCGGACCTTCGACGCACGTGCGTTTGTAGTCCCAGCCGCCGTCGGGCTGTGCGAGTTTTACTACGCAGCTAAAGCAGATGCCGATGCCGCAGGCCATGGGGGTTTCTAGCGAGACTTCGCAAGCGACAGAGCGCGCGCCGGCAATTCTGGCGACCGCTTCCATCATCGGCTCTGGCCCGCAACAGGCGATGCGGCAATTTTTTGTTGCGCTTTCATCGAGCGTTTGTTCAAGCAGTTCGGTCACCAAACCGTGATGGCCCACACTGCCGTCGTCGCTGCTGATGCGCAGGTCGATGCCGCCCTCGCGAAAATCTTCGGCCCCAGCCAATAAGTCTACATTGCGCACGCCGTAGCAAAGCGTAACGTGCTCGGCGGGCGTCGCAATGCGCTCGGAATTTCCGTAACTTCGGCCACCGAGGAATTCTCTCCCCAACGCTAAAAACGGCGTCTGCCCAATTCCGCCGGCGACCATGATAAGCTGTTCGACCGGCTCGGCAGAAAAACCGTTGCCGAGCGGTCCCCACACTTCTAACTCATTGCCCGGAATGCTCTCAGCCAAACGACTGGTCATTTTGCCCACGACCAGATAAACAATGTCGATGCCAACCGGCGCGCCCGAAGAATCGAGCACTGTGTCGTACAGCGCAAAAGGCCGACCCAATAGCGGGTCGTCGCAGTCGGCAATCCGCACCATAAGAAACTGCCCCGGCACAATCCGTTTGGCAATCTCGGGGCATTCGAATCGCAAGCGGTACGTGTCGCGGGCCAAGCGCACGTTTTCAACGATCGTTACTCGCGTCTGCTGGGCGCGATCAGCATAGCAAGCAGCCCGCAACGGATTTGCCGTCTCTGCAAGATCGCCATCGCACGCACGATCACCCACACTCAACGCCGACCTCCCGGTGAACGCTGCGTAGTTTTTCTGGAACCTTTCTTGCCAGAAGTTGCGAGTCGCTTGCGCTCGCGCGCGTCAAAAGATTCTAACCGAGAGGGATACCGTTTTTTGTGTGTCGTTCCGCTCTTGTGTGACGATCCGCCCTCGCGAATCATGCTGCGGAGTTTTTTCAATTCCTCGGGAGTGAGTTGCCGATAGGCACCTCGCGGCATTTCGCCAAGTCGAATCGGCCCTACCGCAATGCGGGTGAGCCGTTGTACTTTATGACCCACGCGGGCCAACAGTCGGCGAATTTCGCGGTTGCGTCCTTCGTCGAGCACCATTTCTAAAATCGTAGAATTTTTTTTTCGCGACTTCTGGCGAACCTTCACTGCCCGAGCAAAACCTTCGGCCAGATGCACGCCACGGCGCAGCTTGGCCAGTACTTGAGGCTCGGGTTGCCCGGCAACTTGCACTTCGTAAATTTTCTCAACGCCGTGCCGAGGATGGGTCAGCTCGTTTGCCAACGCACCGTCGTTGGTTACAAGAATTAGCCCTTCGCTTTCGATGTCGAGACGACCGACGTTAAACACACGCCCAAACTCAGGCGGCAATAAATCGGTAACGCGCGTGCGTCCCGATGGATCGCGCGCCGTGCAAACCACGCCTGCCGGCTTGTGGACCGCAATGTACACCAACTTCGGCTGGGGAAGCGCTACGCCGTCGACGTGGATCTCTTGCTGCGAGCGATCGACGCGTGTTCCCAGTTCGGTAACGGTCTGGCCATCGACTTCCACACGGCCTTCGAGAATCAGTTGCTCTGCTTCGCGCCGGCTGGCAAGCCCCGCCGCGGCGAGCACCTTCTGTAACCGCTCGCCCGTGGGAGGCTCTTGTTGTCGCGGCGCCTGTGCAGGACGACGGCGATTCGTTTTTGCAGAGCGAGTCATAGTTTCGTCGTCCAGGCATGGGAAAGGAAGGGTCGAATAGCCTATCCATCCTACCCGCCCGAAGAGAGAAAACCCAGGGGGAGAGAGTAGCTTTAGCTTCACAATTGGATATGCCTTGGCCTGATTATTTACCACGAAGGCACGAAGACACGATGTACAGAAGGAAATATCTTAATTTCTTTTCTTTGTTCATCATCTTTGTGACTTTGTGTCTTAGTGGTGAATTCTTCAAAAAAACTAATACCGCGGTCCCCCGTGCCATGGGCCGAGCGGTTGTTGCTGGCGCGCTCGTTGCAGTTCGTCGGGCGGTTTCTGGAAATCGAGCGGGCGGCCACCGACAATTTCGGGGCCCACGTCGTTTTGCGGATACGGATCAAACTGCTGCGCGTTGCTGCGCTGATAACCGGCTGGGCCGGGATGGTACAGTTGCGGCTTGCGCACCGCGGAAGAACACGCTGTCAAGAAAAACAACGACAAACTCACCGCCATCAGACTAAATTTCCGCATCGTCATTTTCCGAAATCGTATTCTTTTCACACCAGGGCAACGAGTCGGAATTGTAGTGCTGGGGCTCTGCTGAGCACAGAGTAGCTCAACACATTTGTTTTTGTCGGCGAAACCGCAAGCGGCCGCTTGCGGTTTCGCCGATTCACGGATTGCGGTGCTAGCACTTCGTTACGGCAGATAGATATCGAGCACCACCGCCTTGCCCTGTGGCACCACTTCGACAGCGCCAGCCGCGGCGGGTAACAGACATGTTTGGCCCGCGGAAAGTGGTTCGGCAGTCGGGTCGCCGACAACACTTGCGGACCCGTCGACCACCACCAATAAATGAAAACGCTGATCGCCGCCGATCGACGTAAACTGCTGCCAAGTGCATCGGTCCAACACAAATTTGTCGCACGCGACTAATCGCTCGCGAAGCGTGTCGTCGACGACAGGTTGCTGCGAATGAACCGGTCCGCGATTGAAGTCGATCGTTGCGAGCGACTGTTCGACATGCAGCGGGCGGGAATTGCCTTGGGCATCGACCCTGTTGAAATCAAATAGTCGAAAAGTGGTGTCGCTCGCTTGTTGGATTTCGGCAATGACCAACCCCGCACCCAGCGCATGCACGGTTCCCGCTTCGACAAACACACAATCACCCACTTGCGGCTCGAACGCGTGCAAACATTCTTCGCACGTTCCTGCGGTGAGCGCTCGTTGTAAATCTTCGCGGGACACTCCCGACTTCAAACCCGCGTAAATTTTGCTGCCCGGTTCGGTGGCCAGTACTACCCATGCCTCAGTTTTACCCAAGTCGGGTGGATCGAGCAGCGCGGCTTGTTGGTCGTTTGGATGCACTTGTACCGACAGCGTGCGATGGCAATCGAGAAACTTGAACAGCAGCGGGAACTGCGGCAAAGGGGCGTGCTTGCCAAAAAGTTCTTCGCCATGATCGGCAACCAATTGCCGTAACGTCAATCCTTGCGCCGCGCCCGCCACCACTATACTTTGGTCCGCACCGTGATCGACCACTTCCCAGCTCTCGGCGTAATCGTCGCCATCGCCGAGCGATTTGCCGAGCATCGTCGCCAATCGGCGACCGCCCCACAAATAGCGGCGGAACAGTGATTGGAGTCGTAATGGATAATCACAAACAGGCATGGCAGGGGAAAGGGGAAAGGGGAAAGGGGAAAGGCGGAAGGGGAAACAGGAAATTCCGCAATCCGAATTCCGAATTCCCTACACGTTGTCGGGGCTGGGAACCGCTGATAATATAAGGGCCAAGTTGCTTCCACTCCAGACGCGATTTTCGACGTATTCTTATATGTTCGGCTAAGCCGTAAGCATACCTCAGCTACCGGAATTAGGATATAAAACTCAAACTAAGAAATATGAACCGCCAAGGACGCCAAGAAATGCGAGGAAGATTTTTTCTGTCAAGTAGACAAGTTGTCTCTGATAGGCAACTGGAATCGAGTCTTGAGGAATTACAAAAGAGTCTCTTGGCGCTCTTGGCGTCCTTGGCGGCTTATTCTTCGAGGCATGACTCAATCTAATCAATCCACCCGTACGGCAAATATCCGATTCGATGCCCGATCGCTCCGAAGAACAGTTTGAAGAGTCGAAGATGTCGTTTGCCGAACATCTGGAAGAACTGCGCTCTGCGCTGATCAAATCGATCTTGGCCCTGCTGTTGGGAACCTTGCTGGGATTGATGGTGGGTTGGTCGGTAGTCGATTATATCCAAACTCCCCTGCGCGACGCGCTAGAAACTTTTTATCGCCGGCAAGCACAGCAAACGCAGCTACACCGTCTGCAAGAAATGCGTGACGCCAACGAATCGGTGCCTGAAGATCTTGCTGGCGCTGCCCAGGAAATTGCGGATCAAGGTTTGACGCCAAAAGAAATCTATGTCGACCGGGGCGAACTGCTCCGCGCAATAGGTAAATCAAAAAGCGAACCGGTTGATCCCACTGCCGCGCCCGATCGCCAAGATCTGGTACGCTTGCGCGTTTACGAACCGTTGGCCGAGGATCCGCGATTGAACTTGATCGGGCTCAGCGCACACGAACCGTTTATGGTTTACGTGAAAGCGTCGCTCGTGGTGGGGGCGATGATCGCCAGCCCGTTTATCTTTTACTTTATTTGGGAGTTTGTCGCCGCGGGACTCTACCGTAATGAAAAGAAAAGTGTGTATGTCTATTTGCCGCTCAGCCTGGGGCTGTTCTTCGCGGGAGCGGCGTTGGCGTTTTTTGTGGTTTTCGACTACGTGCTCGATTTCTTGTTTTGGTTCAACGAACAGATGGGCATCATGCCCACGCCGCGCATTAGCGAGTGGATGAGCTTTGTGTTGCTGTTGCCGTTGGGATTTGGGATCAGTTTTCAGTTGCCGCTGGTGATGTTGTTTTTGGAGCGGATCGGCATATTCTCTGTGCAAACCTATTTGCAGAAATGGCGAATTGCCGTGCTGGTGATCGCGGTGCTGTCAATGTTCCTCACACCCGCCGACCCGGGGAGCATGATTCTCATGGGCGTTCCGCTCGTGGGCCTCTACTTCGGCGGCATTCTCTTGTGCCGCACGATGCCCGGCCATCCACCAAAACATCGGGGCGAAACGTCCGAGGCGTCCAGCGGCTCGTAGGCACCGGTGAATGGAAGCAGTTAGTGAATTTCAAAATAGAGTTAGCACATAGTGTATGAGTCCTGAAGGGACGTAATATGTTAGCCCAGGGCAAGGCCGGGTGAGCGTAGCGAGACAGGCCGCAGCCCTGGGTTTGGTGGGCAAACGAATGTTCGGCCGAGTGATAAGCTTTGCCATCAATCGGCGTGCAGCCGAGGCCGACACAGACCGTCCCGACGCACCGGGAGTTTCGTCCTCGATCGCGCTCAGTCATGTTTCGACATCAACCGCTCGGACGATGGTACCTCCACAATTCCAACCCAGGGCTAGCGCCCTGGGCTGTCATATTTCGCCCCTTCAGGGCAATCATGTGGCACTCGTTTTTTTTGATCCACTAAAACTCCTAATGAATCCCTATTCTTAAACTCCTTATATTCCCTAGCGCCCACAACGCCCCGAAATGCGATTGAAGTTTCTCACCACGATTACTTGAAAGACAAAAGCAACCGTCAAGTAGCCTATGATCCCTAAGAAATATCCCGAAATAAAACCCGAACGGTTCCAGAAGTGCTCTAGGTCGTACGAGTAGTAGGCCATCGAGGGAAAGCCCAACAAAAACGGAATACAGGGTGCAAGCATCACCTCTTCTTCGACACTGACCATGCAACAGCAAAACAGATAACCGCCGCTAGTAAAGACCAGCGTTCCCAACGTGGCGCCCATCGCGCGCAGCGAAGTTTTCGAACGCAACGAAAAAAACAGGCCGAGATTCGTCACGTACCAAGCGGCAAGAAAAAATGTCAACGTCGTCGCCAATGTCGGCAGAATAAATACCGGTTCCAACAAGATGCCAAGTCCCCAGGCAGCCGCCAGCACAAGAAATGACCAACGCACACTATACAGATTTCCCCACATCTTTCCGGTCATGATTTCCGCGCCGCTCAGCGGTGTTGCCAAGAGCGACATCCAACAGTCGCGTTCTTTTTCTGAAGTGACCATACTGGCCGACCGACCAGCAAGCAGCAGTAACATGCCGCTGCCTAAGAAGCCTGACATCTGAGAAAGATATACAAAAAAGAAGTTGGGCCCATCGTTGCCGAACGAGTGCGCAATGGCTTCGATAAACGCGTAAAGAGTGGACCC
This sequence comes from Planctomycetota bacterium, assembly GCA_029259915.1. Classification (GTDB taxonomy): domain Bacteria; phylum Planctomycetota; class Planctomycetia; order Pirellulales; family Lacipirellulaceae; genus Bythopirellula. The sequence goes on along the minus strand of JAJDED010000011.1, from coordinate 40,664 downwards.
GATCACCGTCAACAGGATAAGTCCCACCGCCACGTTGCCGATGAAACCAAGCCGTGTTTTGGCCGTGTCGGCAAACATTTCCTTCCATAGCATGGGCCGAGCGCCCAGCGCCGGACGCCAGCGGGGAAATCGAAAATTAAGCCGTCTCTTTTCTTTTACATTTCCGCGAGACGAGTCCCCCAGATGCACGCGCCGCACGGCAAACGTAGCCCAAACAAGCGCAGCCACCGAAACCAACAACTGCCAACCAACCGACCGCAACACGACCGACATGTCCAGATCGAATCCCATCGACCAACGATTTCCCATCGAGTTTGCCAAGGTCCACAACGGGTTGATCACCAAACACGCATCAACGATCGGCGTACATAGCACTTGCAAGAGCGTGCCACTATTTGTTCCTAGACCTAAAAGCGGCTTAAAAATCATCGGCAAAAACAATAGCGCCGCCAGCGACACGTAGATGCGCACCGTGGCATCGCGAGCACGCGCCGACCACACCGAAACACAAATACTCAGCGCCGTGAGCAACATGGCCGTGCTTGCCGCGAGCAAAAACGTAGTGAGTAGAAGATTTGCCGGGATGCCGCCCATCAGTCGAAACATAAACAAAATCGGCAAGCCGACTAATACAAACTGTCCGATCAACATCAGCCGAGCAATCGTTTTGCCAAGCACGATTTCGGTGTTCGACAAATCGGTGGCGAACAGGTATTCAATCGTGCGTCGCTCGCGTTCGCTGGCGATAGTGCCCACCGCCATCGCGGGACCGACCACAAGAAGTGCGAGCATCTGCAGCCAGCTAAAACTATAGAAAAACGATGCCGCCAATGTTGCCCCATGCTGAATCGAAACATTCCCTTGGCCCGATCTTGCCCAAGACGAACTCTCGTAAGCCGTCCAAAGCACAAACAGAATGAGAATCGCGTAGAGCACACGCAACAAGAAATAGCGCCGCCGTCGGGCAGTGGCAACCAATTCCACACGAAAGATGGGGCCCAACAGCATCGTACGTGAGAGGTCAGAGGTCGGAGGTGAGAGGTCAGGGACAGGATAGAACAACCAACGCAGTTTGCCAACTCCCTTCTGACCTCCGACCTCTGTCCCCTGACCTCTCCCCTAAATCTGAAACTGCAATTCAGGCCGCAGTTCGTCGGGGTCTTCGCTGCGCATCTTGAGTTTCGGTTTTTCCAGCAGCACGGTCGTGTGCGGGTCGACACTGGAGGTGAGCCAAACGTTGGAACCGATCACCGCATCCTGACCGATGGTGGTTTTGCCGCCCAGGATTGTCGCGTTGGCATAAATGACCACGCGATCTTCGATAGTCGGGTGCCGTTTCAGTCCACGAACCAACTCACCATCACCATCGGTGGGGAAGCTTAATGCACCAAGCGTGACACCTTGATAAATTTTTACGCGCTCGCCAATTTCACACGTTTGGCCGATCACCACACCGGTGCCATGATCGATAAAGAAAAAGTTTCCAATCGTCGCACCCGGGTGGATGTCGATTCCCGTGCGGTTGTGCGCCCATTCAGTCATCATGCGCGGGATGAACGGGATATCTAATTTGTAAAGCACGTGCGCCAAACGATAGATGGTAATCGCTTCCAAGCCAGGATAGCAAAAAATCACTTCGTCAAGATTTTTGCATGCCGGGTCACCATCGTAAGCAGCCTGTACATCAGTCGCCAGCGTGCGGCGCAGTTCGGGCAGTTGACCAAGAAACTGCAACGTCTTGGCTTGCCCCAACGCCTCGTAATCTGCGTTGCCGTCGCAATCGCTGGTGGCCCCTGCTTCGTGACGTAGCGCACGGCCAATCTGACTGGTAAGCCGATCGTGAAGTCGGTCGATCAGATCGCCCACGTAGTAACTAATGTTGCCACGGTGCAAACCCTCGCGCCGGCGATAACCGGGGTAGATGATTTCTGTCAGATCGTCGATTGCAGCAACCACCTCTTGGAGGCTGGGAAGCGGGCAGTGATCCAAATGATTGATCGTCCCCAGCTCGTCGTATGTGGTGACGATGCGCTCGGTAATGTCTGGCAGTTGGTCTTTAAGACGAAAATCGGAGGCCATGATCGACTCCTAATCGGGCAGCAGTGCTGAATTATATTGCAGTAGAAAACAGTGTCGGTACGATGATGCGCCCTAGAGACGCAAAAGTGGCGAGAAGGTCCGGCCTTAAACCGGACAGATACACGTACACTGATAGGTGCAAAAATTTGGGGTCATGATCATGCCACTCGGAGGGTACTCTTCTATTGGGACCGACACCATCGGGCTTCAGCAGGTTCTCATCGGCTGAGACGCTTCCCTGAGTTTAACAATTTTATCGGCAGCGGCAATGCTTTCCAAGCTGCTATTTAGAGCGGAGAGCCGCAGGGGGCTCTTATTCTTCTGTCTCTCAGTTCTCCGCTATCGGCACTCTGCTAAGAAAGAGCCGGCACTCGTGGGAAATCGACCTCCGTCTCGGCAACGTGATTGAAATAATTGGTAAAGATATTCAGGGAGACGTTGGCAACGATCTCCGCGATTTCGCCGTCGGAGTAGCCAATGCCGCGAACCGCTTCGACATCCGCGTCAGAAACAAATCCGCGAGCTTCGACCAGCTTGTTGGCAAATGCCAATGCCGCTTCAATTTTTGCATCGGCCGACGTGCCGCGCCTGGCCGAGTCGACCTCGCTTTCCGAAAGACCGGCCTTGCTGCCGAGCGCGGTATGGGCGGCCAGACAATATTCGCATTTGTTGGATTCTCCCACGGCAAGCGCAATCTGCTCGCGAAGTTTTGCCGACAATGTTCCACCCGCCAGTGCTTGGTTAAAACCAAGATAAGCATTGGCCACCGCCGGCGACTGGACCATCGTGGCCAATATGTTTGGAACGATTCCCATCTTTTTCTTGATAATGCTCAAAATGTCAGATTGCTGCGCATTGGCAGATTCACTTTGAACTGGTTGGATACGTGGCATTTGGCTTCTCCTCTCTGAATGAAACGGGCGTGACTTACACTCTATTTGATGCGCTGCCTTGGTGAGATCTTACCTGCCCCTCAAATATTTTCCAGCCAGTCGAGAAGCACTACGGCATGGTTGCAACGGACATCTTGGGCTGCATACAAGAGGGTGATCCGCCGATGGGGGGAGGCAGCTTCACAAAGCGTCTTTGCTTCTTCCCATTTGTCGGCCAATTCCAAACAATATCGGCGTGTGAACTCGGTGAAACGCTCTGGATCGTGCGAAAACCATTTCCGCAGTTCTGTGGAAGGTGCTAGATTCTTCGCCCAAAAAGCGACGTCCGCTTTTTCTTTTGAGATGCCTCGAGGCCATAGCCGATCGATCAACACTCGGTAGCCGTCGGCATCATCAGTCGGATCGTAAATTCGTTTGATACAAAAAAGCATGATGACTAAAACCATTAACGCCAATCAAGCAAATAGCCCCCCGGAGCAAAGTCCGGGAGGCTGGTTAAACCGTTTCACATTTCGCCGGCTTATCCACGGACTTTACTCCAATGGGCGTCCGCCTTGCTCACGTTGCTTTGCTCGTCGTGGTCGTTCCATAATTCGAGAGCGTCGACGTTCTTGTTTTTCAAGAACACCAACAACTTGCCGTCGACAATTTTGAAGTTCCGCGGATCCACAGGAAACTTGTCTTGGACCGACATGCCAAAAGCACACCAACCTCCATAGGCAGGGACATACTTCTCGGGATCTTCGTCAAAAGCACTCTTTGCATCAGCCGACACAAAGTGGTAGGCGACCCCGTTGAAGGTCGAAGCATGTTCGGGCTTGCCCATGACAGGCTTATTCACAGCAAAATACGCAACCGGGCAATACCCTTCCAGCGCCAATCCGCTACTCGGTAAATTGTTGCTGTGCAGGTAGGCTCTCGATAGCGACGATGGGTAACCGTCAGCACTCGACTGTTGGGCCAATGCCGATTCATTGTGAAGGCTGGCAACAACAATCACTGCCAACAGGGTTGCCGTAGCAAACGTCGTTACGATAATGCGTTTCATCATTTTCTCCTCGTTAATGTTTTGGTTGTGTAAGAGTTGGCCTGAAATGGATGTCTTCAGCAATCCGAGGCCATTTGGCGGCGTTGCTTCCTTGGAGTACCGCCCAAATCCTTGCCGGCGTGCTTGTTTGACTTCACAGACCGGATATCCCTTACGAAAAAATTTGTTCCCGATAATTGGAAATTTCAGGTAAGATTCATGCGACTCAAGCTGTCGAAATAAAGAGAAGCCGCAGTTGATAGCCGCCCAGCGGCGAGGCGTAGCACAAAATGACCCCAACGAGCCAAAGCTGGATACAACAGCTCCACGGAGAAGATGGGGTTCGTGATATCGCTTTGACAGATCTTGGTAATCTGTTAACCGAACGCCTTCAAAAGGCGTTTCGCAGTCGCCCCGATTTGACTACTGCTTTTTTGGACGACATCGTTCAAGAAACCCTCATCAAAATACTAAATAGTCTGGGTAGTTTTGAAGGTCGTAGTGCGTTCGAAACCTGGGCGACGACAATTGCCATCCACACTGCCTATTCAGAATTAAGAAAAAAGAAGTGGAAAGATGTCTCTCTGGAGCAAGTAATCTCTGATGGCTCCCATACTGATCATCTCTCGATTGATAAAGAGGGTGCGCCGAATCTTTCGTCCGATAGGCGGGAACTTATCGACGCTATGTACCAGGCGATTCGGGAGACTTTGACCGAAAAACAGAGAACCGCCATGATGGCAGAACTCAATGGCATGCCGCTCGAGGAAATCGCCAGACGCACCGACAGCAATCGCAACGCGGTGTACAAGCTCACACACGATGCGCGTATGCGAATGAAACAATCGTTAGAAAAAATGGGATACACAAGCGAAGATTGGTTCTCGATGAAATGATAATTTGATGACACTCACACCTAAACAGATCGAAGCTCTGCTCCAGATGCTCTCGCACACGCAGGCAGAAGAACTCTCGTGCGATGAATACCTGGACCGGCTGGCAGAGTACGTGGAAACGTATCTCTCAGGGTCTTCTTTACCCGAGGGTCTCCGGGCGATCGAGGGCCATCTCGATCTTTGTAACCACTGCCAAGAGGAATTCCAGGCTCTCTTGAAAGCTCTGGAAGACTGAAGCGTCCTTACGCAATTCACCCCCTTCTAGTGATGGCGCGTGGCAAATAAAACACACAAAACTGTTTGCACGTTGCGTAACGGCAACATTTCATAGGCTATGTTTTAGATGGACACATGGATGCGCATACTGATTCTGCCACCCAGCGGAGACCTCAATCATGGCGCAATCGCTTCGTGACCTTGATCCTACCTTTGTTCTGATAGTACTAGTGCCTCTTGCTGCCGCAACGGCCGCTTGGGCTTTGCGCGTAGCATGCAGTGTATGCTCCGTCGAAAGCCCAGACTTTTGGCACTCGGTCCTTGCAGTAGTCATTATTTGCGTGGCTAACATCGTGCTCCGCTTTTGGCTGAAAGTATCGCACGTTCCTACGGGAATCGGGCCCCAAGTGGTCGCACCATTGGTAACCACCGCATTGGTAATTGCGATGAGCGTCCGCACTGGACCGCTGTCTGCGTGTAAAGTGACTTTCGTACACGGCATGCTGTGCGGACTGATCTATTGCATGGTAACCGCGATGGGAAAAGTGTTGATCGCCGGAATGATTATGTAGCGCGTCGCTGCCTACCGACTCTCCACTGCGATAACCCTATTGATCCCATCACAAACAATCCCCATGTAACCGGTTCGGGAATCTGATGGTTGGCAGACAGATTTCCCGCAGTTGCGGTCGCGCCATAATGTTGCGACCAAAGCCACAAGTCGTAATCGTCAACCGCACCGTCACCGCTAACATCGCCGCCAGCGACAATCGCGCCGCTCGTTGTGCCATTCCCACGCTGCCAGGCAAGAAAATCGACGCCGTCGACATCGCCATCGCCATCGGCATTTCCGTGAAGTCCCAACAACTGCCCTGGAACCTCCCAACCCAAATCGTCGAGCGCCGCAATATCCAACGGCGTCACCAACGTTCGCCGACCCAGCACCAATGCCGCGTCAAACGCAACATCGGGTTCGCTAGCATAAGGCGGGCTTGTGATGCCACTGCCCCAATGTTCGTGGCGAGATGACGCCGGATTAAAAACCACGGGAACATTGCTTCCATAAATTCCAACTGCAACAGCACCCAACAATTCGTCGCCGCTAATCAGATTCTCAAACGAATCGGCCGTGCCAAATCCGAAAACATGCCCCAACTCATGCCACGCAACTGAAAGAAAATCGGTTTGACCTGGGCCGGGAGACGTTTGGGGATCGAAATGCCAATTCCGGTCTGTGCCATTTGTGTTCTTGGTGTCGAAAGCAATCGATCCTCCCCACATAGAAAAATCATCGGCAAGGCTACCGACGATGTTTCCCTGCCCGCGAGCAAAAGAACCAGTTGGCCCGCCCGGCGCAGCCGCGCCCACCTGATTCCCGGGCAAGTCGCGACCACCGACGTAGATCGTCACCGTGTCGGCAGCAACCGAAAAATTGCTCAACCCAAAACCGGCAGCTCCTGTGTCGGGGTGCGAGAAAGTAACCGACGCCCCGGCAACAGCGGAAAGCGCATCTCCAAAGGGCGCGTAAACCGCACCTGCAAAGTTGAGCGAATCGAGCGCCTCGGGATGATCGAAAAAGAAATCACCCGCTCCGCAAGTGCCCCCCAAATCGCAAGCCAGTTGAAAGTCCAAGACGACCGCCTGCGCAGGCTCGTAAACCGGACCGACAAGTACCATTGCCGCCAAGAGCACGCACCTGCACCGTCGCCAGACAAAGTAAAAAAACAAAGTGAAAATCCTCGATAGAAGATCAGCTGTTCCAGTGGGGGGAGAGCCAAAAATGGCTTATTACTAGCTTAATTGACGGATCGTAATGCGTCGAGAGAAATGCTAAGCAGCTCATTTCCTGCCTCCCTCATTGGGTGAGTGTGAGTAGACTTACAGACTCCCCAAACCCTGCTTGTTTCACTAAATACACTTTGAGCCAACTTTTTTTTGTAAATCCATTGCCTCCTTGATATTATTAAACTGAAGCCTTGCAACGCTATTTGAACAATTCTTAACTGAATCCTCTCTGCGGATAGCCACGTTCGTGGCCTTCCAAAAGACTTTTTTAGTAGATTCTCTTACGCATTCACTTTCAGTAGGTCTGAGATGCATTAGGAAAGTGAAATTTGCGAAGTTGCTTAACCAACAAATCCAGAAAGCATTCAACGATGAAAACTCCTCTTTTCAGCCAAGTCGTTTTTCTTATCGTAGTTTGTGGTCTTTGGACCGTTAGCGAACGTGCGCAGGCTTCGTTCCACTTCATGCAAATCGAACAGGTCATCGGTGGGGTAAATGGCGATACGACCGCACAGGCGATTCAACTTAGGATGCGTTCTTCATTCCAGCACCTTGTCGGGAACCAGTCAGAAATCAATGTCTATGACGCAACAGGAGCGAACCCTGTCTTGTTAGTCGATTTTGCGACAAATGTTACCAATTTTGCTGCTGGAAGCAGAATCTTGGTCACCACGCCGAATTTCGCCAACCACACCAACATCCCGCTCGTGAGCGACTTCACGATGAATCCGATTCCCGTCTCTTACTTGGCCGCGGGACAGATCTCTTTCGAAGCCGATAGCGCGTTATTTGGCAAACTGTGGAACCTAAATTATGGTGGGGCGAGTTATACGGGAACAACGACCGGTGGAGTTACCAACGACGCCAATGGCGATTTCGGCCCTCCCTTTGGCGGACCCCTGCCTACCAGTTCCACCAGCGCTTTATTGTTCCAAGGGGCATTTTCAGCTCTAAGCACAACAAACCTTGCCGACTATGCGCTAACCGCTGGCGCTTCTACGTTTACGAACAATGCCGGCACGCCATTCACGGTCGTCGCCGCCGCGGCAGATTCGGCCAACTTCGATGGAGACAGCGACGTCGATGGCACAGACTTCTTGATTTGGCAACGGGGCAACGGCAGTCCCGGCGGACTTGCCCAAGGCGATGCCAACAACGATGGCAACGTCAACGCCGCCGACTTGGCCATTTGGGAAACCCAATACAGTTTACCCGTTCCACTTTCCGGCATCGCGACAGTGCCCGAGCCACATTCGCTTGGCCTGCTTTGCTGCGGTCTGCTGGCGTTTTACAGAAGAACCCGCCGCACTTGTTAACTTGCTTTCACACCGCAAACAGTCACACTGCCATTGCCAGCATTGCTGCCACTCGGCAGCCCTCTAACAGTACGATTGCGTTCAGGTGGACTCACTTTCTGAGTTTTCGCGCAGTTTCCCTCATCGTTAAAGTCTGCCTAACCGAAAATCTTTCCAGGGGGACCGTTACGCCCACTCTTCGAGGGAAACCGGTTCGGTTCGCGCTGCGAACCATGCGGGTACGCAATGGACATTCGGCGAATAATTATTGCACAGCAAGCTGCCCTGGTAATTGTGGCACAGTTGTTATTCGCGCAACTTGCCACCGCGCAATGGTCTGAATCCGTGGCGTTCGTCAGCGACGAATCTCCCGAGATGTTTTCTCAGGAAGCAACCGGTCCACTCGCGTATGCCCCTCGCCCCATTCCTCTCCACACGCTACGCGCTGCACCCGATTCCGTAGGATTTTCGGCGGCTGGTGAAGCCGAGATGCTCAAAACAATAAAAAATCATCTGGCGTCTTATCAAGCAGAACTCGACGCGGCGAGTTCCCACGATTCGATGCAAGACAACGAATCCGACGATGAAAGTAAAAACCGTTTCGATCAGGCGATGGTCCGCCGCGGTGAACAGTTTTTTCAATCAAGTTGTACACAATGCCACGATGCCGAGCGCGCACTTTCCAAACGCAAAAGTTACGGCGGATGGTTGGCGACCGTTCGCCGCATGGCCGCCCGCGAAGACGCCGATATCCCGGGTAGCGAACACGAAGCCATCGCCACTTATCTGGCATCGCTCAATCCGGCCAATCAAGCATCGGGAAGCAATTCCACAGACGATGCTGCGGCAGCAGAAGCTCAAGTTCCACCATTTACGCTCAATGGAACCCTCTCGACCGTTTACCGCGGAACCGACAACGACCTCGAGAATAGAGGATTCTTTCCCGACGTATGGGTGGGTGTCGAGTGGCGCGCGCCAGACAACCCAGTCTCGGGACGCGTTATAGCTTGCACCAGTTGTCATGGAGTCAATCAGGGATTGGCCGTCGAACTGGTCGAAGCCAGCGCTACGCTCGACCTGGTCCACTGGGCCACGCGCTGCCCTCCCAGCAAACGCTGCCCGGGCAACTTGGAAGCGAATCTCAAGGCCGGTCGTTTTATTGTTCCCTTCGGCGCTTATTCAGGCCGAGTCCATCCAGGCGCCTTGCGCACCGTCAGCCCACCACTGATGTACAACATGGGACGCCGTGCCGGTCCAATTTTTCCTCTCCAACCCGTGATTAACATGCCCTATTCCGACGAAGGGGCCAACTTGCATCTGCGTTATCCGCTTCCGACTTGTTGCGACTGGTCGGCAACGTTCGATTTCTATGCCGTCAACGGTCTTCAAGTCGGAGGGCCCGACGTTTTCTTTTTCAGCCGCAGTTATCGCGATAACAATTCTAACACCGCCGTGGGCGGCCGCGCAACTATCGGCAGCACCAAGCTACGCTTCGGAGGCTCGGTCGCTTCCGGCGAACAACAAAACGAACTGTTTCCGATCCAAACCTACAAATTGGCCGGCGCCGATGTCACGCTGCGCTGGGAAGACACGTTGCGCGCCTACTACGAATATGCCATCCGCGAGGAAGCTCCATTTCCGGGGGCAGAAAGCATAGTTTACGGAAATCTTGTCGAAACAGAATTGCTACTGCTCTCCGATCCAAAAATCAGCCTGCTGGCCCGTTACGACACGCTCGACCACAGCGGCATCCTGGGCGAACAATTCATCGAACGCATCACCTGGGGCCTTAACTTCGGCCTTTACGGCGGTAGCTTCTTGATCGTCAACCACGAACACTGGCGCTTCGACAGCCGCCCCAGCATCGACATCTTCGGCCTCCGCTGGACCAACGCCTTTTGATCAATGCGGAATTCGGATTACGGAATGTAAGAAGGCAGATGTTAGAAGGAAGAAGTGAATTCATTTCGCACTTCCCCTTTCCACTTTCGCATTTCCAACTTCTTCCTTCTCACATCAAAAAAGGATGGGATCCCATCACGGGCGTGAGGGTTTCTGCGCCTGCCATATTCGAGTTCACCGGTACGGTTTCGAAAAAACAAGCTGAAGCTACTAGCATACACGCGATCACCCGTCCCCAAGCCAGATCGACCTCCGAAGAGAAATTCGCTCGTTAATGCAAAACGAACGACACGTTGGCCAACGTCAATCCAACAAGGCTCTTGGTCCGCCGCCGCAGCCCGTCCGCCCTCAGTCACGGCCCATTGTAGAGAACGAGCGAGCGCAGCGCAACAACTATTTCTGGCCACCCCTCCGGCGATTCGTTGAATCGCGGCTATCCCTCACCCCTCGCTCCTCAACCCTCACTCCTCCCCCATGTCATTCCGAGGTCCGCCGAGGAATCTAGGATGTCTCTCGCAAAGGCGCTAAGAACAGAAATATAGAAATGAACAAGAGTTAACAGAGAAAGCAGAGGACTTGCTCCGTTTCCTCTGGTTCCCTCCTGTTCAAAGGGGTAGGATAGGTAGTGCATTTTATAGAATCATCTACTATGGCTTAATATGGATACTCAGTCCTCAACCGATGATATCGTTACTCAAGACTGTCCAGGCAAGCATCCACCAAGTGTCTCTGCGCGAATCATCGGAGCAAGTTGTGGCGCCTTCGTACTTTGCTTTATCGCAATCCTAATTTCGCTTCCTTTCAACAAGAGGGTTGATGATCAGGAATTTGCCACGCTCTTTTGGATCGGCGCGCTTTTTTGCGGCGCTATAGGAGGTTTCGCTTTTCCACGAGTCGGCCATTTCTTAGCATATGTCTTCATCATGTTTATCAACGTCATGCTCTCACTTACAATCGGACGGAACATAGGTGAACAGGCATCTTTATTCGCCATTTTCACACTGTCTGAGGTCATATTCTTCATGAGTAAGGAAGTTCTGAGGGATAATCAATCATGATCTCGGCAAACTCTCAAACCGCTTCACCGCCTGATACAAACCCCACGCGAACACCACCACCAGTAGCGCAATCAACCCAAACAACAGAGGCCGATTGTTGAACAGGTCGCTCCAACGCATGGCGGCTGGTTCGCCGGCGGTTTGTGCTCCAAGCGTGGCCTGGGCGGGCTTAAAGCCTTCGCCGAGCACTTGCCGGATGGCGGCGGTGTCGTATTGCGGCGGTTCCGCGTCTTTGGAACCGTACACAAGTTGATAACGCGTGGCGGGTGATGCGAGAAAGAGAACCTCGTAAACATCCCCGCGCGCGACGATCCCCGAAACCTTCAGCGGCGGGCTGTCGCGGTTGTCGATCACCAGGCGGTAAACATCGCGCCGCGTTTCCGGAAACTTGACCGCGAGTTCCTCTTCCTTCAAGCCTTTGAAATCGATCCGCGAAAGCGTACTCGCGCCGATCTGTCGCCATGACGTTTGCACGCCCCGTTTTTCTTCCACTTCGACCGCAACACGCCGACTGAAATTCCGCGCATCCATCTGCAACTCGAGCGACGTGAGTGGCTCGCGGCTCGTTTCCACTAAGACCAGCGTTTGTTGTTTCTCGGTGTCTTGCTCCACACTGGTTTCGCTAACTGGGTATTCGGTTTTTTTATTTCCAGTGGACCGCTCTTGCTCGGTCTCGCGCCAAAATTCAATCCGCTCGATCCGAAACGGACGCCGCTGGATGGTCACACGCTCTTCACGCCCGGTTTCCTCGTCCCCCCGAAGCCGCCGCGTCAACGCGAGCAACTCCGACTCCTGCTGGGCAGTGACGTTGTCGATAACAATCCGAAAGTGGCGATCCGGAGAATCCTTGAAACGAACGCTGTCTCTGCGAACATCCATGAACCGGGAATAATCGAAAATGACTGTTTCCTCTCCCGCCGCCCTCCAATCATCTCCCGAAATAGAAGAAAACACACGCACGCGCTGCTCAAAATTTTTCAGCCGGGAAACGATGGTCAGGCCATTCGGGTCGGGATCGTCTTCTTCCAATTCGACAATAATTTCCAAACCGCCGTCGTCCAAAGGCCGCGCCGCAGGTTGCCGCGCGGTCCACGTTTTTCGCACGGTTGCGGCGCGAGTCGTCTGCGCTTTTCGCATCAGAAAAGGAACCGCTTCGCCTTTGCCATTTAGCATCCGCATGTCGGGCAAGCCAGCTTCGGTCGCGGCAAAGATGTCGGTATCCAGCGTGACCGCCAGTAACTCGTCCTGCGACAGCGAAGGGGTGGTGACTGCCCGCGAAAACCGAAACTCCGCCTCACCTGCCGGACATGATGAGACCCAGAATGTCAGAAACACCAAAAGCAAACCTCCGATTTTGCTCACGGGACTTCCTCCTCTTGTGATGGCGCCTTCAAAGCAAACGAGTCCTGGAATTTCAAATAGATAAACGATCCGCAAAGCACGAGAATCCCAAGAACTAAAAAGGCGACGATCCGATAGAATTGGTCGAGCCGCGACAAATCGACAAAGAACACTTTCCAGGCAACAATCGCAAACAGCATCAGTCCCAGGTAGCGCACCACGCGCTCACTCTTGGCGATGCCTCGCAGAATCAGCGCCAGCGCGAACAGCGACCAAAGGATCGAAATCCCGCCCGGTCGCAGCCCTTCGACGTATGTATACAACAGCGAGTTCACCTCCAGCGTGAGATAGATAAACAGCATACTCAGGCCGCAAAATCCTAGGACGACTCCCGCCGTCTTGGCATGCGTCCGACCTGCGAGCAAAGCGTAACCACCAACTAAAAAACCGACCACCGCCCCAAAATCGACCAGCCGCAGGGCCGCGTCGCGGAAGGAGTACGGCCCGCCGTAGAGCATCCGGCCGCTCACGTCCCACGCAGGCAAATCGAACATAAACAGCTTCACCAGCAATCCGCCGACGAAAACCATCAGCAGCAATATCAATGCGCGACTTTCGCGCTGCAATACTTCGTACAACAACAGCCCACACAACGCGATCCAGAGAATGGTGAGCAGCGGCAGCCGCACCGGTTCGTACATGAAACCAAGCGTCCGGTTGAACTCAAGGTGCAAATACACAAACAGCATGGCAATCGCCACGCCCACGATCAAACGCATTGCCCACGCGCCGCGAATCCATCCCTCAACATCATTGGCGCGATCGACGACTCCAGCCGCCTTCTGTTGCCGCTGCAAAAGCCAATGCGCGCCCCCCAACGAAGCAATCGGCACACCAAACATCACCAGCCGCTCGGCAAGCTGCAATAAATAATCTGCCAGTGGCAAATTGGCGGCCGTGGGTGCCCGGAGAAATTGGCTGCGCAAATCGACAAAGCTGAATCGCAGCAGAACAATCGCGTACAACACGTAGCAGACTTGCCGAAGAAATTCGCTGCCGATCTTTCCTGCTATCCACAGCAATATGAGAGCTTGGATCGCCCAACTGGCGGTCACCCACTCGCGCGAGAGCACCAGCGGCATCGTAACAGCCAGAAAAAATGCTGCCAGTCCAATAAACACCACCAGCAATTCGCGGTCGATCAGCTTCCGCCGTAAAAATATAAAGACGTGTGCCGTGTAAAACGCAGTCAACGACAACGTAATCGCCGCCACCCACTCGCGGCTATATGCTTCTTCGACCAAACGATACGCGACCGCATAGAACACGCCGGCGTTGATCAACAGGGCCAACAGATCGAGCAGGTTCGACTTCGACGCGTTGACGATTTTGTAGAGGAAAGTCATCGTCGAAAACAGCACAAAGAAACCCGCCACAAACGGCATCACTTCCCAAAAGTGGCTTACCTCGTACGCCCGCATCGATCCAAAAAACAGCAGATACGTCGCGGCAAAACTGAGATAATTCACCAAAGGCCAATTCTTCCAGTAGCAGATGCCCAGCACGCCAATCCCCAGCAACAGCATATAGCCGTATAGTCCGGGGAAATTCACCACGCCCGTCGAAAGCATCACCGGCGTGCCGTATCCACCCAGAATTCCCAACACGGCCACCAGAATCGAATTGAATCGCACGGCAATAGCGCCGGCGAGCGCCGTGATAACGATCATCAAAACAAACGCGGGAACCTGATCGATCAGGTGATAAAAATTCGCCGCTGCGAACACGGCAAAGTACAACGTCGCCAATCCGCCCCCCAGCAATCCTTGACCGAGCAGGTGATACTTGCGCCCCAATAGCCGCGTCCCGCCGATCATCATTCCCAGCCCTGTCACCGTGGAAAGCGCCACGCGGCCAACTGGGTCGATCAATCCATGCTCGACGGAATATTTCAGAAAAAATCCCACGCCGACAATCAAAATCAAAATACCAATCCGCAACAGCCATTGACTGGCCACGGCATATTCCATCGACACGCCGGTCGGCACATGTTCCTCGCCGACGATAATCCAGTTCCAAATGCGGTGAAGCGTTTCTTTAGCAGCCGTTTCAAAGGCCGACGGCTCGCGCGGCGGCGCAGGCGCCGTGAATGATGCCACAGCCGGCTTCGGCTTGGGAGGCAACGGTGATTCAAGAGAAGCTTTGAAGACGGGCTCTTGGAACGGCTTCGCCGGCTCCGGTTTTATCGCTGGTATCGGCTTTTTTTCTGGCTCCGTTTTTTTGGTACCGGATGGTTCCGCGCCGCTTGCCGAGTCTTTCATACCCTTGCGAATGGCGGACATCTCGCGCCACAGCTCGTCCATGCGCGACTCTTGATCGCGCCGCAATTGGAGCAGGATAATGAGAATAGTCAGCGGCAGAAACAGAATCAACGCCGCAACGAAGACAACCAGCAGCAGCTCGTCCATAGGTGCAACTCCACGCAAAGGAGTGCCGGCGTCGGGTCAATCTGAAAGAACACATCATCGCCGACCAGCCCCATCTTAACACGCCTCGCACACCGATTGGAATCCTGAAAACGGGGCCGACAGAATTATTGCCTAGCAGATTCAATCCACAGGGATGGTGCTCGCACCTACCTTTTCAGGTCACTTCAGGAAAAAGCAGAGAGCCTCTCGCAAAGGCGCCAAGGCGCAAAGTATTGCGTGCCTAATTTTCTCCTCTTTGCGCCTTCGCGCCTTTGCGAGATTTCTCCCCCTGCACCGAAGCTCAAATTCAGTGCACTTTTCAACCACAGATTTCGCCGATTTCACGGAAAGTCTCCTCGGTTTAGTGCTGGTGAAAAAAAGAGTACAATCCGGCTAGTAGAAATAGCGTCGGATGATTCCCCGATGTCGCAAACTTTCAATGGAGCAATCCAATGACTGACGAACTCGTACCCGTCGAAACATTCTGGAACGTGAGCGAGGCAAATTTGGCAAAGTCCAAACTCGAAGAAGCGGGCATCGAGGGTTTCCTAGAGAATGAATACTCCGTAATGATGACACCCCACTTGGCAAACCCATCGGGCGTAAAACTACTCGTAAAACCTGGCGACGCACAGCGGGCAGCCGAAGTCCTGAAACCACAGAGCTAGTCCACTCACCCCCGCCTTTCTTTCTGCAGGCACTCCCGTAGAATGGTCATTTGTATTTCACCGCCAACGGAGGATGCGATCCATGGGCCTGCGTTTCTTTTGCGTGACTTTTCTAATACTGACCTCGCTCGGCTGCGGGCCGAGTTTGAATGACGAGCGGACGGTTTCGCTCTCGGTTGGCGAGATCCGCACGATCGAGTTTGGGCCGTTTGAAAAAGATACCTTGGTGTACGTCACCACCGAATCGCCAGGCAAGCCGATCTCGGTTTACGTGCATCTTATGGAACACTACGAAGACATCGACCGCGATATTACGTTCGGCAAGTCGCCGGAAGATGTGATTGTCGGCAAGGTAAGTACCGAATCGGCATCCTTACAGGCATTGATCCCCGCCAACCAGGAAGCTGCCGTGCGTTTATACCCTGTCGGCAATTACGCCGCGTCTGTAGAATTGAAAATCCATAATTGAAGTGTCCTTCACCGTGGACACCGTTCTTCAGGAGACCCGGCACGTGGCCAAAAAAAAATCTGCCCAGAAAAAACAGCCGAGTTTCGAGCAGGCGCTCGAACAGTTGGAATCGATCGTCGCACAGCTCGAAGGGGGCGAGCTCGGTTTGGCCGAGTCGTTGGAACAATACGAACAAGGTGTCAAGTGCTTGAAATCTTGTTATCAGCAGCTTTCTGAAGCCGAACGGCGAATCGCATTGGTCGGCGGCGTCGACGCCTCGGGCCGACCGCGGACCGAACCTTTTGAGGAAGGCAACGACGAATCGCTCGAAACCAAAGGCTCCGCCCGGAGCAAACGCCGCACCGCCCAGAAGGGGCGCAGCTCGCGGGGTGATGTGGACGATGCGTCGACGCTGTTCTAAGATGGGGTTCTAGGGTTTGCATCACACTGCCCAGTTACTCCCGCCCGAAAGTTCACGATTCTCCGGATTCCAATCCCAGCTATCGATGTCCACCGAAACCCTGTCGCAATCTGACCGAAGCCAATTGCTCTGCGAGCAAATCGATGCTGCGTTGCGACATTCCATAGAATTCGATCGCGGATGTCCCGACCGGCTGCGCGAAGCAATCACCTACAGCCTGTTGGCCCCCGGCAAGCGGTTGCGACCCCAGTTGGTTTTGTTTGCGGCTCAAGCGTGCGGAGCAGAAACCACCCAGGCGATGCCTGCTGCGGTGGCCGTGGAATTGATCCACGCCTATTCGTTGGTGCATGACGATCTCCCGGCAATGGACGACGACGACCTGCGCCGTGGCCGACCGACTTGTCACAAACAGTTCGACGAGGCGACCGCAATTTTGGTCGGCGATGCGTTGTTGGCCCGGGCTTTCGAGGTTTTGGCCACGGAGATTCATCCCGCTTCCGTCGCGGCCCATTGCTGTGCCGAGCTCGCCAAGGCGGCCGGGGCCACCGCACTGGTTGGCGGCCAAGCAGACGATTTGGATGCAGAATTTCGCACACACGCCGCGGACCAATTAGAATCGATCCATAGCCGAAAGACGGGTGCCCTGTTTCGTGTCGCTTTGCGGCTGGGGGCGATTGTTGCCGATGCCTCGCCCGAGCAGTTGGCGGCGCTCGACGAATTTGGAAAGCACCTCGGCCTGGCGTTTCAAGTTGTCGACGATCTGCTCGACGTTTCCGGCTCGGAAGGCCACGTAGGAAAACGATTGAATAAAGACAGCAAACAAGGCAAGGCAACCTACCCGGCCGTGCTGGGCGAAAACGCCAGCCGCGAGTATGCCACGGAGCTTATCGACCAAGCATGCAACGCAATCGCGTGTTTCGGCGAATCGGCAACTCCGCTCTTAGAACTTGCGCATTTCGTGAGGCAACGCAACCGTTGAACCAGCCACTGCTACCGACCATCACCGGCCCCGAAGTTCTGCGACAGCTTTCGCTGCCCCAACTGGAACTGTTGGCCGACGAAATGCGCGACGTGCTCTGCAACTTGATTGCTTGCCGGAGTGCGCATTTTGCGTCGAATTTGGGGGTCGTCGAATTGTGCCTGGCATTGCACTATTCGTTCGATTTTCAGCATGACCGATTAATTTGGGACACGGGCCATCAAATCTACCCGCACAAACTGGTCACGGGTCGCTATCCCCAATTCCAATCGATGCGCACCAAAGGCGGATTGATGGGTTATCCGAACCCGGAAGAAAGCGAATTCGACCTATTCATGACCGGGCACGCTGGAGCGAGCATCTCCACTGCGCTGGGGCTCGCCAGCGGCGACGACTTTTTGCGCCCTGAAGAAAACCGGCATTCTGTCGCAGTCATCGGCGACGGCGCTTTTCCGTCGGGTGTGGTGTTCGAAGCCCTAAACAATGGCCGCCGTCAGAGCGATCGATTGCTGGTGATATTGAACGACAATCAAATGTCTATCTGCCCCCGCGTGGGTGGCGTGGCAGACTATTTAGATCGTCTGCGCATCAATCCGATGTACACCGGCTTCAAAGACGAAGTGGCCAAAATCCTCAGCAAGGTACCCCTATTGGGCGATCCGACCGAGCGTTTCCTGGTGCAACTGAAAGAGGCTGCCAAGGCGGGCTTGAGCGGGGGAATGATCTTCGAAGACATGGGCTTCCGTTATGTCGGCCCGATCGACGGTCACAACATCGGCTTGTTGCGCAAATACCTAAAAATGGTCAGCCGCATCAAAGGGCCTGTGTTGTTGCACGTGGTGACCGAAAAAGGCCATGGGTTCAAACCCGCCGCAGACGACCCGGTGTTGTTCCATGCTCCGCCGCAGTTTGTGGAACATAGCGGCGAGATGGTCACTCTCAAAAAGAGTGCGTCGCGCGCATACACGCACGTAGCCTCGGCAGCCATCGCCTCGCAAATGCGGGCCAATCCGCAAGTGACGGTGCTGACCGCCGCAATGTGCCAAGGAAATAAACTGGAACCCGTGCGCGAGGAGTTTGCCGACCGATTTTTCGACACCGGCATCTGCGAAGCCCACGCCGTCGCCTTTGCTGCCGGCCAGGCGAAGGCCGGCATGCGACCGATTGTCGACATCTACAGCACGTTTCTCCAACGCGCCTACGACCACATCTTTCAAGAAGTCGCCCTGCAAAACTTGCCGGTCACCTTCATGCTCGACCGCGGCGGCCTAGCAGGTCCCGACGGTCCGACGCATCACGGCGTTTTCGATTTCGGTTATTTGCGAATCTTGCCAAACATGGTCGTCATGGCCCCCGGCGATGCCAAAGAACTCCCCGCCATGCTCGATTTCGCTTTGCAACACGAGGGCCCATGTGCCATCCGCTATCCGAAAGCCGCCGCGCAAGAACTCGACCGCACCCCTACACCGGTTGAATTCGGTCGTAGTGAAGTGCTTCACTGGGGCACCGACGGCTGCTTGATCGCCTGCGGAGCGCTAATGCCGCGTTGCATGGAAGCAGCCGAACAGCTGCGTGAAGAAGGCCTAGAAATTGGGGTGATCAACGCACGCTTTTTGAAACCGCTCGATAGCGAAGCCATCCTGCGAGCGGTGCGCGAATGTGACTTCTGCGTCACCGTGGAAGAAGCAGCGCTGGCCGGTGGCTTTGGCAGCGCTGTATTGGAAGCCGCGACCGATGCCGGGCTCAATACAAGTAATATAAATCGCTTGGGCATTCCCGATTTCTACATCGAACATGGCGAACGCGATGAACTGCTGGCCGACCTGGGATTGGACGTCGCAGGCATCATCGCTGCCTGCCGAGCATCGGCAGAGCACCAAACAACCGGCAGAGCCACAATTCGATAGCGCTATAGTGGTCGGTCTAGCCGCGATCTTACAGATCGCCGGAACCAGCGATCTGTAAGATCGTGGCTAGCTGGAAAAGCATGAATTTAGCTGTATTGCAGTACCACTTTCTTTCAGCCAGACAACACAAATCTGTCTCGCCGATTGATTCCCACGATGGTATCTTGGAGAGTATGCCTCCCGCCGCCTCGCAATCCGATCAAACCACTCCTCGCCCTCGCGTGCTGATGCTCGCAGACGCCGCGCGGCCGAGCATTCGCGAACGCGCTGCCGAATTGCGCCCGGTTCTCGAAAAGTATGTCAACGTAGTAGGTTTGGTCGACCATCTCGAAACCGAGTTGTCGCCTGACAAAATTGATTTCGTTGTGGTCCTGGGCGGCGACGGTTCGATCCTACGTTCGGCCCATCAGATGGGCTACCATCAATTACCGGTAATCGGCATCAATCTTGGCCGGCTGGGTTTTCTGGCCGACTTGTTGCCCGAACAGATCGACGACGTTTTTCCACGCATCGTAGCAGGCGATTACCACGTGGTTTCGCATTTGATGTTTCAGTGCCAAGTGGAACAGCCGGGCAAAAAACCGCAGGAACTTCTCGGGCTCAACGAAGCCGCCGTGCTAGCAGGTCCGCCTTTTGCGATGCTGGAAATCCAGCTTTACGTTGACGGTGAATTGGTGACCACTTATAGTTGCGACGGCTTGATCGTGAGCACTCCAGTCGGTTCGACAGCCCACAACCTGTCGGCCGGCGGACCGATCTTGAAGAAAGATTTACAGGCATTTGTGATCTCGCCGATTAGTCCGCACACGCTGACCAACCGACCGGTGGTCGACTCGGCAGACTGTGTTTACGAACTGGTGGTTCCTCAGCCGCACGAGGGAACCACTTTAGTAGTCGACGGCAAGACCATTTGCCGCTTGAACGGCAACCAACGGATTAGTATTCGGCGCTCAAAAGCAGAATTCCAATTAGTCGAAGTTCGCGGCTACGGCTACTACCGCACATTACGCGAAAAACTAGGTTGGGGCGGACGTCTCGAACCTAACGACTAACATAAATTTCATCGATTCAGAGCAAGGATGCCCAACATGAAACTCTTGCAGATTGTCACTGTCGCCCTTCTTAGCACTCTCGTTCCTGCTACAACCGCACGCTCCGCCGAGGATTCGCCTCCGGAAAAATATCAGCTTCAGTACAAATTTAAGATGGGCGACGTGTTGCGCTATGCCGTGAAACATTCGGCCGACATTCGCACAACCATCGAAGGCACCACCCAAGAAGCACAGACCGAAAGTGAATCGATCAAAGCCTGGAAAGTGACCGATGTGCTACCCAACGGCGAAATAGAGTTTGTCTATTTGGTCGAAGTGGTTCGGATGTCGAACCGCGTGCCGAACCGCGCACTCACCTCTTTTGACAGCGAACTCGACGAAACGCCCCCTCCCGGTTTCGAACAAGCCGCCCGCGCGGTCGGTGTGCCGCTGTCGGTCGTACGAATTTCTCCCGAGGGCGAAATTGTCCACCGCGAAGAAAAGCACCCGCAGCCAAAGGCTAGCGACGACATGCCGCTCACTCTTCGCTTGCCGTCCGAGCCCCTCGCCGTAGGCGAACAATGGGACGCCACCTACGACGTTCCCGCAGAACGCAAAAGTGGCGCCAAACTCCAAGTCCGCACCCGCCGCGTCTGTACGCTCGAAAAAGTCGAAAATCAGATCGCCACCATTACCGTCGACTATCAGATTCTTACGCCGGTGAGCGCCTACATCGAATCACAACTCATCGACCGGCTGACCAAAGGCTCCGTCCGTTTCGACATCAAGCGGGGCCGCATCATCTCCCAAAACTTCAAATCCGACCGCCGAGTCATCGGCTTCTCCGGCGACACCAGCAGCATGCACTACGTCTCGCGTATGAAAGAACGGCTGCTCAAGCCCAACGAACGGCTGGCGCGTAAGACAAAAAGAAATGACGAATGACAATGGGAATGCGGAGTCCGGAATTCGGATTGCGGAATCTTGAATGACAAGAAAAAGAACGGGAGTCGGGAGTGGAGCGTCAAGAGTTCGAAAACTAAATCGGCACTTGCGTAGTCCAAGCAGAGCTTGGACAAATTTCATTCCGAAATCCGCATTCAATCAATTCTCTTCCACTTCGTGCACAATCACAATATCGTGCACACCCGCGGCAAGTCGCTGGTTTTTTGGACCGGCCGTGAGGTGCGATCCACCGACGATCACGATGCGATCGCCCCTAGAAGCCAAACCCGCTCGGCAGGCCCAACCGTCGGTATGCTGAATCAATTGTTCCACGTCCTCGGCAGGTGCGTTGCGAAGCGGTGTCACGCCCCAATACAGGCACATTTGCCGCAGTGTCGTTTCCTTGGTGCTGATGCCAATGGTGGGAACAAAACTCCGCTGTTGCGACAGCGCTAGGGCCGTGCGGCCCGAATGGCTGGCGACCACCACCAACTTGGCTTCCAACACGTGGGCCATCGTCCCCGCACCGCGTACCACGGCACTGGTGACCGTGTGTAAGCCGTCGGGGCCTTTGCTCGCCAGTTCTCTCAGCGGTCGGCCTACCATGCTGGTTTCGGTGGCTATGGCAATCCGATTCATCATCATCACGGCTTCGTTCGGATACTTTCCAATGGCCGTCTCGCCGGAAAGCATGCATGCGTCGGCACCGTCGAGAATCGCGTTGGCCACGTCGGTCACCTCGGCACGCGTGGGCCGCTGCGAATCGTGCATGCTGTCGAGCATTTGCGTGGCAATGATCACCGGCTTGTGATAATCCTGGCAAGTGCGAATGATTCGCTTTTGCTCCAGCGGCATCTGGGCAACGTCGATTTCCACACCCAAATCCCCGCGGGCAACCATCACCCCGTCGGCCTCGGCCACAATCTCTTCCAGCCGGTCGAGCGCTTCGCGTTTTTCGATTTTTGCGATCACGCTGGCCGACGAACCGCTCGAACGGATAATGTCTTTCAGCGTACGCACTTCGTCCGGCGAACGCACAAAACTCAAACTGACAAAGTCGACGCCCGCCTTTGCAGCCCAGATCGCATGTTGATGATCTTCCACACTGATCGCTGGCACGCTAAGTTTCACACCGGGAAGATTGATCCCCTGCCGCCCGCGGATTGTGCCTTGCTGTTGCACGCGCATCCGCACACGATTTTTTAACACTTCTTCCACAACCATGCAGACCGTGCCATCGGCCAGCATCACGTTGTCGCCGACCGAAAGCTCCTGCAGCAGCGGCTCGTAACTGGTCGTCAGTTCATTGGCTGTCGAGGGTTCGCCGGCGACAAAAAAGAACTCTTCGTCGAGGTGGCAAAAAACGCTTTCCTCGGACAAATCGCCCAGACGAAACTTCGGTCCCGCCAGATCGGCCAAAATCGCGATCGGCTGGTTGAGCTTTTCGCTCACTTCGCGAATGCGATCGACAAACACTTGCTGCTCTTCAGGTTCCGCATGCGCCATATTCAGACGAAAAACGTCGGCTCCTGCCTTGATCAATTCGGCCAACTGCTCGATCTCGCCACAGGCAGGCCCCACGGTCGCCACAATTTTGGTCCGCGCCTGCCGAGAGTGATCTTTGCCGTATTGGTACTCGTCCATCAGTTGCCCCGCTAAATCAAGTGTTCTGTCCAAATCGGGAGCCGAAAGTGTTGCCGATGCCATGCTATTGTTGTCCTTTAGTTCGCAATTGGGAATACGTCGTTGTTTTCATGCAGTGAGTAAGCAATCTGGCCTAATAGAATTACCACAGAGACACGGAGAGCACAGAGGAAAGGAAGGAAATGGAAATGGAAATGGAAGGAATTTCTTTATTCCTCCTATTTCTGATTTCCTTCATTCTTTTTCTACTTTCTCTGTGTCCTCCGTGTCTCTGTGGTAAAAAATCTATCCCGGCTTAGCGGCTTGCCCGACTGGCCACCTTCAACCATACTTTTTTACCTACGTCCCAGGCCGGAAACCCCCCAAAGAGTGGCGGATCGTCTTGTTGTTTTTATAGGCAGGATACGCACATTCGTTAAGATCAGTGTCCCCAGGTGCGGAGATTTGATGAAGTCCACTGATTGGCATAACAAGGTTTGCCTGGTTACCGGAGCATCGAGCGGCCTGGGAGTGGCAATTGCAAGTGCTTTTGCATCAAGGGGTGCCAAGGTGATTGTCGCCGCACGCCGTGAAACACTCTTAAAACAAACGGCCGAAAACCTCTCCGCCGCCGGCGGCCATGTCGAACCGGTGGTCGCCGATGTCACCAACCAGCAAGATGTCGACCAGCTGCACGCGACGATTGCCGAACGCTACGGCCAGCTCGACGTGCTGTGCAACTGCGCAGGCCGTTCCGCACGCGGCAACCTACTAGAAACTTCGACTGAAGATTTTCAGCAACTGCTCGACGTAAATTTTCTTTCCGCAGTACGCACCACGCGCAGCTTTGCCCCGATGCTTATCCAGCAGCAGGGCCACGTGATAAACATCGGCTCGCTGGCCAGCAAAGTCGCCCCGCGATTCATGGGCGGTTATTCGGCAAGCAAATTCGCGCTCGCTGCTTACTCCCAGCAATTGCGTTTGGAAACAGCCCCCCAAGGATTGCACGTACTACTCGTTTGCCCCGGACCAATCCTGCGCGAAGACAACGCGCCTCGCTATACAGAACAATCCGCCAACATCCCCGCAGCCGCCGCCCAACCCGGCGCCGGCGCCAACCTCCGCGGCATCGACCCCAACTGGCTCGCCGAACGAATCCTCACCGCCTGCCAGCACCGCCAACCCGAACTGGTAATCCCCTGGAAAGTACGCCTACTAACGTCTCTCGCACAGCTCTCCCCCCGCCTAGGCGATTGGCTCCTACTACGCTCCACCTCAGGCTAGCGGATAGTCACACCAACCCCTAGCCGGACCGCCACGCGGTCCGAAACTCCCCGGAGGCAGTGGCCCTCCGGCTATTAAGCTGTCCATAAGTTCAAACAACACACTGAATTATAACATTTGACTAACTCGCTCTTGACGTTGGTCCAGGTCGCTAATACTATGGTATTAAAAGTATTGTACGTACCGTAGCATCTTGCTCTATGGGAGACAAACGATGAGTACCTCGGATTTGAATCGGCTTCAGAATGATCTAAACACCATTCGCACAGTGACCGGAAGTGAACTACCTTTTGATCGATGGGATGCGGCACTCACCCTTGCCTTAGGGTGCTCCACAGCTCTGCCCGCTATAGTCGGAATGGCAGGGGTGCAAACCCGATGGGTCTTGCTGTTGGCCAGCATACCTTTTTTGGCCACGTTATTGTTCGGTCTCGTCCGCAATTATCGAGCAGCACATCCGAGCAAGTCTTGTCCGCATGAAAAACGCAAAGAATACCGGATCGGCGTTCCAATAACGCTTGTCGTAGTGCCGTTGCTTTTTGGTTTTGTCAATTGGGCAACGAGCGCCGGTGCGCCAGCAGCAGTTGCCAATGGATGTGTTATGATTTTTCTTGGGCTCTCGTTGGTTTTCCAAGGACTCTACAATTCGGGAAGACGAGCAGTTATGCTACCCGGCATTGCTGCAATTGTGGGGGGCTGCATGTGGCCGTACTGCAACCAATATCAATTGTGGACGTTACTTTTTAGCAGTGTCACGATCGCGTTAGTTGGAGCTTCGGCAATAATGTATCGACAACTAGCTGTGAGGGTCCAGCAAGATGACTGTGCCAATTGATTTTAATGGCTTGGACACTACCGTGAATGGCCCAATACGGCTCGGAGTGCTCACAGCTCTTGCGATGGATGGACCACACGATTTCACTACGCTGAAGAAGCGGTTGGAGGTCAGCGATGGTGCCGTGGCCCCGCATCTGAGAAAGCTGGAAAGTATTGGTTACGTGAATTGTCGCAAGAGCTTTGTCGGAAGAAGGCCCAAGTCGACGTATCGCATCTCGGCGACTGGCCGTAGGGCGCTATCCAGTTACTTAGACGCCATGCAAGCGTTGATCGATGCCATAGAATGACTGCCAAACACTCTCAATTGCTATACCCGGTCCATGTTGAAATACTGCATTCGAATTTCGAGCTAATCGTTCTTTTGCAATTTAAGCGACGTGCATGCTTCTTCTGGCGAAAGAGCAGTTATGTCTAAATACCGGGAAAAATCGCGAGCGTTTAGAGTGATGATCGTGGTAACGGAATTGACTCGCATCGTGGCAACCAGCCGAGCATCATGCACCGAAACACCTTGAATTTTATGCTGTGTGACAAGACGTCGCCATTCTTGGTAAGCCCCGGGTTGGTCGGCGAGAATCGTACCGACTCGTTCAATGAACTGGACTCTGCGCTCGGTTAACTCGACACTTTGGCCATATCCACCGCGTGCCGATGCTGGTCGAGTAGAAACATTCCAAAACTCTGCGATGTTCTGGGAAGTGGTACTGAGAGTATGCCCTTCGTTGCGAAGCAATTGGAGCATACTTCGAATTGCCTGATGCATTGCGTCCGACTGATCGAAAAGACGAAGCAAGACGCCCGTATCAACGAGAACATGCATGATTCATGGTCCCGCAATTATTCGTGATCTGAGTAGATGTCAGCACGAGAGAAGTCGGCTGGAAGTGTTGGGCCGGGAAAAAGAAGACTGTTTAGTTCCGAATCGAAATCAACTTTAGATGCCTCATCTGCTGCGGACGATCCGTTCTGCTCTCCGAGAACGCGCAAACGCACAAATTCCTCGACGCTCATTTGCTGGGATTGAGCCGCCTCCGCAAGTGCTTTTGCTGTCGTGTCGTTTAGCTTGATCGTGGTCATGGCCTTTGTCTCCTTGTGTTCTATTCTACCACACTGTGCGATAAACGTCATTAGAGAAGTGCGATTCCCCAAAGCTTCCACGACAAAGTTACCCATCGCCAATCTAATGCCCAGGCCCGCCCACCACGGTGTAATTCAGCACCATGTAGACTGCGTAGGCCAACAGCAAAATCGTGCCGAACGTCCGGCTGAGCCGTTCGCCGGAGACGAACACGCCGATGCGGAACACCACCAGGATCACAAGCATCGACGGGAAATGGACCTGAAAGAAAAAGTTTTCCGCGTCCAAGCCTGCCGAAGTCACGGCTGCCGACAGGCCAGCGACGAACAGGACGTTGAGAATGTCGGCACCAATTATGTTCCCCACGGCCAGATCGCCGTGGCCTTTGAGCGACGCGGTCACCGCGGTAACCAACTCCGGCAGCGACGTGCCGAAGGCCACCAGCGTTGCCGCGACAATCCCCGGCGGAACACCCATTCGTTTGGCTGCCACTTCGATGGCAGGAATAAGCAAGTGGCTCGCGCCGATCACCAACACAATGGCAACTACTAGCTTGCTAATAACAGTAAACATCGACGCCGACTTGTCGGCCTCGAATTCTTCTAACTCCACTGTTACCGTCGAAGATCTTGCCCACCGCACCGAAAGCCACAGGTAACCAATCAACAGGATCACAAATCCCACACCAGCAGCTTGCGGCAACAGGCCACCCTCGCGAAACGGATTGGCCCCCGTACCCCAAGGCCAACACGCGGCCACCAGCAGCACCCCTGCGGCAAACTGCAACCAGCCCTGGCGATTGACAATCTCTCGCGGTAATTTAGGCGGGCTAATCAAACAGGCAATGCCCAAAATCAAACCGGTATCGCAAATAATCGACCCCACGGCATTACCCAACGCCAGTCCGGGAGAACCCTGCAATGCCGCCAACACCGACACCGCTGCCTCGGGCGAAGTGGTCCCCAGGCTAACGACCGTCGCGCCGATAATCACCTTCGGCAGCCCCGACCGCTCGGAAAGCACCACCGCCTCGCCCACAAGCCAATCGGCAGCTTTGCCCAACACAGCAAGAATTAAAACGATTTCGCCGGCGAGAGCCCAAGACGCTTGGTCGGTAAAAAATTGGCTGAGGGAATCTTCCATGATGGTGGCCAGGGTTCAGGAGAGTGGGACTCGGATATTTCACCATAGAGGCACGGAGGGCACCGAGAAGATGGAAGGTTGATGATATCGGAAGGGCACGTTTCTCTTCAACCGACGAAACAAAAAATCCTAACCACCGATTACCCGAATGGCGCTGATGAAAAAATTATTTCTGCGAAAATCTGCGCTATCTGCGTTTTTTATCCTACCCACCGTTCGAGTGAAGCATCCGATTCTGACATCAGCAATCGCACTTCACACATCCCCGCATCACACCAATCCTTTGCGAACCGCCCAGACGGCGGCTTGCGTGCGGTCCGAAACGCCCACTTTGCGGAGGATGTGTTGCACGTGCTCTTTGACGGTTTCGTAACTGATCGAAAGAGCCAGGGCAATTTCTTTGTTGCTAAGCCCCAGCGCAAGTTGCTTGAGGACTTCGCTTTCGCGCTTGGTAAGCGGTGCTTCGAGGTCGATCGCAGCGCGAGGAGTCGACAGCGCACCGGTCACGCGACGCAGTTCATCGCGGTTCCAAATCGATTCGCCGGTCGACGCCCGCCGAACTGCCATGAGAAGTTGGGCCTTGCTCGCAGTTTTTTGCAAAAAACCGGCAGCGCCCAATGCATACGCTCGGGCAACATACGTCGGATTTTCATAGGCGCTGAACATCAACACCGGTATGTCGGAATGTTCCGTACGCAAACGACCCAAGCACGCGATTCCATCCATTTCCGGCATGCGCACGTCGAGCAGAATTATGTCGGGGCGTTGCTCGATTGCCAATCGCAGAGTTTCCGTCCCGTTGCTTGCCTCGGCAATCACCTCGACATCGCTACCGGAGAAGATGCTCCGCAGGCCTGCCCTGACTACCGTGTGATCGTCGGCAATTAGCAAACGAATGGACATCTCTTGGTTTACCGCCCCCTCTGCAAGCAGAGCAACACATCCCCCCGCTACAGCGGGACCCTCCTCTGACTGTTACCTTATCAAAATTCGCACGCTGGGCAATGGGATGGCATGCAATACCCCCCTGAATAACCCGGATCGCAACTGGACAGTTGGCGGCTTAAGACCCCGTTTGACTCCGCTTTACACAAAATCGGCATTCTCCCATACTCAGCCACTTGCGGAGTGCCTCATTCAGCAAAGGTGCTTTCGTGGCCCCCAAACAACCAACCTTCAGTAAGAGCCGTAAGCGGTTATGAAAACTCGCTTTACAATTGTCGAACTGGGACCAAAGACTTTCGCAACAAGCTTTACAAAGGATGCCTTGACGATGCACCGATTATCGATGAACGAAGTGACGACTTACCGCTGGTCGTTTGAAGAAGACATTGTCAGCTACTTAGAAGCGGGTTACGAAGCAATAGGAGTTTGGCGCCAGAAGCTTCTCGACTTTGGTGAAGAACAAGGGGTCGATCTTCTGGCCGAAAGCGGTTTGTACGTTACCAACCTGCATTGGGCAGGTGGCTTTACTGGAAGCGACGGACACACGTTCGATGAATCGGTCGACGAAGCCGCCCACGCCATTCGGCTGGCGGGCGCTTTGGATGCTGGCTGCCTGGTCGTTTATCCTGGAGGAAGAAACCACCACACGTCGCGGCATGCCGAGCGATTGTTGCGTTCCGCACTCGACCAATTGCTCCCCTTGGCCGAGGGGGCCGACGTGACGTTGGCTATCGAACCGATGCATCCGGCTTGTGCGGCCGAATGGACTTTTCTGACCGATTTGCAATCGACGATTGCGTTGATCAACGACTATCGGACTCCCCATCTTAAGTTTGTGTTGGATACCTATCATTTCGGAAACGACCGTGCTGTGCGATCCCACCTTGCGGAACTGATTCCCCATATTGCGCTCGTCCAGCTGGCCGACCGTCGGTGCCCCCATGGGATCGATCACAATCGGTGCTGCTTGGGCGAAGGAGGCGTTCCGCTTGCGGAAATCATGCAAGAATTGCTTTCCCTCGGATATCAAGGTGATTTCGATATCGAACTAGTTGGTCAGGACATCGAATTGTGCGAGTATGAACATCTGTTGATAAACTCTAAACAGAAGTTCGATCAATGGTTGGCTCCCGCGCATGCACAATCGGGTTCGTGAAAAGTAATCTCTCTAATACTACTGCGCTAACTTCGAAAACTAAGAACCACGGATGGCACTGATATACTCGGATGAAGTCTTGGTAATAGCGATTTTTTTTGTTCATCCTACGACCCTGCAGCATGCTTACCTTAAGTCTCTAAAATCAGTGGTATCCGTGTGATCCGTGGTTCCTGACTTAGCGCTGTAGCACTAAGAAGCTAGTTGATTCGCTCATGGCTCGCCCGCTAATTGTCAACGAGAAGTTACGGATCTCTAAGTCCGAATTCTCGCTCTCCTTTGTCCGCAGCGCGGGGCCAGGCGGCCAAAACGTCAACAAAGTCAACAGCAAGGCCGTGCTGCGCTGGAATGTTGCCGCCACGGAAAGTCTGCCAGAAGCCGTAAAAGATCGATTTTGTGAGCGATTCGCGCAACGGATCAACCAAGCGGGAGAGCTTATACTCGCCAGCGATCAACACCGGGAGCAGGCCCGCAACGTGTCGAATTGCTACGACAAGCTTCGCCACCTAATCGAAGCCGTGCTGGTGGCGCCCCCAGTTCGCAAGAAAACTCGGCCATCGCGCGCAGCCAACGAGCGGCGACTCCGGCAAAAACATCTGGCTACTCAGCGGAAGCAACAACGCCGCCACCGCCCTAGTAGCGACGACTAGGGTATTTAGGTAACCCAGAGGGGTTTTTGGATTCGTGGCCCCAAAGCCTTATTACCAAAGCCTTTCCAAAAAATCTCCGTCCCCTGATAGTACCCTTCAAGGGAAAACTCTAGGCATTCGAAGGCCACAGCGGTTAGAATAGAACACCTTCTCACAGCTGGACTTGCCATCATCTATTCCCTGTCAATCAAGTCTTAGCCAGGAAGCAAAACGACTTACCCTGTCGCGGCAACCTCTCAAGGAAGTTGAGGGCGGCAGGCATATCAGGTCTCATTCACAACGGACTGAGACCTCGAAATATCTCGACCGATCTGCTTTTGTTGGTAGAGAGGCGTGTCAATCGGTTGTCCCACGGGGGTTGGGGCCTCGGCTGATACGAGAGAATCGCCTTTCTTGGAGAAATTTGAAACAGGAGGATAGAATTATGCAGGGAATAGATACCCAATCCCCAGTCAATGCTGCTTGGATGGAGCATCAGATTCTCGACCATGTCAAGCAAGCCTTGCGGGTGACTCTCGATTGGAAAGTGCCCTCGGTCGGCCTCCCACGCAAATTGTCGAGCGTACAGTTTACGCTTAAGTCGTTCCTGAGACATCTGGAGCGAATGATGGAACTCGAGGAACGCAACGGTTACATGCTCATCGTGTCCGAAAAGAAACCCAATATGAGTTTCCGCGTCGATCGCCTGGAGCAAGACCATCAGCAATTTCGCGAATTCATCGCCCAGCTGATTCCTGAAGTAGAAGCACTAAATGAATTCCAGGACGAGCGATTCGAGGATATTTGCAGTCGCATCTACGAACTTCTGGAGAATGTCGATCGACACGATTCCGAAGAAGTTCAGCTTCTCCAGGAAACTTTTCTCTGCGATGAAGGTGGCGAAGGTTAGCAGCGCATAAATGCGAATGTGTCAAGTTTTCTTGATAACTTTTTTTCTTGCCTGAAATGTTTTATTCGGCAAAGAGAAAATACTTTTCCATCAAAAAAATACGCGCGCGCTCGTCAAGCTCGGATGCCTTGAGGTACAATGGTAATATAATCGCAAGGCTTTCCCATTGGCACACTCAGCACCAATCCGGGCACTCATGTCCAAACGGCCGCAACATCTTGATTTCCTTCTGGCCGATTGGCCTTTTTCAATGGGCCAAGTTCTCGTCCGGCAAATCCAAGGCGCAGACAAGCGCGAACTTCTGCAAATGCGCGTCGACATGGGCGTTCTGCAAATGGAAGTCAAAGGACGCCCCGACGGCGTGATGCCAGAAGGATTCGAAACCTATTACGATTATTTGGTTGCGCTCGCATTTGAAGAAGGCGAATCATTTCAGTTGGACGATGAGCGGTGTACTGAAATAGACCGCGAATTCTATCAATTCTACCATCGTCGCATTTGTTGGCTCACGCTCAAACAATACGCGTCAGCCGTCAAAGATGCAAAGCATACGCTGGCGCTCATGGATTTCAGTTCCGCCTATGCACCGGACCCACAGTGGTCGGTGATGCACGAACAGTACCGCCCCTTTGTCATGTTCCACAAAATTCAGGCCTCAGCACTTCTCGATTTAGAAAGCTCTAGCGCGGAATCCGCGAAAAAAATCATCGACGACGGCCTGCAATCTCTGGAAAAGGTATTTGAAAAACATGATGCTAGCGAACACTTCGACGACGATGGATTCGTCACCAAGTTGCGAGAGATGCGCGAAGCCATTGTTGAGCATTACGAATTAGGGCCCTCGTTGACCGAGCAGCTAGCCGATGCCATCGCCGCCGAGCAATACGAACTTGCCGCGCAACTCCGCGATCGCATGGATCAACGCGCCGGTGGTAATTAAGGTCTCCTTAGTTCGACTCTTGCACTTTTGGGGGTTCAGGAACCTCACATTTTCCATCGCAAACAGAATAGAACGCGGATAAACGCGGATAAAACGGATTGGCGCCGACCACGAAATAGTTGAGAGGTTCGTTCTCATGGACACAGTTATCATTACTCTGAAAAAAACTGCGGAAATCTGCATAATCTGTGTGCATCTGTGTTCTATTCTGCTTGCTAAAAATTGCAAATGTCGAATTAAGTCACGGCAAAAAAATCACGCGGCATGTATACCGCGTGATAATAGTTTTCAACTCTCTGAGAGACTCGCCGAAACTCAGATATCCTTGTTGAATCTATACTCTGCCCCAAGACTAGCCGCGGATTTACGACCCACCGGCACCGGCGACTCGCGGCTAATCTGATCTTTATCGCAAGTGCTAACCCGCAACGGCTCTAAGGAGTCGCGGGAGGATCATCGTCATCCAACGCAATCGGAATCGCGATACCCGCTGCCACAAAACCGGCAGTCATGATCGGATGCTCTGCAACCCACTGAGCGATCGAAGTAAACGGCCCAGGCGTGTTGCCATATTGAGCACGCACCACGTCATTGCCGACAACCATCGTCAAAGTCTGCTGAGCAGCTGGCGGAGCCGTATTGGGCGCCCAGACGCGCACGACGTTTTCGTTCCCAAGTGACGCAACTTTGTAGACACCGCCTTGCATGCCAACTACGGAAAAGTTGCCTTCTCCATCCGTTTGCAAGCGAAGAACCTCTTGACTCTGGTTCTCTAAGGTGACCTCAGTCTTAACCAATGCCGCACCCTCGGCATCGATTACGTGCCCATGAAGCACTCCACCTTCTTGCAACACTACATCGCGTGGTGCAGGTTGAACAGTAGAGGCCAATGCCGTTGGCGAGAGAAGCATACCGACGCATGACAAAGCAGCAGCAGTCATTTTCAAGTTCGTAAGTTTCATGACTTTCGATTCCTTTTCGAGTCAGGCCCTAATTGAGGCCTAGCATTCCTTGCCACCCCTGCATTCATGAACATTAAAGTGCGTATCGCACATCCGATTACTTAACATGGGGAACCGGCCGCATGATCGACGCAGTGAATTCCTAGTTGCACCTTGTGTGCGGTATCGGTCCCTTGGATTCGACAGTTTCAAGTTGCGTCCAAAAATAATGGATATAACGATATCTGTTCTCCTCGTCATATCGTTTACTAGGGTTATCGCATCAAACGCGGTAAGTTACGGTTTTGCTAATCGTTAAATCTTCTCCACTCTGGCCTTATCGCTTCCACTGATGGAAATGCTGTACAAATTGTTGTTCCAGGTCGGGCATGGCCATGCGGAGTCGTTCCGAAAGTTGCCCGGGGGGATTGTTCTGGCGAATATCTTTGAGGTAATGGACCAAAGCCCGATGTGCCGGCAAGGGACCATGCAACATGAAATGAACCCACGCCCAGGCAAACCGATATTCGACGCCGCCCATGTCCGAAAGTTCGTGACACGTTTCTAACGATTCGACGTCCCGAATCATCCCGAATCGCAAATTCCAACGCAGCTTCGATAAGTGCGGATGCTGAAAGGCACGCTGTGGGGCAACCATCTCGAAGTACTCTGCCAATCCTTCGTCGAGCCAAAGAGGAACCATGGCCAGATTCGTATGGAGCAACGCGTGCGTGCATTCGTGTCGTAAATCGACCGGCAACTCCGGCTGCCAGTGGGCATAAACACTTCCTTGTCCGCCCCGTTGTACATACAGAGCGCGACGATACGGAACTCTCGGGTAAAGTTGATTGAGGGCTTCGCGATAGGACGTTTCATCATCAAAAAGATAAACGTCAATGTTTTTTCGAGCCGGCGGCACCGCCAGTGTACGCTGCAATTCGAGTTCCAGTGAAGAAAGCTCTTCAAACAGCGGCGAAAATTTATCCAATGGAAAAGTCGCCTGACACTGGAACGGCCCATGCGTTCGATGATCTGCCCACAGAGGTGCTGCTTGGCAAGCCGCCTGATTGGCCAGCCAATGCGTCGCTGCCAGAGCCCCGCCGATTGCCAGAAATTTTCGTCGCGTTAGTCCGCGCATCATCCTGCCTTTCTGCGAGAGAACCATTGTTTCCATCCCTTGCCGGGCACCGCGCGCCGTCCTGCAGAAACGCTTTTGCCTTGGGCCACCAAGCCGGGATTCACCGAGCAAAGTTCCTCAGCCGTCTCTTCATCGGTAAGCGCCACAACCCGATCGAACGCGCGCCGCATCAATGGGCGGCGCGATGTTATCCCGTGGGCATCCGTCGCAACAAAGTGGACCAAACCCTCGCTAAGCATCCTTTCGGCAAGCCGCTGCGACTGCGACCCGAACGATCCCATTAAGCTCCCCGCGGTCACTTGCATCAAACATCCTGCTTCGACCAGCGGAGCAACCGTTTCCGGATTTCGCAAAATACCTTGGTTACGCTCCGGATGGGAAAGAATTCCCACCATGCCAGCGCGCTGCAAATCTTCTAAAAGCCCCTCTAGCGGAAAATACAAATCGTGGGGCAGTTCCAACAACACATGCTGGCGAAGGTCGGCAAGCGACAGCACATCGCCTTGCCCCAAAAGCGCGAGCATCTGGTCTTCAATCCGCACGTCGCCGCCTGGCAAAACTTGCAGCGGGACTTGCTGTTCGTCGAGCAACTGCTGTAGCAGTTCCGTCAACTGACGGATCGTATCGCCGCGGTTCTGTGCGAAATTGCCCAGTTGATGGGCGGTTGCGACAATCGTTCGAGTCCCCTGCTCAACAGCCATACGAGCCATCGCGAGCGATGTTTCCCAATCGGGGGAACCATCGTCGATGCCCGGTAAAATATGGCAATGGATGTCGACAAAACCGTCGTGCATAGGACGAATCCGACGCCGAAGCGCGCATGCAGAAAAGCTGTGTTGGTAGAAGAGAGGGCGGGAGTGTAGCGGGAGGCTCGCGCACGTCAAGGCGAATCACAGCTCCAGCGGGTAGTCGGTCACTCGCTCAATGCCAGCAGCTGTCACCACGTAGTTCTCTTCCAGCCGAATCCCATGCTGCAAGTCGTCGTGATACAGGCCCGGCTCGGCGGTGAAATAATCACCTTCCTGGAAGACGTCGTCCCAGTGCGGGTTAAGATGCGGCCCTTCGTGCGGTGCATACCCCACGCCATGCCCCAGATGATGGTTGAAAACCCAAGGTCCGCTAGCATCGAGCTGCGACTGGACCTTTTCGAACAACTCCCGGCAGCTAGCGCCAGGCCGAACGAACGATTCCACCAGCGGAAACACTTCGCAAATGCGCTGCCAAGCTTGCTGTTGCTGCTCGGTCGGTTGCCCTCCCACGGCAAGCGTTCGCGCGTTGTCGGAATAAAAACCGCGGAAACCAACGCCCAGATCAAGGATAACCAATTCGCCTTCCTTGATGGTCCGATTACGCGGCGGCCCACCGCGTGAATTCGCCTGAAAATCTTGCCCGAAATAGGTGAGCGCCTCGCCCAATTCACTCACAGCAACCGCATGCAGCTGATTGTAGACATCCAACTCGTTGATTCCAGGCCGAACGATCTCGCGTGCGTGTGCGTACATTGCGCGATTCGCATCATTCGCCCGCGCGAGCATTCGCAGTTCGTCGGGACTTTTATGCCGGCGTAACTGAAACATCAACGGCTCGACATTTTCCACATCCCCGCCAAACTCCGCTAGCAATCGGGGCCCCAACTGCGACCATTCGCCCCCCACGCGGTCAGAGCGCTTCTTGAGTATTGCGATCAAGACATCGTTGCTGGCGGTGCGCTGTTCGTCGCGCAAAGTCGAGTGCCATTTCTCTTCGTAACCAGCCAACTCATCGGCCGCCACGCGCAGCGACAACTTCCGAGAAGGCAGCACCAACGTGACGTGCCCCGCAGCATCAATCGCCGCAACAGGTGCAAACAACGGCCCCACATAGGCACCGGTCAACCACTGGATCGACTCCCCACGCGTAAGCAGCACCAAATCAAGCCCCGCAAGCTCCATTTCCCGCAGCAAGCGTTTCTGCCGTTCGCGGCAGGCTTCAATATCAACAGCATAGGGATCAGGCATCGCTGGCTTTCCACGGAGAAAGTTCTAAAGAGCTGAGAGCGAAGAGCCAGAGTGGTTTCTGGCTCTTCGCACTAAGCTCTCCGCTCTCCGCTGCTTCGCCAACATCCTAGGCACTCCCACGCAGATTCACCAGAGAGTCTCGAATCTGGAATCGCCTCTCATATCGAGACGCAGACTGGTCTGGTTCAACTGCTGGGAACTGTTTCTCTCGCCCTGGTTTTCTGGCTAAACGCATATGGCAACTGGGGTTAAGCACGTGCAACTAACGTCCAACAACCAATTGGCATACGACTTGCGTTAATACTCTGCTGTCGCAACACGCGATGGCACCTCCAATAACGGAGAGACGCCGGACACCACAAAGCTTATCAAGATGGAGGGAAGTAAGGATGCTCGTTTTAAGTCGCAAGACAGGCGAAAGAATTCACATTGGAAACGATGTTTTTGTCGAAATCCGCCGCGTTGCCGGCAACCGAGTGACGTTGGCAATCAACGCTCCGCGAAGCGTACGCGTGCTCCGAGGCGAACTCTTGGATGCCGCCCAAGCTTTCGAGGAACCGAAGCAAGCCGACACGACAATGTCTGACACGAAGACCGAAACTTTTATTGTTTCACAGGATCCGATTCCAACAAATGCTCCCGATTCGTCTACTTTTTCAATATGACGATGCACGAGTGTTACCATACTCAAGACAGGAGTCTTTCCCATGCGTAGCCACACTTCAGCACTCGCCGTAGTTTTGATCTTGGCAACATCGCAAACCGTTTTTGCCCAGGTCACGAGCCCACGTCTCGAAGCGTATGTTTCACGTCGGGTGGCTCCCCACGAATCGTTCCACAGCCATTCGTCGACAGCCTACGAAGGCGCCCGCCGTGGCGAGGCATCCTGGATTTCCGCCTACGGCGACTTTCTGGTAGACGAAAGTAAGGCAGCGCTTGTTTGGGAACATGTCGAGTCGAAGCACTACGACAATACGCTAAAGAAAACAGCCACCGCCTTGGCAAGAAAGCAGATGCTGGAGGAATATCGCGAGTACCAACGAGAACTAAAACAAGGTCGCCGAGAAGCCGGCAAACAACTTATGGAAAAAAAGTATCTCGATCTCGCACACACGTATCGCCTCGACCAGTTCGAATTCAATTGGGAAACAGGAGCCATTGCCTGGCCATCGCTGGTCGCCGGTCCGCGTTATGCTCAGCATCGCAAAAAAATTGCCTGGCTGATGGACAGAACCGTTCACTACCGAATGGCAGACGACCGCTTCCTACGCGACGAGATTGCACGGGCTTGCCAAGAATTTCGAGACCAACTCCGACAGGAAGCCGCAGAAGATCACCCCTCCGCGCAAGACGAATACTTGGCCATGCAACGTTTCTTACTGGGGCTGAAATACTCCCCCTACCTGATGGCCAACACTTCCATGAGAGATCATCACCTAGCCAGCAATTTTCACTAGCAACCGATTGAAAACACAGACATTCCGCCGCCCGACTGTATTGGTGGGTAACCCGTCTTTGTATCCCCCCTGTTACCAATGCAGTAGTCAGGAAACGACTTGCCGCACGGCTTGACCCAAAGCCTCGGCAACCTGATGGGCGGCTTTTTCTTGCGCCAACAGCACAGGGTGATGGAGCAACAGCGTCGACTGGCTTAACGCGTGACACACTGGCAGCGCAAACGGTTTTTCACAACGGCGCACACTGCGACCCGCAAAACCACGGAAACCAGCGTCAATCGGCACTTCTGCCGCGTGCAACTCCGCCAGCAAACGCTCGCGCAGTTCCGGCCGACTTTCCGCCGGAACAAACGACCAAGCAAACTTGTAATAAGCGGCCTCGGCTCCGTCGCAAACAGCCACGGGCCGCAGCCATTCGGAATACTCTGCCGTTTGCTTTCGCAAATAATCGACGCGCTCGCTACGCACCAGATTTCTCTCTACAAGCTTTTGCAACTGAGGCAACAACACAGCCGCCTGCAACTCGCTCAGCGGAAACGCCAGATTCCCCCGCTCAGAAAACACTTTCATGCGCTGGCAGATCTCGGGCGCGCTCGTAAGCACCGCCCCGCCGCGTCCCGAGGTCAACAACTTGCTGCCACCAAAGCTGAGCACGCCCGCGTCCCCGCAAGTCCCCACCAGGGAATCGCCAATTTTCGCTCCCGGCTGTTGGCAAGCATCTTCCACAACATGCCAACCCTGACTACGAGCCACGTCGACAATCCGCTCCATGTCGGCCAACCCACCGTGCAAGTGCGAGACAATCACCGCCTTGATGCGCTCGCAGACAATTTTTTCTAGCATTGCCGCATCAAGGCACCATGTGTCGCCGACCACATCGATCAGAACAGGCCGCGCACCGATCGCCTCGATCGCGCGAAAGTTACCCGGAAAATCATACCCGGCAAGCACCACTTCGTCGCCCGCCTCAACGCCACATCCGCGCAGCGCCAATTCCACTCCGACGGTACCAGACGAACAGAGCAAAGCAGATTCGCATTGGAAAAACTCTCGCAGCGCCCCAACCAACGCCGCACAGTTCGGCCCGTCATAAACTCCCCAACTCCCATCGCAATAGGCCCGTTCCAGCGCAGCCCGAACCTCCGCATCCTCAATCGGCCAGCCAAAAGTTTCCCGGGTGTAGTTCAACATAGAAACAAGTATATTGATCTTTGCAGCAGTTGACATACACCTTCCCTCTCCGACCTCTGACCTCCGACCTCTCCTCTCTATGCAACGCACCCGTCTCCTAATGATCGGCGGTTTCCTCGGTGCCGGCAAAACAACCGCCATTGCCCGACTTGCTCGCCAGTTTACCGATCAGGGGCTCCGCGTCGGTTTGGTCACCAACGATCAAGCCTACGGCCTGGTCGACACCCACTTGCTTCGCGCCCAGGGCTTTGAAGTTGGCGAAGTCCCAGGGGCCTGTTTTTGCTGCAAGTTCGACGAACTCGTGGAAACGGCAGCTCGGTTGGGATCAAACTCGCAGCCCGACGTGATTCTCACCGAACCGGTCGGCAGCTGCACCGATTTGATGGCCACAGTAATCCAACCCTTGCAACACCTCTTTGGCGATCGTTACGAATTGGGTCCCTTGACCGTGCTTTGCAAACCGGAACATGGCCGCAAAATTTTGGGCGGCGCCACCGGCGGCTTTTCGCCCCAGGCAGCCTATATTTTTCTTAAACAATTGGAGGAAGCACAGCTGATCGTGCTAAACAAAGTCGATCGGCTCTCCCCGTCCGAAACAAACGAGTTGATGCGCCTGCTCCAAGAACGCTTCCCCGACAAACCCGTTCTAGCCGCCAGCAGCACCACAGGCGAAGGTTACGAAGAAATCACCACCGCGATCGCAGCCACTCCGGGCGCGACACACGAAGCGCTCGAAATCGACTACGACACCTACGCCGAAGGCGAAGCGGCACTCGGTTGGCTCAACGGCGTGGCCCGGTTCTCTTGCAAAAAACCCTCGCAGCCAAATTCCGACATGGAACTTTTCTCGCTCGATCAGTTGGTCGAATTGCTGATCGCAGATTTTAGCGAAGCCATGTGCAAAGCGGGAACAGAACCGGGCCACGTAAAAGTCCTCGCCTCGGCAGGCAGCGGCATCGCGGTCGCCAACTGGGTCGCTTCCGACGAGCCCGTTGAGCTCTCAATCACCAGCAATGCCAACGTGATAGCCGCCGAAGCCCTAATCAACGCCCGCGTCCACGGCGACCCCGACGAACTGGCAAAACACGTGCGACAGTCAGTCGAAAACATAGCGCGTCAACTGGAACTCACCTGCGAACTCTCCTCCGTCCAACACTTCCGCCCGGGGCGCCCCGTCCCCGTGCACCGCTTTGAATAGAAGTAACACCCAGATTGAGGCAAAAAATGCCAAGGAAAATCACTTGGCCAGGAGTTCTCTTTCAGGAGTGGGATACACGGGTATTTTTCTGTGTGTTTGCACAGCACCTTATCAGAACACTGCCCATACATGTCAGGCAAAGGGTTGCTAGGCCAACTGAGCTGGCAACAAAATTACGTTCCGCCTTATTAATCCGTTCCGACGCTATAGCTGATTGCATGACTCGAATACGTTGAGGTGCTGAATCTGGCTCATTATGGAATACCTCATTACTATAGGCGGCGATAACAGCATCTATAACCTTTTTCATGTCATCAGGACTTTCTTTCCCATCGTATCGCACTTGCAGGATTTCGCCTTCCCCAGGAAAGCAGACTTGGACCTCTTTCGACAGCCATAGAACCGGGTCTGGTTCCTTATTGATGACGGTGTCTAGTTGGCTAACATCAGGTTGGCCCAATGCCGACTGTAGCACGAGGTTGCTTTTCAGCAAAGTTAGCTGTGTTTGCTGGAAAATTTCGTATTCCCTGGGATTAATCCGCTGATCTTGGTCGAGGGGCGCTAATGCTTCAACTCGCAGGTACGCCACGACAGAGTGCGATTCGGGAAACAGCCATAAAAGGGTGCCACTTGCCGTGATTGCAAGCAAAAGGCCCACGAAAAGAGTTAATGGCCAATGACGCGACACGCACTGATTGTTAGCGTACCATTGTTTCTGTAAATAGCCTGGCACCTGCCGCCGCCCCTTTTTCTTTTGAGCGTAGCGAAAAAGAAAAAGGGGCGGCGGGCCCGCTTGAAAGGGTGGGCCACGGTCGGTCTCCTAGAACGTTTGTTTCCA
>JAJDED010000002.1 GCA_029259915.1 Planctomycetota bacterium | reverse complement strand
GACTTTATCCTTTTCCAGGACAATGCTCGGGCACAGGACGTTGATTTCCTCCCACAGGGTGTCAAACCACGCGGGATCGGTCAATACAGTGGTTTCTCTGGACTGTATGAGCAGACTGGCGTGTCCTATCAGGGTGGTCTTTATCATTTTTATATCCGTTTAATAAATTAATGTTCTAAGAAAAACCCAATTTGGATGGGACCACAAAAGGGAGGCTCTTGAAAAGGTGTTGACAGGCCCTAAGGCGAAATCGAAGAAAAAGGCGGGATGCCTAAATGTTGTGTATGGCTAAACCCAAACTATTCCTAACCACTAAACTATAATCTAAATGAAATTCCAATATTGTACAGAGAAAGATATCGATTCGTTGTTCCAGCACAGGGATGAGGCGACGCTAGTTAACCTTCTCGATCCTGCCGGAACGCTCCACCCATTCATGCCAATTTTCATTTTTCGTTTACTTTAAGCGCAATAGTCGA
This sequence comes from Planctomycetota bacterium, assembly GCA_029259915.1. Classification (GTDB taxonomy): domain Bacteria; phylum Planctomycetota; class Planctomycetia; order Pirellulales; family Lacipirellulaceae; genus Bythopirellula. Next base: position 11,057 of record JAJDED010000002.1, on the reverse strand, counting down.
AACCGTATTCAAAAACTATGCTAGCCCCGCCATCATGGCGTATTTTTTTTCTTCGTTGATCCTCATTAAAATGATGGGATCGACAGTTTCTGATATACGAATCAACTCACAAATTTCTTCCCATTCATTGCTTGAAATTTGGGAAACCCCGTAAAATTCAGGCGGTTTTCCATGCAAAGTTTGGGTGACATCAGGCTGATCATTCGCTTTTAGGATGAAATGAACGGCTTTGATTGGATGAAGCTCGAAATACTTTGTGTGTTCCTCGTCCATGATCCAGTTCCCAAAGATGCCAAGCACATCATCCTGCAAAACAATGGCTTCGCGGTCCACGTCCCCTTGGTCCAGTCCGGCATCCGCTGGGCTGGAGTCGTCACTGTCTTTATCATAGAAGATGAGGACAAGAAGCGCTATTAGTAAAAAAATTCCACCCACAATTACATTCGCAGGCCATGGCAAGTAACAAAAAGCCGCGATTGCTGCGGCGGTGAGTAGTGCCATAGCAATGATTTTATTCATAAGGCGGCCTATTCCGTATCCCTCCAATTCACAATGAAGGAATGGGAGCAAGGTTTCCGCCAAATCCGAGCCTCCTGTTAAGTCATCGAGCCAGTCCGTCGGTGTGTGTGAACTTCGATACATCGGGTTCACTTCGTCGGTGCGCGGGACGGGCGGATATCGATCCTCCGGGGAATGATCGAATGCTTCTTGACCCATTTCGTCTACATCTCTCACCAGGAAATGCTTGAGATAGTCTCTATCGGGATCGGGGTTGTCCTGATTGAACATATCTTTATGCACTACTCGAGAATAAAGTTCTATTCGTCTTTCTTCATCTGGAATATGGTCTCGTATATAATTCAGAACAGCGATCAGGTCATTGATATTGAATTCATCTGTAAATCCGGTGCCAAATTCATCCGTGTCGTCGTTCAATTGATTGATAATATATTGATGGACTTCGTCTTTCTCGAATGGGGCAACCAACATATCGAATTTGGTGTCTCCATCAAAAGATTGTTTGGCCTTTCCAACCATGGTTCCAATGATACATTTATCCTTTTTAATACACATTAAGCGAAAGCCATAGTACCAGTCTTTAAATAGATGTGCTTCTACAGAAAGCGCGATGAGTAAGCCGATTGCTATCGCGCACCCCACTTGGCCGGTAGTAACAGATATGAGCATCGTGATGACAGTTCCGCCGAACCCCAGTGAGAACAGGAGGTCAAAATTCAGGAAAGAAAAAGCCCGCGAGCTTCCTGGTGTGGCACAATTTGCGAAATGAGGATAAGATCTGTCCATTTTCTATTCCACCTTAATAATTAGGGTAACTCCACCGGTCATACTTCCTTTTGGGTCATGTGCGGTTAGATTGATCGACTCGGTGTGACCACTTTGAGCATCACCTGGAATCCCGACTTCCACATTGAGGTTAATGGTAGTTTTTGCGGGAATTTTTACCGTCCATTCCAGAGCGCCCACTTCTTCAGGCTCGGCGATGCGAATGGCCCAGCCGGGGCTTAAGGGATAGTTGTTTCTTTGATCGATATCATGGATTGACGGTGTTGAAATATAAGAAAACGTCCCGCTTTTTGTCTTTAATTCTTTATGTGTCCTGATGTCTATTTTTGCAGGGTTGATGATTTGATTCTTGGATCGCTTGATCGACTTAACCTCCCTTAATGTCAAGTCGGTCATTTTGTCAGAAAAAGTGAAGTTATCCGCGCGCAAAGTGAATAGCCTATCTTCCAACTCAGCATTGAAGAATGGAATCATAAATTGCTGGCTACTTCCGGAACTTGCGCTTCGAACGGTGGTATTTTCCTGCCCAATGTTGTTTCCGGGTTCACGGTCGGCAGGATGGTAACATTTCACTTCTATACAAATATGTTGATCCTGAACATCGGGAGTTCGCCAATTAAATATGGCCAATTTATCTCCCCAAGGAGCAATATGCAGTATTTTGACGACCGGGTTGCCGCTGGCATCCAACTCGATGGATTGTCTATTGTCGGTTTCAATGCCCCAGTTTCGATAGGTGCACCCAACCAGTACCCCTAAAGCGGCATCAAACGAGGCGTTGGTAATTCGGGCTTCTACCGAATAATCCGTGTTCGCAGTCAACTCGCCCGATGGCACGAACTCTCCGGATTGGCGATTAAATATTTTAATGTCTGGATTGTCCCAAATGACAGGCTCATTTCTGGCACGCAAATATTTTTGACTGTACAAACATGGGTCCGGCCAACGGGAAACCTCTGGCGGCAATCTGAAGCAATCCAGCTTGGGCCGATGTTTAGGTGATTTTCTGCCCGTCAGTTTATTGAAGATACATATTAAATGGGTGTAGGCCGAACAGATCGCTTTTTTTGAAACCTGAAAAGTTTCAAAAAAGTTGTTTAACAGGCCCTGTAGGAATCTCTTGATTGTCTGAAGGAACGACATGGTCGCTAGTTTCGATTAAATATATTCGAACCCATCCAACTTAATAAATACCAAGTCACTAGAAACGCGATAGACTCAAGAATGAAGCTATGAAATTTGTAGAACAATTCTGCGCCGACCAGAGACAAACCCAGGTAGGGCGCTTCTTTGCGAATGAATGATTGGACGCCTAATTGCTGTATGTAGGTAAACATCTCTATCCCCTATTGCTAAGATTTGATCGAATAAATCTTTATGCTTGTAAAGGGCTTGCTGCCTCTGACTATGCGTCCGTAAAGCTGAATGAGATATCTAAGGAGATCTGACTATTACCAAAAAAATGGATTGTTGTCAATATAATTACTGAATATAAGAGAACCCTGGTCAGAGGGTATTTATCTTTATTTCAGGAATCGTTTTTGATGGGGTTTGAAAAAAGCCAATTTGGACGGGACCGTAAAAGGGAAGTTCTTGAAAAGATATTGGTAGACCCCAAGGCGAACGTTGAGGCAAAGGAGGGTGGTTAACCGATTGAAAAAAAGGAAGGCACCGGGCGGACTCGAACCGCCGATAGAGATTTTGCAGACCTCTACTCGCCTAAATTAACATCACTAAAAAATCAGATAGTTGCATTTAAAATCAACTATTTAACTAGCTTTCTGTGTTCACCAGTTTTCACTGGTTTTCACGGTTTCTGGCGGGGAAATGGACCGCCAGGGGGACCGCCACCATTTTACCTTAGGGTAAATCTATGGATGGCGGTTTTTTTTATTATATGGATTCTGAAAAAAATTGAAAGTGAAAGTTCTGCGCCCGGTGTGTCGTTTGCCGGAGCCAATTTACTTGATGGAGATAAGGGATGAGAGAAACCGAATTACGTAGGCATGCGGTTTGTAATTTGTGTAAAGAAAAAATAGGCGCGACCCACATCCCCATGTTTTGGGTGGTGAAGATAGAACGCCACGGGGTCAAGCTCGACGCCGTAAAAAGGCAGTCAGGGCTTGCAATGGCTATTGGTAGCCCGGAACTGGCCGGGGTCATGGGCCCAAACGAAGAAATGACCATGCCTATGATGGATGAATTGACACTGACAGTTTGTGAAAGTTGCGCCTTGGATATAAACCCACTTCCCATAGCGGCATTGGCAGAAATCAAACCACCTTCTACGGAAGAAAGGGGGTAGGGGATGAAAAAAGCCGCTATCGCGATGGACACTTACAAAGCACCCACCTTTAGGGTGAATTTGGAAAATGCTGGTTTTTCATGGACGGAACACCCTGGGTTTATAAAAAAAACCTTGATATTTAAAGTTGAATTTAACCCAAAAGATTCAAGCAAATTACATAAGGTTATTAAGGCAAGTAACGAGGTAAGCACCCAGAGAAACTGAATTTAGGAGAGATTAAAAGTATGAACGATACTGGCGAATCAAATGCAAGTTTGGATAAAAGGTCTAATGAACAGGCGTGGCCTGTAGTGAAAAAGGAATTAGAAGGGGGAGCCGTTCTCCGAAGGCCAAAAAATTTAAACACTTATTACCCTTACATAAATGGGGATTTTTGCGGCACAGCTATAACAAAAAGTTTTGTTTTGAAACTTCAGAGAAAGGGGGTTCTGAGTTTGGCGGGGGTAGAAAATTACATTTTAAAACCTGCTAACGGGATCACTGATTGGAAAGGGGCTTTCGAGGAATTGAGTCGTTCATATAAAGAGGAATGTTTAGATAACTCTGAAGACTCGCACGAGGACATGGAAACTCCTGAAGCGGTTATATCTAGAATAATTAAGAAATACACAAACCAAACCCCGCCTAAAACAAAATGTGAAAGTTTGAAAAAATGAATTTTGTTGATAGCCCATCCGGGCTTGTCCTCCCGGATCATATTGCAGAGGAAAGATATTTCCCCAAAACCCCCACCACTGGCGGGGAATGAAATTGGACGTGCGGTTGCTTCGGCAATTGGGTGGGGCGATTCCTCGGGTAGGTCTGGGACAATCATAGCAACGTGTTCCCGCGTAGCGTGAGGCGCGTAAGGCGTACAAAAGCGTCAGGATTCCGGGCGAGGGAAACCCGGCCACGTCCTGAATACTAAAAACCTGCTAATCAATGTCAAATTAGTAATTGGAGTTTAGGTCATGAGTTTTGAATGGTGGGATGGTTTTTTTGTTGGCATGCCAGTTGGCACCTTTATTTGTTTTATTTCTGTTTACATCACCTGCAGGAAGTGGAGAAACATTAAAAAATGACTTCGGCGACTGAAAAATCAGATTCAAGGTGGGCACCTATTAGGGTCGGTTTGGTGAACGATCCTCAACACCAGGCGCGGATGGGTAAGGCGATTTGGTTGTACCTTCATCTCCAATTATACGCCCACTGGAGTACCGGTAAGGGACTGGGGGTCATTAAATGCCAGGACATTGCGGATAAAACAGGTCGGGATGAAAGGACTATCCGCAGGAATCTGAAAAAACTGGAGGATGAAAATTATATCAATCTGACCCGTGCTCCTTATGGTTTCTATTTTCAAATTACGAATTGGAAGCCCATTAAAAAAGTTGAGAGATCGGACATTTCTGATCAGCCTGAATCCCAAAATCACCCCAAAGATCACCCCACCAACAGACCGGACAAAAGTGTCCACTCTGACGGTGAGAGATCGGACAAAACTGTCCGCTCTGAATCAGGAGAGACCGGACAAAAGTGTCCAACAGACCGGACAAAAGTGTCCGCTCTATTAATAGGAAGTGTTTTAAAGGTTTAAAAAGATTTAAAAAAACAGCAGTAGCAGGGGGTGAAAATTCTGTTGATCGGGATATTGAATTTTTTTGGGATTACGCGGGGGTGACTCATCGAAAATTCCGCGATTGCGAATTGTTCGACGCCGGAGCAAAAGACCGGGAGCGAGTCCGGGCCATGCTTGGCAAATACTCTGTCCGGTCGCTTTGTATTGCCTGGGTGTGGTTTCTGCAATCGAGGGAAAAGTATATCGTCGATCACTATCCATCTCGCAATATCGCAGTGTTTGGCGGGCAGTTGCGGAATTTTATTGAGCCGGCAGAAAAAAAAATCACGAAAATCAAGAACCAGCAAGCCAAAAGGGTGAAAACTCGTGAACCCACGACGCGGGTTATCCCTGTCGTGGATGAAAGGTGGGAAAAGTGCCTTCGAGAAATCGAGGCGCAGATTTTACCGGAAAATTATTCCACACTTTTTGAGCCTTTGGTTTTCCGGGGGGTGAAGCGGGGCAGGGGGGTGATCGTTTGCCCCTCAAAATTTTATCGGGATTGTGTGGTGAAAAACTATGGGGATATGATTGCCGCGACGATGGGCACGGTGTTTGGGAAGCATGTAGAGCCCGTGATTTTGGCGGACACCGGGTAAATCGGCAACTTGCGCAAACTGGCAAACTGAACGAAATGCTTATAAAAAATTGAAGGGAGAAGCCATGCCGGAGCGAATGACGGATAAACATTTTGATGAAAGATTCAGTCCCAGAATGTTAATTAACAAGGGTGTGGTTTCTTGGCTCTTGTTAGAAGCCAAACGAGCCAGGGAAGCTGAGAAGGTATTGACCGAAAGAATTGTAAAACTTGAAGACGAAAATGTCAGTCTAATGGCGCTTTCAAAATTGGATACGGCTGATTATATAAACTCGAAATTTAAGGCCGAAAATAAACGCCTGAAGGATTGGGAGAAAACTATTATCCAAGCACCCGGACCGGCCAGGGACATTGCTATTCAAAGATTCCGGGATTCCGACTTTGTTAAAGAGATTATTGCGCAGTGGAAAAAAGAAAACGCAGAACTAAAAAAACAGCTTGCTTCAATATACTGTCCGCATTGCACCACAGAATAATTCCGGCTGTTTTTTTTGTTTTTTAAAATGGATTAAATCAATAAAAGTGTTTAAAATCAATTTTATTTTGAGGGAGAACCCGAGCATAACTCAGGCGATTCCATATAAACATTTCTAGGAAGGTCGTATGAAAACGCAAACGGATAATGTTGCTCACGAATTTGAAAGAAGCATATCGATTGGAGAAAAATTCAAATACACCTCGATATACGTCAACGGGCTGAAAACCGAATACTCGGTTGCTGACCATCAACGTGAAATTCTTCAGGGCATGCTGGGGCATGAGGTCCGTTTGTCGTACAACCCAACCCTGTTATGGACAACCGGTCTTCTGGAGTGTTTTTTCCAGCGTTGGTTTTTTAAGGCATGGACCACTCCCCAGGTCAAGCGGGTCATGTGGGAGGCGTTGGAGGAGCTCAGGGTTTCCCAAACCTGGCACGATGCTACTGACCTAAATAACCTTGTTGTCTTGATTGGCCATTCGCAAGGTTGCCTTCAGGCCATAAACGCGGCAAGGAAATTGCCGGAAATTTACAAGAGCCGAGTTGTCCTGATTTTGTTTGCCTGCCCCGCCGCTTTTATTCCCAAGGATCTCCGTTACGTTGAAGTTTTTAGAAACAAACACGACTGGGCATTGCAAGCGCTGGCATTTACCCGCGATAAACAAAACGCGGAAACCTTTGACGGTGATGGTATGGAACACGGTTTTGTGGATGGGTATCTCCATCGGATCAAAAAGTTTACTGGCTACCAGAAGAGCCTTTTTTATCGAATGATGCAATTTCACACTTAGAAAGGAGTCGCCATGAAAAAGTTTATTCCCGGAGTAATTTTTACTCTGATTTGTTTGGTTGTCTCAGTTGGCAACGCAGGCGCGGGGGAAAATGTATATCTCAAATTTAGTGGGGCTTTATTCCCGGAACAGGAAAACCAGGCGGCCATCAGCGGCCAGGGCGTTTTTCAGGTTGAGCAGGAAATAAATTATGGCGTGTATGGGGAGGCGGGGTTAATTCGCGGTCCTTTCTCTTTAGGATTGGAAGGGGGATATCAGAAGTTGATTGGAGAGATTTTTATTCCTGGCGCGCGGGCTTCTGAAACCTCTATCGACATAATTTCACTAATGGTTTCCATGTGCATGAATTTAAAAAATGATTCCAAGTTCACACCTTTTGGCTGTGGGCGGACGGGGGTTTTGTTCCTCGAACCGGAATTGACTGTGTTTTCTCCCGGAGGGGGGAAGGTTAATTATCAGGGAACTGAGGACCAGGCAGGAGCATACGCTTTTGAAGCGGGACTCAAGTATGAGGTTTCCCAGGGCATCGATATGTTTGGCTCCTACGTTATGCAGGACACGTTCCACGATGTGCGAACCGCCGCGGGGGGTGCGGTCGCAAATTTTGATCTTACTCAGCATTTCATCAAGGTTGGAGTGGAGTTTTAATTCTTTTTCGGAACCGGCATGACCAGATCCATTCTTCCTCAAAGGCGGGCTGTTAGAACGGTTGAAGTGACCATCGACGGGCATGCGGTCATCCTGAAAACTGGGGAATACCGGGACGGTCGGTTGGGAGAGATCGCTGTTCAGGTGGGAAAGGAAGGGGATAGCTTGAATGCTGTCCTTGACCTGTTTTGCAAAGCGGTTTCGATGGGGCTCCAACATGGTGTGCCGTTGGAGGATTTGGTTGATAGCTTTACGTTCGTCAGGTTCCCCCCTTCCGGCATGGTGGTTGGGCACGACAGAATCAAGATTGTTTCATCAATCATTGATTTCATCTTCCGAGAAGTTGGGATCACCTATTTAAATCGAAAAGAACTGGGGGCGATAAAGAGATGAAGAAATTTAGAAATTGTATGGTTGCTGTGATAATTGCCTGGGTGGGCATACTTTGTTTTGATTTGGCTGATGCTCAGGAAATGGATATTCAAAAGCCTATGCCGATTTTAGGGGCAACTTACCAAAAAATATCCGCGTTCTATATCCATAAGCCAGTGACCCCGGCGTTCATTGTAAAACCTAAATCCAATGATTATTGTCCGGTCGATCCTTCGGACTATCAGTGCCCTATGGACGCTACCGGGGATGGTTTGAATATCAAACGTGAATCCATTCAGGAGGCTCGAAGAGTGTTTCCAAATAAGAAATGGCGGCGAGATAATCGAGGGCCAAATGATTGAGGCCCTCGTTAAATGGATTATTAAACCACGTGGAAGGTTGCGCGACAAGTGGGTGACGCTGATCTTCATAACCATTGCGGGGACAACGGAAGAGAAATTCGGGAAACTTTTTGAGTGGAATTATTTTGTCACCAGGTCATATTCGAGAGCCCTCTTTTTGACCCTCAGAAATAAATCTCTAGGAGAAGTGATCGCGTTCTCTGATCGAGAAAAACTATGAAGATAATCAATAAAGCAATTTCTGAAATCACACCGTATCACCAAAACCCCAGGGTCACGGTGAACGCTGTTGAGGGTGTCGCCCGTTCCATCGAACAGTTTGGGTGGCAACAGCCCATCGTTGTGGACAAAAAGTTTGTGATCGTTGCCGGACATACGAGGTACGAAGCGGCGAAATCATTGGGATTGGAAGAGGTCCCTGTGCATGTGGCGGAAGGACTCACGAAAAAGCAGTGTTCAGCTTTCAGGATTGCGGACAATAGAACTCATGAGGACTCGACCTGGAATAATGAATTCCTCAAGGTTGAAATGCTGGCGTTACAGGAATCCGATTACGATTTAACATTGACCGGCTTCACAGATGCAGAGATAGAAAGCTTGCTTGCCGAGGAGCTTGGGAAAATTGACGTTAAAAAATACGAGCGCCCTGACACCTATTCAGTGGTTGTCCAATGCAAGAACCAAAGGGAACAGAGAAAGCTTCTGAAATTGCTATCAGAGAAAGGCTATTCCTGTGAGACAGACGGTTGAGAGTTCTTGATTTATTTTCCGGTATTGGCGGATTCTCCCTTGGTCTTGAACGTGCCGGTATGGAAACGGTGGCTTTTTGCGAATACGACAAGAAAGCCCAATTGGTTTTAAAGAAACATTGGCCGGGAATACCGATTTATGACGACATTAGAAAACTCACAGGAAAACAAATTACCGAAGAAGTCGGAGCAATTGAACTTATTTGCGGGTGATTCCCTTGCCAGGACCTCAGTGTTGCAAACCAAGTTTGCCGGAATGCGCTTGAGGGTGAAAGGTCCGGGTTATGGTCAGAATACGCCCGTATTATTGACGAGATTGAGCCTAGATGGGTTGTCGTGGAGAACGTCACAGCGTTGCTTAATTTCGGGCTGGGCGACATTCTCAGGGACTTGGCCTCGATCGGGTACGATGCAGAATGGCATTGTATACGAGCTTCCCGCTATGGATTGCCGTCGAACCGTGACCGTATCTGGATTATTGCTTACCCCCACGGCTCAAAACTGGAAGGCCTGGACCTTTCGCAACCCTTTCTCACTGATCCGGAAGAATCATGCAGACGGGAACTTGCAAGAGCAGTTGATGCGGCTTTACCAGCGGATGATTACGCCAGAATGCTCAGGGATCGTTCTCGGATATCCGCGGTCATGGACGAACTTAAACAATATGGGAACTCCGTTGCACCAATTATCCCAGAAATGATAGGCAGGGCAATTATGGAAGTAAAGGAGTAGGACGGGCGGCGGCAACCGCCCGGACCGACCTGATCGCGTCAGGCCACGAGATAACCCGCTACCCCAAGCAATAGGGCGGTATTCTAACAGAGTGGAGTTTTTATGACGCTGGAAAAACGTTGTACCAATTGTCGAGGGCTGTTGCTGAAGGTCGTTGAGTCGTGGGTCATTTACTTTCTAGAATCCCTGAGCGGTCATTTGTTTGAGATCAAGTGCAGAAAATGCAAAACCATAAATAAAATATAAACCCGAATACCTCTGAGTATCAGCCTCCTGGAGGTATTTGTATGAAAAGCTTTATTGGATGGATTGGTGGTAAGTCTAAGTTGGCTGGCGATATCGTTGGGCTGTTCCCAAAACATAAGACTTACGTTGAGGTGTTTGGCGGGGCAGGGTGGGTGTTGTTCAGGAAAGACCCAGCGCACAGTATCGTGGAGGTGTACAACGATATCAACGGGGATCTGGTGAACCTGTTCAGGGTGGTTAAGCACAGGCCCTCAGCTCTCGTGGAACAACTAAACCTCGTGTTGTACTCGAGGGCGACGTACACCCGGTTTGTGAAAGAATTCGATCAACCGGTCGAGGATGAAGTCAGGCGGGCGGCACGGTTTATTTATATTCTTAAAAGTTCTTTTGGGTCGAAGGTTGGCGCATCGTGGGGATACGGGAGGACTCAGAAGGCTAAGACGATAATCGACCTGAAATTTATTGAGACAGTGAGGGAGCGGTTGCAGTCAGTCTATATTGAAAACAATCCATTCGAGAAGGTGATCGCTACCTTCGACACGAAGGACACGCTTTTCTATCTGGACCCGCCCTATTGGATAGAGGGTGAGAAATTCTACCAGCACGAGCTAACACAGGATGATCATGGCAGGTTGAACGAAGTACTGCGGGGGATCAAGGGTAGGTTTGTTCTCAGCTATAACGACTGCGATGCCGTGCGTGACTTGTACCATGGATTCAATGTGCAGACGACCAAGGACGTACACTACTGCCTGAATAACAAACGAGATGAGGCCAGGAAGAAATCAGAGCTCATCATCACCAACTATGAATGATAAGTGCCTAATAAATAAGCAAAAGGTACTTCCAGCCCCCCAGGGGTTAACGGGTA
>JAJDED010000001.1:5000-113240 GCA_029259915.1 Planctomycetota bacterium | reverse complement strand
AGAAGAAGTGGCGGCTCTTGAATGGTGCTTCCCTATTGCCCGAAGTGATTCAAGGAATCAAGTTCATCGACGGAGAAAAAGAAACCAAGGATGCCGCCTGATTTTCAAAAATTCTCATCCACAGGTTCTTGCAATATCTCTTCAGTAGACAGACTGCTAGTCTCCAATTCATTCTGCTAACATTGTTCCTAATGGTATTGAAATTTTTGAGGGATTCCCACAAGTTTGGCGAAATTACGGTATTTCCTAGTAGGTTAAAGCGATTTAGCCTTAAACAACTACTATTCGTTGTGACCGTCCTGGGGTGTGTGCTAGGAGTGGGACAGTTTTGGCCACTATTGGCAGCTGCGACGAGTGGGACATTTTTCTGCCGAATTCTGCAGCCCTTTCGTTCAATTCACAACCATATCGCTGATTCGTTGTGGTGGGCATCGTTGGCAGTATTTATGCTGCTTGCGGTTCGATTAGGTGTTTCCGATGCAAGTACAGGGATTGGAGAACTCTGCCTTTCGGTCGTGTGTGGAGCTGTAATCGGGGGTTCACTTGCATTTCCGATACAAGTTCCACTTACTGCAGCCGGTGGGGTGATTAAGTCCCGTTTGAAAAACCGAGATGGCAAATGATCGACTGCCCTTTATGTCGTTGCGAAATGCGTGTCTGTGTTGAACGCGGTATCGAATTAGATATATGTAATAGTTGTAACGGTGTGTGGCTCGATGCTGGGGGGGAGAAAAGGGGGGAGAAAAGGGGTCGGGGGAGAAAAGGGGTCGGGAGTCTTTGATTGACGATCATCCCCTCGCCCCTAACTCCTCGCGCCTCGTTCCTCATCGCCAACGAGTATCTGTATACTGGCAGAAGGCTCGACCCCGAGACCGGGTTGCAGTTGAATCGCAATCGGTTTTATTATGCGGCGTTAGGTCGGTGGTTGAATCGGGATCCGATTGGGTATGAAGGGAGTCCGTGGAATTTGTATGAGTATGTATCAGGGATGCCAACAATAGGGCTTGATCCGGATGGGTTAGATTTTTTTGATGATAAATGTTTCGGTAGATGTAAAAGAATGGAGTGTCCGGAAGCTGCTGCCGAATGTGCGACATTATGTTGGGCGATTAAGAAATTGGCCAAGAAGTTAGGCATCAATAAATGCGAAGCCATGAATAGGCTCTGTCAAGCAATGAAGAATGGCAAAGCTCGGGCTGCTTGTGAAATCGCGTATACAGCTCTATGCCCAAGGGGTTAGGTGTATACTATTCGGTTTTCGTGAGGTACACTTTTTGCGATGCAATGTGATTTACTCTTTTGAGTAGCCTTTGAGGTAATAGAATGTCTGACGTTGCGCAAGAAAAAAAAGTCCTTTCTAGTATTCATGGTGCTGGGGTTTCAGAAACACGAGATGGTCATGTAGTAGGCCTATATGTTTGCGGCGAGGGTTTTACGGATGTCGAAATGGAGAAATTGCTGCAACTAAAACATCTTGTCGAGCTTCAGATCGATTATTCTTGCATCGGAAGAGAAGGAATTGAATCTCTTCAAAAGCTTCGTCAATTAAGAACTCTTTGGTTTAACGATAATCGACTAGGTGATTCGGGAGTTGCTTGTATTTCACAACTGACACAGCTTGAAAATCTGTCTCTACGCATCAAGGACTTAACGAACAAAGGGCTATCAAGTCTCTCTAAACTTTACAATCTAAGAACGTTGACGCTTTCTAGCACGAACCTTACAGATGATGCAATAAATACTCTCCGCTTGGCACTTCCAAATTGTACAATTCGATTAGACGATTAAACAAACAACGGCGTAAGGTAAAAAAATTCATACGATCCGAAGCTCTTTGAAAGTACAATAGTTACACATCATGGCCCGCACCGTTTACAGCGTAGTATAAAAAATCCAAACAACTTCAAGCTCCTTGGAAATACAATAGTTAAGCATCAGGAAGCTGGTCGTTTTTCAGCCGAATGTGCGATGCCTGCGGTCCAGTTGGGTTGTTTATTGGCCGCAATGGGTGCGTTTTTCGTCTTGGATGCGTACCGGTAGCGTTTCATGTGTTTGGTGACCAACAGGCAAACAACCTAAGCCGCTTGGGGAGAAAAGGGGTCGGGAGTCTTTGATTTGTCCAGGCCCATAAAAAGACACCCGACCCCTTTTTTGGGCCCGACACTACGAACGTGTTGCAGCGTGAGCGGTGTTTTTCTTTGAAGTATCCTGGACGATCACTTTCTGATTGCCGTTCGATGCTGCGCGGCTGACAAGAATTTGGTCGGCTTGAATGGTTGCTGACTACCATTGGATTCTCATGGTGACAATTCCTGAGGCGTTGGTGCCTCGGAACTACCTCTATTCATAGCATTTTCGCTGACGCGACCTATTGTACCACACGGACAAATGGTAATTTGGGGACCTTTAAGATATGTTGATATTCACAATACTCGTCAGGACTGAAGATTCCGAGTGTGTCCCCTTGAGGAGCATCGAAACATGTATCGAATTGCAATATTCTCACTCTGTTTGATTTTAGCGTGTCAGTTAGGGCCTGCCGCCAACAGGGCCTCCGCGGCCGACGACGAAGTAGGAGTGCGCCAAGCGATTGCGTCTTATGTCGACGCGTTCAACAGTGGCGATGCAGTGGCGGTCGCTGCGCATTGGTCGGAGTCTGGCGAATGGATAGATCCTGAAGGAACGCCGATTCAGGGGCGAGATGCGATTCTCGCGGAAATGAAAACTTACTTTGATGGAGATGACAAGCCACAAATCAAGTTGCTTGATCTCTCGGTGCGATTTCTTGCTCCGAGCGTAGCAGTGGAAGTAGGAACCGCGCTGGTAACACGTCCAGGGGATGCCGCGAGCGAATCAAGCTATCTGGCGATTCACGTGCTCGAAGATGGCAAATGGCAACTTAGCAGTGTGCGGGAGTTGGCCCCGCAACAGTTACCCCCGCCCTCGCACTATGAGCAACTGCAAGAGTTGGAATGGATGATTGGCGAATGGGTTGACGACCAGGGAGGCGCATCGGTCACTATGCAAGGTGAGTGGACAGCAAATCGCAATTTTATTAGTCGATCGTTCACCGTGATGATCGAAGACAGAATAGATATGTCGGGCACTCAGGTTATTGGTTGGGATCCGGCCGTTGAGACAATTCGATCGTGGGTATTCGATTCTGACGGTGGCTTTACCCAAGGCATTTGGAGTCGCCGCGACGACGGGTGGTCGATCCGTGCCGTGGGAGTGTTGCCCGATGGCCGGAAGGCTTCGATGGTGAATATCATTCGGCTGATTGACGACGACACATTCACTTTGCAGTCAGTAGGTCGAGAGGTCGACGGAGAACTGTTACCGAACATTGACGAGGTAACGGTGATTCGTAAGTAAGCCAGCGCAAGATCTGCTCTTCGAACAACATAGGTTAGTGCATGTCAATTAGGAGTTTGCAATGAAATCGCATGCGGTACTCGGTCTGGTTGGTTTGTTGATTATTGCCTTAGTGGTCGTTGACGCACAAGCGCGTGGAGGCCGTGGCGGCGGCGGTCGTGGTGGAGGTGGAGGGCGTAGCATGCACGCAGGCGGCGGCCGTTCGGCGCCCTCGATGAGCCGGAGTCCTTCGTACAATCAAAATCGTGGTAGTGCTCAGTATCGCGGCAGTCAACCTTTGACTGGGAACAGACAACAACCAAGCCGTTCGCAAGCAGGCGCTCGACCCAGCCTGCAACCGTATCGTTCACAGGCGGGTAATCGGGCGGGCCAGGGGCAATCAGGTCCCCGATCGATTCAGAATCACTATGCGCAGCGTGGTAATCGGACAGCTCAGCAACCAGGTCGCGGGCAAGCGGGAAACCGAATTGGAAATAGTGGTCCGCAAGGACGACCATCGCAAAACGACATCAATCGGTTCCTGAATATTTCGCCAGGTACAGGCGCAGCAGCTGCGGGTGGAGCGGCAGCTGGCGCGGCAATCAGCACTCGCGATACTCTGCCGGGTAGCCGAGATCGAGGACCTGGGAGCCAGCAGCGCGACCAACGAGTCGACAATCGCCAAGACCGTTCCGGCACACGACAAGCCAGACGTGACGCACGGCCCAACTCACCGCAAGATCGCGCCGAGCGACGTCAAGACCGCGGACAAAGTGTTCGCCAAAACTTGCGGCACCACCCCTCTCACCTGCCACACGATGGATTCTGGAGAGATCATCCAAACTGGGCGCGTTGGCGCGTCAATAGGCCCTATCGTTGGGCGACCTGGGGGACATTAGGAGTTTGGCATGGGCTATCTGGCGACGGCCTGTACTACGACTATGGAACCGGCGGGAACTGCTACTACGAAGGCGACACGGTCTATTACGAAGGTGAACCAGTCGCAACGGCGGAAGAATATGCCAACCAGGCTATTGGCTTTGCGGAAGCCGGCGCCGTGACCATTGATAATGCCGTGACGTCGAACACAGACATCGAGTGGATGCCGCTGGGAGTATTCGCACTGGTGCACGAAGAGGATGGCGACCCCATTTTCTTCATGCAATTGCAGATCTCTAAAGACGGCACGATCTCGGGAACTTATGTCAACACGGCGAAAGACACGTCGCAGACCATTCAGGGCTCGGTCGACAAAGAGTCGCAGCGGGCAGCTTGGACGGTTGGAGACAACCCCAACACGGTAATTGAAACTGGGCTTTACAATCTCACAAAGGACCAAGCACCCGCGTTGATCCATTTTGGCACCGAAAAGACTCAAGAGTGGCTGCTGGCGAGAATGGAAGACCCAGACGCCGAGGGAGGAAAGTAAAGCTCTTGGTGGCATGTCAGGATGCATTCGTCAGACGGGTGCACGTCAACGGATGAGAATTGCTCGCTGGTTTGTCAGAGATGATGAGCAACATGGGGAGAAAACGGGGACAGGTCCAGTTTGTTGCTTCAGTTTCTTTCCTCAACCCTGCCCCCGATTTGATTTTCGGCATTGATGACCAATTTTGGTTGATCGTCGTAAGTCGTTACCTAGTAAGTAGCTGAGACGGGACGCTTCTGTCTCGTTTGTTCGTCCATAATGCGGACCTCCTTTGGGAACTATTATTCCGGCTCCCGCCGCTGTCCGTAAGTCCTGGGCTATCGCAGCGTGTCAGATTTGTGTCAGATCGTTCTTGTTGAACATCGACGATAGAAAAGATGATTGACGTAAGTCGTTTGATACTATCAAGTGGGGACGACAGGAATCGAACCTGCACTCCCGAAGGAACTGGAACCTAAATCCAGCGCGTCTGCCAATTCCGCCACGTCCCCCAAGTTTTGTAAGCAGGTATCAAAGTAAAGCGAGTGCCAAAGTATAGTCACTCTCGCCGAACGCGGCTAGATGTGACTGTGCCCCGATTTCAGCCTTTCGTTTGAATTAGCTACGATGACACAAGTACCCACCGACATTCGAGCCCTGCGAGACCAGGGTATTTTGGCCATCGCCTGGAGCGATCTAAAAGCGGATTTGCCGTTTGTCTTTTTGCGGGGACAGTGCGAGTGTGCCCACTGTGTGAATGAATGGACAGGCGAGCGGATTCTCGATCCTGAGACGGTTCCCGCGGATATCTCCATCGAAAAGTTAGAGCTGGTTGGCGGCTACGCGGTTCGAATTTATTGGACCGATGGCCATCATTCGGGGCTCTTCACCTGGGAGCGGTTACGGAAGCTAGCGCAAGGTACTGATTAGAAGACAGTCGCCACACTACTAAAGCGTCGGATCACTTGTTGCCGTACTTGGAAGTTCCAATGAGAGGATGGTGTCTTGCAAGATGCCGCGCGATTCGGTTTGTACGTGGAATGATTTGGTGTCGCTTGCCAATAGTTCGCGGATTTTTTCGAGGAGATATTCCTGGCCTTGAATCGGTTTTCCATCCAAAGCGTAAATGCGATCGTAAAGTTTGAACCCGGCTCGCGCTGCGGGGGAATAGGGAACGACACGCGTCACATAAACGGCCTGCGGTTCGGCAGGATCTTCGCGCCACGAGAGACCCAATCGAACGGGGTTGCCGGCCAGCGGGATTTTTAGCTCGACTGGTTCGACGAAGCCGGTACGACTGAGTGTGACATAAATTTCCGATTCGCTTTGCAGGGCAATTGCCGGGAGCAGGGCCTCGTTGGTGGTTGGCAAACCGTTGACGCTAAAAATCGTGTCGCTAGGTTGCAAACCTGCGGCGGCGGCGTTGGAACGTCGCGAGACGTTTGTGACTTGCACCGCTGGCCGATCTCCCGGCAAATACGTCCAGGTGAAATCAAGACGGGGCGTAAGCGGTGGTAAAGGTTGCTGGACTCGTCGCTGCGTAGACGGACGTTCCGAACGAGATTTTGCGCGAAAACCAGGTAGCTGGTCGGCATCGGCCAGTGTGCTGATTTGTTCTAGCAGGTAGCCGCTCACCTCGCGTATTCCCTCGATGTTTATTTTCTCGGCGTCGTCCGACGGGCGGTGATAGTCGTCGTGCAAGCCCGTATGCAAACAGAGCGAGGGAAAACCGGCTTCGAAAAACGTCCAGTGATCGCTGTTGTCCTTATATTCCCAAGTGAAGTCGACCCAGTGCCCGCTGCTGAGCGATCGGGTGCTTAGCAACCGTCGCAAACCAGCTGCGGTGCGGCTGCCCATCACTTCGATTCGTCCCTTGGTAAGCCGGCCTACCATGTCGATGTTCACCGCCAACCGTACCGAAGCGAGCGGCACGGTTGGATTGCGAATCCAGTGCTTGGAACCCAACAGGCCCTTTTCTTCGCCATCCCAAAATGCAAACAGGATCGAGCGCCGTGGGCGATGATCCACTTGGGCGAAGGCGTCGATCACTTCCAGCAGTGTGGCCACCCCGCTGGCGTTGTCGTCTGCGCCGTTGTGGATAAAACCGGTGGGACCGTAACTATTGCGGCGTGTTCCGTAGCCGACGTGGTCGAAGTGTGCGCCGACAACCAGCGTTTCGTGTTTCAAATCAGGATCGCTGCCGGGCAGCAGCGCGAGCAGATTCTGGAAGTTTCCGTGGAAAGGTTGGCTGAAGCGGCCATTCGTGCCGGCTGGCTGCAAACCGCTTTCCTGCAAATGCTGGAGCAAATACTTCGCAGCGGCATGTCCCCCGCGGGAACCTGCCTCCCGGCCTTCCAGCATGTCGTCGGCCAACAGTCCGACGTGGGCATGAAGTTCGTGCGAAGTGATCGTCGCTCGGGCCGCATGGAGCCAAAGGTTGTCAGCAGCACTGCATTTTTGCGGAACAGCATTCCAGCAGACCACGGTTCGCAAAGCCATCAGCAGGCCAAAACAACACGTCCTGGTACAAGTGGGCAGAATTTTCCTACTTGCGCAGGGTGGAGACGTCATTCGCAAGCTCGGATTGGTTTTGTCGGTTGGGGGGTCTACAAAAATTCGGGCTTTGAAAACATACCCGACAGAAGAGGAACAGCGCGGAGAAAAGGCTTCCAATTTTGGAATCGCGACATCAAAAAGAGAGGACCAGTTCGGGGAATCGCTACTCCCGGTTTTTTCAGACGTATCAAACAAGTTCGGAAGGTCGCCTCGGCGACTCGCCCGTGGAGAGCGGAATGCGGAGTGTGGAATTGTCCCGCTCCTCGCTCCGCACCACTCATTCCTTAATTACTTGCCGATGCAGAATTGGCTGAAGATTCGATCCAAGAGGTCGTCGGTCACCACGGCTCCAACGACGCAAGCCAATTCATGGAGGGCAGTGCGCAATTCCGCGGCGACCAGTTCTTCGCCGCCGCCCCGCTGCACAAGATTCAAGGCTTCTGCAAGACTGGCGCTTGCCAACCGCAAACTATCCCCGCAGCGCGCGGCGGTCGCGGCGACGGCATGGGTGGTGTCTTGGCGGAGATGCTGCCCGACGAGGCGAAACAAGTCCGACAATCCTTCTCCGGTTACGCTACTGCAGGTCACATCGGTCTTCCGTTGCAGAGATTTGCGAGTTGTCTCGTCAATCAAATCGCCTTTGGTAAGTGCGATTATGCGGGGCGATGAACCCTGAAGATCGGCATCCGCGTCGACACATGTGGCATCGACACACGCAATGAGCAAACTGGCCTGGCTCGTTTGGCCGCCCGACATCTTTTGCGCTGCCCCGGCAATGGTAAGACGCTCATCGACCGATTCTTGCCCGGCCGTGTCGACCAAATCGCATAAGGTCCCGCCGCAATTGATGGTTGCCGTCAGATAATCGCGCGTGGTGCCGGCGCGAGGCGAGACTAGGGCCTGCGTGTCGGAAGGCTTTGCCTCGAATTGATGGACCAAAGCATTAAACAGGCTGCTCTTGCCAACGTTCGGTGGACCGGTCAAAACGACTTTTGGCAAGTTGTTCGTCGTACCACGCTCAGAGAGCTGCTGGCGAATGTGATCAACGGTTTGTTGCCCTTCGAGAAGCCGTTGTGTGAGTTGCTCGGCTGATAGAAAAGTGATGACTTCTTCGGCAAAATCGAGCCCCGCTTCCAGCTCGGCAAGCAAATAGACTAGTTGTTCCCGGAGCGTGGCCAACGGTTGCGACAATCCGCCGGCCAACTGATGCAGCGCAGTGTCGAGGTCCGCTTGGCTGCGTGCATCGACGACTCCCAGCACCGCCTCGGCTTGCGGAAGATCAATCCGCCCAGCCAGAAACGCTCGCAGTGTAAATTCGCCCGGCTCAGCTAAACGAGCTCCACAACCACAGAGCGAAGCGAGTACCGCGTCAAGCAACGGTGGGGAACCAATCGTATGAAACTCCGCCGACGGCTGGCGCGTGTAACTTTGTTGGTTGGGCCAAAGAAACAGATCGCCGGGGACGTTCGACTTGGTTAAGCTCGACGTGTGTTCAATTGGAATGGCCCCGGGAAGTACACAGCAAGCGTTGATTGCGGCTAAAGAACAATCTGCTTCGTCGGGGATAAAGCAGCGAGACAAACAAGCGAGCGTCTGCGGCCCGCTGATGCGAACGACACCCCGTGCCGCGGGCCCCGCAGGAGTGCCGATGGCCACGATTGTCTCGTCGACTGCAAGCACCATAAGACATCTCGACCCACGTTATCTGAGCCTAGCGTTTCTTCTTGGATTTCGTCGAGCGCTGTTTCTTACTTTTGCTTTGCCCATTGCGGCCACTGCCTGGGCGGGCTTGGGCGAGAGAAGCGCTGCTGGACGCTGCGGCATCGGGTTTGGGTGTCGGCGGCACACATTTGCGCTCGGCGATGCTCCAAATGCTGGTTGCAATAAAATAAATGCACAATCCCGCAGCCACCTTGAAAAACAGCAGGCCCATAAAGATCATCATGTATTTCATGATCTTCTGTTGCATGGCAGCCTGCTCATTTGCAGCTTCGGGCATAAACATTTTTTGCTGCAATAAGAAAAATACGATCGTCACCAGGGGCAACACGTTCAAGTAAGGTCCAAGGCCTAAGATTCCTTCGCCGCTGTTGATCGCGCTCGGCATCATCGACGACCAATTGAATAGCATGTCAGGAGCGGCCAGATTGGAGCACCAACGGATGCTTTCGCTGATCAACGGTGCCTGCCGTAGCTCGACATCCACCATCAGCGAACGATACAGTCCCAAGAGAATTGGCAACTGGATAAACATCGGCATGCACCCCGCCATCGGGTTGATCTTGTGCATGCGGTAGAGTTCTTGCGTGGCTTGCGACTGCTTTTGCATGTCGTTTTTGTATTTTTCTTTGATCTTGTCCATCTCGGGACGCAGCTCTTGCATTCGGGCCATGCTTTGGGCCTGTTTTCGGCTCAAGGGGAACAAGCAGCCGCGAACCAGCGTGGTCAACAGCACAATCGCGATGCCATAGTTGCCAACGATGCCATAAAAAAAATGCAAGATCCCCAACATCGCTTTGGCTACGGCGCTGAACCAGCCGTAGTAAAGCAAATCGCCAAGCGTGGACTGGTCGCTGCCCGAGGCTTGATAGTTGGCGAGCAAATCGGGACGCTTGGGGCCTGTAAAAATTGTGTACGAGTGCTTCAGTTCGCCGCCGCTCGCTAAAACCGAAGGGTGACTAATGAGCCGACAGGTGACGTTTGCGTAGCGGCCTTCGATCGTTTTTTCCGGCTTGGTGCCCAGCAGTAAGGTGCGTGCTTCTTCGATCCAGATTTCGTCGGGCGACTGTTTATTCGGCACCAACACCGAGGAAAAGTATTGTGCATCGACGCCGATAAAAGCCAAAGGGCGGCCCAACATCGGTTCGACATCATCGTTGGCAATTGTTGCGGGGCCAAACTGCACCGTATCGGCACCTTCGTAACGGGCGATCACGTCGCGGATGCCAACGGCACCCCAGGTGCGGCCAATTTTGTTGGCGTACCACCAACCTTCGATCGGCATGCCATTGGGTCCGTCGAGCCGATAGGCAAAGTGCAGTTCCGGCTTCCCCAGATTCCGCACTTCCAGATCCAAAGTGATGTGGTAACCAGGATAATCGACGTCCGATAATTTCTCGTTGGGAATCGCTTTCAAACGATACCGTTTTAGAACTTCCACTCCATGCTGTGGCAACACTTGACGAAATGTCACGCTTTCGGCGTTCCGATCGGCGATCTTCCAATTGCTGTCGCGCAGAGTTACGCCGGCAATCTCCTCGGCATCCTCGGCAATCGTGGAACCGCCCAATTTATCAAACGTAAATTGAAACGACGGCGGACTTATCACTTTCGCCACAGGATTTTTGGAACGCATCGACACGTTTTCGAATTCTGGCCGAATCACCTCCAAAGGACGTCGGCCCAGTGTAGCCTCAACGCTTGTGGGTCTGTCGCCGCGGACAATTTCGAGAGTGATCTTCCGTCGAGGTTTTGTCTTCGCAAGAACCTGATGGAAATGCTTGAGCGAGTTGAGTTCCGTGGTCTGCTGCCGATAACCGAGCGACACGAGCCGATCGCCCACTTGTACGCCAGCGTCAGCCGCCGGGGTGCCAGCGCCGACCACTTGGACCAGCAATCCGCTCGAGGCATCGGCAACCAACTCCATGTGGCCCAGGTAACCACCGCGGTCCTGCAGGTCGCGATATTTCGGGCTAGCCAATTCCACACGACGCACGCCAGCCCCTTGGTTGGTAAACGTGGCCAGCAATCGGTAGGGCGAATTCTCGTCGACCGAACCTAGCGTCACATACTCCAGAGGGACGTCCACCGCGGGCTCCGCAATTTGCTCGGCAGGCATGTCAGGACGCGCGGGTGCGGCATCCACGGGAGGCGAAGCTTCCGGTTCTTCGTCCAGAACTTCCAGCTTGGCTTCCGCTTGCTCGGCATTCTGGGGCGGGAGTTGTTTTTCCGGCTGACGTGGCGGCGCGAAAATCGTGCCGTGGACAATCAGCACCAGAAAGGAAAGAACCAAGAACAGAATAACACGCCGCTGTTCCACGATAGGTGGCCCTGTTGGTAGGAAGGTTGAAGTGGTGGGGTGGTTGTTTACGCGAAGGAGATTTTTCCCGATCGACTCAGGCAAACTCGATCGGCACAGGCAAGCCCAATTGGCACAGGCAAATCAATTGCCGGGGAAATCACAAGCGGAAGCGTTCGATCCGAACGTCGGCGTCAGCTATCCACAGAGTCCCTGGCGAATGGAACGGGTTCATTGAATGATAATCATTATCTTACTTTACCACACTGCCAGATAGACTCGTTTTCGACCGCTCGCGGTTAACGCCCCTCCTTGATGCGGTCTCCGAGGAAATTATCGAGATCGGCGGTTTGATAGATTTTGTCAGCGGTGGCATCGACATCGTAATCCACACGGTAGAACGATATTTTGTCGTCTTCTTGAATCACGTAGCAGGAGCGGGGATCGCCGTCGCGAGGTTGCCCGACCGAGCCGACGTTCACCATGAACTTTTCGTCCCGAATGGTAAACACATTGCCTGTTTGTTCGGGAGTCACAAATTCGACGCTCTCCAAGAAAATTCCAGGCACGTGGGTATGTCCCTGAAAGCAGCCCTTGGTGATGAGCCCGAACAGCTTTTCCATTTTCTTTTGATTGTAGATGTCCTCGGGAAAAACGTATTCGTTCACCGGATTGCGGGGCGAACCATGCACATATAGCCAGGGGTCGTCGCGGTGGACTCGGGGTAAGGTTCCCAGGAAATCCCAACGGCGATCGACTTGCTTTCGGTTGCCGCCGGAATTTTCCAGTTGGTCACGGGTCCAAAAAATGGCTCTTTCGGCTCCGCTGTTGAAACCTTCGGGATCGAACATTGCCCCCTGGTCGTGATTTCCCAGGAGACAAACTTTGCAATGGTCCATCACCTTGTCGAGACATTCGCAGGGGCTCGGTCCATAGCCGATGATGTCTCCCATGCAGAAGATTTCGTCGACGTTTTGATCGGCAATGTGCGCAAGCACACCCTCCAACGCTTCCAGATTGCCATGAATGTCGCTGATAATTGCGCGTCGCACAGTGAGAAAGGCCAATCTTTCAAGAAGCAATAGGGGAAATCAAATCTTGACCGGCCTAGCACCTAAGAACATTCTTTCGTGAGGACTAGCCGCCCGCCGGGGCGGACACCTTGCACTAGTCAAGTCAACGCCAAACTGCCAGTCTAAATGCCTTATTGTACAGGGTCAAGGACGCCTGAATCCCTTTCACGCCGATCTTTTTCCCGGAGTGCTTGCCCCCTGAGATGGCCCTTTGTGTAGAGCCGCTTGGAACACCCCATCCCGGCTGGTAGCTTCATAGGCATGGCAAAGGTAAATGGTCCCGACGCAGGTCTACAAGTACTCGCTCTGGAAACAAGCGGGCTGAGGGGGTCCGTTGCTGCTCTGCATGTCCAGGGCACCGATTTGGAAGTAGTTTCGCGGAGGCTTCTGCCGAGTCATCAGCGTTCGGCACAGTCGTTGTTGCCGACAATTCGAGAGCTGCTGCAGCAGTGCGATTGGCGGCCGGACGATGTGAATTTGATCGGGACCACCACCGGACCGGGTTCATTCACAGGATTGCGTATTGGCGTAACGGTTGCCAAAACTCTGGCCTACGCAGCCGGTGCCCATTTGGTTGGTGTCCATACGCTGGCCGTGCTTGCGGCGGCCGTTCAGCCGGCACCTCGACGGCTATGGGCAATCCTCGACGCCCAACGCCAGGAATTGTTTGTTGCGCGTTTCGAATCTGGCTGGCAACAGCAGCATGACACGACGCCAGAGACGCGCATCATGGGAATCGATTCCTGGATGGGCGAATTGTGCGAAGGGGATGTCGTCGCGGGACCACCGCTTGAAAAATTATCGGCCCAACTGCCCGCGTATGTCGAAGTTGCGGATTCGAATGTTTGGCAACCAGATGCCGAGGCAGTCGGTCGTTTAGCCGTATCCGCTTTTCAGCGGGGTCTCGCAGTCGAGCCAATGCAATTGGTTCCACAGTATTTTCGCAAAAGTGCAGCCGAGGAAAAGGCTGATGCGCGAGAGCGAACAAAACCATAATCGCTACGGGGCCTTATGGCATACGGGTTCCAAATTGAAAAAGTAAAAAGCCCTGTTTGATTCTCCAAAAAAAAGATTGACAGGATGTACCGTGTGAGGTACATTAGGTTGAGATGCCCGATAATTTGAAAAAGCTTGTTGCCGTATTTTACCGGGCTTCTTCTGGGAAAGAACCTGTGAGGGAGTGGCTGAAAGATTTACCGAACGAAGAACGTAAGACGGTAGGAAAAGACATTGCCACGATTGAATATGGTTGGCCTGTGGGGATGCCCTTGTGTCGTTCGATGAAAGGTGGCTTGTGGGAAGTCCGCAGCAGTTTGGGACGTGGCAGAATTAGCCGCGTGTTGTTTTTCAACCAGGAAGCCCAAATGGTATTGCTCCACGGGTTCATTAAGAAAACGCAAAAGACCCCTGCCGGAGATTTGCAACTGGCAGAAAAAAGAATGAAGGAGGTGATTCACTATGGCACGTAAGAAGAAAACCGCGAAGAAAAACCCACGCATAGGAACGTCTTTTGATTCGTTGCTGAAGGAGGAGGGGATGTACGGCGAAGTAACTTCGACTGCTATCAAGCGTAGTTTATCGATGGAAATGCAAAAAGTCATGCAGAGCCAATCTATTTCTAAGGTAGAAATGGCAAAACGTATGGAAACCAGCCGTACCCAACTCAATCGATTGCTTGATCCTGAGAATGATAAAATCCAACTCGATACGCTCTACAAAGCGGCTTCCGCTTTGGGTAAAAGTTTGAAGCTCGAATTAGTTTAGCCCGGCGTTCGTCTGAGGGAGAAAAAGGACATTCTACTTTATCAAGAATTAGTAGAATGTCCTCGTTGATTCTTTCGCAGTCGAGCCAATGCAATTGGTTCCGAGCTATTTTCGCAAGAGTGCCGCCGAGGAAAAAGCCGACGCGAAGGAGCGAACAAACTTGTAAACGTTACAGGCTTGTGTCATTCGACTTTGCGCATCAGCACGCTTTCATAGCCGTTGGCGGAAGCCAGGGGTTGAATCGCGTCCGACCACCGGCTGCCGCTGGCGGCTATCAAGCGATTTTTTGGTCACGTCTGCGCTAAGGCACACCGGGCGCACTTCTAGGCCTTGCGGGCCGCGTGATCGGTCGTTCGCTGGCAGTGCGGATCACCTGGTCGTTGATTTTTCCCAGGAAGAGCTCTTCGCCGCGAATGCTCAAGGCCGAGTGTTTTTTCACTTTTACACCCGGCTTGGCAATGGCAAGGATGGCGTTCTTTTGCCACTGTTTGACGAAGTCCTGAGCATGGACTCGCAAATTTCCACGGATGGGATCGGCCAAATAAACGTACAAACCGTCCGTGCCGCGATAGACAACAAAATGGTCGTGCTCGTCAATCGTGATGCCGACAACTAGCGGAACCTTCGACTCGCCCAGCTTTTCAAACGACACCTTTCCCACGACGGCCGTATAACCCGCTTCTACGGCTGCCCGGCGCAGGTCGGTCATGGCCAAACCATTTTCGATTCGTTCCTCGGCTTCTTCTCGTGTCAATAGATGATCAAGAATCGCGAGGAAGAACTCTTCGTCGACGTTGTCGCCCCAGTAATAATGGGCAACGGTTGCCAGTGCAGCAGCTCCACAGGAATAGTCCCGGCGTTGCATAATAATGTTTTGCCGTTTGAGCGACTTGTAATCGCGTATCCGTTTGGAAAACGTCCGATCACGATCGCGGACCGGGGCCCCATCGGGCTCCCACTGCTTTGCCTGTTTTTTTTGGGAAGTGCCCGTGTTGCTAGATCGTGTACCGCTTTGTGCAAAGGCACAGCTGCCGAAAAGCTCACCCACGCTTACCAGCGCAAATATCAGGGCTATTGTCAGTGGCCGAGAATTGGTTGACGCGATCATTTTCGATCATCCCTGAAAAGTTTTGGTTGGAGTTAGCGTGTCCAGATAATTCCAATGCGTGCATCCGCCGCGTCGTCGGTCAGTCCAAAGTCGACAAATGGTTCTATCAACCGCTTGCACTTGGAGACGGTCATCGCTAGGCTCAAAGTCATCGGTTCCCTGATCGTGCCAGGGATGCGTGCGCCATCGATGCGTGTTTCTGTAATGTAAGCGCCATTGAATCGTGTGCTGAACGTGACGCTTTCATTCACTGCGAAACCGACGCCCATTTGGTAAAGGTACTCTCCTCCAGCGCGGTAAAGCACGCCGTTGATTTCGCGCTCAAAGTGATGCCGCGTACCATAGCCATAGAACATGACGACTGGGTCGTAATTGCGCACAAACAACACGTTGGAAGCAAGCGACCAAACACCGCTCCCCAGGGCAGGCGCAGCAGGCGAAAGTCCGACGGGAGAAAATGGATCCTCGCCCGTGGGAGCCGATGTCGACAAGGTGAGGATGGCATCGGACTCTTGATGATTGCCTTGACGCAATAGGAAAGTGCCTCCAAACGTCAAGTCACCGATGCCGCCGTCGTTTTCAAATTCTTCCAATCCGGTGAATGTAAATTCGGTATTGGCCCATCCCAAGGGCACATTCAAGAACAGTTGGACCCGCCGAGCCAGTCCGTATCGCAATTCAAACGGAATAAGCATCTCGCGAGCGCGAAAGCTCGCATCCTCGACCGTAACCGTTGTTGGGGATGTGCTCACCAGCACTGGTAGCGTCAGGTCGAATTTCGTGTAGGTGAGGCCATAGTCGTATTGGAACTCTCCCGGCTTGAGCAGTACGGTGTCTGCACGCAGAAATTGCAGGCTATTGTCTTCCGGTTCGCGTCCAAGGGTTTCTGCCCCGGCGAGCGCTCCTTTTTCTTCTTCGTCGAATTCCGATTCCGATTCTCCGGCCTCTTTTCCGGTGGTGTCTCCACTCTTTGGAAAAGCCAGCTGTGGGACACGAGTGTTGGACAAGGGCCGGGGGATTTCTTCGCCGTCTTGTAGGAATGCGATGGTCCGTGAATCCGTTTGGTCGCGCAACGGATTGTTTCTGGCAGTTTGTGGATTGTTCGACCATTGGAAAGGTCGATTGAGCAAGTTGCCGGGCCCTCCGGCTGTGGTGCTGAGGTCCTGAGGACCAAACTCAGGGCTTTCGGCGATAATTGGGGTGTCGTTATCCGACCAGTAGAAGGGGCGAATCCACGGGTAATGCTGTTTTTCCCATTCCACCAATTCCGCGTCGGTTGCATCGGCAGGAGGTGATCCGTCTTGTGGGGATTTTTGGGCAGAGCCTGCGGGGTCCTGTTGCCAACTCAATGCATGATAAACGGCTTCGCTAAAAGAAGTCTGCTCCGGAGGCGTTAGCGACTGCTGCGGCTGTGCGTCTGCAAAACTGTTGGACCACTGGAACGGTTTGGCAGCTTTCGACTTTTCCAGGCGAAATTCCTCAGCCGCAGAAGCCGACCGGCGAGAGTTATTCTCCAGAGGTGCCACATTCGTCCAAGAGAACGGATGCGACCCTTGCCGCGGTTTGCCATTTTCTGCTTCTTTCTCGACTGCCGCTACGAGACGATTTGCTTTGGCATAATTTGCTTTGACATCGGGTTGATTCGCTTCGAGATTTTCATCAGCAGGAGCGTTTGTCCAGCGAAACGCTTTCAACCAGCCAGGTTGGACTTGATTCTGCGCAGGAGGCCTCTCATCGCTATTTTCTGAAGCCAATGCGTAGCTAGCATCTTTGTCTTGCGACGGCTGATCTTGCCATTGAAACGGACGTAGCCATGCTGGCGTCGAATCGCGGCTGTCTTGACCGCGGATTGCCGTAGGAGCGGGGTCCGCGGACTGGGCAGAAGCTGGCAAAGAACTCAGACAGCACACAACGAATACTAACGCCAAACCTTTGGCGGCACATCTGGCCGACGTGCCCAGGCGACATTTAGTTATTCGAGATGTTGTCGGTTGAGAGCTGAGCATAAAACAACGATCCGATCCACGGATGCTATATGTTGCTGGACCTTCTAATTCCCCAAGTAAGTCGTGATCTTTATAGATCCGACTTTCCCGAATCTGCCGTCTGCGCAAACTTTGCGCGTTATTCCGGATGTAGCGATTCATCGTCCGGTTTCACCCCGCGACTTAAGAAACGCTGCCGGTTATTGGGTAATAGAAGGACACGACAGACGCTTGCAGAGCTAGCTTATTACGCCGCTGTATCCCCGGCTCACCGTGGCTCAGCTGCAAATCGCAGGCATTTTCCAAGAGAAAACCTCGTTTGGAGAACTTTGACGGTTCTGACGGTTGTACGGGTGAACAACCATTTCTTCGATTCGACCGGTTGTACCGGTCGATCGTGTTCTCTGCATTGGAAAAATATCTCCAGATGTGACAAGCATACCGTGTGGGCTTTGCTAGCGCGGAATGTCACCATTACGAGATTGTGTGACCAACGCAGGGATTCGACATTTGGCATGTGCCAGTCGATAGCGATCCCGCAATGATCCAGAGTGATTCTGTTCAATTCCGCTGTGTGCTGCCATTTTGAAGCGGTTCGCTTTGAAGTGGTTCGCCGCGGCAGGGGGGGATTCTGAGATGTTAAAAAACGGGTTGAATTGTGCGGCCATTTTCTTAGTGCTAAGTGGCAGTATAGCGAATTCGGTTTTGCAGGCGGAAACCGTATCAGATGCACAGCAAGCTTTTGTGACCGATCGGGTTGACCAAAGCGAAAGCGCATCGGAAAAACTGAAGAAAGTTACTGCGGAGCTGGTGGAAGCAGAGGCCAGGCTCCAGGATGTTCAGCAGCAGTCTGCCATCGAGATGCCGTTGGCATCGTCCAACGAACAATTGGCCGCGGCCGATTTTTCCAAAACCACGGTGCGCTGGTTAGGGACTGCCGGCAAAGAGTCTTCTCCACCGGAAAAATCTTCCGACGAGACTTTGGTCGTTGCATCGCCGGAAGTTGTGCAGCTTTCCGCCAATGCTCTTCGGAGTGAAGCGGATCAGTCGCCAACAGCCTTTGTGGCACCTGGCAATTCTTCCATCCTGCGGGCGCAGGCCAATGAGGAGATTATTTACTCAGCACGGGCAATTCATTCCGAGGCAAGTCAAGAAGGACTGTTCGCTCAGGGGCCCGGGAGAACCGATTCGAGCAACTATGGGGAAGGAATTGAAACTACCAGGGGCCAGCCAGTGTCCACCTTCCAAGGATGCGATAGTGGCTGTTGTTTACAAGGTTGCGATGGTGGTGCAGCGTGTGCATGCGGTCGTTGCCGACGTCGACGCACAATTGTCGTCAGCACCGAGGCCGTATTCTTGGGGGCCGATATTAACGGCAATCGGGTTAACTACCTTTTCGATGATTTCACGATTCCAGTCACGCACCATTTCGGACCTGCCTACGACAATGCCGAACTCGACGACTTCTATATGGTGCCTCGCATCTCTTTAGGAGTTCAGGGCGAATGCTGGGGAGTCGTTGGCCGCTATTTCCACATGCGTGCCGGCGAGCACGATCAAGACATTTACGATCCCCATAATGCCCCGCCGATTGGGATTTCGGATCAAGGCTTCGATGCCAATAGCTTGTTTGAAGCGTATTACACCGACCTTGAACTAACCCGAAACTTCTGCCTGAACGGCAGTAAAAATCAATTCACCTTTGGTGCTCGCTACGCATTGATTCAGCACGATGAATCGATCGTTGGAATGTCGAATACTTATGCTACTGGGGCCGTGCCGCAAGGAATACTCAGTGGCGGAGCACGGGCACAACGTCAGGCCCATGGCACGGGCATCACGTTTGGACTTAACGGTCGCAAACCGCTGTTTTGTAATTCTTGTGCACACTGGTTCTACAATGTGCGGTCATCGATTCTTTGGGGCTGTACGCATAACAACGTAGAAACGTGGGCGCAAGCAGTCTCCCTGCCAGGACAGGGTGTGCCTGCCAATGCGGGCTCGAAAGATGGAGCCTTGGTTGCTGTGAACGACGACCTGTTCATCGGTGAAGTGCAGCTTGGCATCGAGTGGGATTTTGCGCTGCGATGCCTGCCAGCCAAATCGTTCTTCCGCATTGCAGGCGAATACCAGTATTGGGATGCCTCTTCGGGATTTGCCGCTTCGGGTTCGTTCGCAGGATACGGGGATCCGACTGCCACATCGCTGGTGAACACCAATGCCCAAGCCCCGGGACTGCTGGTCGACCTGTACGGCCTCTCGGTTGCTACCGGGTTTACCTGGTGAGAATTTAACTTCCCAATAAATTTGCCCACCCACGGGAGGCCTCCCCCGCCCAATCATCTCGGGCCTTCCGTGGGTTTTTTCTCTTTGACATGTTGAATCTACGAAAAAAGCGTCCTGCCGCACCATGCGACAGGACGCTTTGTTTTATTTGCGATCGGTATTGGATCGCATAGCTTAGCTTAGACAAGTCCTAAGCACTTTCTTTTCTTACAGAGACGATGCCGTGGCAAAACCACCAGCGAATACGCGGATCGACTTCGTCTTGATTTCCAAAGTGGCTGGTTGACCCTTCACTTGGAGCTCGTGGCTCTTGGTGACAACTTTACCAGCTTCGGAGAAGTGCTCGCCGCTAGCCATGAATTTGCCTTCAGCGATGAATCCGTCAAGAGTTCCGGCTCCGGCACCACCACCGTGACCATTACCACTGTAGCTTCCTTCATGTCCACCTTCGCCACCGACGCTGGCGTAAGAAACACCAAAGGCCAACGACCAAGGTTTCTCGTGTCCGTCAGAAGGAGTCGGCATCCCGTAGCCACCGTCGTAACCCAAACCGCGAATCGACATGGCGTCTTGATCAGACATCACTTCGATTCCGGCCAAACCCATTTCTTGAAGAGCCGATTGGCTCACCAAACCGTTGTCTGCAAAAGCGCTGCTCGAAAGAGCGAATACCAAAGCCAAAGCGGGCAGTGTTGCAATAATCTTAGTCATCGTTGAAATACTCCTGGTGAAAATCAGAGTGGAAAAGCGAGCTTCCGTAAAAGCTCAGGAGGTGGGTGGCGAGGGAGCAACGGTTTGATCAACTTCCCGGGATGATGTTGATTGGCTCGTTGCTGCCCTCTCTATCTCACGCTAATTGGGGCCCCCAGGCTCGCAATAGTTGAAACCAGAAATCGATAGAAGTTTTCGTGCAAGTCGCCGGACAATCTGCCGCAACCCTTCGAGACGCTATAGACAACGTCAGAAACCGCACGACCAGAACACGCACGGCGTAGATCGACCGGAATAATCGGAACTCGAATTGGACGTTCCCGCAATCCTGAACTATGTCGAAGGCCATGATTCTTGTTTGGGGAACGTGCAGAAGCCATAAAAAAAGCGTTCTGACGTCACCAGGAACGTCAGAACGCTTGGACAACCGGCAATTATGAAATTCGCCGCGTTGTTACTTATTTTTTCTACAGCGAGGAAGCCGTAGCACTGCCACCAGCGTAGACGCGAAGCGAACGCGTTTTAATTTCCAAAGTGGCGGGAAGACCCTTCACTTGGAGTTCGGTGGACATAGTCTTGGTATATCCGGCTTCGGAGAGATGCGCGCCGCTAGCCATGAATTTACCTTCAGCAAGGAAACCATCGAGGGTTCCCGCTTCTCCGCCGCCGCGGCGACCTTCGACATCAACTGTGGCGAATGAAACGCCAAAGGCTAATGACCAAGGCTTCTCGTGGCCGCCGTTAGGTTGAGGCATCTGGTGAGGATCTTGACTCCAACCCAAACCGCGAATCGACATGGCTTCTTCGTCCGACATCACTTGCATGCCGGCCAAACCCATTTCTTGCAAGGCAATCTTGCTGACAGTGCCGTTGTCGGCCAACGCGCTACCCGAAAGGGCAACAACCAGGGCCAACGCAGGAAGAGTTACAAATAGTTTCGTCATCGGTGCATACTCCAAGCGTAAAAAAAAATAGGTACCGGCTTCGAATAAAGCCAAGTTGGTAGGAGAAGAACGCTTTCAGGCGCAGGCGGTTACCGCGGATAACTGCCGAAACACAAAAGGTGTCCTCTTTAATCCACGCTAATTGCGTTTCGCCCTATGTCAAACAGTTTGTCAACTTTCCGAAGAAGATTTTTCACCAATTTTCTGTTCACTCTGGTATGCCAAGTCGAAACGATCTGCATTTTCGCCTCGGAAAATCGATTTTCTCAGCAGATTTGACTTCCCCTCTTAACGGAGGGGATAATTTTGTGTGCGCTATGTTTGTGAATCCAAAAGCCAGAGTGGAACTACGGTGTTTTTCCAGTGAGATGCATTCTGAAATTCTGCCGCCAACCACGAACCGAATCTCCCGGACGGTTCCTAATCGTACCTAACGGTACGAAAGACAGGATCTCCACGATTTTACTGATTCTTTGCTTGCAATTCGGGGTACGTGGAATTAGCTCCGCAGCCGAGACGTCGGCCCCTCCGCCGAATATCCATGTTTCCCCGGAGGGTGACGACGCCAATCCCGGCACTACCGATGCCCCGGTTCGCACCATCGCGGGCTCCCAGCAGTTGGTCCGCAAGGCACGCAAGGCTGGGCAATCTGGCAATCTCACGGTTGCGATTCATGGGGGAGAGTACTTCCTCGACCAGCCGTTGCAATTTGATATCGAAGATTCGGCCCCCACGGGTTCAACGACAACTTATGCCGCAATGCCGGGCGAGCGCGTCCTCGTCAGTGGCGGACAACGCATCGAGGGTTGGCGGCGCGAGGGCAGTGCCATGGTGACGACGATTGCGGCAGTGCGAGAAGGAAAGTGGTTTTTCCGCGAGTTGTTTGTCAACGACCAACGTGCCGTTCGCGCGCGGGCGCCCAACCAAGGTTTCTACCGCGTTTCTGCGCCGGGTCCCGATCGTCGCACGAGTTTTCAATTTCGCACGGAAGACGCAGTTCCCAACTTAAGTACGGAAAATGCCGAGGTGGTTTTCTTTCACGATTGGTCGACGTCCCAAGTACGTGTGAAATCGATCGTGGGCACCCAGCGCACGATTTTCTTAGCTGCCCCGATTGGTCGGGCCATGCCTCACTACGAAATCGGGCACTTCCAACCCCACCCGCGTTATTATCTCGAAAATGCGCCCGAGCTGTTAGATCAGCCTGGCGAGTGGTATCTCGATCGCACGACCGGCAACCTTTCTTATTTTCCAAGGGCGGGCGAAGAGCTAGAATCGCTTGTGGCGACTGCGCCTCGACTCGGCTCGTTGTTGACGGTTCGTGGCAATCGTTCCGATTGTCGTCGCGTGATTGGATTGGAGTTCAAGGGCATTACGTTTTCGCATTGCAGCTGGGAGATTCCAAGCGAAGGGCTGGCCATGGGGCAGGCGAGCCTGTACGAAGATCGGACTCGCGCAAAATCGAGCAAATCGCCCCAGGCTTTCCTCCCCGCGGCGGTTTCGTTTGATTTGGCCGAGCGGTGTGTCGTCGAAAACTGTCGGTTTGAACACCTGGGTGCTTCTGCTTTGCAATTTCGCGAAACGTGTTTACACAACCGTGTTGAAGGAAACTTGTTTACCGATGTTGGGGCCAACGGAATCGACATTGGCGAAAGTGCCACCCGTCCGCTCAATCGGCGTTGCAGGTCCAGCCTTTCCGCGCCGAATGCCGTGTCGCGCGGCAACGTGGTCCGCAACAATGTTGTGGAAAAGTGTGGAGCACTCTATCCAAGCGGGGTCGGCATCTGGGTCGCAATCGCGGCGGAAACAGTGATCGAAAACAACACTCTGCGCCAACTTCCCTACGCTGGGATTTCAATCGGATGGTCGTGGAAAGATGGCGCCACCGGTTGTCGCGATAACCGGGTACGCGGCAATCACATTCATCATGTGATGCAAGTTCTCTCCGACGCGGGCGCGATCTACACGTTGGGAAATCAGCCCGGAACAGTGATCGCCAACAACCGCATTCACCACATCCCGCCCAACGTCGGTCGGGCCGAGAGCAATGGGATTTTCTTTGACGAAGCGAGTGCTTTCTTGCAGGTCGTGGGCAACGAAATTTCAGACGTTGCAAGGAGCCCAATGCGCTTCCACAATGCACACGACATTTCTTTGCAGGAAAACAAGCTTGAATGTCCCCCAGACATCGCCCCCTGGAAGTTCCAAGGTTGTCGGCAGTCAATGATGGAATTCATCGACAATAAGATCCTGTCACAGTAACACTTGGATTTTCAATGCAGGAACCGCCAAGGACGCCAAGATCGCCAAGGAGTTGTTTTTGCCAATTCCATAAGACTGGGCATGACGCAGCAACTGATATATTTGCAAAACCAACTTGTTTCGTATTTCTTGGCGCTCTTGGCGACCTTGGCGGTTTATCTTTCCAGTTCGAGCAATTAGTATCGATTACCACAGGAAATAGTTCGCAATCCCCATAATTCAAAGAGCTTTCATGCCATCAGTCGACGCCACCCAGGCCCAGCCAGAAGCACAGCGTAGACCCTGGGGACAGGTGGTTCGGCGTTGGACCGATTCGCCGGGCATGCGACAAGGCATTCTCGCTTTGGTGGATCAATGCCTGGCAAGCGCGACAACTTTTCTGACGATGATGATTCTCGCACGGGCTTGCTCGCAAGACGAACTGGGAATCTATTCGCTCTGTTTCTCGATTGTGTTGTTTGCCTGTGTGATGCAAGAACGATCGCTCTCGGCTCCCTATCTGGCATTTGTGCACCAGCACCAGGGAGAATCGGCTGTCCGCCTGCTCGGTAGTACTTTCGTCCATCAAGCGATTCTCGCAGCTTTGATTTCGCTGTGCCTATTTCTCTACGCGGGCATTCTCATTATCAAAGATGGATTTACGACCATGAGCACCAGCACACTTGTGATTGGAATTGCTGTGCCAATGATGATGCTGCGCGATTTTATACGCTCGATTTCATTCGCGCATTTGCAATTGTCTAGCGCGCTGCTTGTGGACGGCTTAGTGTTTTTGTTACAAATAAGCGGCTTGGCGGCACTCTGGTTTTTTGTTGGGCTCACCATACCCTGCGTTTTTTTGATAATTGGCACGGCATGTTTTCTGGCTTCGGCGATTTGGCTGTTCAGAAGACCCTTGCCGCTGACCATTCGATGGGGCGAAGTTCGCAGCGACTGGCGAAACCACTGGCATTATGCCCGGTGGCTTGTGTTCGGCCGCTTGTTGGGCAACGGCAGCCGAATCTGCATGCCTTGGATTGTCGCGGCGTTACTCAATCTCTCGGCAGCGGGTGTGCTGGCTGCTTGCGGAACGCTGGCAGGAATTTCCTGGGTCTTCGTGAGGGGAATGAACAACCTGCTCCAGCCGCGTACGGTTCGCGCCTTCCACAACCGCGGCCCTGCCGCCCTGAAGCGAGAATTGGTACGCACCGCGGTGCTTTATTGCGTGGTCTTGGGTGGTATGGCTTTGGCGTTCCTGGTGATTGGAGAATGGTTGTTGGTTTTGCTATTTGGAAAAGAATTTGGCTGGGCCACCGCCGCACTCGTCTTGCTCGGATTCAATTCACTGCTAACAGGTTTGGCGATGACCAGTTCCAACGGACTTGCCGCGTTGCAACGCCCCAAAGGAAATTTCCTCGGCGAAGCCGCAACCTTTGCCGTAACTGTCGTCTCGGCAATCCCGCTAGTCTTGGCCTACGGCATCACCGGCGCAGCCATCGCCATGGTCGCCGGCAGCCTGGCGAGCTTCGTCGTAATGACCGCGATTCTGAGGTACGAACTACGGCAAATATCAGCCGTGGGTGAATAGAGAAACCGCTCACTGAAACAACCGCTTCGCGGCGGCTTTGCCTCGTTGGGCGATCGCTGTGGCGATCGCTTCGTTGGCATCGCCCGAAAGTTCCCAGCCCATCGCCCCGGCTGTCTCTTCGATTTGCCACACGCGCCTGGCCCCGCACAGCGCAGCAGTGATGCCCCCCTGGTGGATCGTCCAATTGACGACCAACTGGGCAACCGTCTTTCCGCAGCCATCGGCAATCTCTCGAAGCTGCTCAAGAAACGCTTGATTCTTCTCCCACTCGTCGCCCTGAAACATTGGATAGCTGCGCCGATTGTCGGCCGCGTCGAGTTGGTCCTGGCGGGTCAGCCTGCCGGCCAACAGGCCCTTCATCAGCGCCCAATACACGATCACGCTAATATTGCGCTCCCGGCACCAGGGGACCGTCTGCTGCTCGATATCGCGTTGCAGCATGTTGTAGGGCAATTGCACTGCCGTGAGCGGACAAACCGCGTGAAACGTCTCAATCTGCTCCAACTGGCAGTTCGACGCCCCCGCATAACGCACCTTGCCCGCAGCAATCAGATTGCGAATCGCCCCTGCCGATTCTGCAACCGGCACCTGCGGATCAGGCGAATGCAGATAATAAAGCTCGACACGATCCGTGCCAAGTCGGCGGAGGCTTTCGTCGCACTCGCGCCGAATCGTCTCCGGCCGCGCATCCTGGGTCTGCTTGCCCGCCGCGTCGTAATGAATGCCACACTTCGTAGCGATCACCAATTCATCCCGACGACCGGCCATCGCCTCCCGCAACAGGTTTTCGCTTTCCCCATTCGGCCCATAACAGTAGGCCGTGTCGATAAAATTGATCCCCAAATCAAAACACGCCCGGATCGTGGCAACACTATCGGCATCGTTCACATCCAGCGAAGTAACCCCCGCCATCGGCCAGGTGCCGAGCGCCACCGGGGAGACGCGTAAATCGGTGCTGCCGAGAGGTCTGAGCGTCATGACGATGGCTGGCCTTCGACAGGCGACACTTGGAAAGATTGACCCAGAGGTAGAAAGTCGGCCGTCTCTTGCCGAGCCAACTTGCCGCGGATTTTCTCGAATTGACGCACTGTTTCGGCGCTGAAAAGTTGCTCACCGCAACGCTGGCAGACTTCTGCACCCACTTCGACGATGGCCGTATGTACTCCACTGCGCAACAGCTTCTCGACGCGTTTTAGAATGAGCGGACCACCGCAAGCATGGCAGATTTCAAGTCGATCGTCGTTCATGGCTTGTCCTTTCGAATAGCGTATTGTAGCTGAATTCTCAAGAATTCAGAGAACTCACAACACGCTCAGCCGCCTTTCTGAATTCTTGCGAATCCAGCTACTAGCGTGTCTGAATTCAGCTACGTTAGTTCTCCAGATCATCTCGCAATCCGATATGTAGGCCACTCGCCATCAAGTGCGAGTAGATGCGCCAGAACCGGTCCCAGTAGCCCGTTTCGAACACCTTGAGCTCAGGATATCCTGGAACGAGACAACCCGTGTAGGAGTACTGCGCATAGCCATCGGGCGGTACGAGCCCTCGCCTTTCGGGATTTCTCGCAATATACTCGCCGACTTCCTCAAACGCCGCACGCTCAAGTTCATCATCGCGTAACACATGGTCGTAGGGCTGAAATTGAAACCGCGCGTCGAGT
This sequence comes from Planctomycetota bacterium, assembly GCA_029259915.1. Lineage (GTDB taxonomy): Bacteria > Planctomycetota > Planctomycetia > Pirellulales > Lacipirellulaceae > Bythopirellula. The sequence goes on along the minus strand of JAJDED010000001.1, from coordinate 86,544 downwards.
TTTTCCAACACCGGATTCAACTGCTTGCGGAGGTAGCGCATCGCCTTTCGCTGATCACAGCTGTTTAGGATACCGACCCAAAGCATGTGAATGTGGTCCGGCATGCAGCAGTAGATGGGACAGCAAAGCCCGAATCGAAACGCGGTGTGCGCGAGGATCTCACGATACTTGTAATAAAAGATCGGGATGAGCCAGCCGGTCTTTCGGTCCTGCATCGTGAGCGACCAATGAACGTAAGCCTGCCCGTGATAGTATTCTGGCGGTAGTCGTTTCAGATAGTCATGTCGCTTCGTATTCATCGCGGCTCCATGGTAGCTGTTCAGAAGATTCATGGCTCTATAGTTGTAGCTGAACTCGCAAGAGTTCAGAAGATTCGATGTCGACTTTGCATGGTCTGAATTCTTGCGAATCCAGCTACGATCGTGTCGCTTCTTCCACAATTGCGATTTCCTTGTCAGCCGGTTTGAAATTGGTCGTAGACCCTCAAGATTTGCTCCGCGGTGCTGCGGTTTTCTGGAAACAGCGGAGTGTTGTCGTGGATGCCTTTGAACGTGGAAAGGATATACTCGGCGTCATCGCGACCGATTCCATAGAGAATAAAATACGCCGCGTCGAGTTCGGCCATCAACTGGGCTCGTTCGGCTTCGTCCCACTTGTTGAGTCGGCCACCGTACTCTTTTTGAAAACTTCCCGACGTAAATCCACACGCATCCGCCAGCGGCAGCATGTCCTCCGCCGTGCAGGTGAGCTTCAACACCCGCTCGCTGATCCACGATTCCAGCGTCGTCCCGCGGTCCCACGGGCACGGTTTGGCATACGTGTCGGGCGGCAGCGTGGGGATTTGTTCGACAATGAAAAAATTGAGGTGGACATTACCAATTTTCTGTCGCATCACAAAATCATAAGCATAGCTATTGAAATTCGCGAGCAGGCAACCTTCCGCAGCAGGGTCACTGTTAGTGAAGACAATAGGAGCTGAATTCACAACGCCGACTAATGGGATTGCAGCACCGATCATCGTCCGCTGGTTGGTGGGGCTTGTTACATCTTTGAAGCACAAAAAATGCGACGGGCGGTTGTCAACTTCCCCCTCAACCTCTTGCGTATTGACCCAAAATCGAGGCATTCCCAAATGTTCTGGGTTGGCGTGTTCGACGAGCGTTGTTTTCTCGGTCTGTCCCTGTCGGACCCAATTTCCTTTGTCTGTCACCACGTCTGCCGCGCGGTGGTCGTACGCCTGCACCATCTTCGCTTCGTACACAGGCAAATAAACCTGCTTACCCTTCATCCAGCGGTTGCCTTGGAGCTTGAACTTCTCGGCTTTGAGCGTTTCCGCCTCTCGGAATAGCTCGGCATCGTTCGTTTGATCAAACATCCGCTTGAACTTGATGCCCCACGGGTTCCCCGTTGGGCCTTCACGGTTCTGATCGATCAGCACCGGCACGCGTCGGTAGATGGCCTTGGTGATCTCCGCGTCGCGACGCGTGCGGAAGATCGGGCAGGTGCGCGTGTTGGGGTTCAGTAGCCGAATGTCGTCGCCCGACAGGGCGATATGCCGCTGTTTTTCTTCTAGCTCTTCGACATGGTGGACGAAGAACACAAAATCGGCCTCCTCAGTGGTGACCGCCTCTCCACCAAAGTTGAGAATGCAGAACTTGAATCGGCCATCGACATCGGGGAAGAATTTCTTTGTGCGGTTCTCGAAATCATAGAGACGAATGAGCCGGTTCGATTCGGCAATCGCGGCGAAGAAATCTTTCGTGGTTTTATCCGACGCGATTCCCGATGGCGTAAGCAGTCCCACGCGACCGTGCGGAGCGACCAGTTGATACGCCAGTTCGGCAAATACGGCATAGGTGTTGATGTCGCCCTTGCCAGTGAGCGGATACTTTTTCGATTTGCGACAGTAATCTAAGAGTGCTCCGGCGGAAACCAACGCCTCTTGATAGCGGTCGTAGAGAGCGGGGTCGTCCGATTCAAGTTTTACCACAAGCTTACGGCGTTTGGCGGCGTTGGTAGCCGTGGCAATTTCCGGTGCCGGCAGCGAAAAGAATTCCCGCTCTTGCAGCTTGATCCGCTCCCACGGCGGATTGCCGATCACGCAGTCGAAACCCGATTCTTCGCGGTCGAACACCTCGGGGAAACGCGTCCGCCAATCGAATCCATCCGTGTGAATTTCAGGATCATGCACCAATGAGTTGCCATGCACGATGTTTTTTGAAAGTGTCGCCAACGTCTGCCCCGGGGTTGCCGAGCGGATCCAGAGAGCAAGCTGCGTGATCTCAACCGCCTCGCGCGACAGGTCGACGCCATACAAGTTGTCCTGCAGAATCCAACTCGGCACTTGCTCAGCAAGTTTTTCCGCGCTCTTGTTGCCCGCCTGTTCCAGGTGGCCGACCACTTCCAGGTAACGTTGTTCCAGCGTGTTGTACGCCTGAAACAAAAACGCCCCCGAGCCACATGCCGGATCGATGATGCGCAAGTCGCGGAGAACCGCCAGGCACTTTTGCCAGTAGTCGGCGTCGTCGGGCGCGATGCCGCGTTTTGCATCCGACTTCTTAATGCCAAACTCAACGGCCTGCTCGGCAAACCGCTGGTCAATCAGTTCGTCGACCGTGTACTGCACGATGCGGCTGGTCAGCTCGGGCGGCGTGTAATAGATACCCAGTTGCTTACGCTTGGCCGACTGCGGCATCGTGGCGTATAGTTCCGTCTTTTCCGCATCGCCAAACAGGCCGGTCGTTTTAAGTTTTTCCAGCTCGGTGATCGACCGCTCGAACAGATGGCCCAACACGTCGAGATTCACCTCGTCGGCAAAATCGTACCCAGCAATGTGGTTGAAGAAGTGGGTCCACTGGTCGTCGAGTTCCAGATCGTCAGCAGGCCCGGATTTGAACAACCCGCCGTTGTAGGCATGGATTTTGCCATTGGGTTTGTTGGGATCCGCCCGGCCCCCTTTATCTACCCATTGAAAGAGGGTCTTGAAGTTTTGCCATCGAGGGTTCGTGATATTTGAAAAGGCTGGCAATTGTTCGTAAGCGCTCTGGATCGTGTTAGGCGGCAATAGACCACGATCTTCGCAGAACGCAATAAAAATCACGCGGTCGAGGAGGCGCTGGGCATACTCGATCGATTGATCGACGGAGTGGTTCAACTCCTGGTGCAAGTGCGCGATAAAATTGAGGCGATGTTTGGAATACTCATCGTAAAGTTGATCGCTGACTTCGCGTTGGCGATTCTGCGTCTCTCTTAATAATCGTAGTGATCTCGGTTCTTCTTTGGCCGTTTTTTCAATGAGTCCTCGTCGTCTGAAAATCGCATAGAAACGACGAAATATCGCAAAATCTTTGAGAGACTGGAGCGAAAAGTGTTCGTAGGCACGCTTGGTCGAGTCACGCTCATACAAACGGAAGCTGACCAAGTTCGATACGATTCCCCAACGACATGAGGGGGGTGTGTTCACCAGGTAGTCCCAGCATTGGTCGACCGCTGTCCGACCATTGGAGCGGTCTCGATCAAGGTGGACGTTGGGGCCCTTTAACTCAATCACCGCTAGGGGAGGGGAAGACTCTCCTTGCACGAACTGGCCCAGCACCGCGTCTGGAGTTTGGCTCCCAAAACTTCGCTTCGGTTCCAGGTGCCACTTTTCTTCATTTTCTGCAGCACGGACATAGCCCAACGCCTGACCAAAAACTTCATTCAGAAAGTCGCCTTCAAGCTGGGTTTCAGTCAGTTCTCCAAGACGACCTGAAGATTCGAGATCAGCCCATCGAAGCAGGATCTCGTGCGATTCCTTTAAGGGCTCCGCGTCGAGGCGGTTGTCTTCACCCGCATCTTTAACAAGACGTGCAAGAAACAACCGATCGGTCTTCGGCTGTCGAGCAGCAACGGGCGACTCGTCTTTGATGAGAGGGTGTGGCGTCATTTCACGCTAAGTTGGTCCGGAGACTGTATAAATCGGCGGCAATTCGTTGGCAGTGATGATAGTCCATTCGTGGGTAACCGCCAACTCCCCATCGACTGAGGATCACACTGCGACACCCTAGTTTTTCGCAATCGACGGCCGCCCAGGCGTATACAAACAACAACCCTCCGCACACTCGTCATGGCTTGGCCCTAGTGTGCCTAGTGCCAAGCGATCAGGGGTGTCGCTGGTGCGCTCGGCAATGAGTTCGCGAATCATGCGCACGAAACGTGGGTGAGTGCCCACGGTGGCGGCGCGGTGCATGGTGATGCCTAGCTTGTCGCAAAGTTGTTTTGCCTCGGTGTCGAGGTCGAATAGCACTTCGATGTGGTCGGAAATGAAACCGATCGGCAGGACGATTAGATCTTCGACGGCTTCCGCTTCGTGCAATTGAGTGATGCGGTCGCAGATGTCGGGTTCCAGCCAGGGCTGATGCGGCGGGCCGCTGCGGCTTTGGTAGACCAATTCCCAGCGTGAATGCCTCACGCCCTCGGCAACCAGCCGACTCGCCTCCTGCAGTTGTTCTACGTAGGGTGAATTTTTCTGCATCGCTAATGGAATGCTGTGTGCCGAGAACAAAATCTTTGCCCGCTCGCGGCGATCATCCGCAATCTCATCGAGACAAGCGGCGACCGATTCGATGAGCGGCTCGATGAATCCTGGGTGGTTGAAAAATACGCGTAACTTATCAATCTCGGGAGCCGTGTTTCCGACTTCCGCTTGCGCACGGGCGATATCTTCCAGATATTGCCGACAGCCGGAGTAGGAACTAAAAGCGCTGGTGAAAAACCCCAGGGCCCGTTTTACGCCATCGTCGGCCATTTGTTTTAGAGTATCTGGCAGCAGCGGGTGCCAATTGCGATTGCCCCAGTAGATCGGCAGCCGGGGCCCGTGCTCGGCAAGTTCCGATTCCAGGGCCGTGATCAACTCTCGGCATTGTTCGTTGATCGGGCTCACGCCGCCGAAATGCTGATAATGGTCGGCGACTTCCATCATCCGTGCGTGCGGCACGTTTTTGCCACGCAGCACGTTTTCTAAAAAGGGGAGAACGTCCTCGGGTTGTTCGGGCCCGCCGAAGGATACCAGCAACACCGCATCGTAATTCGCAGACATAGAATAAATCGCACGGAGTGGGACGGATAACAGTGCAACGAGAGTGCTCGCACTAAGATCCGCATTCTACCGATGTCCCGCGTGCTTGGGAAATCGTTCTTCAAGCACTTTTATTGAAGGTTGCGCGGCGAATGAATCTCGCCGCTAACAATTCACTCGCTAAATTCGGGCTTCCGTTGGGCGCCCTAGGTTCATCAGTAGCGCAAGGGTCAATAGAGCTTCGTTTGCGGAACACGCTAAACCAATTTGAATGGTCCGATCAACTCGCCAGAGGGTCTCGGACAACGATCAAGTTGGTCTGATCTTTCGAGAGAGACTCGTAAGGGACGGTGACTGTCGAGACGCTCGTTACGTCGTTGAAGAGAATGTTTTCCAGCAATTGGCCATTCAGCTCGAATTCGCGCTGCGTCACGTCTGCTCGCTCGTATTTCATGCAGATCGAACGTCCATGCACGAGAGACTTCAGCTCGAACCCCTCGAAGGGAATCCACCCCGCAGGAGAAATTTCCACCCCTTCCATCGCCGGTAGAAATCCAAATGCGTATCGGATCAGCAATTTCAAGAGCACATTGGAACAGCCCGTCTGCCAATCGTTCATGCTTTGGCCGGTCAAGTTGAGTTGAGGATTGTTCACGTACGAGTTGGGCATGACAAAAGGCGAATGACTTGGATCTTTGTGATGGGGGGCAAAAGGCAGAATTTTTGCAATTTGCTCCCAAGCCTTTTGAGGCTGTCCCATTTGGAAAAGAGCCGCGATGCCGAATGTCGTCGCATGGATGTAGGCAGCGCCATTCTCGGCGGTACCGCGCGGCAACTTTGTTATGCGACCAACGCCCGGCGAATCGGGCGCAAATCCGGGGTTGAATGTAATGTATCCGTAGGGGGAATCGAGTCGGTCCAAAGCAGCCAGGACATCTTCTTGTAGCGATTGGTCCTCCTCAAGCATGTTGGACAAAACCCAGAATGCGTTGGAAGTCAGGCCATCGCGGGCCAAGCCATCGCTGTCCTTAAAGCTACAGACCAGGTATTTCCGCTTGTCGCCCCAGCCGTGCAGGATGCGACGTTCTTCACCCTGCCGCACGACGGCATACTTCAACAGACCCGCGCGCAACTGCGAACGTAGTCGTTCGTAACGACCGATCGAGTCGTCCGACGGCGCCGGGGAGTAGCGTTTGAGAATCTCAACGATCTCCGCACAGTTGGCATACAGCTGCAAGCTGGTCATCACGCTGACGCCCGTTCCGAAGGGGGTCGTTGCATCGGAAGAAACTCCCAGCCCGTCCAGCGCGTCGTTCCAGTCGCCGTAAAGTGCCAGGACTAATCCTGTTTCCGGATCGCGCTGTCGGCCCAAGTAATCCATGATCCTCAACAGGTGATCCAGGACGGAGTCCTTCTTTCCGGAGGGATAAGTCACACTTTCATCGGCACTCGTAATTTTGTGATAACCTACTTGCTCGTCGAGTAGAGAGACATCGCCCGTCACGGCCAGATAGTTGTAGACCGTGGAAATGGCCCAGACGCCTTGGTCGATAAATTCTCGCAGGTCGGTCCGTCCAGGTGCGCCGTTCACAGGAAGTGAATACTGACGAGGACAACGACCATCTTCGAGCACATGGCTCATGGTCTCTAGTATTTTGAAGCGGGCTTCATCGGGCCGGTCGAATAAATGGCCATCGATGGCTTGCAACACATCGCGAAACCCTATCAACGAATTGGGAGACGGGCTCATGTACCCTTTAAGCATTGCACAAACGGCAACTTGCTTCTTCAAGTAGGAGACAAACTTATTGAAAGTATCCGACTCGATGCTGCTGTCCTGGCTGCCGGTGACAGAGATCGAGAGATCACCCGTTTCCTTAGTTTTTTCCTGCACTCTGGTAAGAGCTCCGTCCACATCCAAAGGGCCCAATAACCGGTTCATTTCTAGGTCGAGGACATCGCTGTTCTCGGGTATGGAAAAGATATAATCTGCTCGCAATGCGGCGCCACCAGGCAATTTCAAACGGAGCAAGTCCCCGATCGTGGCATTCTCGTTGAAAACAGTAAGTGGGACTTCTCGTTCAATTTGGCCCGTCTTGAGAAATTCCGCACTGGTTAAGCTCCGGCGCGGAGATCCGCCCAAGTAGTTTAATCGCGAAGTACATTCTTGTGCGAGAATGTCTCCGGGTGAATCGAGTTGCTCGGGAGTACCCGTCGAATGTTTCATTCGCTGAACATTCAGCTTGATTTCTTGTCCCGTGGCATTATCACGCATGCTGACGACACGGCGTAACAACGCATAGTTGGTCACCGAACTGAAACGGTCCACATCTTCATTCGTGGTTATTACAAAAGGCGGCAGAACAGTGCCACCCGCTTCGCGTTGATTCCACTGTTCAAGAACCGAGGCAGAATGCGAATCGACAGATATCTTTTTGAACCAACGGTCTTCGCTGGATTCGACAAATTGATGTCGGCAGAACGGATTCAAATATGCCGAAGAGTAAGTTTCGATCGGTCCATCCGTTAAGTTTTCCAGAGAAACCGAAAAGTTGATGTGTGCATGTTCGGGTCGCAATTGGTCAAGAAACACTCGCACCACGGTCCGCAACTGGGAAGTCTCCGCAAAGAAATAAGTAGCATCGTGTCCGATGATCGTGAACCGATCGACCACCTCTGATTCGCCATCATCGAGGAAAGGCGTAGGCAAAATGGAATGCGATACGTATTCTTTTCCTCCCTCGACACGCGAACCTGAGAAAAACCCAATCGGTGGCTCTTGGCCTTCGCTGGTGGCTGGGAGGAAGAGGAAGTACAGCCCTCGATTGCCATGCATGGCACCAGAGGCATTGACCCAGAAGTTGAAGCCATCACTCCCGTAGGGATAGCGACTGTCACCACGGCTTCGTTCGCGGCAAAGGACCCGACCATCAGACAAAAAGGCGACATTGCCTGGCAAGCGGCGAATCGTGCCCTCGCGTATCTTGTCTTCGCACTCCGTCACAAGTTTGCGGAGGGAAGCTAACTCTGCCTTCAAGCCGCAAGAACCACGATTCTTTGCTTGAGAACCGGAGTAAGAAGCTGCAGTGCTGCTTTTAATTGTTTCGGATGAAGCCATTCCTTAAACCTCAATCTTGAGCCAAAACTACTGTCCAATCGGGCAAGATCCGTGACGATTCCTTTCAGAATCTTGCTGATGGGTACAAAACGACCTTTTTCTGACAACAGTTTTTCGCGTATATTCTCTACTAGGCGTGGTTCCGGCTTGGAGCCACGCAATTCGTATAAACTCGGTAATTACAGTCTCTAAGTGCCTTCTAGCTAGGGAGATACGGCCTCTTGGTGCGCATATATCCCATTATAGCAAATACTTGCGAGACTTCTTAAACTTAATTAAGATTGATTCTATGTCAAATCTACTCACAGGGAAGCCACAACTTAATCGATTTGTGAATCGACGCCTGATTTTGGACAGGATCCGGCGAGATGGGATCATCTCTCGGGCTGATTTGGCAAAACAAACCGAGATTCGCCCTCCGACCGTTTCGGCGGTTGTCAAAGATCTCATCAAGGAAGGGCTGGTTGAGGAAGTTGGGCCTGGCGAAACCAGTGGAGGTCGGGCTCCCCGAATGATCTCCCTCTCGCGGAACCAACCGCGGGCTCTTGGTTTCGAACTAAGCGAAACATGTATCCTCGCAGGCCTCTGCGATTTGGGTGGCGATCTGTGCGCCAGTCAAAAAGTTTCTTTCGTCCCAGCTCCACCGGAGCAGGCCGTCGACATGCTCGAAGAGATTGGCAGCGAGTTGCTCAGTAGCGCTGGGATCGAATGGGATGTCTTACAGGGAGTTGGAGTGGCACTGCCTGGTCATTTGAATGTGGCGAACGGTCATATTCGCTGGAGCCAGCCGTTTGGCTGGCGAGATGTGCCCTTCAAAGAACTGTGCGAAAAACGCTGGAAGCTAACCACCGACGTCGTGAACGACTCGCTTGCCGGGGGAATGGCTGCTCAGCTTTTCGAAACTTCTGAATCGGTCGAAAATCTGGTTTTCCTTTATCTTCGTTTCCATGACGCTTTGCATAAGGGGGTTGGTGTTGGGTCCGGAATCATTATCAACAGCCAACCCTATCATGGCGAATTCGGAGCGGCCGGTGAGATTACCACCCCGGTGACTCATCCGCTGATGTTGCAAAAGGAGCGAGGCGGCAAAGCCTATCGAGATATCGAATCGTTTACTAAGGCACTCGTCGAAGGTGACCAAGAAGTATTGGATACGTTACTGCAGGTCGGAGAAGAGCTGTCTCCGTTGGTGCAGCACATGGTCAATCTGCTCGAACCGGGCGTGTTGATGATTGGTTCGGATTCGCCCGAGCTTCGCGATGTGTTGATGACCCAACTTCAGGAAGTCCTCAAAAAACAACAGTTGGCGTACGAGGCCGGGCATACAAAACTGATCGCTTCTACGCTTGGTGAATACGGCGTACTCCGCGGGGCTGTGGTTCCTACTTTGCAGCGCGTTTTCCGAATTCCGCAGTGGTCTTAATGGATCATTGATTCGGACTGCTATTTATCTTGCAATGTCCTTAGCAAAAAATCTTGCGAGCGGAGCAACTCTCTTCGTCTGTTAAATTTCGAGAGAGGTCAGTCTCTTGAGTTCACGCCCCATGTCCTGTAGCGTAGGGGTTCTGCTTGACTTGTTTTCTAACCTTTTATCTTTTTCTTTTAGGATTCAACAAATGTCCAAGAAGATCGTAGTCATGGGAACCTTTGCTTTCATTGCCTTACTATCAGTTGTAAATTCTAACGCAATGGCAGACGACTCAATGATTCAGATTGCCAATTTCGATGTTTCGATTCAGACGGCTCGTGGTGGGTTCTATCAGTCTTGGGGGGGGAGTCCCGACCAGGTTTCTGACGAACTTGTTACACTGGGCCAGCCCCAACAATCCGCCTGGCGAATCGAACTTACCGAGCAAGCTCCAGCGAATGGGGCGGGTGGGCTCGTTGCCATGTTTGACGAAAGATCTGCAAATCGCGGCGAGCTTCTTGGAATTACCCAGGGCAGCGAACTTTGCTTACGCATCTTAGGAAACCTGGGCCAACGACAGGCAAAGGTCGAAATCGTTGCTGGCACCAACCCGGAAGCTGCTGGAACGACAGTAGGAACCATCGACGCCGACAAAATCAAACCCGGCAACTGGAGCGAATTGCGATTTGCTATTCCACGCGACTTTGCGGGTGCAGAGCGCGCCGGATTCGTGCGAATCCTGATCGAAGGGAGCGGTTCGGCGTGGGTGGCTGTCGATTCGTTAGCGGTCACATCGGACTTGGCTGAGTCGGTGATTTCCGATTCGACAGAGGCCCAGACATTGCGCAAGGCACTTTGGTTTTGGGAAACGGACGAAACACTGCCTGATAGCAACCGCACAGCAGCACTGCTTGAGCTTTGCAAGAATCAAGGCATTACCGATCTGTATTGTCAGATTCAGTACACGTATGAGGACGGTGAAATTCACATTCGTTTTGTCGACGAACAGCGGGCATTCAACGCGGCAGCAAAATCGTTGGGCATCACCACGCATGCCCTCGATGGACAAGCCGATTATGTCTTTGCAAAAAACCATCCGCGCTTGATCCGTCTGATGGATGCTCTGGGGAAAATGAATGAACAAAGTGCGCCAGACGAACGGTTTCGGGCAGCCCACTTTGATAACGAACCCTACATCTTGCCGGAGTGGCAGAATGACCAGCAGCGCCGGAAAATTATTCAGGATTACATCGTTCTGAACCGAAAACTGCGCCGCAAAGCGGACGCCCTGGGCATGGAGTTTGGCGTCGACATTCCGTTTTGGTGGGACGACCGCGATCGGGATGGAAACATCAAATTCACACACGATACCGAAGCCGGCAAACAGCCGATACTCGAAGCGCTCTTCCCGCTGTTACACAACGTCGGCATCATGTCTTATCGCGTCCGAGCGACAGGCCCCAACGGCACGGTGGCCCATTGCCTTGATGAATTCAAACTGGGCAAAGAGTTGGGAGTGGATGTCTTTGCGTCGATCGAATTGGGCGTCGGCCCTGATGTCGATCCAGGCACCACCTATGGCGTCTACCCGTGGGCATACTTCCGTGGCCAATTAAGCACGCTGGAAACCATCCTACCGCACACCCCGGGCTGCGCAGGATTGGCCATCCACCACTCCGAACCGTTTTTCGAAGCGGTGAAGTAACCGATTCCGTGTTTACGAAACTGCTTCCCTTTTCCGCAGCACCGGGCCGATAAGTGCCGCCGCAAGCAGCGTCAGTGGCATTCCCCCAGGCTCGGGGACGGGAAGCGACTGGGAAAACAGCCACGGGTAGAGTCCATAGGTATCCGTCTGCCAATCGGCGTAGATCGGGTGCCAGATGTTGTGCCCTTGGCGTGGAAGCTCGTCATACCGTGGCGCGCTGCCCGCCTGTTCGAGCGCAGCAACGAAGTTACGTGAGAACACTGGGTCAACAACGGTATCATCGCCTCCATGGAATAGCCAAAATGGAACGTCTTTGATCTGTTCTGCCTGGGCTGGCGAAATCGTGTTGGCACCAGACATCGGTACGGCAGCAGCGAATTGGGACGGGTCGTTTTGGACATAGGTCGTCGTGCCGAAGCCGCCCATAGAGAGTCCCGTGATGTAGATTCGTCGTTCGTCGATCGCATACTGCTCGATGACGTCGTCTAGAATGTCGAGCATTAAGTCTTGATTGTTGTTTGGTCCCCACCTTCCATAAAAGAGTTTTGGCCCGAGGACAAACGCGGGGAATTCTTCTGTTTGGCTAACGCCCACCAACCCGTTGAGAACGTCCCCAACCTCGGCTCCATGTAAATAAATAATTAGTGGGAATTTTTCGCCCGGCTGGTCATGTCCTGGGGGCGTTACCAATTGATAAGGCATCGTTACGCCCTCACCATTATCAGCCACTTTGTTGAGAACGCAGCTTTTGGTGAGCACACAGCCAAGTTTCGGCGGGTTCAGGACCGGGGAAACATCGAGATTCCTGAAGCGGAGCTGGTCCGCCCGGAAGCCACTCCCTGCAACGAGACCAACGCGATTGAAAGTAGAGTCCAGATCGGTGGCTGGCGAAAAGTCTGGTATGCCCCACGAGTTGGAAAAACTACCCCCGTCAAGCGAACCGAAGAGATCGATCCTGGATTCCTTACGGGCTACAGTCATCTCGAACTGATAAGTTCCATCCTCAAAAAGGTCCGCTCCGTCATCAAAAGAGTTACCAATCGTATCTCCATGCGCGGGCGAAAGTGAAGTGAACGAAGTGCTGTTGAAATCAGCGGCCCCTGGGACACGCTCAATCGCTATTCCGACGTCCGAACCATTCGAATTGCCCAAGCTGTAGCCCAGCCAGCCGGAGGTGGGATCGGGAGGACTGGCGCCCAATTCACGAAACAGGCCCCAACGAAACTTAATCTGATCCGGCACGGCCCCAGCGATGGTCACTTCCCCGGAGAGCCGAATTCCTTGTCCGTCTGGAATAACGGTATCAGGAATCGTTGCCCAAATGGCGGAGTTCTCCGCGTTGTCTGCAGTGCCATCTCCCAGAGTGGGAGAATTGGTCAGCGCATCGATAAGCGAGGTGGAATTGTTTAATGATCCATCCAAGCTCCAGTTGATCACTGGCGTAGCACTGGCCATTGTTGCGAGTATGACGAGCGCCAACGGAACGGAAAGCCCAAAGCAGTTTCGCGGAAAACTCATGATTTATCTCTTCTGGAGTCCGGGGAGATGACAAAGAAAGCCGCAATCGACATGCGGCAACAGCGCTACCAAACGAAAAAAAACACCTGCTGCCAACTCGCTATGGCGGCTTTTGCCACAGCGAAAAGACGATAGGTGTTTTTGGATCAGTAGGTCTGTTTTCCAGAAAGAACTGGTTCGGTCAGATTGCTCGTAGTTTAGCAGATTCGGCAGCCGGATCTAGAAAAATCTGGAATATGCCCTGATTTTCGTTTTTGGCACGTCCAAGCCGGCTACGCATTACAATTCGCTGCAAAATTCGAGGCGGGTGAACCTGTCGGCCAACCGGCCTCACACGCCGGCAGACCCCCCCAGCTACAACGGTTAATCTTTCTCTGTTTTCTGTCGTTCCCGGAACTCTTGGGCAACGTGGCGAGCGTGTTCCGCCAAGCGGTGGACATTATGCTCGAACTGCTCGTCGAGCTGTTGCCGGACCGAACGAACATCGTCGACTACTGATGGACCAACTCGCTCGACGAGTTTAGTAGGAGGATCCGTGGGGGAGGTCATGGCTCATTTTCCTCAAGGAGAATGTCGGGACGTGTAATTCTCGGTGCGACGAATCCGTTTTCAATGCAAACTGCACGCAAGTGGGGCTGTTTATTCTGGTTCGCCAAGTGTTTGACATTCCAGGTCAAGAGTATATCAGCTTTGAGGATTACGGCCGCGGAAACGTGCAGGGCGTCACCCTGAAGATCCTGCGGCATAACGAATCTCTGCGCGAGTAACCCAGCGAAAGTTTCCATGGCAACAGAGACCGGTTCTAAAGGAAATCGAGCGGCCAATTCTAGAGCCGCATCACGATTCTGAAACTCTGCAGCAGACAATTCAGCAATTACCGGATCGTCCAAAAATAAGTCACACTCAGATCCTTCGGATTCTAGCCAAGCTGGACTCATCTCTCGTTCGTACACAGCCCTTGAAGATGTTCGGCTTGTAACGCAGGCGCTGAGAAAGCTTGTTTCAAGGTAAACACGTATCACGGTTTACCGCCTATGAAAACAGGGTTGCTATGAAGGATGTTCTGCATGCGATCATTATATCCGATAGCGTGCCAGCGTGTAGGAATATTGCCTTTACTCGGCCTCGGTATGAATACTTGACCAATCCATGGAGCCAATCTGTCTGAACAGCAGCACGGTGGCGACCACGGCGTATGCAGCGAATCCTAGCGAGTGCGAGGAATTGCCAAAGCATGCATGGCCGAGCGAGAAAATCATCGAGAACAAACCAGTCACGCCCAAGACCCAAGCAAACCATTCCCGCCAGCCGACGGTCAGGTGGTCGGGATTGCCTGCCAACTCGGGGATCGGTCCCCAAGCGCCTGCGGGGCGGACGCGCTTGTAGAATTTCACCAGGTGGTCGGTGTTTTCCGGCCCCGTCAGGAACGTCACCGACAGCCACACCGCCCCGGTGAGTATCAAGTTCACCGTAAACCGAACGGCGTACTCTTCCAGCCAGAACTCGGGCATCCCCAGTAGTCCGAAAAGTGAGTGAATGACTAGGGTATATTTTATGATTAAAAAAATCGCGAGCGATGAAAACATTGCCGAGATTTCGGTCCAGGCGCTAATACGCCACCAATACCAGCGCAACGGAATCACTATGCCCGCGCCCGACATCATCTCGAAGTAGATAAACCATTGGTCACCGATCGACTCAGAGTAGAAGGCCCAGATTCCGGCAATCGTTGCCAGGAAGATTGATGCGAGCTGAGAGACGCGGACCAAGGTCTTTTCGCTTGCAGACGGGTTAGCAAACCGCTTGTAGAGGTCGTTCACCACGTACGAAGCGCCAAAGTTAACGTGGGTCGAAATTGTCGACATGTACGCCGCCATCAGACCCGCCACCATCAGGCCCTTAAGACCCACGGGCAAGTACTTCACGAACATGATGACGTAGGCATGCTCGTGGTCGTAATGCGCGCCGTAGACGGTCACATCGGGCACAAGAAATAGCGAGGCAATGCCGACCACGATCCAGGGCCAAGGTCGCAAAACGAACATGGCGAAGTTGTACCAAAGCATCGCAAAGACCGAGTGGCGCTCGTCCTTGCAAGAGAAGATGCGCTGCGCAATAAATCCATCACCAGCTCCGCCGGCCCACCACTGGAGACTGATAAAAACGATAAAAGCCCAAACGGCGAGGAACCCGGCCTCAAGATCGAAGGGAGGCAGGAAGCTTGTGATATTGATTGATGATACGACTCGATCCTTCCGCCAGCCCGCCATGGCTTCGCCTGTATCTTCTACTCCCGCTTCTCGCATTTTTTGCTGGAGTTGCTGCTCCGTCCAATCGAGCTGTGCAAACCGGTAGCGGCTTACAGAACCGCCGCTCTCAACCGGTTGGAGTTCAGACAAGATTCCGCTCTCTAGCAACTTCTCACGCGACGCATTATTGGTCAGCACCGACTTGCTAAACGTGTATGCATCCTCCCATTGCGACAGAAATGCGTTTTGCTGCTCTTGTGGAATGTCGAGTTGCTTGAGCCGCTCAATCATCTGTGCGCGGTTCAAACCGTCCGCCTGCCAAACCAAAACGCCTTCAGGAGATGCCTTGGCGATCAGGTCGCTGGCTAACAGGCCCGTAACGGCCGACTGTGCGGTTTGTTGGGCCGCTTGCTCGTCAACGGCTACGCCGTTCCTAGGCTTAGGAAGCAGACTATTTGTGAGGACATCCTCATCAAGCACCTGCCGCTCAACTGCCACCTTGTTCTTTACGATGCCGTCTTGAACGGCCTCGGTCGCCTGGTCGACCATACTCGTAGCTCCGCCGGCAACTCTCAGGACAACCACCATCAAGATGACCGTTGCAGTCATTGCGAAGAAGAACTGGAAGAAATCGGTGGCCATCACACCCCACAGCCCCGCAATCGTCGTGTAAGCTGCCGCTATGCCAAAACAGATCAGGATGACTGTTGCCTTGGCAGGGATGATTGCTTCACCAATCACAGGCCAACTGGCGATGTCGCTGGCGTCTACCACAGAAGCGACGGCGATTCCTTTCGCGACAATCACAGGTAGCCACTGCGTTTTGACAAACACGATCGTGGGGATTTCCAGCGTGACGTCGAGAATTTTCGTCATCGCCAACGTGACCCAACTCATGGTCAGCGTGTTGCGAATCACGGAGATGTACGTAGCTTGAAAAATCCGTAAACCTGCTGCAGGTTTACCGGCATAGCGTAGCTCGTTAAATTCTTGGTCGGTAAGCACGTTGGCCCGTCGCCACAGCCGGGCGAAAAAGAACGTGCAGAGCATGAATCCCATGATCCCGCCCCACCAAAACCAGTTTTGCTGCAACCCAACCGTGCGCGACCAACCGGAGATCAACAGCGGCGTGTCTGCTGCGAAGCTGGTGGCAACCATCGAGGTGCCCGCAACCCACCACGTCATTTTCCGACCGGCGACAAAGTAGTCGGACAAACTGCTGACGGCCCTACGCGAGAAATAGAGGCCAATCGCTAGGGTGACAACGAAAAAGGCCCCAATGACGGCCCAGTCCCAGACAACGAGTGGTTCTAACGTTTGCATCTGCCAAGGCTCCTTCTGCGGTCACGAATTAAGCAAGACAACCATGTGAAGAAAGAAGCCTGTGACTATAAGCGAGGTGGCTTCCACCTGGTAGTGCTTTGTCGCGACAAAGAGAACTTTTCAGGTGGCGCTTCTTCGAAGGATTGGCAAGAGGCGAGAGTCAGAACAACAGCAAGAAAAATACGCACAAAGGCCGCGCAATCCCCGAGTTATTTTGGATCAAAAAGTTCGTGACTCTCTTCATCAGTCATTTCGTGAACCCCACCGCGGACCCGCACAGCCAAGATTTTGCCATCAACCCCTTCTTGCTCAAAAGCGGCCCAAGGAGAATCGGGAGAATCAGGCGGAGCGATCACATTGCCAACGACAATCACCAGTGACCGTCCATCCCGGTGCGAATTGTAGAGCTCACTGGGATCGTCCACATGATAGAGTTTCAGATCATCTGCCCGCGACTCCAAGTACTTGTAAAAAGCTTGGTTGTCCTTAGGCGCCTTTCCTTTGTGAGAATTCAAGTAATCGCCATAGAATTCGGCAACCACACCCAGGACAGCTCGGGTCAACCGATCGCTGTCACCTTGGGCCGGCTTCTTCGTGGAACAGCCTGCACTTATCAGAAGGCCGACTATCAGCAGCGTAGCGAGCACGCCGCGATTCCGGCTCACTAGCGCCTGGAATAAGAATACAGTTTTACCAAAGAGACGGTGCTTTAACTCAGTTTCCACGGATTATCCATTCCAAAAAATTGTGTCTGATAGTTTTTATTGCGCTGTGACAATTGGCCTCTTATAACGATTCGTGGTCAACGATTTCATCGCCGTTGCGGGTTCCAATTGCGTTGAAAACCTGGACATCCACATCGAACGAAATTTTGTGCACCGAACCGTCGGTGAACACCGCATTCAAGCCACCTGCATGCGATGAACCAAAGAAATACACGTCCGCACTTTGACCGGTGCAATACGGGTTTCCTTCTCCGCCAGTAACGCTAGTATTGAAGCAAAATCCTTTATCACCATCGCTGATAGGCTGATAGCCGGTAAAGCGAATCGTATCGGGGTCCCAGCCATCGGTCCATCCACGATCGTCCGACCAACTCGTGGTACCGTCCGGTGCCACCGTGTCCGTCATGTCGAATCGTACATACTTTTCGCTAATCAACATCGTATTGCTCAACCCATCAGAGACATTCCTGGGTTCTGTGGGTGAAGGGCCCAGAAAGTTCCCATTCACGTACGTGGCACGGTCCGTAGCGGTTGCGGGGGTACGTAAACCGTGGGGCGTGCGGACGATAACTCCATCATAAACGTACGTGAGCGCTGAAAAATCCTTCACATCAGCAGTCACTTCACACCAAAAGGATTTCCTAGCCTCTGCATGTGAAGCAGCAGTGTAAGGATCAGTTATGGTAATGTCATACTTGTCGGTTCCATTGTAATTAGTACCACACTTGAAGCTCAAAGGGGTCGCCGCAGCATAGTCGCATAGTGCAGCAATGGGACCTCCAACTTCGGGAGGCACATCTGCCGCAATAGGAGCACGCCGTGATGGGCAGAAGTAGAGCGAGACGACCGTCTTCTGGATATCTATCTGGGTGAGAATCCCCCGTATGGCGTCTTGCTCTAAATAGGGCAGAATCTGATAAGCCCAACCCAACCCTTGCTTATCAGGTCCATGCGGTTTGCCGGGGTTGCCTAGTGGTCCAGTGACATAATTTTCTATCTGAGGATTCCACTTACTCCCGCCGGTAGGGAAGGACTCCAGGCTGTCGATGTGATTCTGAACTGCCAAGCCAATTTGCTTGAGCTGGTTGATGCACGAAGCGCGCCTGGCCGCTTCGCGTGCCGATTGTACGGCGGGCAAAAGCAACGCAACCAGCACGCCAATAATCGCAATTACGACTAGCAGCTCAACAAGCGTAAAGCCGAACGTTTCGCGGCGGTGGGGTTTTCTAGCGGGCTCTAATGAAAAGGTCTTCCTTCCATTGCCCGTCAGCTCATTGGCATTCAGCTTGTCCACCGTGGCGGATATGCAGGAGCGAGAAGCAGCACTTGTCGGGCGGAGGCTATTTTTTACTCGCAACAAAAGACCACGACGAACAAACATGCTTAACATGAGATTACCTCTTTAATAGTAACGCACCAATGCGGGGAACCCGTCCCAAAAAAACCGCAGTCTCTAGTCTGAGCCGACGGTGCCGCGCCCCACACGGCACCGTCGCTCAGTAGAGAAAAATTATCGTTGTCTCCGCTTGCCCCAAAGCATCATGGAAGCACAGCCGAGGATTAAGCAACATGAGGAAGGCTCGGGAACCGCACTAACGACCGGCGGCGAGAGCAAGATAATGTCGTCGATTTCAAGACGGCCTACCCCATTACTCCAACGCGAAGTGGGAGCAGCGGTGTTGTACTGGGTTTCCCAGATGGCCAAATCCACGCCGTTGACGATCGTGTTTTCTCCGGTAACGCCATCGGCAAGATTCGCGTTTCCACGTCGGGGATCAACAAGATTAACACCTGGAGAAACTGGATCTTGAAAACCAATGTTTTGTTGCCAAGACAAGAAGTCAAATCCATCGACGTCAAGATCGCCTTCAAAGTCCGCACTATCCAGCATTCTTGGGAGAGTTGCACTTGTATCGGAATCTCCACGGCGCATAAGCATCTTGAACTGGGCATTGTTCGTAGGATTGGCTCCAACAAAGTTGCTGAACAAGACGGTGAAAGTCTGGAATGTTTCCGTCAACTCGACTGGCGCATCGTAGACGTCACTACAAGCGTCGCTTGAGCCGGCGCAAGGATCGTTCGGATCCCATTGGATGCCGAACTCAATGGGCGACACCCCAGTGAAATCTTCTTGGCCAAACAGTGGGTTTGCAAAACCCGTGCGTATAAAACGTGCACGGATCGAATAACCAATAAAGCTCGACATGTCGATCGGAGGAAGAACTTGTGGTGCAATATCGCCGAAGAGAACCGCGCCTGGCTCAGTGGGAAGGAAATGAAAACTCTCTCGATGCCCGTAGCATTCGTTGCCTATGGTTTCGCAATCGGTAACGATACCAGTAAAGGCGCCTCCGCCTCCGACGCCAAAGCTGAGGACATCCGCACTTCCACTTTCGAAATCATCATACAACGTGTCGCCTTGGGCCAACGTGCCCATGCTGACAACTAACAGCGATGCGAATAATGTTCTGAGCAATACAGGACTAAAAGACAATTTCATTGGGCTTCTCCTACTCGATAATTGGATCCAAGGTGGACTAGAGTAGTTCCTTGCTAATTCTTCTGGGTCAGCGAACAAGGAACCCCCCCTGCGAATGAGTTGGTTGATAAGGAAAGGACTCATTTGAATACGAAGCGGCACCGTTTCCCAGGAGCGCCGGCTCTGCCCGCAAGTTACTTAAGCATCTTAATTATGATTACTGAATAACACAAGCGTTTTTCCTCACTTTTCCAAAAATATTTTACGCATAGTTGCTAATACACAAAATGTGGGGGATTGGGAGAGTCTAAGGCGAAGAGTCGAGAGCCAGAGTGGAAGTAAGACCCCTTATTTTCTGGCTCTCGACTCTGGACTCTTGACCCTTGACTCTCCGCCTTACGCCAAAGGCTGGTCGGCGAGGCTAGCATGCTGCTTGGCCCGCACTGGATCCTTGCGTAGATACAATGAGGCCAGTTGTTCATGCGCCTCGGCTGTGTTGTGCCCCATTGAGAGGCTGGTTTCAAATGCGGCGATGGCATCTTCTGCATGCTGCATTCCTCGCAAGGCTACGCCCAAGTGGAAGTGTGCTTCAGGAAAATGGTGTTGCAGGCTTACCGCCTCGAGCGCATGTTCCGCAGCGTCCTCGAATTGGCCGAGTTCATTGTAGAATTGGGCCAAGCCATCTAACGCTACCGGATTTTCCGCGTAAGACTCAAGCGATTGCTCGAATACGGTCTTTGCCTGCTCCCAGCATTCAAGCTCGATCAAGAATCTCCCCACATTGTTTACCATGGTAATGTCTGCCAAACCCGACTTAAGAATTGACTGGACCACCTGGAACGCGCCTTGTTTGTCCCCTCGAGAGTGCACAATCCGGGCGAGCAAGAATTGAACATCGACCGCACTGAGCATTTCTTTAGACATTGTAGAAATCGTCTCTTCACACTTGTCGAAGTCACCCATGCTGGCAAACAGCGCGGCCAAACGATATTTGTAGAAAGGTGCGTCGGGGTGCTCTGCAGCGAGCTCCTGCAGCAAGGGGATAGCGTTGGCGGCCCGTCGACTTGTGGTCAATGCCAGTAACAGATTATTGCGCTGGTCGAGCAGGCAGTCCTCAACCGCCTTTTCTGTATCGTCGCTGGGTGCTTCGATATAGCCCAAGTCGACCAGGTGCTTGATCGCCTCGGCCGACTCGGAGGGATCTTCTCGAACATCCTCGGAATGCAATCCCGCTTCGCCTTCGACTTCCTCCCAACTGGGAATTCTGTCGACGGGCTCCGCCCCTTCGAAGATTTCCATCCAAGGTCGACCATCCATGTCCTCGCTCACGGGCAGGCCAAGCAAGGCAAGAATTGTTGGAGTGACGTCTAGTATCGTGGCACCGTAAAGCGTTTCTCCTTGCTTGATTCCCGGACCTGCCAAACACGCAATGCCGTGGTGACGGTGCCATCCCGTTGGATTGTCCATCCCATCTGTCCCTGGACGCAGTTCGTCGTTTTTGAAACCGTGATCGCTGATAATAATCACCGTGGCATCAGGGCCTGCCAGCTTGAGTTGTGTCTCAAGCATCATGTCGTGAAAACGATAGCAGTTCTCCATCACTTGGCCAAACATGGCTACGTCTTGCTCCGAAACCCCTTCAAGCTGTGGAGGGTGATAGGGCATAAACGTGTGTCCGAACTCGTCGATGCCTATAAAATAGAGAGCCGTAAGATCCCAATCCTTATTCTTGGCAAGCAAATGGGTGCCTGCCGACTGCACGGACCCCGTGCGAGCAATCAGGCCAGCAAGTTTTAATAGCCGGTCGTCCTTTTCCTGGTCAATCTCGGCAGCTCGAGGGATAAATTGCTGAAGGGCGTCTGCTTCCATCTGACCAATCCCCACAATCAGCGGCTTCATTTCCTCCGCGAGGCTTTCCGGATAGAACGTGCCTGAGGGGAACTTGTAGATGTTTTCCCCTCCAGCGGTGGTCTGTGCCACGAACAAGTTGCTAACGATCGAACCGTTGATCGGCTCGGCCGGATGGCTGGCAAACCAAGAGACAACCTGGGAGGTCATTTCCATCTGCGTCAGAATGTTCCAAATCGCTTTGCACTTCCGCGAGGTGCTAGTGACCGGCCTGACTCCGGATCGATCGGGGTTCGGCTCGATGAAACTATATATCCCATGTTTGTCGGCTCGCTTGCCGGTGGCAATAGAATTCCACAGCATGGGAGAGAGAATCGGCTGAATCGTGGCGAGATTTCCCGTAACACCGCGCTCCATCAGCCCCTTGAGTACGGGCATTTTTCCTTGTTCTATCAGCGGACGGATCATCTGCCAGTCGGCTCCGTCCCATCCAATTAGCAATATCTTTTTGGCTAACCGTTTGCTCATGACATATGTCCTGCGAATGTTGTCAGTTGTTAGGGGTCCGTTGTCAGTTGTTTATACACACGTCTGTGTCGTGATAGTTGGCCAAAGGCCTTTTATCACCGTAGCCTGGGGCAAACGAAGTGCCGCCCCAGGTGTCTGAGTCGGGTATCTCGGCATTTGGCTGAAGGCCTGCTTCACCTAATGGACAAATCAAACGTGTGAGTATGACCTTCGGCCAAAAGGTGTTTCGGAATCCAGATATCCTAGGGCGGCGCTATACTTGCCCTAGGCTACGGTAAAAAAGGCCTTCGGCCAAAACTCCTATTCCAAACTTGTGGTTAAACAACAGGTCAGTGGTCAGAGGCATGCGACACACCACAGACAACTAACCACATTACCAAACAAAAAAGGAGGAGCACACACCATGTGTACTCCTCCTCTATTTTATCAACGACTAACGAATATTGTTAACCGTTTTTCTACTTTTGCCGACGGCGGCGAATCAAACCGAGTCCGCCTGCCCCAGCAGCCAACAAAGCCAACGAAGTCGGCTCAGGAATTTCACCTGCACCAATTGGCGTATTAGGCGTCATCTCAAAGGCGAAAGCCGTAAGAGTTGCACTCCAGTTATGATACGCCGATCCAGAAGCGGCCGGAGGATTCACGTCGATCTGTGCCCAACCGTAGCGGACGTCGCCGGTGCCGTCGAAGTCCCATTGGAGACCGACGTACCGGTTATTGTCTACCTTGTTGTAGGCAGCGTAGAGCCCGCGAGCTGCGACATCTGCGTAAAACGAAGGTGACATCGTTGCGCGGCTGATCGGGAAATTCAGAGGAACCGACTCAACGTAGTAACCAGGATTGGGATCAGCTGGAAAGGCCGAACCAGGGTTGCCAAAGACTGAGAGAACCTGGTTGCCTTCACCAGCGCCGGGCACGGAAGGTGCGGGGACCGCGGTGTAAGGAACAAGCCCAACATGTCCACCACGCTCGTCATTCACGGGACCACTGAGCGGTCCGCCACCGATGCGAATCTGGTTTTGAGCACCGGGTGCAATGATTGAGAACTCAGCAGGACCAACGCCATCAGCATTGATGTCGATGAACTGAGAAATGCCACTGGCGTTGTTGGTGATTGTGACGTCTACAACGTCAGTAACGACGATTGCACCTTGTGCAGCCGAAGAGCAAGCGAAGGCACCGAGGCCAGCTGCGGTAGAATAGAACTTTAGTTTGCGTGCAAACTTTTGGCGGCGATCTTTCGATCGATCGCTCCGAGTGGAGCCACTATTGTCAACTTTCATTAGTCATCATCTCCTCGTTAAAAGAAAACTGCCGAAAAGATCCCCCAAGACTCAAACACAAACGTGCCTTGTCTTGTTTTTAAGCCGCCAGGATCGTAAATAGCCTAAAAATATGGGCGGCACGCGTCGTCTCCCCCAACTGTCTAGGGAACGTAGGGGCTTGACTTTCACGTCATAACAAGTATCTTAATAAAGTAGATTTATCGTTGCAAGCTTTTTTACCAATTTATCCGAAATAGTTTTCCAAATAGCCCTATCTGCCGTGGTTAGTTCAGCTTACGGCATCAGGAAATCCAGACTCAGACTGGCCAGAAGCTTCTCGAGGCCAGGAATAGCTTGGCTTTGTCCAAACTCCGTCGGTCGGTCGTTCAGGACTTATTCTAGCAAGAGGTGGTAGATATGTACACTTTTTGGCGTCTCTGCTTTGAGAACGTACTTATTATGATCTGTCGCCGGTCTCTGGCATGCTGCTGTGTTTTGCTTGCTTTGGGTCTCTCTTCTTGGTGTTCCCCCGCTGTAGCGGAGCACCAATCATTGGGGTTTGCAGGACGCACCTGGAATATCAAGCACTCGACAACGGTTGTTGGCCCCGGAGATAACAAGTTTTCAGAAGATCCGAACCACGTTTGGTCGGATGCGGCAGGACTGCACCTTACCATTAAACAATCGGGTCCTACCTGGTTCAGCACCGAAGTGATACTGGACGCGAACCTTGGCTACGGCACTTACATGTTCCAGACCGACAGTCGGCAGGACATCCTCGATGCGAAAGCCGTGTTCGGAGCGTTTACCTTTGACACAACCGCTGTCGACCCATTTCGGGAAATCGATTTCGAAGATGCCCGTTTTGGCAATCCGGCGGACCCGACAACTTCCCAAGTGGTCGTCCAGCCCTTCGCTGTGCCCGGCAACCTGCAGCGGTACACACTGCCGGATCTTAGCCTTGACTCCAAGTTAACGCGTTTCTTTACCTGGTCGCCCGGCAAAGTGGAGTTCACCACCTTGAAGGGGCATCATTCGCCGCTCCATTTTTCCCCGGCGGACGTGATCCATCAGTACACGGTTCTCGAGGATGGGGTAACCCAATTTGTACCGACACCAGATCGAGAAAACTTTCGCCTGAATTTATGGGTAAGCGGTGCTGACGGTCACATCAACGGCCCCCTCGGCGGCCAACCGGTGGAAGTCTTAATTAACGATTTCCAGTTCATTCCCCCGCCCCCGGTGGACGATACGGTACTCTTCGATTTTGAAACCGGTGCTCAAGGTTGGGGATCGTTTGGGGCCGTTGGCACTTCGTTTGGCGAATTGCCAACAGGTGGTTCTGTGGGGCAAGGGCGTTTTCACATTGGAGATTACAGCATCCCCGACGCAGGCAATTTTGGCATTGTCGACGTTTCTCCCGCGGGGCTCGATTTATCCACGTTTGTCGGCTTGTCGGTAGACGCTTTGTTCAAGGATGTCGCAGGGCAACCACCTTTCGTCGGCTTGAAAGAACTAAATATCGCGATAGAAACGCCTTCGGGCGAAGAGTTTTTTGCTCCTGTTGTTACGATGACCGACACGTATCAACAATTTATCGTGGCCTTCGAGGATTTTCAAAGCGGAACCGATTCGTTAGCACCTACCTTTGCCGACTTGAGCGACGCGATGATCAAATTGATTGTGTTCAACGCAAATGGCACAGGGTTCGCTGAACTCAACTACGATCAGATCATCGGTTTGGGCTCGATCAACAACGCTGACTTCGACGCCGACCTTGAAGTTACCGGAAGTGATTTCCTTGCCTGGCAACGTGGTGTTGGCACGGGCAGTTTGCATAGCGAGGGAGATGCCAACAATAGTGGAACCGTAGACGGAAGCGACTTGGCGCTCTGGGAAAGTCAGTTCGGGGTGCCCGCCGGGGCGCCGGTGTCTGCTCTTGCGGCTGTTCCAGAACCTACCTCCGCTTCCGCACTACTCCTTGGAATTTTCGGGATGCTTATGATGCGGCGGAAGTAGTTCTCATCGGTTTTAAAGTATAGTGTGAGTATGTCTATGAATTCCCACGTCCCTAGTTGCGAAGAATCAGTGACCATCGTGTCTGGTCTGCCTCGTTCCGGCACGTCGATGATGATGCAAATGCTCACGGCGGGCGGCATAGCGCCTTGGAAGGACGAGGTCCGTGTAGACGACGATGATAATCCCAAGGGCTACTACGAATACGAGAAAGTAAAGTCGCTCGCGCGAGACAATTCCTGGCTAAACGATGCAAAAGGGCATGTCATCAAAATCGTGGCCCCGCTATTGCCGAGCATACCGGCAGGGTCGTACCGCATTGTCTTTATGGATCGCGACATGGACGAAATTCTTCGTTCGCAGTCGAAGATGCTCGAACGTAGCGGAAAGGCTGGTGCCCGACTATCGACCGAGCAATTGTCGAAAGTATTTCAAGGCCATTTGCTGCGTGCAGAAGACTTTGTCCAGAGCGCGGGCTATC
Source organism: Planctomycetota bacterium (assembly GCA_029259915.1). Taxonomy (GTDB): domain Bacteria; phylum Planctomycetota; class Planctomycetia; order Pirellulales; family Lacipirellulaceae; genus Bythopirellula. The sequence goes on along the minus strand of JAJDED010000001.1, from coordinate 60,825 downwards.
CTCTGCTGCATGTGGCGCACCGGAATTGCGTGGAGAATCCCACCGAAGTAGCCAGTAAGTTAAACGATTTTTTCGATGGCGGATTGGATGAAGCTGCCATGACTGCCATGGTCGATGCGTCGCTCTATCGTCAGCGCAGTTAGTTGAGTCTGTGATTTCAGATCAGAGTCAGAATAAATATGCGTTTCAAACACTTCATCCTATTGGTCCTGTTGCTGTTCTCGACAACACCGTCAGCGTTTGCAACCGCGACGGGAAGATCGCAATGGGTTTGGAGCGATGTGTTCAACATGATGAGCAATCCGGTGAGGCGCGACCATGTGCTTAACCTGTGGGAAAGCCAAGGTATCGACACCGGTTTTCTCTGGATTGACGCGACTACAATCGCCACGAATCCTGGTTCCTACCGATCGCTGATCGCCGACATGCACGCGCGTGGAATGAAAGCGATTTCCTTGGATGGCGATCCCAGTTTTGTGCTTCCAGGAGCATCTCATGCTCAGGCGATCGCAAGATTTCAGAGCGTTCTCGACTTCAACGCCGCCAGCTTACCCAATGAGCAGTTCGACGGTGCACATTTCGACAATGAGCCCTGGTCGCTTCCACAATGGGGAACCGATCCGGCAGGCACGCTTCAGCAATATCTCACACTCTCCTCGGAATATATCCAGTTAAGGGACGCTGCTGGGTCGAGCATGCCCGTCAGCGCAGATACCGCTTTTATTTTAGCGGCGACCCAGTTTTCTTATATCAATAACACGCTGTGGGATGGCGTAACCAAGCCTGCTCACCAGCACGTGCAAGATATCTACGATAGCGTAACCCTGTTGGACTACCGCGATTTTGCATTGGGTGCCGATGGTATTGTCCCAAAGGCACAGCCTTGGCTCGATTACGGCGATCTCGTCGGCAAACCCGTCGAGATCGGAGTCGAGACACTGGGCCCTCAAGTTCCGGAGTTGGTGACTTTCTTCGACGAAGGAATCGCCTTTATGGAGACAGAACTTGCCCTGGCCGAAGCACAATTTCTTCCCAGACCGTCATTCGATGGGTTTGCCATTCACCATCTGGGGAGCTACGAACCACTTCTACTTGCAGAAGCAACACCGGGAGACATAAACCTTGATGGCGTGGTCGACAGCCTCGACCTCAGCCAATGGCAACTCCATCACGGCCAGACCGGACAGTTTTGGACGCAAGGCGACGCCGATCAAGACGGCGATGTGGATGGAAGTGATTTCTTAATCTGGCAGCGCGCAGCTTCCGCCGGGGGTGCCCCCGTAAGTGGGTTGGAAACTGTCCCCGAGCCAAGTAGCCTTGCATTGTTGCTCATAGCAGCAAGTGGCTGGGGCGTGGTTTGTCGCCGTAGCCGCGTCAGAGTCGTACATCATTAAGCTGGATAGCCGGACCGCCACGCGGTCTGGGAATAGCCAGAGGCATGTGAGCCGGCTATTCGCCAGACAAATTTATGACCGGAGCACAGAACGTCGACGGGTGCATCCCGCGGCAAGGATTCCGGCAGCGGCCAGCAGTAGCGTCGAGGGTTCAGGAATCCCGGCGTAGTACTGCATGGCCAGTGCAAAAGAGTCTTGGCCGATGGTCGCGCCCATGATACGCCCGGCGAAATCATCAGGCGGAACGTGGATGCCCCCATAGAGCCTAGAAATGCCCGCCTCGTCGGCTGCGTCAAAATACGTGGCCCAATTCAGAGTGATGTTGCCTGAGGGCCCAAGTTCGAAGTCGAGATAGTCGTTCATCAGGAAGGTCGCTTCGCCAAGGCCGCCGGGGAAGTACTCGCTGCCGGTGAACAGGGCCAATACTTCTGCCGCGGCACGGCTGAACGTGCTGTGTCCCGACACATAGGCGGCAAAGGCTGGCGTAACGAAGTTATCCTGCTGAAAGGGCACCCAGTTTTCTGAAAGTATCCAATCGATGCCGCTTATCTGGGTAGTAGGATCATCGGGCTCATGATTCCAAGCCTTGACGGCGACTTTTCCAACCATTTCGGCTTCGGTTAAGTTGAAATCGGGGGAAAACGCTCCGTTGGCCAAGCGGTTGGCGTTGATGTAGGCGTTGCGGTGCTTGCCGCCCGGGGCAATCGAGGATGCCGTGATCGTTTCCACTAACTCGGCTTCCAAAGGCAAACCGTCGGCATGGTAATTTGCGGCACCCATGTCAGTCGATTGCCCGAGGCTTCCCATGTAGCGAATGATGGTAATAGGCCGGACGTAATCGTACTCCCGCTTGGCACCCCAAGCGGCAACCGCGGAGTCATGCACGGCTCCGTTGAGTCCGAGATACATTTTCACGTCCCATTCCAGATCCGAAACAACCGGACCAACACCACCGATTTTCTTAATCACTAGCGGATTATCCGACACCTCGTTGGCCAGTACGTTCCAATGACCAGGAGGAGTTTCCGAACTGGGGCCGTCAGCCCAAAACTCAGCCAGCACGCGTCCGTAGTCGGAGCGCGAAACAAAATTATCGGCGTACGGTAGGCTGGTTGCTGGGTTCACGGCATAGCCTTGATCGGTGTGCGTGCCGAGAGGACGATTCCCTGCTGTGTTGGGAGAAATGTTAATCATCTGAGTCCCTGGGCCCTGGTTGGGATCGAGCCCGTTGCTGTAGCGAATTAACAGCAAGGCATTGTCGCGATATTCGGCATCTCCCACGCCACCAAGTTGCGGCGGTGCGCCCGGGTCGATTGCCGACCAACTGAATGGAACAGGATTGCCCTGCTTGCCCATGGCAAATGTTTCTACACTGCCCCAATGTGGACCGATGTATTCCTGTAGATCCGTACCCAATAGACCATTTTGTGTGACAGCCGAATTGATAAACAAAGGTTGCCAATGATTTGGGTTGGCCAGTGGAGTTCCGGAAGGTCCGGTAATCGATGGATGGTCGACAATCATCGGCGTGTTGGTTGGGGAGTAGCCTGTGTTGTCGACGTAATTGTTGGCTTCGTTCGAGCCATCGTTGAGCGAGGCGGCGAGTATTTGCTGGGCGATGCGATTGCCGATCGCAGCGGGAGTGTTGCCGATGGTAGTGGTGATGTTTTTGTCGTAGCCAAGCGTTGTCATCAAGTTGTCGAACAGAGTTTGCGATGCCACCGGATCCACCGCGTGGGTATAACGTTCGGAAAGTACGCGATAGGCAGCATAGCTAATCGCCTCGTCTCGGGCTGTTGCGACATTACCGACGGAGTGCTTTTCATGGAAGAACACTCCTGCCGCAGTGTTGTCGAATGCCGACCAGGCGTCGTACATCGCAGCCGACGTATGATAGAGGTTTCTGGAATGGACCGTTGGTGCTGGGAAGTCAATGCGAATCGCGTTGAGTAGGGCATCGTCCCATTGACGAGCCACCGTGCCTTGGGCCGATGTGGCTTGGGCGTTGAACATTATTACTCCGCACAGTAAAAATATTTTCCAAATTCGGATCATGGAATGTTCTCCTAGATGCTGGCTTCGAGGTACGTACCGGGTACGTCTCAAGAAAAAAAGGACACAAAAAGGCGTCGAAACCAATCCCACCCCAATGGGCAAAGGCTTCATCACCGGAGGAATGTGAGTTGCAGGGATTGCGCTGAATGATGAGCTTCTTGCTATTTGCGCGCAAAAAAAGATATCCAGAAAACCATGACGCACTCACTGCAACGCAGCTGTCGCCATGGACTACTGAATGTTTCGGTCTCTGATTAGCAACTCAGAAATGGGTGTCTTGCGTAGAGTACGATCATGTCCTCATGTGGTCCATTCTGAGAAGGCTTCCATGTGAAGTCAAGTTTTTTGTTAGATACTTAACACAAATAACACCCCTCTCCAGATGGGTATCATTCGGATAGTTTTGGCTGTTGGGCAGCTCATACGCCCAAGTTAGCGCGCTGCTGCTTGCGCAGGTTGCCCGTTGCGATTGGCTACGCTTGCAGAGTTGGGCCGAAATACTCGGATCGCTACGTCATCGACTAGTGCGGTGCCCAATCCTGAAAGTGCGATCGTGAGCGATACGTCCGCGTCGCTCGGAGCAGCCCGTAGCATTCGGAAGGGTTGCCAGGAGGGGGCTTGTTTGATGCGAACCGCCAGCTCAGGCCCGCCTAGCGAATCAATGATTTGCAGGCCATCGACGGAACCGAGGATTTCTTCCGGCACGCGCACTTGCCCAGAAATTTCCAGCACATCTCCAGCTTTCACTTTCACGGTTGGGGAAACAATCCACACAGGGGAGGCCGGTACCACGACGTCGGTGCTCTCTTCAGGAATTCGCGGGTGGGCCTGAAGTTCTAAACAGAAGGAACCCGAATGCGGAGCGTCTGGGGACAAACTTACAGAAGTCGCAATTCCATCGAGCGGTAGTTGTCGGTGACGCCAGCCGCTGTGCAACAGTTCGGAGAGGTTTTCAAATCCTCCTTGCCCAAGCAAGTTTTCGCCTGCCTGAAAGTTGGCGAACTGGGATTCACTTTTCGCGAAGTCAGGCAAACTATCGAGATTAAAAACCAGAGGATTCTCTGCAACCGACCGTCCGCCGGTTGTCTGACTCCACAAGAGAAAATCGCTCGCTGCCAGGATCTGCTCGATTTGATCGGCCTGTTGATAAGCCTGATCAAAATCCCTGTTTGCCAAGGATTGGTCGCAAGCGGCAAGCATCTGTCGAGCCCGATCGAGTGTTGGTTGGAGTTCTTTGTGAATTTCACTTGAACTGGGAACCGCGGCATAGGCAGCGGACGATTTGACAATTTTTGTCGAACCGAGATCTCTGCGAAGACGTGCTGCACGCGGGGCACACTGTCTCAGATAGCGCGCAACTTGGGAAAAGGCCTGAGGATCGTCAGTCAGCATCACCATACCGTCGAGCGGTAATCGATCGAGAGAAATACGAACTCCACCGGTAACGCGCTGATGACGTAGTCGCTGGGGACCGCCGAGTGTGAGCAGATACGCTTCAGACGATTCCGCAGCACCGGGAACCACAAAAGAGAGAGGACCAGAAGGCTGGGCAGCAGTGACCGATAGCAGGCTATTTTCCCAACGGATAGGAATTAGCAAGTGGGTGCGTTCTGCCTGCATGACCAAAGCGGAGAGTTTCGAATGGTTGGAACGCGCGCTAGCCAGGAGTTTGCCCGATGCTAACCAAGGTTCGATCAATCCCAGTCGCAGGTTGGTGAGCTCAAGTATTTGGGCGCGCCGCCGGGTGCCTGGATCGGGTTTGGCTAGTGACGAATGCGATTCGAAATAGAGTCCGCTCGTTTTTACACCAAGGGAGGCTGAAATCAGCGTGGACAACTGCGGGTAAGACGCCGGCAAACTCATGTTGGGTTTGCCCGACAGCGCACTCATTTGCAAGGTTTGCCTGGGATTCAACTCGGTTTCAATGCGGGTCCAGATGGGTGTGCCGGGGCGGACCAAACGGCTTTGATGCGACAACCACGTGGCATAGTCTCGCAACGTAAGACTTGTGCCTAATGCGGAACGGTCGAGCAGCAAGAGGTCGGCAAGTCGGCTCGCTTCGCGGGTATACAGACGCGGAACGAGCAGAGTCCTTCGGTTGGGATTTTCGTCGTATCGCTTGATCAGCTGTTGCCAGCGCGCCGTTTGTTCCAGATCGTCGGCGGAAAGTAGTTCTCCCAAGTCCCAGGTCAGCACAGAAGCGAGTTCTTCAGCAATTCCCGATTCGGATAGTTCTCGAGCGGAGGGTGGCGGACAGACGACGGAGAGCCCCACTTGCTGGGCTCTTTGCAATTCAAGAGGCGAGGGAAGGCGACTCATCCCGATGGCTTGAAAACCCAATTCGGCAAGCAGTTCAAACGGTTCGCCTTGCCAGCGGATGATGCGGGGTACTTTGGGAGCGGCACGTTTCAAAAACTGTTGTTGTGTCGAAGATCCAGAACGCGAAGCCAATTGGGGATTTTCGCCCGTTCCATTGAGATTCGGATTGGACTGCGGTAGGGCCAAGACGCCAAAGACTTCCAGTCGATCGACAAACAATTCGGTCGGCCCCACGCCTCCGGGAGTGAGAACGACTAACTGGGTCACGTAAGCTTCGCGTTCGTCAATGCTCTTCCCGTGCTGAGCTCGGGCGACACGTGCCATGTTTGCTAGCGCCTCGGGAAGACTTGTAAGCGTCAGTTGCTCCCAGTTGCCTCCATTTCCCATGGCACCAGCGCGTACTAACAATTGATGGGGTAGTCCTGTCGACGGATCGACACTACGCGGCAATACGACGGTCGCAGCGAGTTGGACTCCGGGACGATTACAAAGCACCCAAACATTTCCGCGAAACTCACGGATAACCGGTGCTTTGGGCAAAGCATAAGCCAGCGGGGCAGAATGTCCTGGTGGGCTGTGTAGCCGGATGTGTTCAGCACCTTTTCCGAAGCGGAAATTTTGACGGTCTATGTTGTGCTGAACAATTCTGGAGTGAACCTTGTTTTCCAAAGCACGCAGCCTCGGCTGGCCGCCGTCCAAATTGTCGGCCAATGCTGGGTGTGTGGTCGCGGGTTGAGGGAAAATTCCCCGAGTGTCCTCGGCCACCGCAAACGGTGTAAGAAGTTGCCAAACAACCCCCCCGTATAAAAGCAGCAGAGCATTTCGGCATCCGGACACCGAGAAATGCGTTCCAGACTGTGTGCCAAAATGTCGCCAAGGTCGTCGCATTGCTGTAAGATGGGGGTAATGGCCCTAAAAGGCCGCTCGTCCGGAGGTGGCCCCAGTTGCCGCATCTGCCTTGGATACTGTGAGGCTGCCCCGGCTTATGAAGTAAATGGCGACTTGGCGCAACTCTGCAGGAACCCCAGAGTTGCTTTTTGGCAACGTACTCTAAAATAGCTAGATAACGCTGTAAGTGGTGCTTATAACAGTATTTCGGACGTGTAGCCAGTTCAGTACGGTGCGTCTGATCAACATCCACTCGAATGGAGGACCCACAGGATACGAACAGTTGAATTGATGCAAGTCTTTACATTACAATTAGTTGCGACTGATCCTCTGGGGCTTGGTTCGGTTTGGCACAAACACTGCAATAAACCGCGTCGACTCACCAACGTTCCAAGGAGACGCATTATGAAGAACACCCCTGAGACAACTATCGCTACCCCCGAGCAAATACCCGCCGACCTGCAAAAGTTGGCGGTGGCTTTGAACTCCATTCCCCCTGAATATAGTGCTCAACTTGCTCCGCTGGTTGATGCTGTGATCGAGAGTACCAAAAGGCGCCGGCGCATTTTAACGCTTGTTCAAGATGCCCTCAGCCAGTTGCGTCTCGATATGAAATACCTGATGTTCGACCTCGAGGCGACTCGGCGAGAGCGTGACGATTATCGGCTTAAACTTGACGAGCCCGAGTAAGCATTTGGAGCGAATTTATGCCGGGTGACGGTTTTCGAGCACCTTGGGTAATGTGCTGCAGGTAAGGAATTAGAGAAACTACCGAAGAATTTTTCCTGCGAGGTTTATTACGATAACGTCGAACAGAACCAGGAAATCGCGGCCCAATCGGCTGAATTTTGTACGATCCGCAAGGTTTTGTATGTACGTTATAAACCTTCCGCAATAAAATGACCGGTGGAGGGACTCAGCCAATCCGACGCGGTTTGCCCCTGCCTCGCGTGGTGGAGTGTGCGAATCATTCTGTTGAGTTGAGAATCCGTTCTGATTAGCGGGCATATTGAGAGGCAACCAGCCGACGAACGTAGGCGATCGTGCGCTATGGCCACTGAATTAACCGCAGAAAAGCTGGCCCAACGCGCGCTGGATGTCAACGTAGTCACCGAGTCGGATCTACGTACGGTCTGGGGAGAGCTCGGGACACGCAACGCCGATTATTCGCAGTTATGCCAACTCTTATTGCGCCGAGGCCTGCTGACCAACTATCAGCTCGATAGGCTGAATCAGGGGTTCCGAAACGGATTCTTCTACGGCGATTACAAAGTGCTCTATCTGGTTGGAGCCGGTACGTTTGCGCGTGTCTATCGTGCCACGCATCGCGTGACGAACGAACTTTTCGCGATCAAGGTGCTACGCAAAAGGATGAGCGAAAAACCCAAGGAAGCGGAACTCTTCCGCCGGGAAGGCGAACTCGGGAGGGATCTAAAGCATCCCAATATCGTGGCCATTCACGAAGTGGTCAGCAAGGGAATGATGAACTACATCGTGATGGATTTTGTCGAGGGACATAATCTGCGTGATTTTTACAAAGTGCGAGGAAAGTTCGACCCGCTCGATGCGTCGAGAATCGTGGCGGATATGTTGGCGGGTTTAAGCTACGCGTTTCAAAAGGGTGTGACGCATCGCGACCTCAAAATGTCTAATGTCATCGTCTCCAGTGATGGACAGGCCAAGCTTGTCGATTTTGGTTTGGCAGGGCTGGGCGTTTCTGAGGCGGACGGGGGAGACGGCGCCAACCCACGCACGATCGACTATGCCGGATTAGAACGGGCAACCAATGTACGCAAGGACGACACCCGCAGCGATATCTTCTTTGTCGGGTCGATCTTTTACCAAATGCTGTGTGGTCAACCGGCATTGGCAGAAACTCGCGATCGAGTTCAGCGGCTGAGTAAGTCGCGCTATCAAGAGATTCCCCCAATTGTTGGGATAGCCCCCAAGCTTCCCCTGGCAATCGTGCGGATTGTCAACAAAGCTCTCGAATTTGACCCGGATAGAAGGTTCCAAACCCCTGCCGAGATGTTGACCGATTTGCAGCTTGCGATGAAGCGCGTGAAGGACCAGCGCGAAGGGGCGACAGATACTCCGGTGCAATCGGGCCCCATGGAAGGCCACGACTCCGAGGGACAACCCATCAAATTGATGGTTGTCGAATCGGAGACCAAGATGCAGAATCTCTTTCGCGAGATGTTCAAAAAGCGCGGCTATCGAGTGCTGGTCACGGGAGATACCGAACGACTCTTTCAGCGGTTTTACGAGAACAACCGAACCGCCGATGTGGTGCTGCTCAGCTCCGGACACTTGGGACAAGATGCCGTGGATGCGTTCAATCGACTTGGCGAGGAGGGAGCCACCAAAGAGCTTCCCGTAGTGCTGTTGTTGGGCGACCAACAATCACAATGGCAGAAACTAGTTCAGGCAAACTCCCGACGAGGAGTCCTTCAAATGCCAGTGAAATCGCGCGACCTGCGTCTGGCGATTCTCAAAGTAATGCAAAAAGCACGCGGGGAATCGTCAACTTCCCGATGATTCTTCGGGTTTGCAGTTTCTTTTCTCCAGGTCATGGATTTTTTTGACCCGCCGGGAGTGGCGCCCTCCTTCGAATTCGGTTACCATCCAGACGTCTACCATCCGCTCCAAAATACGGGGACTCAGGATGTCTGCCGGTAGACAGAGTACGTTGAGGTCGTTGTGTCGGCGGCTGATTTCTGCCGTGATTTCATCGGTGCAAGGAGCCGCCCGGACGCCTGGAAATTTGTTGGCGGTAATCGCCATTCCGATGCCGGTTCCACAGACGAGAATCCCCCGATCGACACTCCCTTCGCTGACTTTTTTCGCGACAAGAACCGCGTAATCGGGGTAGTCGACCGACTCGTTGGCTGTGGTGCCTTCATCTTCGACTTCAAACCCCTTTGCACGCAGTAATGTGGCGAGTTTTTCTTTGAGGTGGAATCCCCGATGATCACTTCCGATCGCGACTCGCATGCTTAAAAAACCTTTCTTGAAGTTCTCAGTTCCGTTGTCAGGACCTTTATCTTGCAACATTGCGTGCGAGGCCGCAACTGCTTTCCAGGAATTAGGTTAAATCGAGTTCTTCAACCCGTATACGCAGGGCATTTTCCACCTGTTCGGCACATTCCTTGTACACTGCCAACGAACCTCCAATGGGGTCCGAAATGTCCACTCCGTCGGGCCGCAGGGTGAAAAGTCTCTGCGCCGAATCGGGCCACCGGCGTAGAATCGCCTGGCGATGGCTTCCGGTCATGGTGAACATAACATCTGCGTGCCGGACCAGTTTGTCGGTCAACGGTTGGGACACGTGTTTCAGGATATCGAGCTGTTTTTCCTTCATGGCCACGACCGCCTCTCTGCTGGGTCCGCACCCGGGGACCGCCGCAATGCCAGCCGAAGCGACAATAATTCCGCGCTGCTCCAATTCTTGCTCAGGACATCCTAGTTTTTCTGCCACCAATTTTCGCGTCAAAGCCTCTGCCATCGGGCTGCGACACGTGTTTCCCGTGCATACCAAAAGAATAATCATACTCGAGAGCCGATCGATTGCTGCTTGATTCAAAACGCCTTCGCGAAGGCATTGGTGGTCTTTGGCTTGAACAACAGTCGAAGGTTGGCCATATCGACTTGGTCCATCGTCGATCACTAGTCCCACATGTTCGCCCAGACTGTCGATGGCTTGTTGCGCGTTGACAGCCGCCGGTTCGCCAGAGCGGTTCGCACTTGTCAGGGCAATCGGTCCGGCGAGCATCTTCAGAACGTCTAACAGCGCGTCGTGAGCAGGCACCCTAAATCCCAAAGTGCCATTAGGAGCCACTGCCTGCCGGACTGTCTCGGGCAGCTGACTTATCAAACCTTGGTCTGCTTGATATTCAACAACCAAGGTTACAGGTCCCGGCCAACACCGTCGCGCAAGTCGCTCGGCCATCCGCCCCAAGGAAGGGACATAGTCGAGCGCTTCCTCGGCGCTTTTGATCGCCAATGCCAAAGGTGCAGAGGCGTCGCGTCCCTTGGCTTCAAACAGACGTTTTACGGCTTCGGCGCTGCGGGCGCTTGCACCTACCCCGTAAACGGTTTCTGTCGGAAACACCACCAGCTGGCCTTCGGCCAGGGTCTGGACAGCACGATGGACCACATCGCGACTATCGTCGGTTTTACGTAAGTCGATGACGATCGGCGGCATAGGCAACAGCTTGGGGTTGCCCGCTACGTCTCAGCGGGCAAAATTCAGAACACAGCCGCGACAAAAATAGTTCAGCACCGCCCCAAAGTTATGCACGAGACGGACCGCAACAGCTATGATGTTTCCGTACAAGAAGCAATTTCCAATTTCAGGCCCCAGCGGGGAAAACCAGAACCCGCAATATACCTTTTTCAACTTCCCCCGGTCAAGCTGGCCGAATGCCCAATAACGAATAACGAATTCCCAAGGATCATTTCTATAGCCTGATATGCCAAACACTCGCAAAAAAAATTGCTTCTCCCCAACTCGGGGCTTGGTTCTGCGGGTGGTCTGCCTTTGCGTGGTGGCGCTTTGCCCGGGATGCACAAATCGGAGTTCGGAGCAATACTCCATGGATCTCGTGTGGGGGCAACAGGGGATTACCCCGGGGCGTTTTCAAAAACCCCGGGCGATTGCCATTGATGCGGAAGACCACCTTTACATTGTCGACATGACCGCTCGAATCCAGGTGTTCGATGCCGATGGGCGATACTTGCGCAGTTGGAAAACTCCTATGAGTAAAAACGGGCGACCGTCAGGGCTGTCGATCAGCGCTTCGCAGCACTTGCTAGTTGCCGACACGCACTACTATCGTGTTTTGGCTTACGATGCGCAGGGACAGGCACTCGAATCAGAAACTTTCGGCGGAGAAATGGGTCACCTGCCGGGGCAGTTTGGGTTCGTGACCGACGCGGCTGAAGATTCCCAGGGGAACATCTATGTTGCCGAGTACGGCGATTTCGATCGGATTCAAAAGTTCTCGCCCCAACGCGAATTTCTCCACCAATGGGGCTCGCATGGTTCCGAGCTAGGGCAGTTCCGTCGCCCGCAGAATTTGGCGGTCGACAAGCTTGACCGCATTTGGGTTGTCGACGCCTGCAACCACCGTGTTCAAGTTTTTGATGATGAAGGAAATCTCTTATTGCACTGGGGAACCGAAGGCACCGAAATTGGCCAGCTCTATTATCCGTATGATTTGGCCCTCGACGGGCAGGGACACATTTACATTTGCGAGTACGGGAACCATCGCGTTCAGAAGTTCACCCTCGAAGGAACTCCGGTCGCTTGTTGGGGCACCAACGGCCGAGATCCTGGTCAACTGCACAATCCCTGGGCGCTGGCTTGCGATAGTCGCGGGAGACTTCATGTACTTGATTCGAGCAACCACCGAATACAGCGAGTAGTTTTCTAAGTTCGCCAATAAAAAAAAATTGAACCGCCAAGAGCGCCAAGGACGCCAAGAGATGATTGAAGGAGACAGGAACCTGGGGTGAGGGATCAGAGAACTGGTTGGATTGTCCGCTGGTTGCCACTATCTTTCTGACCCCCGACCTCTAACGTGCTCTTAGCGGTTTAACTTTTGGCCAACATTCCCCTTACCTTCATTCCCATAAACTCATGTTTCAGCACAGCATTGCTTTCGACAGTATCGGCTACTTGCTGCTTTTGCTGCTGTTGCCGTTGTTGTGGTGGTTAAGCTTCGGCAGCTTGGCGGGCTTGGGCCGGTGGCGCCGTGTGGTTGTGCTTGGGCTCCGCACGCTGGTTTTGACGTTGCTGGTGCTGGCGCTGGCCGACATGCAGTTGCAGAAGCGAAGCGATCGGTTGTCGGTGATTTACGTGCTTGATCAATCGCTGAGCATTCCAGCGGATCAACGTCGCGCGATGGTCACGTTTGTCAACGATTCGCTCGAAGCCCATTTCGACGAAGCCGAGTACGACCGTTTTGCCGTCATCATTTTTGGTCGGGATGCTTCGGTGGAGATGCCGCTGGTGAACGTCAAGATTCCGCTCGCGCCGAGAATCGAAACGGTGCTCGATCCCGAATACACCAATATCGCTATGGCGATCCAACGCGCGAAGGCGATGTTTCCCTTCGACAGCGCGAAGCGGATTGTGCTGGTGACCGACGGCAACGAGAATCTGGCCGATGCCCAGCGCGAAGCCCGCGCGGCAGCGGCAACCGGGGTAAGCATCGACGTGGTTCCTGTCATGTTAACTGCGCGGAGCGAAGTGGCTGTCGAAAAGATCGACGTACCGGCCGGAGCGCGAAAAGGTCAGCCGTTCGAAATACGTGCTGTGCTCCGCAACGATGCTCCCAAGGGGAGTGGCCAGTCGGTGCCGGGCAAGTTGCGGATCATTCGCAAGGCGGGTGACTTCGAAGAAACGATTGTCGAACAAGACGTTGACGTTCCGCCGGGCAAACGCGTTTATACGATTTCCGAAGAAATCGACCAGCCCGACTTCTACACCTACGAAGCCCATTTTTCTGCCGACGATCCCAATGCGGACGGAATGATTCAAAACAACGAGGCTTCCGCGTTCACCCATGTGCGTGGCAAGGGCAACGTGCTGTTGATCGAAAATTGGGACAAGCAGGGCGAGTTCGATTACTTAGTTGAACGCTTAAGCAACGAGGAGATTGCGGTTACGGTCTCGCGGAGCGATCGGCTCTTCACGTCGCTTGCAGAATTGCAGCGATACGATTGTGTAATCTTGGCCAACGTTGCCCGCAGCACCGGCTCCACCGGCGACAATATCAGCAGCTTTAGCGACGATCAGATCAGCATGCTGGAGCGCAACACGCGCGAGATGGGTTGCGGGTTGATCATGCTGGGCGGGCCAGAAACGTATGGCGCCGGCGGCTGGACGAACACCGAACTGGAAAAGGCGATGCCGGTCGATTTTGAAATCAAAAGCGCAAAAGTCTCGCCCGTCGGGGCTTTGGTGTTGATGATGCACGCAGGCGAAATGCCCAAAGCCAACTACTGGCAAAAGCGGATTGCCGTCGAATCGATCAAGTTGCTGGGCAGCCGCGACTATTGCGGACTCGTCCAGTGGAACGGCACCGACCAATGGCTCTGGGGCCAGTCGCAAGGGGGACTAATCCGTGTGGGACCGAATCGGAAGATGATGCTCGCCCGGGTCGACCAAATGATGATCGGCGACATGCCCGCTTTCGACCCCGCTTTGAAAATGGCAGCCGTGGCGTTCAACGGCGTGAAAGATGCCGCGGTGAAACACATGATCATCATCAGCGACGGCGATCCCTCGCCGTCGACGCCCGCGACGCTGCAGTTGCTCGTGAAACAAGGCGTGAAGGTCAGCACCGTGGCTGTGGGATCGCACGGGTCGATCGGCAGTTCGGAAATGCAGCGAATCGCGACCACGACCGGCGGGAAATACTATGTCGTCAAAAGCGCCAACGCCTTGCCGAAAATCTATCAGAAGGAGGCACGCCGAATTGCCCGGCCATTGGTTTACGAACCGAATCCCCCGGTGCAGCCGAGTATCGTGACACAGCATGAAATCGTGCAGGGTTTCGAGGGAAAGCTTCCCCCGATCAGCGGGTTTTTACTTACGACAGTCAAAGAAAGTCCACTCGTGGAGGTCGTGCTGCGTTCACCGCTACCGGCGGACGAACGGCATTCCGCGGTATTGGCCACGTGGACTTACGGGGCAGGCAAAGCGGCGGCACTGACCACCGACGCCGGCCACCGCTGGGCAAATCGCTGGACAGAGTGGGAAAACTACGACAAGTTTTTTAGCCAACTTGTACGTTGGTCGATGCGTCCCACTGGCGACTTGGGGAATTTTTCCGTCGCCACGAATGTTCGCGAGGGAAAAACTCAAGTGATCATCACCGCACTCGACCAGGACGATCAATTTTTGAATGACCAATCGATGAACGGAACCGTGGTCGCGCCCGATATGTCTTCGATACCAATGCGAATCGAACAGACGGCACCCGGCCGTTACATCGGCGAGTTTCCCTCGGAAATGGCTGGCAGCTATTTGGTGGTCGTCAACCCGGGCTCCGGCAGGGCACCGATACGCACCGGTGTGAACGTGGGCTATTCGGCCGAGTACCGCGATAATCGCACGAATCTGGCCTTGCTGAAAACTCTAGCAAGATTGCCCGCCAAAAATGGCCCTCCCGGGTTGTTGGTTGAAGAGGGACTCGAACTCTCCGACGAGCAACCCTGGAATCCGTTCCGCCGCGATTTGGCACCTACCATTTCGAACCAATCGGTGTGGCCTTGGTTGGTTTTGGTCGGAAGTTGCCTGTTCTTTGCCGATGTGTTCGTCCGACGCGTACAGATCCATTTTTTGTGGCTGTTGCCGATATTGGGTCGAGCGCGTGATTACCTGTTACGCCGTACGCGACCGGTGCCGGTTCCCGAAACGATGAGCCGGCTGAGAAGCCGCAAGCGAGAAATTAGCGAGCAAATCGAAAGTCGCCGTTCCACGGCCCGTTTTGAAGGTGTTGCCGACGAGGCCGATCCGGTAAAACCAGAGTCGCCCACCACCTCGCCACCCCCAGCACGCACCAGCACCCAAGACGAGCCGGAAGAAGAAACACCACCCGAAGAAAGCTACACCGAGCGCCTACTCAAAGCAAAACGCCAAGTGTGGAAAGATCGAGATCAGGATAAGCCCTAGGAAAGAATCGAACATTAGTTCCATTCCAAGGAAAATCAGAGGATTTTGAACAGGTCGCCGAGGCGACCTGTTCAAAAAGCAGCAAAAAAACCCGTAATGCCGACCAGGAAAGAGACCCACTATGAGTAATGGTGAATCGATTGAAAAAGAGGCCCAGGAATTTGCCGCTCGGTATAAGGCGGTTCGCGAACAGATTGGCCGGGTGATTGTCGGGCATAGCGACATCGTGCACGGGGTGCTGACGTGTCTGTTCGTCGGCGGGCATTGCCTGTTGGAAGGTGTTCCCGGACTTGGCAAAACCTTGTTGGTACGCACGCTGGCCCAAACGCTCGACCTCGATTTTTCGCGCATCCAATTCACGCCCGATTTGATGCCTGCCGACATCTTGGGTACCAACATGGTAATGGAAACCCCTGAGGGCGGTCGCGCTTTTGAATTCCAGAAAGGACCGATCTTCACACAAATTTGTCTGGCCGACGAAATCAATCGTGCCACTCCCAAGACCCAGTCGGCAATGCTCGAAACGATGCAGGAACACAAGGTGAGCATCGCGGGGAAAGTGTTCCACATGAAGCCGCCGTTTTTTGTGATGGCGACCCAAAACCCGCTCGAACAAGAAGGAACCTACCCGCTTCCCGAGGCCCAGCTCGACCGCTTCTTTTTCAAATTGATGGTCGGCTATTCCAGCCGCGAAGAGTTGGCAGAGATTATCGACCGGACCACCCGGGGCGTCGAAATCGTGCCGGACAAAGTGATGGACGGCGCGGAAATCGTCAAATGGCAACAGCTCATCCGCAAAGTGATTGTGGCGCCCCACGTGCAGGATTACATCGTGCGGCTCACGCTCGCAACACACCCCGGCGGACCGTTTGCCTCGGAGAGTACCAATCAATACTTGCGGTGGGGCAGCAGCCCCCGCGGCGCGCAAACAATGACGCTCGCCGCAAAAGTGCGCGCGTTGTTGCAGGGACGCTACAACGTCAGCTTCGACGACGCAAGACGTGTATTTCTGCCTGCCATGCGGCATCGGGTGATTCTCAACTTCGAAGCCGAAGCCGAGGGCATCGATCCAGATCAAGTGTTGGTCGAGATCATAAAAAACGTGCCCGAAAAAGCAGAATCCACAGCCGCTAAGTCCTAGGATTTTATGTAACTAAGTTGTGTTTCAGGATAGCCGCGATCTTACAGATCGCCGGAGCCAGCGATCTGTAAGATCGCGGCTAACGACACACTGAGTATGGATTCACTTCTATCATGAAGAATTCCGACGAATCACGACGTAAGAACAGAGTATGGCCTGGTCTTCCCACAAAACGGACAAAGATAGTTGAGCTCTCAACATTACTGTTTCTAGTGTTAATTTTTCCCCTGATTGGATTGGCAATTCTATTGATCAGTGTAATTAGACAGTTTCTGAACAACTGACCGAGGGTGCTCCGAGTGTCTACTGCCAAAGAATCCACACTGCTTTCGCCGGAACTGCTGGCCCAACTGGAACGGTTGGAGCTGGTGACGCGCAAGGTGTTTCGTGGGCGGATGAAGGGCGAACGGCGTAGCAAACGCAAAGGGCAAAGTGTCGAGTTTGCCGATTTCCGCAATTACGTCGCCGGCGACGACCTGCGGCTGTTGGATTGGAATCTCTATGCGAGGCTCGACAAACTGATCGTCAAGCTGTTTCTCGAAGAGGAAGACTTGCATTTCTATACGTTGATCGACGCCAGCATGTCGATGGATTTCGGCACTCCCAGCAAGCTGGAATACGCCAAACAACTGGCGGCCGCGCTGGCGTTTATTGGATTGATTCGTGCCGATCGTGTGCGGATCGAAACGCTTGGGCAGGGCGTCAGTGAACGCGGGCCGGTGTGGCGCGGCAGGCCGAGCGTGTGGCGGATGCTGCAACAAGTCGATTCCATTCAGCCCGGTGAGTCGTCGAACCTGGCCGACGGCGTGAAAAACTTCTGCCAACGCAATCCGGGCCGGGGGATCGTTGTGTTTATCAGCGACCTGATGGACAAACAAGGATATGAAACCGCGCTAAAATATTTCGTTTCTCACCAAGTCGATTGTTACGTCATCCAAGTGCTCTCGCAGGAAGAGCTAGAACCCGACGTGCAGGGAGACTTGCGCCTCGTCGATTGCGAAGATCAAGACGAAGCCGAAGTCACGGTCAGTGCCCCGCTTTTGAACCGTTACAAGAAAACGCTGAATTCGTTTGTGCAGGGCGCGCAGGAATTCTGTTCTCGCCGCGGCATTCATTATCTATTGGCCAACAACCAGTTGCCCGTCGAGAATCTGGTTGCCAGCCACCTGCGCCGGCGAGGGCTGATCCGGTAATTGTCTAGTATGGCCTACTGCCATAACTAAAGAAATCGAACAGGAGGAAACAGAGTCAACAGAGAAGTGAACTTATTGAAAATAAGAAACCGCATCCCCTGGGCTTGGGCAAGGAAATTGTTTAACTGCTTTTTGTTGTTTGAGGAACTCTCGCAAAGGCGCTAAGGCGCAAATTCTTTTGAGATGCTTTGCGCCTTAGCGCCTTTGCGAGAAACATATTCCAAATTCTAATTGAAGATGAGGATGTGTTACTTTTTCCTCTGTTTTCTCTGCGATCTCCTGTTAAAAAAATAGGACCTACAGAGATTTTTAATTCCTTAGTAGTATGGATACACTATTTCGCAATTCGTTGGGCCCCACGGGGTGGTTCATTCTTGGGATCATTCCGCCAGCTATTTTTGCGCTCTATTTTCTCAAGCTCAAACGCCAGCCGTTGGAAGTCCCCAGCACGTATCTTTGGCATCGCGTGATCGAAGATTTACACGTCAACAGCTTGTGGCAACGGCTGCGGCGGAGTCTGTTGCTGCTGTTGCAATTGTTGATTGTCGCGCTGGCCATGTTGGCGCTGTTGCGGCCCGGTTGGCAGGGACAATCGCTCGTGGGCAATCGGTTTATCTTTCTGATCGATCGTTCCGCAAGTATGTCGACAACCGACACGCCGACCGGAGTGACGCGACTTGCCGAAGCCAAGCGTCGCGTTGCCGCGCTGGTCGAACAGCTCGAATCCGACATGTCGGCGATGATCATCACCTTTGATCGGCAGCCTGACGTGGTGCAGGAATTCACGAACAACCGCCGATTACTCCGCGAAGCGCTCGATCGGATCGAGCCCTCGGCCGCGCAAACCGATTTGACCGGGGCGTTGGAATTGGCCGACGGCTTTGCCAACCCGGGCCGGATTACGATCGAAGATGCTAATTTGGAGGTGGACGTCACCGAACAACAGGACGTGGAACTGGTGATTTTCAGCGACGGACGATTTCGCGGCATCGAGGGGTTTTCGCTAGGCAATCTGCGCCCCATGTTTTTGCCAATTGGATCGTTCGACGTCGACAATCTAGCAATCACCGCATTGAGCACGCGCCGCGGAGAAGATCGACCCGAACTCCAGCAAGCGTTTGTCCAGGTTGCGAATTTTAGCGACGAGCCGCAAAGCGTGGTTGTCGAATTGCATCTGAACGATCGGCTCGTTGATGCGGTCGAGCTGCAGGTTCCCCCGGGTGACGTTGCTTCGACAACTTTCGCCTTGGAATCCGATGCCGAAGGGCAACTGCGCGCGCAGCTCGACTTTCCTCAAGGTTTTCAAGATCAGTTGACGTTAGATAACCGCGCTTTCGCGGTTCTGGAAAGCCGACGCGATGCGCGTGTGCTGTTGGTTACCCCCGGCAATAAGTCGCTGGAAGCGGCCCTTTCCACCGAGCGTGCGCACCGATTGGCACGGGTCGAAAAGATTGCCCCCGCGGCGCTCACAACTCCCGGATTTCGGCAACAGTCGCAATCGGAAACCTACGATCTGATTATCTTTGACCAATGTGCTCCCGAGACCATGCCATTGAGTAATACCTTGTTTCTAGGGCAAAAACCCCCCTCAGAAGATTGGGCGAAGATGGTCGAAGCCGAAAAGATTTTCGCTCCGCAGATTATCGACTGGGAGCGAAGCCACCCGCTGATGAACCTCATCGAGTTGGGCAACGTAGTAATCCGCGACAGCTATGCAACTCACACGCCAGCGGGCGGCAGGGTGTTAGTCGATTCGACGCAAGGACCGCTGATGGCGATCGCTCCGCGCAATCGTTATGAGGATGTCGTGGTTGGCTTTGAAATCGTGGGCCACGACGACAGTGGTGCTTTGCTTTTTAATACGAACTGGCCTCGAAAACATAGTTTCCCCAGTTTCTGGTTTAACGTGTTGGAGTATTTTTCCGACAGCGCGATTGCGACTTCTTCGCGTAAAGCAAAGCCCGGGCATCTCATCGAATTCCGATTGAATTCCTTAGCCGAGCGATTGGAAGTGGAACTCCCCGACGGCGTCAAACGCCAAATCGACCTCGAACAGCCGGGGCGTTTGTTATTCCACGAGACCGAGCAAGTGGGAGTCTACCAGGTGCGCGACTCCGAAGGGGTAGTGAAGCGGTTTGCCGTAAATTTGTTCGATCGCGAAGAAAGCGATATCCGGCTTCGCGCGAGGCGGAAAGGCGAGGGCGGGGTGGAAGTCGTCGATTCCATTTCGATCGGTTATACCGACGTGAACGCTCAATCACCCATCTCGCCCGTCCGCCAGGAGCTCTGGAAACCGCTGCTTTTGGGGGCACTGGTTGTGTTGATCTTGGAGTGGTATATCTATAATCGCCGAGTTTATGTGTGACTTCGGTTTATTGAAGCCGATAACTGCTCAAGAGTACCGATTCAATAGCTCCGGACGTTTCCGTAAATGAGATAGCCGGGGATGAAATAGCTGAATTGAAGGACCGCCCCAGAGATGCCGAAGCTAGCGGAAAGAACAGGCAGGAAGAGACGGCGCCGGCAACGGCGCCGGGGCGAAACGCTGCACCGGTTGATCGAAAACGATCTGATCCGGCGCGTGAGCGCTGATGAATATCGCAACAAAGTGAAACGCGTCTACGGCGGGCCGAAAGGCGCCTTGTTGGCCACTTGCAGTATGTTGTCGCTCCACTTGCCATTGGGGGAGCGGATTTTTCGTTCGCGGAAATTTGACTTGCGCGGACAGCGCTCGATTCTCGACGTCGGCAGCGGAGCAGGGCAGATTGCCAAGCATCTGTTGAAATACTCCGACCCCGGTGCAAACGTCACCTGCATCGATCTATCGAGTCAAATGTTGCGGCGCGCACGCAACCGGCTCAAAACTGGCAAGCCCGATTTCGTCGCCGCCGATCTGATGCGGCTTCCTTTCGCCGACGGATCGTTCGATTGCATTACCTGTGGTTATGTTTTGGAACACTTGCCCGATCCGCGTCCGGGACTCGCTGAAATGGCGCGCGTGCTGGCCAAGGGTGGCCGAATGTTTCTGCTCACCACCGAAGACAATCTCTCCGGCGCCTGGACCAGCCGCCTCTGGTATTGCCGCACCTACAACCGCCAGGAACTTCTACGCCAATGCGAAGCCCTGGGGCTCCGCTGCAAACAGGAGCTGTGGTTCACCAAGATGCACAAAGCCATCCGCGCAGGCGGCATTTGCGTAGAGATCGAAAAAGTCTGACGCGTGTGTGGAAAGGATTTTGACCTGGTAAAGAGTTTATGTCACGCCGGCTAGTGTAGTTTTATACGAAATGCGAACAATGGACGAAAAGCTCATCCAGTTTGTCGACCATGCCAGGGATAAGGGATTAGACCACGCAACGATTCGTCAGCTGTTGTTGTCAGCCGGCTGGAAAGATAAGGACGTTGCCGAAGTCTTCTGCATTCGCGATCTGGAACTACCGATTCCAAAACCGGCGGGGGGTGGTTTTGCCCCTGCTCGCGGTGGTCAACCGACAGGATCCATCTGGCCTCGCCGGGCTCGAGATGGATTTCTCCACCTGCTCACATTCGGCTCACTCTTTACTTGGGCGACTAGCCTGATCCTGCTGTTTTTCACCTACGTCAATTTCGCGTTTCCTGACCCAGCCTGGCGAACCAGCTATTCTGCGACGGAGGAGGCGCTATCGGTCATTCGCGCCGAGCTGGCCGTGGTGATTGTCTCTTTTCCAGTCTTCTTGATAATGTGGCATTTTCTGTTGCGCGAAGTGCAGCGGGATCCTGAAAAAGCGAAAGGAGCCATTCGGCGCTGGTTGGGGTATTTGTCATTGTTCGTCGGCGCAATCACGCTGTCGGGAGACGCCATAACACTGATCTATTATCTGCTTGAAGGGCAACTTACGGTTCGCTTACTGCTGAAGGCGGGTGTGCTGTTCCTGATTGCTGGAAGTTTGGTTCTCTATCTGGCGCTTACGCTTCGAAGCGAGGCGAACATGGAGGCAGAAGGATGACCACAAGAATTCATCTGCTGTTTTCAGTGGCAATGTCGACGGTGGTCATTGTAGCCATCGTTTGGGGTGTTGCTTTGGTCGGTTTGCCCGGGGCGGCCCGTCTGCAGCGATTTGACGGTCAGAGGCTCGAAGATCTGCAAACAATATTCCGCGAGGTGCAATCGCTCTGCCACGATCCAGACATCAAAAATAAGTTGAAGCGTGCACTGCCCGAAACTATTGATGAATTAGCGGCGCTAGCGCGATCCGAAAGGATCAATCTGACCGATCCGGAATCGGGGCAGCCTTATGTTTACACTGTCAAGGACGAGACTACCTACGAGTTGTGTGTAACGTTCTCGTCGGAACGGAATTCAGACGTGCAGGTGTTTTGGAACCACCCGCCGGGCAGGCATTGCTTCACCGTCAATGCCCTCGATCCGCCGTAGTGTAAAGGATTGGAGTAAATTGCTTCTGCTTGAAAACGGAGACATTCATGAAGGTTTGCATCGTAGGGGCCTCCGGTAAACTCGGTCGATACATGGTGCAGCACGCGTTGGATCGAGGGTACGAGGTGGTCGGCGTGTGCCGAGAGCGCAGCGTTGAGAAACTCGATCAGTTCAAAGGACACATCACGATCATTCCGGGAGCGACGAACGATCGCGCAGTGATCAAAAAAGCGGTCGAGGGATGCGACGGTGTGCTCACAGTGTTGGTCCCCTGGGGTGTGCATCAGTACTCGTCGGGAACAGCTCAGGCCGTGCTCGACTATGCGCGCCCGGACGCTCGATTGGTCTTTTCGTGCGGATGGCACATTACTCGCGACGGTCGGGATATTTACTCACCAACGTTCCTGTGGGTAGTGCGGATTTTCGGCTGGATCGCGCGGTTCGTTCGTTTCGCAGACCTCGAGGACCAAGTCGAGGCGTGCCGACGAATCTTTGCCAGTCCCACGCGCTGGACAGTCGTACGCGGCAGCGATCTCGAAGAGGGTGAAAGCCAGGGATTACCCGTGTGGAGCCAACACGTGGGAGACCCAATCCTCGAGAGCAACATCACGCGCCGTACAGACTTTGCCTTATTCATGGTCGAAGCCCTCGAGAACGACCAGCTCGTCCACGAAGCACCAGCGATTGTCAGTTGCCAGTCTTCATCGGCAATCGCGCACTAGTCGTCATCGACACAGGGGCGTTTACTTTTCAACAGTTACGTGCTAATTACGTTTCTTCTCCAATTTCGCTCCAGACAGAAAGCGATAAATCGGGGCTTGGAATCTCATCAAACCCCATACAATTGTCGCCCCGATAAGCATCCAGACTGTGCCCACTGCCAACAAGACGTAGCCACCAGGAATTGCAAGTATGACGCAAGCAACCGTCATGATTGCCATTAACGTCCACAAAGAGAACTGCAGGTGATTCTTGGATTCGTTTGCTGTCATCGGAATCTAATCTCACGTCGAAGGAAGTGGCGACCAGCACTCACTCACTCATTCAATGGCGGCGGCTCGTAAGCATCTCTTTCTGGAACGTAACGGACCTTATCGATGAAAGTCACAATACGCTCTTTTCCCAACAACAAGATGGCGGCAAAAGCGAGATTGAGCCCAAAAGTGAGTAAGTTCGTAAGATGACCTGATTCTACATTGTTGCCTGACAGAATCCCAGGAATGACACGCGCTGCGGCTTGAACGGCTAAGAGCAATGCATATATCGCCAAGAGTTGAATGCCAATTTTCAACGGTTTTGTCTCATCATCAAGGTGTGTTGTCTCTGTGGAGTCCATGGTTGGATAGAACCGAGCAGCAATTGCCGGAGCAAAAAGAAGCACCACTAATCCGATCGCTGTACGCCCAATGAGCCAAAGAACCATATAAGCAGAATAGGTGAAGTTTTGGCCACCTACATTTGCACTGAAGGCAAATATCAGAGTGGGAATCGCTTCTACTGCTTGAATCAAAAGTCAGATCCCGAACAGCCGCAATGCCAAGCAAAACCAGCCTCGATTGGTCATCTTATCGGTTCTCCACTTTGATCGTTTCCCGCATGCCGCCACACAGCAATCTACTTTAGCGTTGTTCGGGATTACAATCCATTTCAGTCGCTACAACTAGCTGCCGAGATTTTGGCCCGATTATCTCCGCTTTGAGCTTTCTGCTGGTTTCCTGCTAGTTTCGGTTGGCCGGCACACGTTGACGTCGCGTCGCGCCTGGGGTAGAAAAGTGGGTCGGCGCATAGTGTTGCGTCCTAGCCCCCGGCGGAAGCCGGGGGGACCACTGGCTCCCGCCAGCGGCTAAAACGATTGGCACGAACATCTATTTTTGGGAGAACATTCCGTGGGTTGCAGTGAACGACAAAAAGAGCTTCGCCGCCGTCGTAAGCGGCAGGAGAAGTTGATGCATTTTCGATCTCGTTTGGCCAAGGCAACACAAAGCGAAAAGGTCGAGATCGCGCGCAAGTTGCGCGAAATGACACCCGGTGCCGAGCAGCTAATCACAACGTGGGAATTAGCCGAAGTCGATCGCTAATCGCGGCCGGGTCAGACCGAAGACAGCGAAGCTTCCATCGCGCCAGCAATTCGGAACGTAAATTCGCCGTCCACGAAGTCGACTTCGACTGTAGAGCCCTCTGGTATCTCCTCTTTGAGCAGTTCCGTCGCTAGCGGATTCTGCAGCGATTGCTGAATCACCCGCTTTACCGGGCGAGCGCCAAATACTGGATCGAATCCATCTGCGGCGATTTGATTGCGCGCCGCTTCGGTCACCACAAGCGACAGCCCTTGCTTCTCTAAAATGTCTGCCAGCTTTTCGAGTTGCAACCCGACGATTTTTGCCACCTGTTCGCGACGCAGCGGATGAAACACGATCGTGTCATCCACACGGTTGAGAAACTCCGGCAGAAAATGGGTGCGCAGCGCATCGGTCAGCGATTCTCGCATTTCCGATTCCGAACCGCCCTCGGTCGCAATCTGCTGAATGCGCTGGCTGCCGATGTTCGAGGTCATCACGACGATTGTATTAGTAAAATCGACGGTGTGCCCATGGTTGTCGGTCAGCCGACCGTCGTCGAGCACTTGCAAAAGTATATTGAAAACGTCGCGATGTGCTTTCTCGATCTCGTCCAGCAGCACGACCGAATAGGGACGTCGCCGTACCGCTTCGGTCAGTTTTCCGCCCTCTTCATATCCGACGTATCCGGGAGGGGCTCCAATCAATCGACTCACGGTGTGTTTCTCCATGAATTCGCTCATGTCGATGCGTACCATGGCATGTTCGTCGTCGAACAAAACTTCCGCCAGCGTTTTGCAGAGCTCAGTTTTACCCACACCCGTAGGACCGCAGAACAAAAACGAACCGATCGGCCGCTGCGGATCTTGCAAACCGCTCCGGCTGCGGCGAACCGCGTTGGCGACCGCTTCGACCGCTTCGTCTTGTCCGATCACACGCTGGTGCAAACGCTCTTCAAGCACCAGTAGCTTTGCCCGTTCGGTTTCCATCATGCGGGTGACGGGAACGCCTGTCCAAGCGCTAACCACTTCGGCGATTTCGTCGGGCCCCACTTCTTGGCGGAGCAGTCGGCGTCGTAGCGGGGCGTCCTCGTCCGGTTCAGTTTGTCGTTGTTCCAGTTGTTCGAGTTGTTTTTCCAGCGTTTTGCGATGCGAATCGAGCTCGTAGAGCGATTGATAGAGATCTTCCCCTACGGGCTCGCCCGCGGATTGTTTGTCGCTAACCGAGGCGGCCAGTTTTTGGTATTTGTGATCGGCTTCTTGCAACCGCTCGCGCACCTGGTGGACATCTCCCACGCCGAGCTTTTCGCTTTCCCATTGCTCGTGCAAGTTGGCCAGTTCGAGCTTCAGTTGCTCCATCTCGGCATTGATTTCCACCAGGCGTTGCTGGGCATGTTCTTCGGTCTCGTCGGCCAGTTGCCGTGCGGCCAATTCCAGCTGCATCAATTTGCGCTGCGCCTGGTCGATTTCTCCCGGGACGCTTTCCAGTTCCATCACCAATCGACTCGTAGCCTCGTCCATCAAATCAATGGCTTTATCGGGCAGAAACCGATCGGTGATATAACGCGACGAAAGCTCCGCCGCAGCAACCAGCGCCGAATCCTTTATTTTTACTCCCTTATGGTGTGCTTCGTAGCGAGGCTTCAAACCGCGCAAGATGGCAATCGTGTCTTCGATGTTCGGTTGGCCAACAAAGACCGGCTGAAACCGACGCTCCAACGCGGCGTCTTTCTCGATGTACTTGCGATATTCGTCAAGCGTGGTTGCGCCGATGCACCGTAAGTCGCCACGTGCGAGCGCCGGTTTCAATAAATTGGCCGCGTCGCTACCCCCTTCGGCAGCGCCGGCACCGACGACGGTGTGCAATTCGTCGATGAACAATACGACGTTGCCTCCAGCATCTTGCACTTCGCGCAACACCGCCTTAAGCCGTTCTTCAAATTCGCCACGGAACTTGGTTCCCGCGATCAGTGATCCCATGTCGAGTGCAACTACGCGCTTGTTCTTGAGGCTTTGCGGAACGTCGCTCTGAACAATTCGCAATGCAAGCCCCTCGGCGATCGCCGTTTTCCCCACGCCCGGCTCGCCAATAAGCACCGGGTTGTTTTTGGTGCGTCGCGAAAGCACCTGGATCACGCGGCGGATCTCTTGGTCGCGCCCGATTACTGGGTCAAGCTTCCCCTGCTCCGCTCGGTCCACCAAGTCGATACCGTACTTTTCGAGCGACTGATATTTGACTTCCGGATCTTGATCAGTCACTCGCGCGCTGCCGCGTACCGATTGCAGGGCTTCGAGAATCTGCTGCTCGGTAATCGCGTTGAGCTTTAGCAGTTCTAGGACTTTGCCCTTCACTTGGGTCAGAGCCAACAACAGATGCTCGGTCGATACGAATTCGTCTCGCATCGTCGCGGCTTGTTTTTGCGAAGCCTCGAGGACTTTACCCAGTTCCGTACTCAGCTGCGGCGGCGCGCCACCGCTGGCACTCGGCAAGTGTTTGAGTTCCGCAGATACAATCTGCTGCAACTGCGATTGATTGGCCCCGATGCGCTCCAGCAAAGGCTGAACCACCCCGTCAGCCTCTCCCACCAAAGCAGCCAGCAAATGCAACGGTTCCAATTGCGGACTCTCCGCATCCGCAGCCAACTCCTGCGCACGGGCGATCGCCTCTTGGGCTTTCGTCGTCAATTTGTCGAGTCGGAAATTACTCATAGAAACTCCACTCGTCCCAGCATATCTTCGCTGCCTTCGGACGCATGCAGTAGCAGGAGCATCTGAAGCAAAATACCTACGGAGTATTTTTCTTGGTGGCAGTACGCGATTCCCGTGTGAGCAATGCTTGCGGCATGGTGTCGGAGAAAATCGCAATCGTGGGTGACCAGCACGCGTTGCTCACTGGTGGCGTAAGCGAGTTGTTTCTCGTCGTCCGCTCCTGCCAAACTCACATCTGCAGTCGTGGTCACATCAACGCCCCGTGCGCGTAACCCTATGGCGATGCCCGGGTGGACATGTTCATCCAGATGATACCGAATCAGCATTGCCGTCCTTGCCCTTCAGCAACTCATCTCGCAATTGAGAAAATTGAGTGGACCCTTGCTTCGCTTCCATTTGCGCGATATCAGTTTGGTCAGCATCAATCTGTTCCTGAATATCAATGCGATGATCCAGGTAATAGGCCAAGGCTGCGTGGACGTCGGCCAACGAAAGCTGCGGATAAACTGCGACAATCTCCTCGGGCGACTGGCCACGCAGATCATGCCAGACGTGAATGTCCCATACGCGAATGCGAGTACCTTTCACGCACGGTTTGCCGCCGCAAACACTGTCGCGCGTTTCGATATGTTGGGTGATTGAAGTTGGCATGTTTTTGTCTCACTGGAATATTGATCTTTAGCAAACAACTCTGCAAGGGCACTTGATTAAGCTTCTGCTTCTTGTACCGCTTGGCGCATGAGTTCACTTAAAATGTCTTTGTGATCATCGATGTCTGCCAAGGTCAGCCGTAGACGGAGGCGACCATCTCGCGGTGTGTCGGCATCTAGTCCAGCCTCTTCAAGTCGTGTCATCCAAGGTTTTACGTCAATCAGTTTAATTATAATGCGAACAAACTTCAGCTTAGGATAACAGGCAACAATAGGAAAGAATGAATCCTTGGAGCTGATAGAAATACGTCCCTTTCTGAATCGTAGTTCATAGGTCGTATCTGTCTCTCCCTGAACCAGCGTGAGCAATCGATCACAAACCTGCACCTTGTCGGCGCCTTTTTTCGATTCCCACCAACTTCGATCAACATCCTCTTTGTCGCCATTTCCTATGGTGTCGTCTTCACGCAGTGCCCGTTGGTCTAACACTTTCACGAAATCGAGTACAATCGAATCGTTGACCTTCAGCGCATTCAACTGAATCGCAATAATGGGAATGCTACCGGCTAGCAGCCCCATAACATTGAGAAAGCGAGTCGTGATTTCCTCAGCAACAATTACAGCCACGTGATCGTAGGCAGGATACATTCGTCGCTCGATGTCCCAATACTCGATGCATCGTATAATATGGCTCGGATCTGTTGCCCCAAGCATGACTTCAACTTCGTAGCGTACGTTCTGTTCAGTGTCGGCAAGGAGGATATCTAGTCGCCCCCCCGAGTACTGCGGTCTTTCGCGCTGAATTAAGTCAAGCTCGCCCAGTCCCAGCAAAGTCGTGTCGTTGGCAATCTGGTCATGAAGCCAAGCTTCGTTGAAATCGGAGTGCGATTTCAACGAAAGCTTTTCGTGGCGAACAAGAGAAAGCGACACAACGATTTGCTCCTGATTGGATTAGTAATTTAGAATTAGTGGCGGCGGACAGCGCCCCTAGCTTTTCACTTCAAACTCCGCGTCAATCGCATCGTCGTCGGACGATTCGCCTTCTGCGGCGGCGCCGGCGTCGGCTGTGCCGGTCGCTTCGCCTTCTGGGTCTACCGATTTGTAGAGCGCTTCGCTCATTGCGTGCGACGCAGCTTCCAGTTCGCTGATGGCCGACTTGATCGCCTCGGAATCTTCGCCTGCGGCGGCTTCGCGCACTTTGCTGATCGCCCCTTCCAGCGATGTCTTGTCGGCTTCAGCTAGCTTGTCGCCTTGTTCTTTGATTAGCTTTTCGAGTTGGTAGCAACGCGAATCGGCCTCGTTACGCGCCTCGATCAATTCACGTTTCTTCTTGTCCTCTTCCGCGTGGGAGGAGGCGTCTTCTTGCATCCGATTGATTTCATCTTCGCTCAGGCCGCTCGATTGCTCGATCTGGACCGATTGCTCCTTGCCCGTGCCCAGATCTTTGGCCGAGACGTTGAGAATACCGTTGGCGTCGATATCAAACCGAACTTCGATCTGCGGCACGCCGCGCGGAGCCGAAGGAATGCCATCGAGATTGAATTGGCCCAGCAAGCGGTTGTCGGCACACATTTCGCGCTCTCCCTGGAACACGCGTACCGTGACTGCGGTTTGGTTGTCGTCGGCGGTACTGAAAACTTGCTTGCGTTCTGTGGGAATAGTGGTGTTACGCTCGACGAGCTTGGTCATCACCCCGCCCAAAGTTTCGATTCCCAGCGATAGCGGAGTAACATCCAGCAGCAAGATGTCTTGCACTTCGCCGGAGAGAACGCCACCCTGAATCGCTGCGCCCACGGCAACCACTTCGTCGGGATTCACACCCTTGTGTGGATCTTTGCCGAAAAGTTCTTTGACCAGCGCTTGGACCTTGGGAATTCGCGTCGAACCACCCACGAGCACGACTTCGTCAATCTCGCTCGGGTCGAGTTTGGCGTCTTTCATCGCTTGCACAACCGGTCCGCGAACGCGCTCCACGAGACCGTCCACCAACTTTTCGAAATCTGCGCGCGTGATGTTCATCTGCAGATGTTTCGGGCCGCTGGCATCGGCGGTAATGAAGGGAAGGTTGATGTCGGTCGACTGCGCGGAACTGAGCTCTTTCTTCGCCTTTTCGCAGGCTTCTTGAAGTCGCTGCAGAGCCATCTGATCGCTGCGTAGATCAATGCCTTGCTGTTTCTTGAATTCGTCGGCAACGTAGTTGATCAACTCTTCGTCGAAATCGTCGCCGCCCAGGTGCGTGTCGCCATTGGTGGAAATCACCCGAAACACACCGTCGGCCACTTCCAAAATCGAAACGTCGAACGTTCCACCGCCGAGGTCGAACACACAAATTTTCTCATGGGCCTTGCGGTCCAGTCCGTAAGCCAGCGAAGCTGCCGTCGGTTCGTTGATAATTCGCGCAACTTCCAAACCGGCGATCTGCCCCGCATCTTTGGTCGCTTGACGCTGGGCATCGTTAAAGTAAGCCGGGACCGTGATGACGGCCTTGTTCACGGTGTGGCCAAGATAGGATTCGGCCGACTCTTTGAGCTTGCGCAAAGTTTTGGCGGAGATTTCCGGTGGAGTGAATTCTTGGTCGTTCACTTTCACCTTCACGTAATCCTCGGGCCCGCCGACGATTTCGTAAGGCACCATTTTTTCTTCCGAGGCAACTTCACTGTGCCTTCGACCCATGAAACGCTTGATCGAGTAAACGGTTCGCGATGGATTGGTCACCGCCTGGCGGCGCGCAGGCTCGCCAACGAGTACTTCTTCTTTGTCGGTAAAGGCAACAACGCTCGGCGTGAGGCGATTGCCCTCGGGATTGGGAATCACCTTCGCTTCTTTGCCTTCCATCACCGCCACTACCGAGTTGGTAGTGCCAAGGTCGATGCCAATGATTTTTTCTCCGGCTGCCATAGCAGTCTCCTCAAATAACTCCGTGAAATTGATATCTGCTGAACCCTGCCTCGAGGTGTTCTTTCAACGAGGGTAGAGTTCAGTTTGGTTTTCCAATTGCGCACGCATTGGCCGGTTGTCACCGGATGGTGCCAGGCTAACTCAGAGCAAAGTCCGTGCCGGGCTAATCGGGTCGACGGAATTTCTCACAAGTCTTTTATTTGCAATGGTTTGTGCTATATTTAGTTGGTCAGCTAGGTGGCAGTTCCGACTGGAACTCTGCCAAGTTGGCAGAAAAACGGGTATCCAAGTTCGAATTGGCCCCCATGTATGGTGCCACATTGGCAGATCGGATTTGGCGATTCTGAGCGAAACCTAGACGGCTTGGCGACTTATGCCGAGACAACCATACTGAAATCTATGGCTAAGAAACGAACATCTCCGAAGCGAACCTCTCAAAAAAAGAGCGGTCCTGCCGCTTCCGGGCGGAAGCCCTCGTCGCGGCAGCTAGAGAAACTTGATCGCGAGATTATCCAGTTGTTGAACCAGCGGGCTGAATTAACCGCTGAGCGGATGGGCCACGAGCATGCCAACTCGGATTCGCTTGCTCCCGACTACGCGAAAACTCTGCAAGAGGTAATCAATCGCAACCAGGGGCCATTGAGCGACGAAGCGATGCGTGGCATTTTCCGCGAACTGCTTAGCGGGATCCATGCTGTTAGCCAACCGGTACGCGTGGCGTTCTTGGGTCCTGAATACACCTACAGCCATCTGGCGGCACTGGAGCGATTTGGGCAATCGGCCGAATTGTTGCCGGTAGGCACGATTGCCACCGTGTTTGCAGAAGTGGAGCGGGGCCATGCAGATTTCGGCGTGGTGCCGATCGAAAACTCTACAGATGGGCGCGTGGCCGATGCCTTGGAATGCCTGGCCCATTCGCCCGTGAAGATTTGTGGCGAAGTCCCTTTGGCGATCCACCATTGTCTGCTGGGAGCTTGTGCGCGAACCGAGGTCGAGCGGGTTTACAGCAAAGTCCAACCGCTCTCGCAGTGTCGCAACTGGTTAAGTCAACACATGCCCGACGCCCAATTGTGCGAAGTGGCAAGCACCGGCGAAGCGGCCCGCACAGCGGCTCAGGAGCAGGGCTCCGCCGCAATTGCCAGTGCGCAGGCAGGTGTTCATTTGGGCCTTAAGGTGCTTGCCAAAAACATCGAAGACAATCCCGAAAATGTGACCCGTTTTGCCGTTATCGGCTCGGAAGGCGGGGCAAAAACTGGGAACGACAAGACCTCGCTCGTCTTCGAAATCGACCATCATCCAGGCGCCCTGGCCGACGCGATGGGTATTTTCAAACGTCAACGATTGAACATGACCTGGATCGAGTCGTTCCCGCTTCCCAGCCAACGGGGCCGCTATCTGTTCTTTGTAGAATTTCAAGGCCATGCCAGCGATTTGCGTGCACGCCGGGCTTTGGCTGCGCTGGAAAAGAAGGCGTTACGCTTAACGGTGTTGGGCTCCTATGCAGATACCGAGGCAATCGGCTAAACTGGTGGGCTACAACAAACTGGCCAGCCCTGGTTCGGGAGGCCGTTTGCCATTGGTTTTAGTCCTCAGGGAGCACTCGTGATGCGAACACCGCTGATTGCCGGCAATTGGAAGATGAACACCGACAGCCCTTCAGCGCAGGGTTTAGCAGCTGGCATTGCCACGCGTGCTGTCGAGTCAGCCGGCGCGGAGCTACTGGTTTGTCCACCCAGCGTTTATCTTGCCTTGGTCCGTGATGCGATTGGCAATGCACGTGTTGGCTTGGGTGCCCAGAACATGTACCACGAGGCAAACGGTGCATACACCGGTGAAATCAGTGGCAACATGCTCCGAGACGTTGGGGCCAGCTATGTCATCCTGGGGCATAGCGAGCGACGACACATCCTGGACGAATCGGACGAAGATGTGAACAAAAAAACCGTTGCCGCGATTGCTGCCGGTCTCAAGCCGATTGTCTGTGTGGGCGAATTGCTGGAAGAACGCGAAGCGGGCCGGACCGCCGAAGTGATCCGAACTCAGTTTGAAGGCTCTCTGGCTGGGATTACCGCCGAAGCAATGGCCTCGGTGGTGCTTGCCTACGAGCCCGTTTGGGCCATTGGCACGGGTAAAGTAGCGACTCCGGCGCAGGCGGAGGAGGTACATGCCGATCTTCGCAAGCAACTGGCCGAACGCTACAATGACGCGGTCGCCGAGCAGGTACGCATTCTCTACGGAGGAAGCGTCAAACCGGACAACGCCGGCGATTTATTGGCTTTGCCCAACGTGGATGGGGCACTAATCGGCGGTGCGAGCCTGAAGGCGGACGACTTTATCGCAATCGCGGTAGCGGCGTCGGCAGCCTGTAAGGTTTAGCAGATAGGGTTTAGCCGGCCGATTATTTTTTCAGAACGAACTGATTTTCTTATTCCATCGGAGCAATCGCCGTGTCAGTCCTAATCATCGCCGCTTTCGGACAAACGATTACCAAGCTGCTGCTTGGAGTGATGGCTGTTTTTTTGATTTTGTTGGTTCTTGTCCAAAGAGGACGAGGAGGAGGGCTCGCAGGCGCCTTGGGCGGCATGGGGGGATCCAGCGCTTTTGGAGCCAAGGCAGGCGATGTTTTCACGAAGATTACCATTTTTGCGGCTGCTGGCTGGATTCTACTTTGTATCGTCGCGGCAAAGTTGGCACCTTCGAGCGAGAGCCGAATCAACACAGGGTCCTCGATTTCGGCACCTCCCTCGGGAGAGAGTACCGCGTCCGAAGATGGTTCAGCGCAAGCGACAGACTCCGCAAATGAACAACAGGAATCAGCTGCCAACGATGCAGGTGGCGAAGATGGGCAAGAAGCCCCGTAGTTTGCAGAGGTCTTGTTGGACTATTTCCCCAAAGTGGTTGGATCGACGACGAAGTGGCTGAGGCGAATTTCGTGTCCTCTGTTGATCCGCATGATTTTTAATATTCTCCCAAGGTGCTGAAGTGCCACTGTTGAGCATGACCGGTTTTGGCGAAGCTCGCGATTCGCGCGACGACTATGCGATCGCGGTCGAAGTGCGGACGGTCAACAGCCGTTACTTCAAATTGAATTTGCGCATGACCGACGGGTTCGGTGCCTTGGAGGCGCGTGCCGAGTCGTTGGTTCGCGAATTCGTCAAGCGGGGAACGGTCCATTGCAATGTGCGTATCCGGCACATCAGCAGTGCCGACGACTATCGGCTGAATCAGCGGTTGCTGAACTTCTATGTCGATCAGTTGCAGGAGATCGCGGCAACACGCAATCTCGACGAACGGCTCCGGCTCGAATCGCTATCGTTGCTCCCAGGAGTGGTCGAGGAATTCTCCGCGGACGCCATGGACCCTGCAAGTGTTTGGCCCCTGGTGGAACCGACCTTACGAACCGCGCTGGAGAACCTCACCAAAATGCGTGCAGTCGAAGGCAAGGCGCTTGCGGAAGATCTCGCTCAGCAGTGCGTGACGGTTGCCTCCTGCCTTGATGCGATCTCGGAACTTGCACCCACGGTGGTCGAGCATTATCGACGCCGGATTCAAGATCGCGTGAACGAATCGCTTGCGGAATTAGGCGTTACCGTGGAGCCCGCAGACTTGGTGCGCGAGGTGAGCGTGTTTGCCGACCGGGCGGATATTTCGGAGGAGATTGTTCGGCTCCGAAGCCATTTACAACAATTTGGCAAAGCACTTGAGTTACCAGAAGGCGCCGGACGGAAACTGGAGTTTATTTGTCAGGAGATGGGACGCGAGACCAATACCATTGGTTCGAAGGCCAATGCGGCGGAAATCTCCGAGCAAGTTGTGGAAATTAAGACAGCTTTGGAGCGAATCCGCGAGCAGATTCAGAATGTGCAATGAGCGTTTCGACCCCTGGAAAACTTGTGATCATTTCTGGGCCCTCGGGTGTCGGCAAGTCGACAGTCGTCAAGGATCTGCTTAAACGGTTTTGCGGACTGCTTAGGATGAGTATTTCCGCCACCACTCGAGAAGCTCGGGCGGGCGAAAAGGAAGGAGTAGATTATCACTTTCTCAGCGATGAGGAATTTACCCGCAGACGGGATGCCGGGGATTTCCTGGAATGCACCGAAGTTTTCGGAACGGGGCATTGGTATGGCACACTTTGGAGTGAAGTGAGGCCTAGCTTGGCTGCGGGGAAATGGGTAGTCTTAGAGGTTGATGTGATAGGCGCCCAGGATGTTTTGGCCCAGTATGCGGATGCGATCACCATCTTTATCAGGCCAGAAGAATTTCAGGAGCTAGAGTCTCGGCTCCGATCGCGTGGTACCGAAGAGGAAGAGGTGATCCAACGGCGTTTAAGCTTTGCCCAGGGGGAACTGCAACATGCCGACGAGTACGAGTATCAAGTAATCAACGAGACCGTTCTCGACGCGGTCGACAACATAAGCCAGATCCTGAAAAACCGAGGACTTCCTAATGATTGATGCCCTAAAAGAAGAAGAGATTGTCAACAAGGTGGGCGGGCGATTCAAACTGTCGACCCTCATCCAGAAACGCTTAGCGGCAATCAATGCCGGTGCCAGAGCGCTGGTCGATCTTCCCACCGAAGACAAAATGGAAGTCGTCGTTCAAGAGATCCTCCAGGACAAAATCTACTTGGACAGTTCCAGTAAAGTGAAGATCACCGGTGAACCTGAGGATATCGGCGGCCCTCCGGAATTGGATCTTTCTAGCCTTTAGCAACTTCCGTGTGATCCTGCCCATGCCGCAAGAAATCATCGTTGCCGTGACGGGAGGGATCGCCGCTTACAAGACCGCTTCGCTGGTCAGCGATCTGGTTCAAAGCGACATCGGCGTGACCGTAGTGATGACCCGTGCGGCGCAGAAGTTTGTCGGCCCAGCGACCTTTCAAGCGCTTACGGGCCGATCGGTTGCTTGCCGGATGTTCGGCAAAGACTATCCCTTGGGCCCTCACATCGAGCTGGCCCGCAAGGCGCAATTGCTGTGCGTTGCGCCCGCCACGGCCGACTTTTTAGCTGACGCCGCCCACGGCAAAGCCGACGATCTTTTGAGCACGCTAGTATTGTCGTTTACGGGCCCCGTGGTTTTGGCCCCGGCGATGAACACGGAAATGTGGTCCAAGCCCGTGGTCCAACGCAATCTGTCTCAATTGCGAGAAGATGGCGTGCACATCGTCGACCCCCAAGAGGGTTGGCTAAGTTGCCGACAACGGGGCATGGGACGAATGGCCGATCCCCAAGAAATAAAACGCTCGATCGTCGCTTTGCTTGAAGACACAAAATAACGAACACGTTGGCGACCTCCAATTTTTTCTGGCCCAAACCATGGCTCGAATCCTCATCACTTCTGGTCCCACACGGCAGTATCTTGATCCGGTGCGGTATCTCACCAATGCGTCTAGCGGGCGGATGGGGGCGGCGTTGGCAGACTCGGCATTAACGCTGGGCCACGAGGTGGTCGTCGTTACCGGGCCAGTGGATGTGCCGTACCCTGCTGGGGCGGAAGTGATCCAGGTGGTTTCTACTGAAGAGATGCTCGGCCGTGCCAGAAGCGCCTTTGAACATTGCGACGGCCTGATTGGCGCGGCCGCTCCTTGCGACTACCGGCCTTTGCAGGTGGAAACACAGAAGATCGCCAAGACGGGGGATCCCATCACGCTGCATCTGATCGAAACCCAAGACGTGGTGGCCACTTTGGGCGGTGAAAAAGGCGATCGCTGGGTTGTCGGCTTCGCGCTGGAGACGGAGGACCACCGCCTGCGGGCACTGGCAAAACTCGAACGCAAATGTTGCGACCTGATGGTTTCCAATGGCGTCGAAGCGATGCACGCACTAGAGAACCGCGTGGAGATTCTTAACCCAGCCGGCGAAGTGCTCAACACGATCTCGGGCCCAAAAACCCGGGTAGCCCAGGAGATCCTGGCTGTGATTCAGCAAAGGCTGATTAAGCAGGGTTGACGCGATCCGCTATTGTGCGGCGGGGCTGCGCAGCCTGGACAACAGCCGGAGCAGTGGCTTTTGGCGTCGTCGCTGCTCAGCAAAGAGCTGATTCTTTGCCAGCCGCCAATCGTCTTGCCCGTCGCCCTCGGGACAGCCGCGCGCCTCCCACAGTTCGTAGGCCCTCATGGCAATCGCGTCTTCCGAGACAAGCGATTCTGCTGAATGATTTTTCAATCTCATTTGTGCATCCTTCTCTTATTTTTGTCACAACCGGAAATCTTGACCGAACCAGTCAAGTGACGGTTCCACGCTGTGCCCTACTGTACTGTAGCTTGGGAAAATCGAAAAAGGCAACCCCACTGCATCGGGTTAGGCAAGCCGGGAAAACTGGCTTATCGCTCTGCCTACAAGTTCTTTTCCACTCTCTGAGGAGTCGATAATTCGCATAGGTCTGGAGTGATCGGCATAGGTAAAAGCCATTTGAGCCGTTTGAAATAAGCAAAAGACAGAACCGCCAAGAGTGCCAAGAAATGCCAAGAATATTCATTGACCAGGCAGACTCGCGGTTCACGGCTCGATTTCATTCTCGAAAAGCCGTGACGCGAAAGTGCCGGATTGAATGTCTGGAACCACGGCGAATGCTTGCTGCCGACGTGGGTTCGGGTGCCCTGAGCAGCCTCAACTCGCCAGTTCATGTGGAGAGTTCGCAAGTTGTCTCCACCAGTGCGATCCAAGGGCAGGTGCATTTGGCGGTGGAAGGGCAGTGCGGTGTGGCTGGCATTGCCGGCGTGACCGTGCGATTGTTGAACGAACAGGGAGCGGCGATCGACGAAGCGCTAACCGATGATGTTGGGCGATACGCCTTTCGTAATCTAGCGTCTGGCAACTACGCGGTCCAAGAGATCCAACCAGAAACGTATGGCGACGTGAACGCAAGCACTGGCAACGGTGGTGGCATTGTTTTCGAGAACAACCTGATTGGGGAAATCATCGTTGGTGTGAACGTCGATCTGAGCGGTTACGACTTTTGCGATTCCACATTGCAGGTGGAACCCGATTCCGACGCCCCACCCCCTATTGTTCCGCATGCCGGGGGACTTTTCGTAGTGTTGAACGCCACCAACTTCGGCGATTTGAATGGCCTCGGCCAACCGTTTGCTAATAGTTCGAACGCTTCCGTGACTCCGCCGCAGCCAACGGATGTGCTAAACTCTACAGCAATTTTTGCGGCACCACATTTTGGGCTTCCAGCAAATTCGTTCTCGTCTTTCGAAACAAGTTCGGGCGGGTCGAGTGTCGAACGCACCCCGGTCCCCAAACAAAGTGACTCCGATTGGCCCGAATGGATGATGATTGAGATGTCTGAAGTTTTCGGGACCGAAGTTCTTGAAACACTCTTTGGGCGTCTTGATGCACAGCACTCAACGGAAGACGCTCAACCGGGGAGCGAAACAGAGCTAACGTGGTGGCAATCTGCCGGTTCGTACTTTTTGCCGTGGGTCTTTCCAGCCCACCAGCAGGACATCACGGCTCAGGAAACCGAGCAGGCCCATTCTGAGACTTCGGTGAGCAGCGCGGGCACAGGGAGTTTGACTCCAGAGGCAGTCGACCGAGTGATCGAATCGAGCGATTCTGAAAACCCTCAGATTGCCAGCAGGTATCCTCTACAGCCGACAATCACGATGCCTTGAGCTTTGTAATTTCTTCCTTGGCAGCGTCGATTTCGGCCTGAATTCGTGCGGGCTCGTCGGGGTCGTCCGGCTGTTGTTTCGCGCCTGCCAATCGTTGCAGAAGTTGGTCGATCTTCTTGCGAAGTACTTCGACTCGTTTTTTTGCCTTCTTATCCATTCACGAGACTCCTGTGATTTTTTAATACGATGTTCGCATTGCTCATTGATGAAAAGTTCGTAGCATTGCGGCCAAGACAACGATTCCCACGGCCGCCAGCCAGGCGATGTTGAGCCACTTGCCTATTTGGGTACGGAATCGATCGGCAGCTTCGGTCTTTCCGGCCAAGATCGCCGCGATAAACATCACCAGCAAGGCCAACAAGAATTTGATTAGTAATATCGTGAGATATGCCCCCGGCAATTTGCTCTCTTCAGCTCTTGTTTGATTCATAATCACCAGCAAGTTGTACGTGCCGCTGGCAACCAGCAGACCCGTGGAAATGCCGACCCAGCGCGCCCAAACATGGCGCCGACCCGCAAAGCAAGCTTCCGCGCCTGCTGGCGAGAGAACGGTGCGCAGATAAAATAGTCCGCCCACAAGAATGATTGCCGAGAGAATGTGCAGTGCTCGCGACGCGAGTTGTACCACATACGTGCCGGTGATTTCCGGCAGACCCGCGGCAAGCAATGGGGTCAGATCAGCTGGAATATCAAATAGTCCCGGTTCCATCGTGTCAGCTCCTAAAACTTAGCTAGAAAGATCAGCGTAGATCGTAGATAGACAATCGCTGGGCGTCTACCATCCACAAGATCGATTGCCAAGTTACCTTGAGATTCTTCTATTGTTGATCCTGCTGGCTTTGCAGCCAGGGGTCTACCAGATTGAGCGCTTGCTGGCGATTTTGGATGTGGCCTTCAAGCTGTTCGCTGCGGAGATGCTTGAGCAACTTGGAAAACAGCGGGCCAGGCTGTACGCCATGGGCGATGAGGTCGTTCCCGCTGACCAGCGGGTCGGGATCGAGTTCCGGTCGCGGTAGCCCCATTTTCGCCCGGCAAAATGCCGATGCCACGTCTTCGCCGCCGGCAAGTGCTTCGTAGAATGCGACTAATTTTGCACCGTCGGGGTGGGCGAGCAACGGCTGAATCTCCGGCCAAGGCAACTTTCCAGCTTCTCCGATCAAGCGAACATTGGACAGCAACCACTGGGTAAGATCGCCCTCCTTGGTGGTGAACCTCAAATCGCGCGAAACAGCTCGGCCAACGCCGTCGTCACCAACCTTGTGGAGCAGTGCCGCCAGTGCCAGAGGCAAGCTGGGTTTTTGAAGTCGGCGGAGAACTTCCAGCGTTGCCAAAAAATCGGGTTCCGAGAGTGACGCGCAGTCCTTTGCGACGTGATGCAACAACCCCGTTTCCTGCAAAAGTTGCACGGCCCGCGCACGATGCCGATCGACGAGCATCCGCCGCAGCTCGGCACCAATGCGCTCGGCACTCACGACCGAGATTTCGCTCGCCATCTCACGAACCGCGGAGAGTGTTTCCTCGTCGATCGAGAAATCAAGCGCGGTTGCAAAACGAATTGCGCGCAACATCCGCAGCTTGTCTTCCGCAAACCGTGCGGCCGGGTCGCCGATGGCGCGCACCATTTTGGCTTGGAGATCGCTTTCGCCGTCGACGTAATCGATGAGCTTCTCATGAATCGGATCATAGAAAAGCCCGTTGATTGTAAAATCGCGTCGTTGGGCGTCGTGTTTTGCGTCGGTGAATGCCACCTGGTTCGGGTGGCGTCCGTCGAGATAATCGATGTCGGTGCGAAAAGTAGCCACTTCGATCGGCTCGCGTGGACCGCCTCCCAGCACGGTAATCACGCCAAAGGCGGCCCCGAGTGCCAGGGTGCGTCGCTTGCCGAACAATTCTCGGATTTCTTCAGGCCGCGCGCTTGTGGCGACGTCGTAGTCTTTCGGCTCGTGCCCCAGAAGATAATCGCGCACACATCCCCCGGCCCACAAGGCTTCGTAGCCTGCATCGCATAATTGCCGCACAATTGTGAGAGCGAACGCTCTTTGTTGTTCTTGATCGGTCATGCCAGTGGCTGTATTTGTGTTTGGATCGCTTGATTTAGTTGGGCAGTCATTTCCGCTTGGGCTGCGTCATCCCAAGTAAACGAGGTTTCGGCTTGTGGCCGCAAAAAGTGCAATACGCGTTCAACCGGCGCTACGCCCAGCGCCTGCTCGCAAGCGCGGGAGTAGATAAACATTTGCAATTCATACGGCTGCGCTGCCGAATGGACTCCTGCGGCGTCGACTTGGTTCGATTTGTAATCGACGAGATGCCAATCCCCGGCGGCATCTTGGTAAAGACAATCAATAAATCCTTGCAGATATCGTTTTCCATCGCCCGCGGGCCAGGGTAGCAGGAATTCAACTTCACGACGAATCGTCCGGGCCCCGGCAAGCTTTGCTGCTCGATCGCTTTCAAGAAATCCAGCGACTAGTTGTGCCGCCTCAGCCGCTGCTTCTTCAGAATTGGTCTGAAGATGCTGTGGCGCCAGATGCCGACATAATTGAGCAAGATTATCGTCTCCACTGAAATTTACTCGCTCTAACACGCTATGAACGAGTGTTCCAAATCCGAGTGGGTCCAACCCAGAATCAAGCTGTCCGTCAGTCCTCTCTGGTGCATTTTGGGACGAAGAAACGCTCGTCAATTGGCCCGACAGACGGGAGAACGAGAATCGACGCCGGCTTTGCAAATCGACCGCAATCGGCCTCATCGTTTCGGGCAGGTCTCCAGTGCCGGCAGCGGCAAGTTTCCGCGTTTTTTCCAGCAGTTTACCAAGTTGTTTTCCTTGCGATTTGCCGGCAGTTTTCTGATCAACTTTCGGTGGGCTAGTTGTGACGCGCACCTCGGGAAATTCGTAATCTTCAGGGAGCGATCC
Organism: Planctomycetota bacterium; assembly: GCA_029259915.1. Classification (GTDB taxonomy): domain Bacteria; phylum Planctomycetota; class Planctomycetia; order Pirellulales; family Lacipirellulaceae; genus Bythopirellula. The sequence continues at coordinate 19,890 of JAJDED010000001.1, read as the reverse complement.
CCGGAACTGGCCACTGGCCAAATCAAAACGTTTGCCGAGCAGTCGCATCCAGTCGCTTTGCGGCTTCGCGAGATCTTTCACACTGCTGGAGAGCAGCAGGTAATCCGCTGCGCGCGTGCAAGCAACATAGAGCAGACGTTTACGCTCTTCGAGGTCCTGCTCTTGCTCCAGCACATGGTGCATATCCCAGCCAACAGTCTTCGTTTTGTCATCCATCGGCACGAGTGGCCCGAGCTCGGGGTCGCATACGGGTAGATGGGTTCCAGGCATGTTTTTTCGTTCAAGGTCCGGGACGACTACCAAGGGAAACTCTAATCCCTTGGCATTGTGGATTGTCATGATTCGAATCACATTTCCTTCGGAGCGTGTCGCCGCCAAGGGTTCTTTGGGATCGCGCACTACGAACTCGGAAAGTTGGGTGATCATCGCGCTCAGATCCCCGGGGCGGGTGCGATCTAAAACTCGCGCATGCTCAACCAGTTTCCGGACATTCGCCAATTTGCGATCGCCAAGAAACTCGCTCAGCAGCGCTGCGTCGTAGCCGGTCTTGCGGAACGCCGCGTTCAACAATTGGGCGACCAGCAGGCGATCTTTCTGATCGCGCAAATCGCGGAGAATCGTCGCGGCGCGCGACGCCTTGCTCCGCTCGTCGGCTGTCAACTGGCTCGGCAATTCTGGTGCAAATAGCCCCGCGTTGAGTGAACCATGCTCCTCCACAAGCCAAAACAGGGTCTCGTCCTGGAGGGCAAAAAATGGACTGCGAAGGGCCCCCGCCAGGCTCAATTCGTCGGCCGCACTGGCAACAGAGCGCAGTAGATGCAGAATGTCGTAAATCTCTTGCTGCGCATAAAACGCCCGGCCACCGGTCAAATAATAATCCAAGCCGTGCCGACGCAACGCCTCTTCGTAGATTGGCACGTCGCTAAGCGATCGCATCAGAATGGCGATGTCGCCCAATTGCAGCGGTCTCGGACCGGCGGCGTTTGCCGCCCCAGGATCGACAACAAGGGGCTTTTCCGAGCCGAGAAGTTCCGCCAACCGCCGGGCAATCAAATCGGCCTCGTGTGCCCGCGATTGTTTGGTGGTGCCTTGTTGCGATGGTGTTCGAGAATTGCTGGGCACGGCCTCCGCCCAGAGAAACTCCACCGCGGGCGTTTCTGTCAGTTGCGGGCGGTTGGGTCGCAACGGTTCATATTCTTCTACAAATGCTCCATGGAACAGAGCGTTCACAAAGTCGAGAATCGCCGGCTGGCTGCGGAAATTGGTTGTCAGCGACAGACGGCTTTCCGCAGGCAAAGTGGCTCTTAATTCGCTAGAAACCCGTGGTTCCGCCCCGCGAAACCGGTAGATCGACTGCTTCTGATCGCCGACCACAAACAAACCTTGTTGCGACCAATCGTTGCCGCACAGGGCCTTGACGATCGCCACCTGCAGGGGATCGGTATCCTGAAATTCATCGACCATCAGCAGCCGCGCGTTGCCGGTGATCCTTTTTTGCAAGGCGGCGTGCTGCGGATCGACCAACAATCGGTGGGCGCGGATCAGCAGATCGTCGAATTCCAGCACACCTTGCTCTTGCTTGACCGAGTCGTAAATTTCCGCCACGTCCGCCACCACGTGCAATAAATCCAAACCAACCGTTGCGGCTTCCAGCAACGCCTCTTCCTCAATTGGCTTGAGAATAATGCTTTTATCGATCAGGTCGCGGACCGCTTTGCAGGTGTTTTTGAAACAATCGAACTCCTTCTCGTCGACCCAGTCGGCTTTCCTACACACACCCTGGACGCGTGCAAGTTGCCGAAGCTGATCGAGCGAAGCAGCCGGCTCTGCGCTGGTGGATAATTCGCCAATCACCTGCAAGATTGATTGCAAATGCCCTGGCAGATCCTCTTTGGTCACCTCGGCCGCCTGGCAGATTTGACGCAACTCGGACAGTGGATCACTTGCCACAAATGTTGCCACAGATTCGCGAATCACCTTTTCTGCATAGTATTCACGCCAAACCGCGACAAGCTCATCGGAGGTGGCTGAATGCCAACGTTCGATCGTCGGCCAGGGATTTTTCTCCATCAGACGTGCAACATCGTTGCGGAGCTTGCTTAAGCCGAAACGTGTTGCGAGTTGGATCAGCCGTTCGTCACTGGCCATCAACAATTCACGCAGCCGATCGTCGAGCGTTTGCAGTCGCAACAACTCTGCCGCGGCGGGGTCGAGCAACTCGAACCGCGGATCCAAATGCGCTTCAGCCGCATGGTTACGTAGCAATGTGGTGCAGAACGAGTGGATCGTGCTGATCTTTGCATCGTCCATGCTGCGAAGAAGTCGTTGCCAGGCGGTTTTTACTTCGCCAGTGTCGGCCTCCTGGAGACGTTGAGCACAACGCCCTCGGATACGCTCTCGCATCTCCCGGGCGGCTGCGTCCGTAAAGGTGATGGCCACCAGCTCTTGCAGTTCCGCCTCGGGTTCGAAGATACGCGGATCGAGATACGAAAGAAATCGTTCGGTCAGGACAAACGTCTTGCCGCAGCCGGCCCCTGCCGCAAGCGATACGGAGCGGTCGTACGCAGCCAGGGCGGCTGTTTGTTCATCGGTGAGTCGCGAAAGTGAAGTGGACAGGCTCATGTTTTTGCAGAAGAGGTCAGAGGTCGGAGGTCAGGGGACAGAAAGATAATGGCAACCATCGGACAATCCAATTGGTTCCCTGATATCTCACCCCGCATCTTGTTTTCTTCAATCGTTTCTTGGCGTCCTTGGCGCTCTTGGCGGTTCCAATTCAGTTTGTTTTTTTTCATGTTTAGTCGGCAACCACTCTTTTCCCAGGCTTCGAATCTGGGCAATGCGGCAGATGGTGCGAAAATTGCACGACCGCGTGCAATTCTCATCCTCGTTGTACACTGGGAATTCCCCAGCGCGGATTCCTGAAACCAACTGCTGGACCCTTTCTAAAATGTCGTCTCGGAGCGCTGGCCATTGGTCGGAGACGTGAAGCCCTTCTTCGTCCGCTTCACGTATGTCAAAAGCCCCCTTTTCGAATCCCTTACCGCGAATGTTCCAATAGCCCGTGGACAAGGCTTGGGCTTCTTGATCGGCCAGCAACAATTGCTCGGCGGCCAGCGCGTAGAGTGGCAGTTGCAATTGGCGCCCGGCGCGGACTTTGTCGCTGCTGAATCGAACTTCTTTGCCCGACTTGTAATCGATAATGTTAAACACGGTCACATTGCCCACCCGGCCAACGTCGATGCGGTCGATCTGCCCTGTGATGCGAATCTGTTCATTCCCCAGATCAAGCTCAAACGGCAACGCCGTAGAGGCTTCGTTCTCGGCCTGCTGCTGGCCAAGGACCTGCGGGCCGAAGCGGACCTCCAGAAACTTTGGACGCAGCGGTTCGTCGAGCGAATCCCACCTGACGCGGTAATCGCACTCCTGCTGAGCATAATCCGGGGCCCAGGCTTCAATCTCGCGGCGTTCGATTTCGCGTAAAGCTTGTTCGAGACCCCGGAGTGGGTTGGCGGCGATTTCGGCATCAAGCGTCTTACGGAATTGCTCGGTCAACACCGATTGCCGCTGATCGGCATCGAGCGAATCGAGCTGTTCGCTTATCTGCTGATGAACCGAAGCCAGTACCTGATGCAGCAAGCTCCCCCGGCGTCGCGCATCGTTGCGGAGCGTGAGTTCCGCAAGTGGTTCCAACGACAAAAGCTGCTCGTTAAAGAACCGGAAGGGGCACGTGGCATAGCTTTCCAGTTGGCTGGGGCTCCACAAATGCTCAGTGCCAAAACGTCGCCCCAGCGCCTGACGGGCTGGTCGGTTGAGGAGCAACCCTTCGTAGGGACTATAATGCTCGCGATCTGCCCGGGCCGCGATGCACTCGATGCCGTCGAGCATATTGACTGCTTCGGTCGATCCTGCCATGTCGGCCAGCCAACTCGGATCGTTTTCCAAGGCCCGCGATACGGCCTGCTGCCGTGTGGCGGAAATGCTTAACGGCATTTCGTCCGTAAACGTGGCATTGCTCAGCGGTTGCGTGGTTTTCGGAATCGTGTGCGGAACAAACGCCTGTTCCAACTCGTTCAGCAGCGGGCAGGGGGGCAAGGACTGACCTTTCTTGTCCAATGCCGGGTAGCTTAATGTCAAACTTTCTGTCGCCCGTGTGACTAAAGTGGAAAACAGCAGCATCGCCTCGCTTTGCGCCGCTTCGCGGCTTAGCGCAACTTCTTCCAAGGTATTTGGACGTTTGAAGTCACTGTCCAAGGAAAGCCGCCCCGCGGTTTCCGCGGCCGAAAATGCCTGTTCACTCAATCCGGCCAGAAAAACATGCGGGGCCGACACATGCCGGGCAGATTCGGCACTGAGCACCCGCACCCGGCCCACATCGTCATGTGTCCGGGGAAGCGTTAGCTCCGCGGCAACCATTTCGACCAACTCCAGAAACCCCTGCAGACCGAGGGCCGACGGTTCGTCCGACGCTAACTTATCGATCTGGCCAATCGACAACAGCCCTCGGTGCAAGGGTTTCCATGCGGTGCTCTCCTGGACTTGCGAATCCTGGTACCCCTTTGTCGTCAAGCACCCCAGTTTTGCGAGCAGCCCTTGCACACGCTCGATCCAAGTGTCGAGTGAAGCCTGAGCCGAGAATTCATCCAAGCAGTCGGCAAGCTCCTTCAAAACGGGGAGTGCCAGCGCGGCTCGAAGCGCCAGCTTGGTACGTTCGCTTGCGGGCGAAACGTCCGCATCAGGAATATTGTCTTCCCCGACGCCAAGCGATTCTTCCCAGTAGCGTAGTTGGTCCAGCAGTCGTTTTTTCCCGCGGGGGATTTGGGCAGCGCGGATGCAGTGTTCCAACGCCACGCGGGCATCGGAATTGGAATCCGTTGGGTCCAAGGCGCTAAACAGACGGTTGGTGACAGTCCCTAACAGTTGCCGAAATGGCCAATCTTCTAGTTCTAGCCGCAGCAAACCAATCACAGCCCGAACCAGCGGACAGGCCGCCAGCCGGGGTTGTGACTCGATATCCACGGGAATTCCAAAGTCGCAGCAAACCTCCCGCACTCGGTCGGCCGATTCGCCGAGCCGTGGGAAGACGATGAGAATGTCCTGCGGACGGACCGAGCCAGCGAGCAGCAGCCGTTTGACCCGCCGGGCAATCTCTTCAATTTCGCCCTGGTTGCCGTTTGCGGCGAAGATTTCGACACCAATCGGTTGACTCTCCGTGGGCGTTTCGTCCGTGGACTCCAACTCAGAGTGGGCAAACAGCCTTTTCTCAGCCTGTTGCAAACTCGCATTCGCCCAGTGTGTGGGCACACAAGGCTGCAATACCGCGTCGGGGAGCAATTCGCGCAATCGTGCCAAAGTGTTCCGCACTTTGGCGAATAGCAGCGTTCTACCGTCGGTTTCGTTGCCTGTCTCCAAGCAATCTGGATCCCCGGTGAGGGAAATATTCAACCGCGCCGACCGCTGGGCGAGGATCTGTAAAATGTCGAACTGCGCAGTCGTAAAATCGGTAAAGCCGTCGACCACTACTAGACCAAAATCCTGATTGCCCACCGCCGGCTGATCTTGCAGCACTTCGCGGGCGGCCCAAAATCGTCCTTCGGCGTCGTACAGGTTGCCAATCTGCAATTCCCTTTGGTACGCGCCGTAGATGTTCGACAGATCGCGGTCGCGCGGGTCGCCAACCCGTTTGCGGAAATCCTCAGCCCAAATGTCCTGTCGCTTGAGTTCGGCAATCCATTGCCCGACTTGAAGCAAGAAACCGGGCGTAGCAGCAACCGGGGCAAAGTGTCGCAACTTGTCTTCATCGAGTAGCCGCTTAACCACACGCTGAAGAATCCGCCGCTGCTGCAATCGCGAGATTGGCCTTACCAGCCGAGCACTCTTGGCAACCACCGTTTCGGCGAACTGTGCGAAGGTCATTAGCCGCGGATCGAGAAAACCCTCCGTGTTCCCTTCAACCAGCGTATCTCGCAATGCGGCCACCGACCGGTGGCTGGGGCAGAGCCAAAGACCCTCGCCAGCAAGCTGATCCCACTGCAGAGTGCGGAGAAACTCCCGATACCCCTTGAGCAGCAGCCCCGTTTTCCCCGATCGGGCTGGCCCGACAACAATCTGCACCTCTGCGGCCATATCAGATTCCTCGGCTAACCCCTCACCTGGCAGATTGACATCGTAACACCTTTTCGCATAAACTATTATGAGAATTTGTCTCGACCTGTCAGCAGCCTTTTTGCCGCTTGCGGCTAAGTGGGTGCGCGCTGGCGTGGATGATATTGTTTTTTTGTTGCGGCGTTATTTGCCGCGGTATTATTTTTTTATTTCCGTTTTTCCCTTTGAAGAGGAGGTATTGAAATGGATGCTCGAAAAAATGTGCGAGGTTTTACCCTCGTCGAGCTGTTGGTGGTGATTGCCATCATCGGCGTGTTGGTAGCCCTGTTGCTACCTGCGGTGCAGGCGGCCCGCGAAGCGGCCCGTAGAAACTCGTGCTTGAACAACATCAAGCAAATCGGCCTGGCTTTGCACAATTTTGCAGGCAAAGACACTAAGGAAGAGCTGCCCTTTGCGTCAACAGCCTACTTCAATGCCGAAGGCACCACGCCCTCCGCTGTTGGCAGCGAGTTTGACCATTACAGTTGGTTATTCCAACTCATGCCCTACATGGAGAACCAGAATCTCTATACTCTCGTGAGAGATTCGCAACTTGAAACTGGCACAAAGGGGGATGGCTCTGCTAAGCTGCGGCAGGGGCCGTTTGTTCCCAAGGTGGTAGTCAACCCAAGCATTACCAGCACAACGGACATTAAGCGGTATGCCTATGGCACGCAGGTTCCCGCGTTCATCTGTCCCAGCTTCCCGGGCAACGATGAGACCAAGGATGCGATTTACAACGGAAACCGCGCAGCGGTAGGCAACTATGTCTGCATGCCTTCGACGCATTATAATGAGGATGGCGCCACCCCTGGTGGTATGGATTCTGGCGCTCCTGCTGGATCACTGTTCAATAGCTATTCCAGTTCCAGCAGTCCCAGGTCGAAGGCGGGTAACGGTGCGATCGTTTTTGCCCAACGTCCAAACGCTTCTCCTAATGACGCTGCCGGCGATCCCTTAATCAGCATCTTTCAGAAGCCATCTAGTGGACAAAGACCTAGTCCGGGCTCCTTTAGAAGTATGAGGGACGGAACATCTAATACGATAGCGTTCTCCGAATCGCGTGAAGAGCGTTTCGCGTCTTGGATTAGTGGCCTGTCAATGTACGTGGTAGCCGCTGATCCGGATCATCCGGACGATAGCGGCATCACGAAGATCCCTCCGGTATCCCCTGCGACGGGGCCGGCTGTGTTGAAGTGGGGCGATACCGATGACGGTGGTCAGACTGCCTTGAATGTCGGCTCCGGCGTCAAGCGCTCCGGCGGAGACGCTGCCACTGAAGGGCCTGATAATCCAAGTGCATCACCTCCTACGGCCCGCTTCTACGACGAAACCTTTGTCCATGCGTCAAGTTCCGGCAACCAGGCAAAACGTTGGTATGGCCCCAGTAGTGCCCATCCTGGTGTTGTATTGCACAGTTTTTCCGATGCGCATGGCAAATCGATCAGCGAATCGGTCGATCGCGATCTCTACCTGCATTTAGTCACCGCTGCCGGTGGTGAGGTCGATTCCGGTGACTTCTAGCCAACACGGCTAATTTTATCACTCTCATGCCGCCGCGTAGCGCTAAGCTCCGCGGCGGTTTTTTTGCGCACTAAAAACGAAACGCAGATTGCGCAGATCGTCGCGGTGTCAATACGCAGTGAACTGAATTCAAAAAGTAAAATCCCACCATATCTGCAAATCGCTACAATTATCACACCACGTTTGACCCTCTGCGATAATCCGCGAAATCTGCGTTTCAAAAAAAGTCCCAAAAACGTGCTTCCCCTTTCCACTTTCCCCTTTCGCATTTCGCATTTCCAATCTTCCTCTTGCAACTTTGACCCCATTTTGGCATCGTAAGTTGTGTGCAAGCCCGAGTGGCGGAATTGGCAGACGCGCATGGTTCAGGTCCATGTCCACGCAAGTGGGTGGAGGTTCAAATCCTCTCTCGGGTACTTTTTGAAGAGGTCAGAGATGGGAGGTCGGAGGTCAGGGAAAGATTGCGTAGCAATAGTCATATCTACTGACCTCCGACCTCTCATCCCTGACCCCTTCCCCCTGCGGTTTCTACTTAGTCCTCCACAGTGGTGCAGTGGCATAAATGGCCCTTTTCTGGATAGAAAATGGCATCTGGTCAGGCTGTCTTATCTCGTAACCGCGTGTGAAATATCGGGTTAGGTAGGGCCCTCCGAATTGTCTAGAAGTTTGTCCGCTTTCAGCTAGAAAAACCGGCAAAAACCAGAGAATCGAAAGAATCGATAAAATTGGAATTATTCGTTTGACTCGCATGACGCGTGTGGTAGCATACGACCATCTGCCGCTCCGGGAAGAAAAACCTCTTGCGTGCAGGTTACGTGCAATTTGAACTTATCGACACTTGATTTTTTTCACTGATGGGGAGTCGCTAGTGATGTCTACTAAAACCAAATTTTTCGCCTTCTTGGCAGTCTTTTCTCTTCTAGTCGTTCCTGCTCAAGCGGGCGACCTCGACGGCATCGCCGGGGCATTCAACGACGGCTCTGGTCCAGGTGTGGGTGGTGCGTGGACTGGCTCTACCACTTACAACAATGGGCTTGCTGTTCCCAACAACTTATTCGGTACGATTGACTATGCAGTCATGACCGCCGGAAATTTTGCGGCTGCTTTTCCAACCGCTACGTATGCTTCTGGCGCCGCGATGGTTTATCTGTATCAGGTAAACAACTCAGGAACTTTTTCGGTTTCTGCAGAAATCGTTAACGTCAACGCTTCCGCAAACTCAATCGGCCAATTCGAAAATACAGTTGGCGAAGTTGCTTCCTCGCTGTTTGGATTTGACAGCGGAAATAAAGCGATTTGGAATTTTGCCAGCCCATTGATCGGCACAGGACAGTCTAGCTATGTTCTGGCGTTCTCTTCGAATAACTTGCCGGTATTGGGTGCTTCGATCACCGTGGATGGTGGAACCTTTGGCGTTTCGAGCGTGCCGACGCCAGGCACGGTTTCCATTCCCGAACCAGCCAGTTTGGCTCTTTTGAGTATGGGATTCATGGCTTTGGCAGTTCGCCGACGCCGTTAACAATAGGAGCTCTCCCTCAGTCTGATTTGTGAGAGCATGATGCGACTGTGGACTAGTTTAGATAGTTGGCTTTGAAGATTACACACCTTAGAGGACACAACATACGGTTATCTGGCATCGGAAATAATCAGTGGTGCGGAATAGCTACTCGAAATTACGTTGAGAAACATTTAAAAGCCAGTCAAAGGATGGAACAATGCGAACTCAAGTGGGCTTCTTCAGTTTTTTCCTGGCAATAATGCTTGCTGTCGGCTTAAGTACAGCTCAGGCAACCACGCTTCAAACGACGACCCATGCCTATAACGATGGTACGGGTCCTAGTGCGGGAGTATGGCAGGGAATCCAGAGCTACTCCAATTTCTTCATCTTCGACACGCTTGATGCCGACGTGGAGTTTGCCGTATTCGCACCCGGTAATTTTCAAAACTTCTTGAACGAGAATGGAATTGTTTTCGCCGATCCGGTTCCCAGCGAATATATTTATGCCTATCAAGTCACCAGAATTGGTGCAGGTAGCTCGGGAGTGTCGAATTTTACGGTGGGCCTCAACAGCGACGAACAGCTTGGTAGCTCCGGCGTGACTTTTGTTCCAGCGGCCACTAGTCATGGCACATATCCTTTGGTGCCTGTCCAAGACCCCAGCCCTGGCGGTACCGGTGGCGGCCCAGGCGTGGATTCTTCGTCTGTTTGGGCGACCATTCCTAGTTTTCCAGCGGGTACTGTTACTGGGATTCTTTTCTATTCGTCGCCTCAAGTTCCGGAACTCGGATTCTCGACTGTGGCAGCAGGGATTGCAGCGCAATCTATACCCAATTCATTACCAAACCCTGTTCCTGAGCCAGCGACACTAGGTCTGCTCATTCTGGCGGGTGGTTTGGGCTTGATTTCACGCCGCAGGCGTTAGAGTTCTCTGGTAAGGGCTCCACTAGGCCCCCACAACTTTAGGTATACATGCTTCACTTTTTTGAGTGTGCGCTAGTTTCCGAGGGCTTAGGGTGTGACCACTGTTTTTTGTAGGTGACATTTGTCGGTAAAGGAACTTTATTAAGAAGGGATTTTTGTGAGTCATTTGCCGATGTTACCGCGTATAATAGGGCTATTAGGGGCAGCATGGACTACCACCAAACAGTCAAAACATGAAGCTTGTATTGCCCTCGGGTGCAATTTTAATCTTACTATTCACAGTAGGAATTTTCTTCCTTGCTGTTAGTCGGCAGGCGTGTGCAATCGCACCTGAAAATGTTCTTGTTATCTACAATGGCGATCAGGGCCCTCCCGGCGACGGATTCCAGATCGCAGACCACTACCAGCAGGCTCGACCTGGGGTGCATATCGCTCCGATAACGGGTATCGATACAATTCTGGCGGGTGCCTTCAACGAAGAAGTCTCGGCTCAAGATTACCTTGATATCATTCGTCCCCAGATTCTCAGCACAATTGGGGCCATTCCCGACACGATCGATGTGATTGTCACCACCAAAGGGTTACCGCTACGAATCAACGCCGGAGGTGGTTCCTTTTCCAGCTTGGAAAGCGAACTGGTGCGGATTGATTCGATCGATACTATCGGTGAGATGACAAACCAATTCTTCCTTGCTGGCTTTCACCAATTCGATACCAACTTGTCTTCGAATCCCTACTACTTCGAAAATGCGCCCTTTGTTCGCGCCGGATCCGACCCCATTAATGGAGACATCCGACTAGCCTCTCGTCTTGATGGCTACAGTGTGAAATCGGTTCAGGATTCAATCGACCGTGCCCAGAACGTTTTTCTTGTGCCGTTTCGACACAAGATCATCGCTGACGACACAGGTTTTCCAAGTGTCGATCAGATGACGAATTCAGCGGGACTTGGTGCGGGGTTATTCGAAGTGGTGACCGGCCTTTATCCTGACGATGGAATCACGGACCCAGTGCCAATTATGTTCGACAATACAAATAATGCCATCACCTCTTCCGGTCGGCAGGTGATCGGTTATGTGAGCCATGGCACGAACGACGGCGGTGCCGTTGGCTTAAGCAATAACTACCTAGGGGAATTTGTTGGTAGCCAATTTCAGCCAGGCGAAGTTCAATTCGATCTTGCCAACGGGGCTGTATTCCTCACCCACGAAAGCTTCAATGCCCAGAGCTTTGACCCGCTAAATACGCAAAACCAAGGTCTGATAGCCGATTGGTTGGAAGTGGGAGGAACTGCTGGGTTGGGGCACGTTGCCGAACCGACCAATGGCCCCGACAACGTCACGAACGAAGATTTGTTCTACGAGAAGTTCTTACCCGCTGGAGGAGCGGCTGCGGCTCCAGGGATGGGGGGTTGGACCTTTGTCGAAGCCGCCTGGAATGCCACCCGGCAGGTTTCTTACGTCAATACGGTCGTTGGCGACCCGTTGATGCAAATTCAGGCGTGGCTCCCCGGCGACTCGAATTTGGACGGTGCGGTCGACTTTTACGACTTCTATACGCTCGATGGAAACTGGCTCCAGCCCGGCGATCTTGACGACGGCGATTTTAATGGCGATGGCATGGTCGACGGCGGTGATTTTGCGCTCTTACAGGCAAACTGGCTGTATACCGTAGGAGGGTCACCAATCAGTGCTTCAGAAATCGTGGTCGCGCCGATTCTCGATTCGGAGACTGGATGGCCAAAGCTTTCTGCAACAATCACGCGAGACGCCAACCTGGATCTCGATATCGATGTCGACGGGGACGATATGGCACTTTTGATGGCCTCCTACGGAATCGACGCCGGGGGGGACATCGACGGAGATGGAGACACCGACGGCGCAGATTTCTTGCTGTGGCAGCAACAAGTTTTTCTCTACACGTACTCCGCCGACTTCAATTTCGATGCCCAGGCGGGGAGCGAAGATTTCGATCTGTGGGCATATTCCTACGGAAAAAATCGCGGAGGGGATACCGACGGGGACAACGATACCGACGGGTTTGACTTTCTAGCCTGGCAACGTGAAGCGTCGTTGCCAGCCGCCTGGGTGACGAGTGCCTCGACCCAAGTCCCCGAACCATGCGGCATGCTTCTCGTCTTTACAGGGGTTTTGGCTTTTGTATTTCAGCGACGAGCTATTCGCTGCTGCTTTCCATCTGTTGGCTGATCCACTTTTCTAGTTCTTCCCAATCCACTGGGGGAAGCTTTGAGAGGTCTGGTCGAAGTCGCCTGGCATCGCGGACGTAAACGTGTTCGATTTCGTTCTGCGGCTTGTCGGTGTTCCAGTGAATCATCACTCGAATACAGAGTGGCAAACCACCCGGCACCGTCATTTCGTGGCTGCATAGGAGCGGGACATCAAGCCAACCAAGTTGTCGGGCTGCCAGAGCGGGAAATTCGGCATCGATGTCTGGTGTTGTGGTAAAGATCGCGCTGGCCACGTCGTGAGGATCGATCTCGTTGCAGCGAATCAACAACGCTAACAATTGACGCGTTGCTGAGAGGACCTCCTCACGTTCGTTTTTCCCAATCGTCGTTGCTCCACGAACACCTCGGCAAGTCATCAAATTTTCACCTCAAAAAACCTGCCGTAATGGACCATAGATTTGCAATCAATCATCGACACCCGCTGTCAACTGGCACGCAAATATCGCTAGCGGAACTGCAGGAACTGGATACTAGCTTATCTCTTCCAGTGCAAGAAGTTAAGTCTGAGATTCCCGAGCTTGGATCAAAAATTCCGATTCCGAGCGAAACCCCATGAAGTTTTGGGGGTTCTATTTGACAAGCCATCCACGTCTGCCTTGCTAGTTTTCTAGACTGGGGCCGTGGTCGGAAATGGCTTCTTTCAACAGGGGCGTAACGGAAGGAGAAGGGAAGATGGTACGTAATTCTCGGAACAATTTGCGGTTTGAACAACTCGAAGAGAAGAAGATGCTTGCCGGAGACGTCTTGGTTTCTGTCGTCAACGGCGCACTGGTGATCGAAGGCGATGAACTCGATAACCAGATTGCTGTCAGCTCGGGTCCGCAGCCAGGCGAATATCTCGTCCGCGGTCTTGATGGAACGGTAGTTTCGTTGGCGGATGGAGGAGCCGAACCGACGGACCCAGCACCAGGGGTACCGGAGATAGGCGTTGTTGTCTCGGGCGTGGAACGTGGTGCAAGAATCTTCATGCACGAAGGTGACGACTCCGTGGAGATTAGCGACGCGCACTTCAATGGCAATGTGATCGTCGGCACTGGTTCTGGTGCTGATCATGTAACCGTTGGCCTGCCAAGGGAGGTGGGGCCTGGGCCAGTCCCTGCCGGTTTGGAAGAGGGCGGAGACAATGGTGGTGCACTCCCCGGCGTGCGGGTTAGAGGTTCTCTGATAATTCGCACAGGAGATGATGCGGATACCGTGCGGCTGGGTGGCAGGCCGATGGATGATCCAAACGCACCCTTGAATGGCACTGACGAAGAAGACTCTGCACGACCGCAGCCAACGCTTGGTGTGGGACGTTCCGTAATAGTGGGGCTTGGCGCTGGTGAGGATCACCTAGCGGTTGATGCGGTGCATGCCGGTCTGGGGATCATGGCTTTTGGTGGCGCAGATTCCGATACGATGGACGTGGCAAACACGCATACGCGATTGTTAAGTTTGCAGGGTGGTCGCGGAGATGCCGTCGATACGGTTCATCTAAACCACGTTTACGCGAACTTAGCCTCGATCGGAACGGGTGCCGGCGACGATGAAGTATCGATCGTCGACTCCGCCTTCGGGATGTTGGGTGTTCGGACTGGTGCCGGAAACGATACCGTTTCCGTCGGCGGTACGAGCGCCAGACTGGCAATGTTCTTCGGAGGAGCCGGCGCAGAGGATACGTTTAGAGCATCCTTCCATTACCTCTAGCGCCCTCTAGGGAAACTGGTTAAATTAGGTTCATCTCAAGCAAGGAGGTGGACTGATGGAAGCTTATTCGAAGGAGTTTCGGCGGGATGTTCTCGCCGCTTGCGACGCTGGCGAAGGTACTCGTGAAGTGGCGTTGCGATTCGATGTATCGGAATCGTGGGTTCGTCGCATCAAACAAGAGCGTCGGGAACAAGGCAAAGTTGCCCCGCAGACGACTCGCAATCGTCGTAAGACTTGGGAGCCGTATGCTGGTTGGATCTTGGCGAAGCTGGACGCGCAACCAGATATTTATCTTCGCGAGCTACAAGCAGCTGCACTGGAAGAACTCGGTTGGCAAGTTTCGGACGTGACGCTCAGCCGCGCTTGCCGTGAACTGAAGCGCACGCGAAAAAAAAGACGCTTGTCGCAGCTGAACAGGATCGGGAAGACGTCGTAGAAGCGCGACGTCAGTGGTCGATCGCGCAGCTGAACATCGATCCAGACCGAGTTGTGTTCCTCGACGAAACGTGGGCCAAAACGAACATGACACGGACCTATGGTCGTAGTCCACGTGGAACTCGGCTCGTCCAGCGCGTCCCCAACAGTCGTTGGCAGACCACGACCTTCTTGGGGGCCATGCGGTCGACAGGGTTCGTGGCACCGTTGTGCATCGACGGGGCGATCAACGGCGACGTGTTCCGTGCTTGGGTCGAGCAACACCTGGCCAAGGTGTTACGACCTGGCGATGTCGTCGTGATGGACAATCTATCGAGTCACAAGGTGAAAGGGATTGTCGAGGCCATTGCAGCGGTCGGGGCTGAAGTCCGTTACCTACCGCCATACTCACCCGACCTGAACCCCATCGAACTGGCTTTTAGCAAGTTCAAGAA